>BQJD01000119.1 GCA_021604525.1 marine bacterium B5-7 | reverse complement strand
ATAAAGACGAATAAGGGGCTCTATCAACGAGCCTCTTTTTCGTTTCATCCGCGGTGTCAGCATCGCCAGCGGATTCAAGATCCCCCGCGTCAGCTCTGACGCCGTATCCTTCCTGAATCAAATCCTCTCCTGCTAATCCTCTCCAGATTGTCAGATTAAGCACCCTTGGGGATACTCTGATCATTTCGCCGCATGTATCTCTCGTCATTACCGAAACCGCTTGTGTCGATAATCTTCGCGCTATCGTCTGATTGGACAGTTTGATGGCTACATGACTTGTTAATCGCGTCCGGATTAGATTGCTCGAATGAAGATAGATGTCGCTTGATTCTGTTCACGCCTTGCCAGTACAGCACGCCCGCAAAGTTTGAGAACAAGCGAAGGCCTCAGGATGCTCCCGATATAGTTCAAGGCAAGGGTGTCATAAATGTAATTGCTCATTACCGTATAAGTAGCAATATCAATGATCAATTCTGAAGGATAACTCGCTAATTAGTTCGGCGATCCAATCTTGTCGATGTTCGAACTTGCGGCCCGAGTGCTGATTAACCCCACACAAGAAGTCTCGACGGACATAAATTTAATAAGTGTAGTAAGCGGTGTCGATGAATTGAAGTTTCTTGCCGGCAAGGGTCACGGGTTGATTCTTGATTGAACAGGTTCAATAACTACAATATGTAAAAAGTTACAAAACGAACTAATCGCACAGCAATCAGCTAGTTGATCAAATGAATTTGATGTAATCTTAATTTACTGTTCAAAGAACAGGTCTTAACGAGACAACAGGAAGTTTATTTCGTGGTGCACTCGGTGGCTACTGCGAATAATCGTATAAGGATGTATTAAATGGCAGTACACAGGAAGTCCACGTTGTTGTTTGGAGCCACGGCGGCGGTGGGATCAACCCTCTTATTGGCCTGGTGGTGGCTGGACCCGTTCGGGGATGTGCAACCGCCTGTGCAAATTGAAACGGCGGCGATACCTGAAGCCGAGCAGATTGCCCGTGTAGCAGAGATGCACGACGCATGGTCTGTCGTGTCCACCCATATCGAGGCACTGCAACGCCGCTCGAACGACTTGTCGAAGCGACTCGTCACCCTTGAACAGATGCCCGCACCGCACATCCGGATCACGGCGCTCGATTCTCTGGGAGTGCCGGAGAAGCTACTCGATCCCGGCCCGTCCGCCTTTCGCATCCGTCAGCAGAGCCAGCGTACCCCGTCCGGGGTATCCCGACGTGCGCTGGAGGCGTATACCCGCGAGACCGGTATCGATCCGGCCCGGATCGAGGCCGTGATGAGTGAATAATGGTCTCAATGGGTTGCCGCGTATCAGCGCGTTGAACCCGCGCTTTTCGCGTCGAACGGTATTCAGAAACCGGCCCGGTTTCCTTCTCAATCACCCCGTCAGTGTGGCCGTCCTGGTGATCATGATCTTGTTCGTCATACCCCTGACCGCCACTGCTGAATTGCCGGACAAGCAAGACGTTCTTGATCACATCGACGACGCCTGCCCCGCGGGTTGGAGTGGATTATTCGATGGTTTTATCGGCGATGAGTCGGCGGTGGCTGATCCCTGGCATGCCGATGCAACGGATCAGGCGGCTTTCAAGACGTATTTGCAATCCGAACTGTCCGGCGAAGCCCTCAGTCAGGCTGAACTCGACACCATGGCCGCCGATCCCATGGCGATCATTGCCGAGTGCAGTTATCAAAAACTGGTTTTTTATCGGCTGATGGCGCTGCAAGCCGCGGAGGCGGTGGCCCTGCATGAGGGTCTGCTCGATTTTGGTGTGTCATCCCTTGCCGTGCCGGATGGGAGTACCCAGGCATTGGCGGCGGAATCCTGTGCGCTCATTGAAGCGGCCTATCCGAACTCCACTTCGGGCACGTACTGGATCGATGCCGATGGCGGTGATACGGGCAATGCGGTGGAAAGCTTTTGTGTGTTCGGGACGCCCGATGGCAGTAGCCAGGGGCTGGCGGCCGAGTCCTGTGCGTTCATCGAAAGCGCCTATCCTGACTCCACCTCGGGCACGTACTGGATCGATGCCGATGGCGGCGATACCAGCAATGCAGTGGAAACATTCTGCCTGTTCGGTGCGCCGGACGGCTCAACCCAGCAATATGCGGCGTCGTCCTGCAAGCAGATACACGATGCCTATCCGGCTGCTTCAAGCGGCGCCTACTGGATTGATGTCAACGGTGCCGATACAGGCGATGCCTATCAGGCGTGGTGTGATATGGACAGTGAAGGCGGTGGCTGGACCCTGGTAGCGGCGCAGTTCGAGGACGATGACTTGACCGACTGGGACAAAGGCATTCAATCGGATTACGACCCCACGCTCGCCACGAGTAAAAGCTTCACCCTGAAAAGCAGCGAATTACCGGCCCATAGCGAGACCGCCTTCGGCAAGGGACTGGAGGCCACTTATGTGGATTATGTCGACTTCGTCTATGTCACCTCCCATATCGATAAAACCCTGCTGAGTGGCAAGAAGACCGGCAAGTCGTACCACATCCATCGCAACTCGGGCGATTCCTATCGTAAAGGTGACCCGGAAGATCATACCGAAACCGGGAACGATTCCAGGAAC
>BQJD01000118.1 GCA_021604525.1 marine bacterium B5-7 | reverse complement strand
GTCGTTCCGGCAGCGTTTACGCTATAGCTTACTGTACCTGAAAGCTCATCGTTCGTGACCATCAAGCCTGAGGCTGTCGTGTTTTCAGCAACATCAACGATGGAACCATAGATATCCGGCCTGCCGCCCACGCCATCCGAGATTGTTGGCTCGGCATCATCACCAAGCGTAAGCGTATCACCGAGGGTCGCAGTATTGCTGTTGGGTGACTTGTCGACAACTTCACCCGCGCGAATATCGTCAAAGCGATAATAGGCGTTGAGCGTTGTCTCAGTGCCAGCGAGTTGCTGGTCATAGTTCAGGCGAATATCATCGGCAGAGCGGGCTTCGCCCCAAATGCGGACTTCATCCATCTGACCATCAAAAAAGCGATCTTGATTATCTTTACCGATCAGCAACGGCCCGGTGTTGACGGTACCGAATTCTGTCGCCGCAAGCTCGCCGACAAACTCACCATTTTGATACATCGTGATCTTGTCACTGGCAGCATCATAAGACAGCGCAATATGCGCCCACTGGCCGACGGTCAGATTGGTGCCGTCAAATATCTTGTTGCCACTTTCCGGTGACCAGATTTGGATTTTGCCTGTTGCTGTGATGGAGACGCGGTAATTCGTGTCATCACCCGCCAAAGTGCCTTTATCCAGCAAACTCTGCACCGCATTGAGCTTGTCCGGATTGATCCACATTTCGATTGTGAAGTCAGCCGTGCTAGAAAAGTCGAGTGAGTTGTTATCAGGCACCGTCAGGTAATCGTTGGTGCCGTCGAACGTCATCTGCTTACCGCTGACATTCACATCGAGATCTGGCTCGATGTTAAAGCTCAGTGCATGCGAATTCACCGCGCCGTTGGTATCGGTGACCTGGAAGCTGAGCGTATCCTGACCGTGGTATCCACTCGCAGGGGTATATGTATACGCACCCGTCGCTGCATCGGTAATTGTCAGCGTACCGTGTTCCGGGTTGCTTAACGCGGCGAACGTAAACGGACCGGTCAAACCTGTTGAGGGCAGGGTGCCGGTGAACGTCGCGTCTTCGGCAATGACAATGTCTTGATCGATATTCAGGTTATCAAGCCGAATGACATTCTCAGTTGTGCCGGTGTCTTCGCGGTTCGTCAGAACCACATAATTGGTGTTGAACGATGTCGTATCAGTTGCTGTTACGGTCGCTGTATTTGATGTGTTACCAATTTCGGTCACCGTAAAGCGCAGATTGGTGCCATCGTCATAAATATCAAAGCTGTATTCTTTGTCGTTAGTCAGTGTGACGCTGGCGTCGCCACTGAGCGTCAGCGTTGTGAGTGTGCCGTCTACGTACTTATCAATTCTAATGACTTCATCAGCATTCAATGCAGAAAAGTTAAGACCGTTCGTCGGGAATCCAGTCGATGACGTTGAACTTGGATCAGCCCGTGTCATGAGATGGAAGAAGTCTGTCGTGCCGCCCGTAAATTTGAAAGTACCACTCGCATGAACAGGTGTACTACTTGCCGGTATGAGTTGATCTGCCGAGTGTACCAATTCTCGGTTCTGGATAACCAGTTCCCCATCGTCAATATAAGCAATGTCGTTGGAGTCCTTACTCCCGTCAATAACTGTCCATTTGCTTGAATTTGGCCCAGGGAACAGGACCTCGGTCGTATGTGTCACGCCACCGTTTAATGTTGCTGTATGACCATCGCCAGAAAGGTCGTTAACGGTTGTCCCACTACCGGTATTGAATTGCCAATAGCCAACCATGTTGGCGGTATCGGCATTGAAATCTGGTAAGTAATTTCCAAGAATGTCAGCATCAGAACGGGCGCCATCCCAAATCCTGAGCTCGGATAATAAACCACCCCAGAAATCGCTTGGTGTTGCACCGGATTTTGCACCAATCGTAGTGTCGCCGCCAATAACGTTTTTAACGATACCTGTTGCGGTATGCACCAACGCACCGTCGACGAAAAGCTTGATCGTCCCGGCACCATCATAACTCGCCGCCAAATGGTGGAACGCGTTGTCTGTAAATACATTGACGCCGGACGACGTGACCGTGGTGCCATTATTATCTTCGGTAATGAACGAAAGCACACCGTCGACGACAGCTAACGCATTTCGTGTGCCGACATTATTCGCCGTGATTTGCAGGTTGTCGATGTCGTGAAGGTCGTTAACGCCTCCGGTACGCGCACCAAAGATGAATTGATCTGAAGATTGAGGGGCGTAGTTGCCACCGAGGTTCAGATTGGTGATGACGGATTGACCTTTATAAGAAACATCAAGGCCATTGGCGTCATGCGTAACGGTGAGGTTATTAAACGGTGTCGGGCCGCCGTCATTTGTTGCAGTTCTGCTGACGCTGCCGATATTTGAAAGCGATTGCGATCCGCCACCGGTCAAGGAGCCATCACCTTCTAACGAATCGTCGAACGTATAGCTTGCGATCAGACTGGAATCACCATTGCCGAGTTCGGCATTAAAGTTTGCAGAAATCTCTGCTGGCGTCCGTATATCATTCCAGACACGCACATCATCTATTCCGCCTGTATATTCGGCTATTATGCCGCCACCAGTATCGCGTTCACCGCCGATTGTTAACTCGCCCGTGGTGCCGCCAATAGGATCTTGATCCGCAGGGTATGTCGTCGAGTCGACGAGTTGACCATCAAGATAAAGGCTGTAGGTGTGCGTACTCACATCGCGACTGATAGCAACATGTGTCCATTCGTTTAGTGAGATGGCCGCATTGTTAAAAACAACATGCGTATTGTCACCATCGGCATTATGTTCATGGATAACGC
>BQJD01000117.1 GCA_021604525.1 marine bacterium B5-7 | reverse complement strand
GATCGTCAAATCATCTGGTGTACAGTTTTCATTCACACTGAATGGAATATCAATAGGTCCGTCACAATCTACATTATCCAAAGAACAGAATGGATCAAACGCGCCTGGAGTAATGATAGGATCGATGTTGTCGTATACTTTGATAATCTGAGTGTACTGCCAGTAACCAACACTTGCAATCGATGGCTTGGTATTGGAGTTAATCCAGTAACCTGTTGGGTTCGTTAAACCATCACAAGTGGGTGACTTCGTGAATTGGATCGGATTGAGGTTATTCTCATTCTGATCTCTATCATAGTACGTTACCGTCTGACCTTGCGTATTTGGAATTGGACGTACCAATACACAAATCGCCTCGTCTCCTGGGAAGCCATCACAATCTTCATCACGGCCTACCACTACTGGAGCAGCTTGTCCATCATACTCACACCAGTTGATCACCCGGTAAGTACGGAAGATTTTGTAACACTCATCTCCCGAAGCGGAGAACTCCTCATCAACTACACTTACCGCCAACAGATCACAAGCGATCTCATTGGTAATAATTGTATCTGGGTTTGGATCGCCACAATTCGCTTCTGCATCTTTAGGGAAACAGATTTCGTAGTTGTGTACTTCGCGGATCGTTACCACTTGCTGGCAAGAGTTAGTCGATACATTACCCCACTCATCCGTAGCACGGAAACGACGAATGATCGTTCCAAAACCACAATCGTGTAGGTTCACTATCGGTGTCAATTCTTCCCACGTTGCTCCTGGACAGTTATCCGTTGCTTCGGCTTCGCCGAACAAATCTTGCAATTGAGCCGTGTTAAATGGATCAAAATCGTATGGTATGTCTGTGCAATCCGTTACCACATTGTGTGGTGGAATACAGAATGGATTGATCTTATCTTCGATCAATACGGTCAACCAGCAGATATTGTGGTTGTCTGATATCAACTCGGTGGTTCCGTCACAGTTCAATCTTGGAATCGTGTTGCCTGGGATGCCGTCGCCATTGCGATCGTCCCATACACGCAATTCTATCGTTACTTCATCATGTACATCACAGCAGTTGAAGTCTACATACTCACCCCATGGGCTGTAGAATTGTGGTACTGGTGCACAAGTGTTTGGATCTTCGGTGTACAATCTGCGTACTTCTACACGAATTGGTCCACAGTTATCCCAGCTGCCTTCATCAATGTCCGTGGCAAATACCCGAGCAAGACCCTGGCCGCCGATAGAGATGTTCAAGTCATCATCACAAATCGCTACTGGCTCTACCTGATCTTCTACGAAGAACAAGCAATCCTGGATAGCTTCTTTATCACAAGCATCTACTACTCTGTAGCGGAAATAGTGGCAGCCTAATGGAATACCGCTCACAAATCCTACCGTAGTTGGTGGGTTTGCAAGGTTAACCTGTACGCCAGGTAAAGTAGCCAATACAACCTCTTCCGTTACAGTTTGGCCTGGAATTGGGTTGCCATAAATATCTAATACCGGGCTGGTTACATAGGTAATCACTGATGGATAAATGGTTACCGTTGGAGAACAGTTATCCGTGATACCTGGTGCTGGAACAGCAAAAGCTGCTGTACAATCGAATGGTCCAGTGGAGTAGGTCAATACGTGATCTGGTACTCCATCATGATCCCAATCTACGATGGGACATACGATTTCTGGTGCACTGAAGTCTCCTACTTTGATCGTCTGGTTATAAGTATAGTTGCTGCCTGGGTTACACCAGTCAAACAAGTTCCACTCCCGACGTAATTTGTAGGTGTTATCACATACATCTACTCTTGGCAAATCAGAGTACGAAGCGCCAAGGTTGCAGTACGTTTGATCCAAATCGTGGATACCAAATGCAGTGATGATAAATGGATAGCCGCTCACACTTGGGTGGGGGTTGCCATTAGCATCTACATCAAAGCCTTCATCACACTCTAAGAATACAGTGAATGGTGGCAATACGATATCCTGCAAGTTAGGCTTGCGGAAAGTGATCAATTGTACACAGGCCGCCGTATTTGGTGGGCCATCACATGGACTGTTGGTGATATAGTTGCCCTGCTTGTCTTTCACAGAGAAAGTACGAACCAGCGTCACCGTGCCACAATCCCCATTTTCATGTACTTCATCTTCTACACATACTTCTAAGTTGCCACAGTTGTCTGTCACTGTGGGTAAGCCTGTTCTGCCTAACCATGCCAATAATTGATCGATACGCTGACGATCAAGGAAGTTGGGTGGGTAAATGATATTGCCCGCTCTATCGGTACGGTAACATCTTGGAACTGAGGCATCCAAGTTGTCAATCAAAATGTGATCGATATCATCACAAATCAATTCTCTAACTTCTTGAGCTTGTTGTACTGGTGTTACACAGTTGCCTACCGCCTGGCCATTGCCATCACTGTATATCCGCCATACAAAGTTACCTACTGCCCCAGATTGAGCAGTTGTGGTTACC
Organism: marine bacterium B5-7; assembly: GCA_021604525.1. Classification (GTDB taxonomy): domain Bacteria; phylum Pseudomonadota; class Gammaproteobacteria; order Arenicellales; family CAJQKF01; genus BQJD01. Next base: position 328 of record BQJD01000117.1, on the reverse strand, counting down.
AAAGTATAGTTGCTGCCAGGTTTCAATGGCAGAGTGATTCGCCAGATTGGCTCGCCATCATCTTGGAGCAACAAGGTTACAGGAGCATTAAAGCCACCGATACCTGCTTGCAATACCAATTGGATGTCGTTCTGTGAAATGATATTCTCACATGGAGAAGCACCATTAAAGCCATCCTGGAACAAACCGCCAATCCAACCTAGGTTGAAGTTTGGTCCGCCAATTGGATCTGTTAATGGAGCATATAAGTCAATCGTGTATACATCTTCTTGTGTAACCGTGAAGGTACAAGTTTCGTAGAAGTGGTTACCCGCCTGTGGGTTGAACA
>BQJD01000116.1 GCA_021604525.1 marine bacterium B5-7 | reverse complement strand
CCCCAGAACCATTCATCGAAGTCCGGATGTCTGCAAAGTTCAATGGGCTTCTCTCCCTGCCGCCAGCCACGCAGCACATCGACAGGCATCCAGGTCTTCTGCACCGCCAAATTCATCTCCTCAAGACCCATGGCCTTAAGTTCACTATAAGGCAGGTAAAATTCGTATACCGGGTTTTCACTACCTTCACAGTAGTAAACATAGTCCAATTTCGCATGTAGATTTTCGGTATGATATCCATGTCGCGTGGTATAGGGTGAATACAGACCGTCTTGTAATCCTTTGCAAGAAATTATACTCGTCATCGCATAAGCGCCCTTGAGCCCACCCTCTTTGGCTGTCAGCTTGTCCGCACTTCGCGGCATACCGAAACGGTCGGCGAATTCTTCCATGTAATCCCACACGTGGGTGTCCCAGATCCAGTACGCCGCATCGTGCTGTTGGGCCCCGGTGTCACTGAATCGGTCATCATAGTCCACGGTATATCCTTCTTCCGGCCACCAGGTGTCTGCCCACCACCAGTTGTAAGCATCCACACTCGGCCACAGCCTCAGATTCGATTCCTCCACCATGCGTTTAAGATAACTACCCGGCAGTTCGATCTCGTGTCGCCACAATTCCCCGTCCCGCTGTTCCTCGAGCACAATTCGGCCGGACAGTATCGAGGGATCCCGGTACCAATTACAGTCACCTTCAACTACCAATGCATCAAGCTCGTCCGAAATGCTCTTGCGATAGCCGATCAATTGCATCGGACCCTGTTCAACCCAGTCTCCATCCTGTTTCAGTTGACGGGTCTGATAGACCATGCGGTCATAGCGCATGGCGGATCGACGCTCGTTCATATGTCGGACGTCTTCAGGATCGATCGGGCTCAGGAAACGCGCCATGGTGTCACCCCACATCGGGTCCTGATAGCTGTCCTGATCACGCCCGGCCAGGATATTTGCAGCACTGGGCACATACAGTTCGAGCTGACAGTGGTTCATCGGCCAGCACTCGCTACCTGTTTCACAGATCAGGCTGACGTCCTGACGCACCACGTAGCGACTGTGAATAGCGCCGACAAGCGTTTCGATGTTTTCTTCCGGCATCAGAAACCGCTCTGCATAATCCCGGGTATAAGCCCAAGCTGTGCGGTTGAGTTCGTTGCCCATTGGCATATCGACGAAGGCTAACTCGCTGTTCTTCTCCAGATACAAACAGTCATGGTCGATGTCCGCTATCAGTGCTGCGTGAACCGACTGACCAATCAGTACAGATATCAAGGCACTGCTCAGTGTGAGATACCGACGCGCTACAGGACGCACCAACTTGGATCTTAGATGCCGGACAAGCCCGTGATCAGTACGACCAGTGGGATTGCCCGTGCGATTGCATGTCTCGACTCCGCAATACGCCACCCTTCGCATAATCACTTCAATTGATGCCCATAGCGATAACAATACGAGATCGTTTCATTCGACATTATCTCTATCCCTCTTCCCTGGTCTTTCCCATCATTTAATCCCTTGATTGTGTCCCGATATTCGCCCTACTCGTCGAAAACTAATTCATCTCGAAGCTGTATAGAATGTAGTTGTATATGTTAACTGGTTGACCAAAACTTCTAATTTGATAACCAATCTGCAACTGTCCTGAAATATATCGAAATTGAATCTCGCCATATCCTTTTGGAAATCGTTTCTCACGCTCCTTTAGTTTTTCAATCTGGAAACCGATGTCGACCGAGTGAAAATTCTGGCTTCCATTTAGGCTCTGCCAACGAATGTACAGCACATGATAACTTGCGAATGCACAGATGCCACTATTTGCAGCGAGACTCCTGTCCTTGAATCGCCCATAATCATAGCGCGCGTTCATGCCCTTTAGCTCTTCACTGTAGTGTGCGCGTGTACAGTAGTTATCCAGGCCACCCGGTATATGCGATACACAACCGCCGATGATTACCACGCACATCCCAAACAACAGAACACAGATCCGATTGATCAAGTATTGTCTTTGTGGCGAGAATTTAGTGGCCATCCTACTGCTCATAATTTCAACGTTACAACCATCATTGAACCAGTGCATAGATGGCGAATAACCCAACTATAATGTCCAATTGTGATATGAGCATGGCCGACATCCTGTCTGCAGATTCCTTTGTGTCAAACCCGATTATAACGAAGCAATTCGTCATGTAAATTATTTTCTGTTGCACGCAACCGTTGCTTATTTGGACAATTGACCTAAGCCCAAAAGTCGAACAAAGCACCACGACAATTACTTTCTACTCACTATTGAATATCCATTATTCAAGTAACTGAAAACTACATTTTGTAGAGCGATGCAGAAACCTTATCGTTGCGGGTTACCGATTTATCTTCTCTACAGTTCTCGTATGCCGGGCGGTCAGTTGCAGGCTTTTCACACAGCTTCACAGGTCCCAACATCTTGAGTCGTTTTACCCACTGATCCATTTCCAAAGTGTCCGTTTTATCGAATGGTTCTCCACGCTCCGCCCACTGGACTGAGAAATAATCGTTTTTGCCCTTGATAACCATCATCAATGTCGTTTCACTGAATTGTTTGTCTTTATTTCCAAGCACTCCACAGCTCACAACGATCGATAAACTGGGCTCATCAGTGAATTTTTCCTGGTCCGGTTTGCCAACACGCAGGCTGTCTGGACATGCCTTTCCAAACCCACTCGCAATCTTTTCAAGATAGGCTTCGGGTTCCATATTGGTACGACTTACCAAATCTCGCGAACCACTCATCGAGATCATCTGAGACCAATCATTGGAG
>BQJD01000115.1 GCA_021604525.1 marine bacterium B5-7 | reverse complement strand
TTCGGTACGTGTCTGAATCGGCATCCACCAGATATTCGGCATACCAGGAAAGCGCATGGCATTGTCCATTTCACCGATCAACTTGTCCCAGGTCATGCCGTCGCGCCATTCACTCTCGGGCTTCAGCATGATATTGGTTTCGATCATTGATAACGGAGCCGGATCCGTGGGGCTGGTACTGCGGCCAACCTTGCCGAATACTCGCTCGACTTCAGGAAATTTCTTTAACTCGCGATTCATAGTTTGCAGGACACGCGTAGCTTCAGCAATGGAAATATTCGGCAGCGTAGTCGGCATATAGAGAATACTGCCTTCGTTGAGTGGTGGCATGAATTCATTGCCGAGGCTACGGTATACGGGCACAGTTGCAACGAGCGCTAACGACGCCAGGATTATAACTGGCCAGCGCCAACGCACCGCGAATTTTACGACCGGTGTATACACCGCCTTTAACGCCTTGTTCAGTCGACTATTATCACTGCGTATGCGTCCCTTGATCAGCAGGATGGCCAATGCCGGAATCAGTGTTACTGACAGTAATGCTGCGAAGAACATCGAATAAGTCTTGGTATAGGCCAACGGTTTGAACAAGCGACCCTCGGTGCCCTCGAGGGCAAACACAGGAATAAAAGAAACGGTAATAATCAAAAGTGAGAAAAAGATACTGGGACCAACTTCTTGCATGGCTTCGATCACTGCACGCGTTCTCGATTCACCCTGCAGCATTTCATTCTGCAGGCGCTTATGAATATTATCAATGATGACAATTGCGGCATCGACCATGGCGCCGATGGCAATGGCAATACCGCCAAGCGACATAATGTTCGCTGTCAATCCCTGATAAAACATCGGGATAAATGACAATAATATTGCAATGGGCAGCGTCACCACCGCAACTACTGCCGAACGTACATGCAGCAGGAACAAGACAATGACGAGCGACACGATTAACATTTCTTGAAAGAGCGTGTTTTGCAGCGTATCGATCGCGCGCTCAATCAAGCTAGAACGGTCATAAGCTGGCACAATCTCGACACCTGACGGCAAGCTGGTCTTGAGGACATTTATCCGATCTTTGACCCGATTGATCACATCGAGAGCGTTCTCCCCATAGCGCATAACCACGATACCGCCGACCGTAATCCCTTCGCCGTCCAGATCCGCCTGCCCGCGCTGTAATGCAGGCCCAAGACTGACAGTTGCCACATCGGCCACGCTAATCGGTATGCCGCCGTCACCAATGCCGATTACGACCTCTTTGAGATCTTCAACTGATTTAACGTACCCGCGTCCGCGGATGAATTGTTCATGCCCGGCAATTTCCAGGACGCGCCCACCGACATCATTATTGGAGGCGCGCACGGCTGTGGTCACTTTCTGTAGAGGAATGCCGTAGGACGCCAGCTTGTTGGGGTCAACATTAATTTGATATTCCTTAACAAAGCCACCCACCGACGCCACCTCGGCGACGCCTTCTACGGCTTCGAGTGCGAAACGCAGATTAAAATCCTGCAGGCTGCGCAGATCTGCCAGACTCTGGTTGCCGCTCTTATCGACCAACGCATACTGGTAAACCCAACCTACCCCGGTCGCATCAGGTCCCAACGTTGGTTGAACAGCGTCTGGTAGTTTGGAAGCAGCCGAGTTCAAATACTCGAGCACACGTGAGCGTGCCCAGTAGATATCAGTGCCGTCCTCGAAGACTACATATACAAATGATAATCCCATAAAGCTCTGTCCGCGAACGAAGCGGACTTCAGGCGCTGCAAGCAGCGTGGTAGTCAACGGATAGGTAATCTGATCTTCAACCAAGTCCGGGCTGCGTCCGGGCCAGCTGGTGAATACGATCACTTGCGCATCTGACAAATCGGGGATGGCGTCGAGTGGTGAATTGATGAGCGAACGATAACCCCAAGCGGTTGCGGCGAGAACCAGCATCAAAGTCAAAAGCCAGTTGCGCGCCGAAAATCCGATTAAGGTTTCGAGTGGGCCGTGTTTCGGCCCGTTACCATGGTTATTTACCATTGCTCAATCCCCGTTTTCAGCCGCGTTTCTGCGGCGATTAAAAAGTTTCCGGAGGTCACTACGATATCGCCCAAGGAAAGACCATCAAGCACTTCAACAAAACCCTGTGCATTGCGCCCGGTTTTTATCCGAACGGGCTTGAGGCGACCCTCGCCGAGATCGACAAACACCACACGACTGTCGCCAGCGACAATAATGGCTTCCTCCGGAATGCTGAGCTGCCGTCCCAGCTCTGTCTTCAAAAATACTTCGGCATACATATCTGGTTTCAGTACACCGTCAGGATTATTGAATGACAATCGAATACGCCCAGTGCGGCTATCGCCTTCCAAGTATGGATAGATATATTCAACAACTGCCGAATATGTGCGACTTGGTAAATATGGCAACGTAAAAGTTGCAGACATACCGACTTGCACTAATTCAAGATCAGCTTCGAATACTTCTGCTTCGATCCACACACGAGAAAGATCGGCGATCGTTAGCAGTGTCTGCCCTTTGCGCGCCGCGCTACCATCAGCGATATTGCGTTCAATCAGGGTGCCGCTGCGCGGCGCATAAATAGCGACATAATCTTGCGGCGATCCACGCTGTTCCAGCGTTTTAATTTCCTGCGGCGACATGTCCCATAATGCTAGTCGTTGGCGTGCGGCACGTAGCAAGCCATCCTCGGTGCTACGATTTTGACGACGCTTAAGAGTTTCGAGGTATTCTTGCTGGGCAGCCAATAGTTCAGGACTGTAAACCGTAAACAGTATCTGATTTTTATTTACCCGAGT
>BQJD01000114.1 GCA_021604525.1 marine bacterium B5-7 | reverse complement strand
GGGTGATCTTTTCCCGCTTGTCCACACTACTGAAAGTGTTCATAACAGTGCTCAGCAGAGGGTTGGAAAGACAGTGCGGATATTTACCGGCAGTGGCCAGTTCGATGATGTGCGTTATGACCCTTTGAATCTGCGTTGATGCCGCAATGGGCACAATGAAGATGAAGGACGTCTTGAGCTTACACATTAAACACATAACGCCTTCTAAAGGTACAACACTTCAAAACATTCGCTCTGGTTTTATCACCTTGTTTTTTAATTAATCTTTCTATACGGTTAAACCAAAGGAGGTACTTATGCGACACGAATTTGTTAATGAGCAACCGGTTACAATCGATCCTGGTCCGCCAAGCACCATCCAGTCAGAGATCGTCGTCACGGGTGTCGGTGAGTCAACAGTGGAGAACCTTGAAGTCCATGTTGACATTAATCATACCTGGACCGGTGATCTGTTGATCAAACTCCGTAGCCCAGACGGGACAGAGGTCATCCTTGTCGACCGTGAGGGAGGTTCCAGTGACGATTTCCACAACACGATCTTCCGCGCCGATGCGCAAACTTCAATAACAGACGGTCAGCCGCCTTTCCGTGGCACTTTTCGCCCGGAAGGAAATCTCCAGGCACTTAGGGGAAAAACAGCCCAAGGTAGCTGGATCATTGAAGTCATGGACAAAGCTCAGCAAGATGGTGGTGCGCTCAATCGCTGGGCTATCGCGTTTGATACGAATGTGACAGAAACGTCTCCATTCACAATAGAAGTCCGGTTCCTCGGCGGTCTTTCTCCGACCCAACAGGCTGCCTTCGCAGATGCGGCACAACGTTGGGCTCAGATCATTAAGGGTGACCTCCCACCAGTTATTATTGATGGCGTAACGATCGACGATATCTTGATTGATGCAGAGGGTATCGTCATAGATGGTCCAGGTGGGGTGCTAGGTCAGGCCGGACCAACCCACATTCGCTCCGGCTCAAACCTCCCAGCCAAAGGTATCATGTCGTTCGACACGGCCGATCTCGGTCGCATGGAGGCCGACGGTAGCTTAACTGACGTCATTCTTCACGAGATGGGACATGCGCTGGGCTTTGGCACGCTGTGGTCACGCATGAGCCTCATTGTCGGCGCCGGCACGGTAAATCCTACGTTTGTCGGTGCCAACGCAATGCGTGAGTATGCAGTACTTACAAACAGGGCCAATCCGACTCCCGTCCCGGTTGCCAATACAGGTAGTTCCGGCACCCGCGACAGTCATTGGCGAGAAAGTGTATTTGGCAACGAACTCCTTACCGGCTTCTTGAGCGGCACGATCCGGCCGCTAAGCCGCATGTCGGTCGGAGCCTTTGAAGATATGGGCTATGAAGTAGACTATGATGCGGCAGATGCATTCGACTTGCCGACAGCGCTGTTTCTCGCCGAAATAGGCATCATGGGCGATCGGGATCCGACCGACACGTGCGTTATCATGCGCACCAAACCGGTCATTCTGCCTCCGACGGCGGTGCAAAATGCTTTAGTAAAATAATATAGCAACGCAACAAGAGCAAGCTGCACTCAGTTTATCCGGCGCGCGGCATTAATAAGCGCTTCAACGGGCCGCGTTAGCGACCTGTTTAGCAAGCGCCAAGAGACGAAGCTCGATTGCTCGCAGACGCTGAAGGCTATCGATTTCAGGGTAGCGTTGAGCATGAGCAAGCAGATTGTAATGCTTGACCAGGTGCTCACGCTCACCTAGGCGTGTGCGAATGACGGTTGTAGCCGCGTCAGCAATAGCTTCCATTTCCAGTTGAATAATTGTATTGGCCTCCGATCTGACATCGGCGCCTAAGCTGGCCGCTGCTTTAACTTCTTGGTCAAGCGCGGCTGAATCGATCGACCAGATATCCTTCTCCTGAAATACGAAGTTGCACAAAGCGTTGAAATCGGATTTAGATAGCTGTTCCTCGACAACTTTGCCATCAGTGAATCGAGGGCCTACCATAACACGACCGTCAGCAAACACCGTTAAATCCGCTAAAGTGGATATCGGTTGCTCTAGTCCGCCTTCACTCGTCCACTGAATAACTATGGTTTCAGATTTGGCATCCATAATATCATTTCCAAAAGCAAAAGCCTGATGAAACAACAAAACCATGATGAAGCTTGCAACATAATAGACACAGTTATTCTTTCGAATGAAAATAAAAGGCCTACAATACATTACGGAATTTCTCAGACAGCTCACCATAATTCGAAGAATTTTACTAAAGTAAACAGTTTAGGTGCATTACGTTACATTATCAACTTTCGATTCCCCTGGTAATTTTTGCATGTTGATTAACATCGCCTAATTGCCGTATCGATGAATTGTTGCCATTAACACCAGAATTTATCGAAGCATTAAATCGAAAATAATTCTAGACGGATGCAACAGACGCTTACAAAGCACTGGCATTCCTTGAAGAAAGCTTGGTGGCAAACGGGTGTCGCTGCTCCGCGCTGACAGTGGGCTTAGTGAACAGATTTTTCTAAATGCGAGCGTCCATTCCATTACATCATAAGTCCCACTTGAGAACTGCGCGGTTGATCATTTCAAATTGCCAGTCCAAGTTTTTGAGGAGCTTGCGATACTCCCGATGTCGTTGCTCGACTTCTACGCCGAATTGCCAGAGGCGGTCTCCTAAGACCGAAAAGTTGTTGCTGACCCAATAGATGTCCATGAGAGCAATTTCTACACTGGGAATCCAAGCAAATTGCACCATCTCCCAAAAGAAGTCTTGCAGATCCGCGCCAATGCTTTTGAGTACTGCCGCTCGTGCAAAAATGTCCTTTGCTATAGCCGGCAATCCCGGTCGATATCGGAGATGCTCGTACAACACATTCT
>BQJD01000113.1 GCA_021604525.1 marine bacterium B5-7 | reverse complement strand
TCATCGCCCGTTCCGCCGCGCACCTCGCTGGCGACGTTGGGCATCGAGCCGGAGACCAGGTCGATCAGGTCGTTGCCGGCGCCGGCGTCGATGTCGCCTGAGACCGTGCCACCGTTCAGGATCACCGTGTCGTCGGCCAGGCCGGCCAGCACGTCGCCGCCGACCGTGGTGCCGGCGCCCAGAACGATGATCTCCTGGTTGGTTACGCCGGCGTCGGTGGCGGCGACATCGCCGAGGATCGTCGCGCTCAGCAGTTCAATGAAGCTGTCCTCGACCGACACGTCGTCGGCGCTGACGCCGTCGGCCGTCACCGTCGAGCCGTTTTGCACGCCCAGGCTCTCCCACGAGCCCAGCGCGGCGACCGTGCCGGAGAAGGCGTCGAAGCTCAGCGTGTCGTTGCCGGCGCCGCCGTCGGCGCCGTCGATGTCCGACTGCACCGCGCCGGAGAAGACGACCAGCACGTCATTGCCGTCGCCGCCCTGGATCGTGCCCGACAGCCCGACATCGCCGCGCAGTTCGATCACGTCGTTACCGTCGTCACCCAGAACATCGCCGCCGATGCCGGCGCCGGCGCGGAGGATAATCAGATCATCGCCCACATCGCCGTCGAGCCTACCCGTAACCAGAACCGAACCCGACAATACGATCGTGTCGTCGCCCGTTTCTCCCCCCGCGCCGTCGCCAAGCACGTCGCCACTAACGGTGCCTGATTTCAGCACTATGAGATCATCGCCGTCGCGGCCCAGGAGGCGACCCGCGGTCGCGCCGGTCAATGAAATCGTGTCGTTGCCATTGTCGGCCGACGCCACGATCGCGACCTCCCCGCTGACCAGATGAATGGTGTCGTCGCCGTCCTCGGTCGAGATGATGTCGGCGTAAGCGCCATTCAGCGTTATGATGTCGTTGCCCTTGTCACCCAACGCGCGCTGCACCGTTCCGGCAAGCAGCGCAATGGTGTCATTTCCGTCACCGCCGTGAATCGTGCCCGAAACGATCGCCGCGCCGTTGAGAATGACCGTGTCGTCGCCCAGGCCACCGTCCACCGAGTTCGACAGCTCGGTCAGACTACCGGCAAGCAGCTCGAACGTGTCATTGCCGGCGCCGCCGAGAATTTTGGTGTCGAGGATCGCGCCGTTCAACCGCAGAACGTCTTCGCCGTCACCGCCCAGCACGTTGCCGCCGACGCTCGACATCGAGCCGGAAACCAACTCGATCAAATCGTTGTCGGCGCCACCGTCAATGTCGTCGGCAATCGTGGCGCCGTTCAGCGTTATGGTATCGCGGCCGTCATTGCCGAACACCGACCCGGCCGCGCCGCTGTTCAGCGCGATGGTGTCGTTGCCATCATTGCCCTCGATCGCGCCACCGGTCTTGGCACCTGCCAGCGTGATGACGTCATCGCCCAGCCCTCCATGGACCGTGTCGGTCGGCGAGGTCAGGCTGCCGGCGAGCAGCGCGATCGTGTCGTTGCCGGCGCCGCCGATGATGTCGGCGCCCAGCACCGCGCCGTCGAGCCGGATCAGGTCATCGCCCGACCCGCCGCGCACCTCGCTGGCGACGTTGGGCATCGAACCGGAGACCAGGTCGATGGTGTCGTTGCCGGCGCCACCGTCAATGTCCCCAGAGACCGAGGCGCCGTTCAGGGTGACCGTATCGTCGGCCAGGCCGGCCAGTACGTCGCCGCCGACCGTGGTGCCGGCGCCCAGTACGATGGTCTCCCGGTTGGTCGCACCGGCGTCGGTCGCCGCGACATCGCCGGCAACCGTGGCGCTCAGCAGTTCGATGAAGCTGTCCTCGACCGAGACGTCGTCGGCGCTGACGCCGTCGGCCGTCACCGTCGAGCCGTTCTGCACGCCCAGGCTCTCCCACGAGCCCAGGCCCGTGATGGTGCCGGAAAAGGCGTCGAAGCTCAGCGTGTCGTTGCCGGCGCCGCCATCGGCGCCGTCGATGTCCGACTGGACCGCGCCGGAGAAGACGACCAGCACGTCATTGCCGCCGCCGCCCTGGATCGTGCCCGACAGCCCGACATCGCCGCGCAGCTCGATCACGTCGTCGCCGCCGCCACCAAGCACATTGCCGCCGATCTGCTGGGCCGAGACCAGCACCACCGTGTCGTCGCCCTTGCCGGCATCGATCGTGCCACCGACATACACCGTGCCGCTGACCGTGATCGTGTCGTCGACCGACGCCGTGCCGGCATTGTTCTCGTCGCTCGAAATCAGGCCGCCCGTCAGGGTGCCGGCCAGCAGTTCGATCACGTCGTCGCCGCTGCCGTTGGCGATGTCGCCCTGAACCACCGCCCCGTTCAGGCGCACCACATCGTCGCCGGATGCCCCGGTGACAAAGTCGGCGGTGCCGGTTTGCAGCTGCACCGTGTCGTTGCCGCTGCCGCCATTGATCGCTGAGACAGCCGCGCCGGACAGCACGATCAGATCGTCGCCGCTCTCGCCGTTGCCGACCGGCGCGCTGCCGGACAGCAGCAGCAAGGTGTCGTCGCCGGCGCCGCCGAACAGGCCGAAAATGGTCGAAACCGCGCCGTTCAACGTCATGGTGTCGTTGCCGGAACCGCCATTCGCGGCGAAAAACGGCCCCTGGTTCAAGGTGAGCGTGTCGTCGCCGGCGCCGCCGTCGATCGCGCCGGACACCAGGGCGCCGTCGAGCGTGATGGCATCGTCGCCGGCGCCGCCGGCGACGCTGCCCGCCGCGCCCGACAGCAGCGCGATGGTGTCGTTGCCGTCATTGCCCTCGATCGCGCCCTGGGTCGTGGCACCGGCCAGGGTGATGGTGTCGTCGCCCTTGCCGCCCTGGACACTGTCGGTCGGCAAGGTCAGGCTGCCGGACAGCAGCGCGATGGTGTCG
>BQJD01000112.1 GCA_021604525.1 marine bacterium B5-7 | reverse complement strand
TCAGGTGACACGGTGTACAACTCGGTTAAGAGCAAACGCGAGCGCATTGGTCGAATCCTGCAGATGCACTCCAATGATCGGAAAGAGATCAAGGAAGTTCGTGCGGGCGATATTGCTGCAGCAGTCGGCCTGAAGGATGTTACGACGGGCGACACGTTGTCTGATCCCAAGAATATCATCACCCTGGAGCGCATGGAGTTTCCCGAGCCGGTAATTGCGGTTGCGGTTGAGCCAAAAACGAAAGTAGACCAGGAAAAAATGGGTATCGCGTTACAGAAGCTGGCGAAGGAAGACCCGTCATTCCGCGTGGCGACCGATGAAGAATCCGGCCAGACGATTATTTCCGGCATGGGTGAGCTTCACCTGGACATCATTGTCGACCGCATGAAACGCGAGTTCAACGTCGAGGCGAATGTTGGCAAGCCACAGGTTGCTTACCGGGAAACCATTCGCCAGATGGTCGAACAGGAAGGCAAATTTGTTCGCCAGTCAGGTGGTCGCGGCCAGTACGGTCACGTGTATCTGCGTATCGAACCGCAGGAAGCTGGCGACGGCTATGAATTCGTCAATGCGATTGTTGGTGGTGTGGTACCGAAGGAGTACATCAACGCTGTCGACAAGGGTATCCAGGAACAAATGGAGAATGGCGTCATCGCCGGTTATCCGGTTGTCGATTGTAAGGTAACGTTGTACGACGGCTCCTACCATGACGTCGACTCCAGTGAAATGGCGTTCAAGATTGCCGGCTCAATGGGCTTCAAAGAGGGCGCGCAAAAAGCGAAGCCCGTATTGCTCGAGCCGATCATGAAAGTTGAGGCGGTTACACCGGAAGAATACATGGGCGATGTGATGGGTGACCTCAATCGGCGCCGTGGACTGCCGCAGGGTATGGACGACTCGCCGTCAGGCAAGATCATTCGTGCCGAAGTGCCGCTGGCTGAAATGTTCGGCTATGCGACCGACCTGCGCTCGATGAGCCAGGGCCGCGCGACATACTCGATGGAATTTGAGAAGTACGCAGAAGTGCCGCAGAACGTTGCCGACACAGTAATGAAAAAGGCTTCATAAAAAACAAATCACCGCAGTCTGATTCAACAACCCGCGAGATTAGGACATGTCCAAAGAGAAATTTGAGAGAAACAAGCCGCATGTAAACGTAGGCACGATTGGCCACGTAGACCATGGTAAGACGACACTGACAGCAGCGCTGACGAAGGTAATGGCGGAGCAGCATGGTGGTGAGGTTAAGGATTACGCATCGATTGATAATGCGCCGGAAGAGCGAGAGCGCGGTATCACGATAGCGACGGCACACGTTGAGTACGAGAGTGACAAGCGTCACTACGCACACGTTGACTGTCCTGGTCACGCGGACTATGTGAAGAACATGATTACGGGTGCGGCACAGATGGACGGTGCGATCCTGGTATGTTCAGCGGCGGATGGGCCGATGCCACAGACGCGCGAGCACATTCTTCTGGCACGCCAGGTTGGCGTACCTTACATCGTGGTTTACCTGAACAAGGCAGACCAGGTTGATGATGAAGAGCTTCTTGAGCTTGTTGAGATGGAGGTCCGTGATCTTCTGTCGACTTACGAGTTCCCTGGCGATGACACGCCGATCATTACGGGTTCTGCGCTGAAGGCGTTTGAAGGAGACACGAGTGATATCGGTGTTCCCTCGGTGATCAAGCTGATCGAGGCGATGGACAGCTATATACCTGAGCCTGAGCGGGCGATTGATGGTGATTTCCTGATGCCGGTAGAGGATGTGTTCTCTATTTCGGGTCGTGGCACGGTGGTTACGGGTCGTATCGAGCGCGGTGTGGTAAACGTGGGCGATGAGATTGAGATTGTGGGTATCAAGGATACCGGCAAGACGACCTGTACGGGTGTTGAGATGTTCCGCAAGTTGCTTGACCAGGGTATGGCCGGCGACAACGTTGGTGTTCTGCTTCGTGGCACGAAGCGAGAAGAGGTTGAGCGAGGCCAGGTACTGGCCAAGCCGGGTTCTATTACACCGCACACCAAGTTTGAGGCGGAGGTATACATTCTGACCAAGGAAGAGGGTGGGCGCCACACGCCGTTTTTCAAGGGGTATCGTCCGCAGTTTTACTTCCGCACGACGGACGTGACGGGTGCGTGCGAGTTGCCTGAGGGCACCGAGATGGTAATGCCGGGCGATAACGTGCAGATGGTTGTAGACCTGATTGCACCGATCGCGATGGAAGATGGACTGCGTTTTGCAATCCGTGAGGGTGGCAGGACGGTAGGTGCTGGTGTGGTAGCGAAGATTATCGAGTAGGGAAGCTATTTACAGACAACCCTTCGATTGGCCGGGTGGTACGCGAGACTAAGAAAGCACTACGTGTCGCGAAATGGCTTGATCGATATTGCATAGGCGGCGCGAATACGACAGAGTTTCACACCGCGCCAAACGAGAAGATTAACTAGGAAATAACGTGGCAACAAATCAGAACATCCGTATCCGGCTAAAAGCATTCGATCATCGTCTGATCGACAATTCGGCTCGCGAAATCGTTGATACGGCGAAGCGCACAGGTGCTACGGTCAAGGGGCCGATTCCGCTACCCATGAAAATGGAGCGTTTTACGATCCTGATATCACCCCACGTCAACAAGGACGCGCGCGATCAGTACGAGATTCGTACCCACAAGCGCCTGATGGATATCGTGGATCCGACCGACAAGACGGTGGATGCGCTCATGAAGCTGGAGTTGCCAGCGGGTGTTGATGTCCAAATCAAGCTGAACTAGTCGGGAAGGTCCTGCAGGAGCGACTCCCCGGTCGTGACAAGCCGGCAGCGACTTTGACCGGTCTTTTTAGTAGAAACCCAATAAAATCAACTGGGTATGCATGCCCGG
>BQJD01000111.1 GCA_021604525.1 marine bacterium B5-7 | reverse complement strand
GTAGCCAATTTCCAAAGGTCTTGCTGTTCAATTTGTGCTCGCGGCAATAGGCCGCCTGCGATAAACTGCTCAACTGCCAGGCCTCGATGTGGTCTTGTTGATAGCGCTGTAATGTCACCGGTTACCTCCTTGGAAAAATATATGAAGATAACCAAAATAATTCAAATCTTATAGATGGTTCGGCAAGACGCTTACCTTGTAATTTCGGCTTGCTACGGGTCAGGTTTTCGACGACTGGATGCGCCAGGGATGCAATTCCGGTCGGTCCCAGGCAGCATACCAGGCGCGCAAGTGCGGTAACACGGCCTGCACCGCCGCAGCACGTTCGCGTGCAAACGGTTCAGCCGCTGCACGCGCCGCAAGTTCGGCGGCCGCGGCGTCGAGATTGAACAACGTCGGTGCGCCGTCGCGCCAGACAGTTTCTCCATCGATAATAACCTCGCGAATATCGCGTCGCTCAGCACGCAGCAGGATCAATTCCAGTGGGTCGGCCTCGGGCGCGGTCCACGGCCAACACAGGCGTTCGCAGTCGAGAATCACGAGATCAGCCGCATAGCCCGGCTGCAGCCGTCCAATTTCATGCTGCTTGCCCAGCAATCGCGCGCCACCCAGTGTCGCCGTCGACAGTACATCGGCGATGCCGGGCACCGCGTTTTCGATACGCGGATCGCACTGCAGCCGCAATGCAAGGCGCAGTTCGGTGAACATGTCCTCGTTTTCATTCAGCGTTGTCCCATCCATACCGATGCCGACCGTGACGCCGTGACGCATCATTTCGGTGAAAGGCGCGATGCCGGCACGCAGGCGCAGGTTCGAGCTCGGATTGTGACTGACAGCAACGCCGGTTTGCGCCATCAATTCTATTTCGTCAAGGGATAACCACGTACCGTGCGCGATACTCAGCCGTGGGCTTAATACACCAAGCTCGTGCAGGTATTGCATAGTCGGTTTTCCGTAGGCGCGCGGACCAAGCAGTTTTTCGTAAAAAGATTCGTTGACGTGTGTCTGGATGCCGCAGTCCCAGCGCCTGGCCGCGTCGTCGCAACGCTGCAAGCATTGCTCGCTAACCCACTGTGGCCCGGACGGTCCATACCAAAGGTCGACGCGCGAATGCTCGGCGAAATCGCGCTGAAAATCTTCCATCAGCGCAAAATAATCCGCTTCATCGAGCCGTGATTCGGATGGCAATAGCAATTGCGCATGTTGACGCACGTCATTCGGCAGACTGGCGAGAAAACGCGCATCTTCACCCCGCCCCGAAACCAGGTGGCTGTCCGTGCTCGCACCCGCAGCAAGCGCGACGCGGATGCCGGCGGTATCGCAGGCGCGCAATGCAGCGCGCAGCGTGTCGGCGAAAGCAGTCGCATCGCCGCTGTAACTCATCATGTCGACCAGGCTGGTGACGCCGCCGCCGAGCTGCACACCGAGACTGACAAGCGTATTCAGGTAACGGTCAAGCGGTCGTATCGCATGCAGGGCAAGAATCCAGGGTTCGAGCAGATCGTCGCCGACGCCGTGCTGAATGCCGGAAATCGAATGACTATGGTGATGCGCGTTGATGAGACCTGGCAGAATCGCAGACTGTTTGCCTCCGACGACAGCAAGGTCAGGGTGGCTGTCGCGCAGGTCTTGCCAATCGCCTGCGGCGGCTACACGCCCCGCTTCGATCAGTAACGCTGCATCGCTTAGCACCGGTTCGTCGGCGGCGGTCACCAGCCAGCGTCCCCGTACCAGGTAGGATTCGTTCATACTTGCTTCTCCTCGTATTTCGCCCGACCCATGCTCAAGCCACGCCAGCCATCAGGCTGCCGCCGGCAGTTACAAATCTTCATTGCCAAAACCGCTTGATGCATACTCGGACCGCCGTTTGGCATGCCAATACGTTACCTTTGTTCACCTTGGGGCAGGCGAACAAAAATCCATCAGTTGAGCCCGTGTTTCCTCTTCTTCACTGAATCATAAACAAAGTAATTTCCTATCCGCTACCATAAGGCCGGGTTATCACTTCCAGCAAATGACCATTGGGATCAGGAAAATATACACCACGCCCACCATCATTATGATTAATCTCGCCCGACCGGGATTTTGCCGGATCGGCCCAATAATCAAGTCCCGCCTGCCTTATTCGCCCAAATACAGCGTCAAATTCGTCCTCTTCAATCAGGAATGCGTAATGCTGGCGGGAAACCTCGCCATCTTTTTCCATGAAATCGAGAGATACGCCGTTGTCTAATTTGACAACAAGAAAATGGCCGAAAGGTTCCGGGTCGGGACGGCCAAGAATATTTGCAAGGAAACCGGCGGACTTTGCCTTGTCATTGCACCAGACGATGGTGTGATTAAATTCCATATTACGTTACTCCCGGATAGCAGCTTCGATCGCCGCAACGTTAATTTTAGTCATAGTCATCATCGCCTCAGTCGCGCGTTTAGCGGCAGCCCGGTCAGGATGCGACAAAGCATCAATCAAGATGCGCGGGACAATCTGCCAATGCAGCCCATATTTGTCGCGGCACCAGCTACATGCATTTTCCGCACCACCATCTTTTACTAAGGCGTTCCAATAGCGGTTGGTTTCTTCCTGGTCGTCGGTATACACTTGAAACGAAATCGCTTCGTTGAATTTGCATACGGGCGTGCTATTCAGCCCGACAAAGGGACTGCCGAGCAGCGCAAACTCAACAGTGACGACATCGCCAGCCTTGCCGCCTGGCCAGTCGGTAGCCAACCGGTTGACCTTATCGACCGATGAATTCGGAAATATCGATGCGTAGAATTTTGCGGCTTCTTCGGCTTTGTCATCAAACCACAAACAGGGTGCAATCTTAGCCATGGTTTTCTCTCTCTATTGCTTCCAAGCTCAGCAAATTGTTAGCCGACAATCACTCATCACCATTCACGAAAAAATTACCTGCATG
>BQJD01000110.1 GCA_021604525.1 marine bacterium B5-7 | reverse complement strand
GCTACCGGCTCGACATTGTCTTCCACCGTCACTGTGGAGGTGCAAGTGATTACCTCGCCATTGTTGTCAGTTATCGTCAGGGTCACTGTATTGGGGCCAGTATGGGTACAATTGAAACTGGTTTGATCCAAGGCCAGATTGGCAATTCCGCAGGCATCGTTGGAACCGGCATCGATATCCCCGGTCGTAATGAGGCCGACACCGGAAGCATCTAGCTCAACTGTCACATCCTGACACAGTGCCACTGGCACTACATTGTCTTCCACGGTCACTGTGGCCGTACAAGTGCTGACCTGTCCATTGTTATCCGTTACTGTCAGGATCACAGCCGCAAGACCAATATTAGTACAATCGAAACTGGTTTGATCCAAGGCAAGGTTTCCTATACCGCAGGCATCGTTAGAACCGGCATCGATATCCCCAGTTGTGATAGAGCTACTACCTGAAGCGTCAAGCTGAATCGTCACATCCTGGCACAGGGCCACTGGTGCTACATTATCTTCCACGGTAACTATGGAGGTACAGGTACCTAGCTGACCGTTGTTGTCGGTGACGGTGAGGATCACCGTATTAGAGCCAGTGTTAGAGCAGCCAAAACTGGTTTGATCCAAGGCCAGATTAGCAACCCCACAAGCATCGCCGGACCCAGCATCTATATTTCCAGTCGTGATGGAACCGCTACCGGAAGCGTCTAACTGAACCGTCACATCCTGACACAGGGCCACTGGAGCCACATTGTCTTCCACCGTCACAGTGGCAGTACAGGTGCTAACCTGCCCGTTGTTGTCGGTTACGGTAAGGTTCACCGTATTAGCCCCGACGTTGGTACAATTAAAGCTGGTTTGATCCAAAGCCAGATTGGCGATACCACAGGCATCATTGGAGCCGGTGCCTATATCATCGGTCGTGATGGAACCGTCACCAGAAGTATCTAGTTGAACCGTCACATCCTGACACAGGGCCACTGGAGTCCCATTGTCTTCTACGGTCACGATGGCGGTACAGGTACTGACTTGCCCGTTATTGTCGGTTACAGAAAGGTTCACCGTATTAGCCCCGACGTTGGTACAATTAAAGCTGGTTTGATCCAAGGCCAGATTAGCAATCCCACAAGCATCGCTGGACCCAGCATCTATATTTCCAGTCGTGATCGCTCCGCTACCGGAAGCATCCAACTGAACCGTCACATCCTGACACAAAGCCACTGGCGGTACATTGTCCTCTACAATCACGGTGGCATTACAAATGCTAACTTGACCGTTGTTGTCGGTTACAGTGAGGATCACTGAATTAGAACCGACGTTGGCGCAATCAAAACTCGTTTGATCCAAGGCCAGATTGGCAATTCCGCAGGCATCGTTGGAGCCAGCGTCGATGGCTCCGGTCGAGATAGAGCCGCTACCGGAAGCATCCAACTGAACCGTCACACCCTGGCATAAGGCCACAGGTACCACATTGTCTTCCACGGTCACTGAAGCTGTACAAGTGCTGACCTGGCCGTTGTTGTCGGTTACGGTAAGGATTACTGAATTAGTACCTGTATTAGTACAATCGAAGCTGGTTTGATCCAAGACCAGATTAGCAATTCCGCAGGCATCGTTGGAACCAGCGTCGATAGCTCCGGTCGAGATAGAGCCGCTACCGGAAGCGCCCAGTTGGACGGTTTGGTCCTGGCATAGTGCTATTGGGGCCACATTGTCTTCTATGGCCACCGAAGCGGTACAAGTGCTACTTTGCCCATTGTTATCGGTAACTGTGAGCACAACCGAAGATGTACCAACATCCGAGCAAATGAAGCTGGTTTGATCCAGTGCCAAATTGGCAATGCCACAAGCATCGTTAGAACCGGCGTCAATATCTCCGGTTGAAATAGAACCAAGGCCCGATCCGTCGAGCTGAATCGTTATATCCTGGCAGAGCGCTACTGGGGCCACATGGTCTTCTACGGTCACTATAGCTGTGCAGGTGCTGGTCTGGTCGCCGTAGTCCGTTACCGTAAGTATCATTGTTTGAGCACCGATATCGGCGCAGGTGAGGGTCGCCTGATTGAGGCTCAGGCTTTGGATGCCGCAGTCGTCAGAGGAACCGTTGTCTACCAAAGCGGCAGTAGCAGTGCCACTGGCATTACCGTTTGCATCGAGCTGGACAGTCACATCCTGGCATAAAGCGACAGGGGCAGCAGCATCCTGGACAGTAACAGTTGCCGTGCAGGTCGAGACGTTGTTATAATTGTCGGTTACCGTAAGGGTAGCCACATTTGCCCCCGCATTGGCACAAGTAAAATTCGTTGGGTTCAGCGACAGACTTTGAATACCGCAAGCGTCAGAAGAGCCATTGTTCACCGCCGTTGCCGTCGTAGAGCCATTGCCACTACTATCCAGTTGAACGGTCACGTTCTGGCAGGAAGCTACCGGTGCGACCTTATCCTGGACAGTTATAATAGCGTTGCAGGCTGAACTATTGCCACTGAAGTCAAAGATGGTCAGCGTAACGGGGTTGTTTCCGATATGATTGCAATTAAAGTTGGTACGACTGAGGCTGGCAGAGATGCCCTGACAATCATCGAAGGAAAAACCGCTGACTTGAAAGGGTGATACATTGACATTGCCATTAGCATTAAGATTAACGGTAATATTTTGGCAGTTGGCGTGTGGAGGTACATCGTCAATAACATAAACGGTTGCGGAACAATTGTCACTGAATTCTCCATCACTGACGGTGACGGTAACAGTAGTATTGGTATGCAATTGGTAGGGGCCAGCTGGATTAACGGTAAATGTCAGCGGGTCGTTATTCGGATCAGTTGAGCCACCAGCAAAATCGGCTCCGGTAGCAATACCGTAACAGTTTGAACCATCTAGGCCAATGGTGATATTTTGACAAACGGCTACCGGCGGAGCATTACAGGAAACAAAAACACCCTGGTATTCATAAGCGCCCATATCAACAGCACCGTCAAAGATTCGGTTATTCCCGTCCA
>BQJD01000109.1 GCA_021604525.1 marine bacterium B5-7 | reverse complement strand
CGCTGGCCCGCAACGCCAATGATCATCGCCTGCTGGTGGGGGTCGACGGCACCATCCAGGACGAACAATATCTCTACGACAGCCTCGGCAACCTCACCGGTCGGCTCGACCATGCGATGGATCTGGATGAGACCTTCGGCTACGACGGCCTCAACCGTCTCACCGACAACACCGTCAGTGGCCAGGGCGCCGAGCTGTATCAATTCGCCGGGGTGGATACCACCACCTATACCTACGATGCCATCGGCAATCTGACCTACAAGTCCGATATCGGCACCTACAGCTATGGTCCGGGCATGGACAGCGGCAGTGCCGGTATCCATGCGGTCACCGCTCTGTCCGGCCTGGTCAATACCGCCTTCGCCTATGATGGCAACGGCAACCAGCTCTCCGGCAACGACCGCAGCCTGACCTTCAGCTCCTACAACAAGCCGCTCGCCATCACCGCCGGTACGGCCTCGGTGGACATGGCCTACGGTCCCGAGCGGCAACTGGTCAAGCAGGTCAAGAATGACGGTAGTGGCGATACCACTATCCTGTATATCGGCGGGCTGTTCGAACAGATCACCGATGCCAGTGGTGTCATCACCAGCCGCTTTCATCTGACCGCCGCCGGCCAGAGTGTGGCGGTGATCAACCGCATCGACAACGACCCGGCGAATCCGGTCCCCGAGACCCACTATCTGCACCGCGATCACCTGAACTCTATCGTTGCCACCAGCAATGAACACGGCCAGTTGATCGAACGCTTCCATTACGATCCCTTCGGCCAGCGGCGTATTGCCGTGGTCAGCGATGATCCGCTCGGTACCACCATCGACCTGGCGATGTCGGATCGTGGCTTCACCGGCCACCGGCATCTGGAGACGGTCAACGTCATCCACATGAACGGGCGGGTGTTCGATCCGACCCTCGGCCGGTTTCTGTCGGCCGATCCGCATATCCAGTATCCAGGTTTCAGTCAGAGCTACAACCGCTACTCGTATCTTCTCAACAACCCGATGAATGCCATCGATCCCAGTGGCTATTTCAGCATCAGCGGACTCTTCAAGAAGATCAAGAATGTCTTCAGGAAAGTCATCTCGGTGATCAAGCGGGTGGTCAAGAAGGTGGTCTCGTTCGTCAAGAAGAATTGGCGGACGATCCTGGCCGTGGCCATCGCGGTGTTCGTGCCCATTGCGTTGACCGCACTAACCGCACTCGGTCCGATTGCAATCGGAGCTATTGCGGGGGGGTTATCGGGATTTGTGGCGACGGGGAGCCTGAAAGGGGCGTTGATTGGTGCGGTGTCCGGTGCCGCCTTAGCAGGTATTGGCAATGCCTTTGCCAATACCAATGGCGCCGCCTTCAGATCGGGATGGGTAACGACCGGCACGAACAAGTTCGGGACGGTGATGGTGAATGGATTGACCACGGCTGGACGTGTCGCCAAGACAGTGGCCCATGCCATGGTCGGCGGTATGCGCGGTAAACTATCGGGTGCAAGCTTCAGCAAGTCATTCGTATCGGCCGGTTTTACCCAGGCTGCCGCGCCGGCTATTGATGGCATAGGCGGGGCGACGATGGGTGGAGCGGCGTCCCGGGTTGTCGCGGCCGGTGTGATCGGCGGTACTGCGGGGTCACTGGCCGGGGGTCAGTTCGGTGACAGTTTCATGACGGGGGTGTTGTCCAAGGCGTTGAATGATGAGTTGGATCATTCGGCGTTTGCACAGAAGGGGGATTACAAACCAACAAGAGTGAGCAGTGGTGACCCGTGGTGGGAGTCGACAGAGAATTTTCGAGCTGGTCCAGGCGCAACAATGAGTGGAGTAGAAATTACTCCATGGACCGAGAAGATTCGAGGATGGTTTGGTGTAGGGACTGGACCATCTGTTAATGTTGGATCTGGCACAATTACTCCTGAACAACGATTATGGGTAGAAATGGAACCTACAAAAAATGTAATGATGGATGGCTATGGGAATATTGATTCAGACTCGCGGGTATTATGGATGCCAGCGCGCCCTACAGGAAATGAAGAATGGCGTTATACAGGAGAAATTCTAGATGTTGAAGCTAATGCGCCAAGGCCATGTTTTAGTCACGGGCCTATAGTTATATGCCAGTAATTGAAGTTTTCAAACAATTTGTGTTGGTCTTGGTGCTATTTTTGGCAGCACTATCGCTGTCTAATTGGATTCAGATATATTCGACAAATTATTATATTGGTAGCCTGCAGAAGTCTCTTGTAGAAAAGAGCGTGGAACAAGATGGGCCGTCAGAAATGGAAAATATAATTGAAAATATTTCTAATCAGATAACCCAAGAGGATATTAAGAGAGGTTACATCATTGGCTTACTAGTCGCCTGGATTCCTTGGTTTGTTTTAGGCTTAGTTCTTGTTCCTTCATCAGTAACATATATTGTTTTAGTTGTTGTATCAGCCATATCGTATGATCCTGTTTGGTTTAATCCAGCAATTTTTATCTTGGCATTTATATCGGGGGTGTATTTAAAAAGACGGAAGTCAAGATAATCCAGGACACCCACAAATTAAGATAAACGCAGTTGGTGCATCGTTTATTGGCTGAGGATATTCAACGGTTGTTGAAACGGGGACTCACATCAGGAATTCATGTCTGAACGGAGAGGGATTCGAGAGGGATTCATCCACATTCTGATCTTTACTTGTTATTTCAGCACAGCCGCTTGGGTTAAGAACAAGCGAAGATCTCGGGATACTCCCGATAGGGTTCAAACTGTATGCGGTATGAGTTTGACGTGATTGGATCTTTGGGTCGGATCAGATCGGTTGGGGCGGTGGTTCGTAGAGTGCGGCACAGGCCCGGTTACCATGCATCCATCGCTGTTTCAATCGATGGCAGAGTTCGGTGAGTTTCGATACCGGTCCGATGGCCAGAGAAAAGCGCGATTCGATAGACTGACTGGCCTGCAACCATTGAAGCGGATCGATAGCCAGGCGTTTGAGAATGGGTGGATAGTGATCC
>BQJD01000108.1 GCA_021604525.1 marine bacterium B5-7 | reverse complement strand
CGTGGTTGCTGTTGAAGTTAGAATCATCGTAGAAACTCAAGAGCGGGCCGGGGTTAGCAGCTCCGCCTTGTTCGCGGATTGTAACCTGTGAACTACGGATCATTGCTGATTTACTGAGTCGAGGTATTCGGACACCCTTTTGGAGAACGGACTTAAATCATATTCACTTCTGATTGGAGTCACATCCAGGTCGAGCGGTTCGAACCGCTGTGAGTCCTTGATAAGAATGGGTGTATTCGGATTTCGCAACGCGGATTTCGTGGGAAAGGTGAGGGTATTGAGACCGAAGATTGCCGCCGCGAGGCCGTATGATTGAGGAGGCGCGACATGGACGTGGGATCTAAGATCCCTTTGATATGAAACGTCGATACGTTACGTCCATGTCGGCCCTGAAGCTACTGCGTAAATTGGCTGGCTTCAAGGGGTTAACCATCACCGGATTCTGTTTCTCTGGCGGGCGGCTGCACTTGCAGGTCAAGCTCTCGCGGTGTGGTTGCCGTTGTCAGCAGTGCGGCCGCCGAGGCACCATCATCACCTCCTCGACTCATGACAGTCGCCAGTGGGAGGACATCCGCCTTGGTGCCTGGGTGCTCATCCTGCACTACATGCCGCGCGAGATTCATTGCCTCACTCACGGCCGCGGCCAGGAGCAGATCCCTTGGGCACATCCCAAATCACGCGTCACCTACCGGCACGATTATCAGTTGCTACGCCTCAGCCAACAAATGACTCAATCTCAGGTAGCCAAGCTGCTCGGCGTGCCACCTTCGACCCTTTCTGGACGCTTGCATCGCGCCATTGAACGTTATCGCGATGGCCATGAAATTGAAAATCTTCACTACATTGGCATTGATGAAGTCTCCTACTGTAAGGGGCACAAGTACCTTACGATAGTTTACGATCTGGAACGTAGTGTGGTGGTGTGGATCGGAATCGGCAAAGCGAGGAAGACCATTGACCACTTCTTCGGCGAAGTGTTGGAGGAATGGCAGTTGGATGAGATCAAAGGCGCTTGTTGTGACATGAGCGATACGTTTATCGGCGCCATTGAAGATTTCTGTCCCAATGCCGTTCTGGTTCTCGATCGATTTCACGTGATGAAGGCGCTCAATGAAGCCCTTGATGAAGTGCGTAAAGAACAATGGCGCAACGCGCCTAAAGAGGGCCGCAAAGCGCTCAAAGGACTACGCTGGCTATTATTCAAACATGCTGGCAACCGAACCAAGAAGGACACGCGCGATCTCAATACCTTGCAGAAATCTAACCGGCGCATCTACCGCGCCTGGGTGCTTAAAGACGAATTTAACCGTTTCTGGGAATACACTTATGAAGCGAGCGCGGCGAGCTTTCTGAAGAATTGGACGAAGTCGGCCCTATTGAGCCGGCTCGAACCTATCAGAAAGTTTGTCAGGACACTGCGAGGCCATCAACATCGCATCATCACCTTCATCAAATGTCCGCTGACCAATGCGATTGCCGAAGGGCTCAATCGAATGATTCGGCAGATTCGCAACCGCGCGAGCGGGTTTCGCAACGTCGAGTGCTTCAAAGACCTAATCTACCTAACAGTTGGCGATCTGGATATCGCCGGAGAGATCCCCGAGGATCAGCAGTTAGTCTGGCTGTAAGCCCAATGAAAGGATCTATCCCATGCATCGCACCCAGAATAACTCATTCACCGATCCCAAAGCCGAATTGGAGTGGTTTAAGAGGCAGATCAATCTTTGCGATTATGCCACTAGCTTTGGTTATGTCAGACAAGCGGCGCACAGCACCGGTGTCAGTGTCACCATGGTCCACCCTCAAGGGGATAAAGTGGTGATTGCTCGGCGCGCCAAAGAGCACTGGATCTATTTCTCGGTGCGTGAGGACAGCGACCACGGCACGGTGATCGATTTCCACCAACGGCGGACCGGAGCGAACCTTGGCCAGACGCGCCGAGCACTGCGTCTCTGGCTGGGCGTCCCGCGGGGCGGTTGCTCTGAGAAGGTCGCGATGGTAATCACCAGTAAAGCCATCAGCGGGACAAGCACCGAGGGTTGGTCGCGGGCGAAGATGTTGGCATGTTATCGCCAGAGTGTAGCCACCACCAGCCATCGCTATTTACAAGCCCGCGGGATATCAGTCTCGACCATGAGTCTGGCGATGTTTGCTGGACGCATTCGTAGCGATCGGCGAGCCAACGCATTGTTCCCCCATCGGGACGAAACGGGCATTTGTGGTTTTGAACTCAAAAACGACCGATTCACCGGTTACAGCCGAGGAGGTAAGCGGGGACTGTGGACGACTCGAAACGTCATCGAGCAACAACAACTGGTGATCTGCGAATCAGCCATTGATGCGCTCAGCTATATGCAATTGACAGGCTGCCAAGCAGTGGGGTTGGCGAGCATGGCAGGGGCGTGGGGCCAAAGAACCGGCCGATTACTCAAAGCACTACTCTCGAAAAGCGCCATAGCAGAAGTCGTGCTGGCATTTGACAATGACGATGCCGGCGAATGGTACGCAACCCACGCACAAGCAACATTGCGCGAGAGTGGGAGGCGAGTGCGTCGCCTGCTGCCGGCAGACGGCCACAAAGACTGGAACGACTGTCTGCGAGCAACGATCAGCGATACCTAAGGGAGAGCATTCTTTTCCTATCGCCCCTTTCTTGTTGAGTTACGCTCATGCCGCCAGGATCGGTCAACGGTCTCCCATTGCTGTCAACGCACCAATGATAGAGCAAAGAGCCACCCAAGCCGGACGCCATACCCTGTACACCCTTCTGCAGAGATTCGTACACTGCGATCACCACGTTTCCCCTCTAATTCCATGCCTCAACCACTCGCCTCCCGTTGCGAAAGCCGAATATAGCCTCTTTGAACTCCTGCGCATCTCTAACAGCCACACGTCGTTGAGCATTCTTGAAGAGGCTCGCTTTGTCGACGAACTCCACCAGGCGCATCAGATGAGCATCGCCGACATTGCCACCGAACTCTCACGCAGCAAAGCCTGGG
>BQJD01000107.1 GCA_021604525.1 marine bacterium B5-7 | reverse complement strand
CTGCCGATTGCGCTGGCCTCTTTGTCACGGGAGCATGTGCAGGATGTCGAACTGATGATGGCCGGTGCGGTGATCACGGTGACACCGGTCCTGATTCTTTTTCTGGCGCTTCAGCGTTTTTATATGAGCGGAAATCTTGCGGGAAGTGTCAAAGGATGAGAGGTGTGTGGCGTGCAGCCGGCTTCCTCTTTGTCGGCCTGGCCTGGTTGTTAGTGCCGGTGTGGGCGTTTGGGGAGAATCCCGCTGGCAATGATTTTCGGTTGCTTGACGGTTTTGAACGTGTCGGGGAATGGCAGACCGTCGCCACGGAATACAGTGAGGCCTCGCTCAGGATGGCTGAAGGCGTGAAGGGCAATGCGCTTCAACTGTCCTATGAACTTCGAACCGCCGGGACCGCCAATGTCCATCGGGCCCTTCAGCTTGATCTGTCAAACAATTTCGAAATCGCATTCACGCTTCGGGGGCATGCCCCACAGTCTACTTTTGAGATTCGGCTGGTTGATGACAGTGGAGCGAATGTCTGGTGGAAGCAGTTTCCTGATTACGAATTTCCTGATGACTGGACAACGGTTCGTATTCGGCGAAATGATATCCATTTTGCCTGGGGGCCGATCAAGGACCATCATCTGACCACTATCGCCAAATTTGAATTTGTGATTCTTGGCGACACCGGTGACAAGGGGACAGTCGAGTTCGATACCCTCCGGATGCGGCCGCTTCCTGAACCCCCCGCCGTGATTCCGCCGGTGCTGGCAACAGCCGGCGACACCCCTGCCCCTGCCGTCGTTGACGGTAACCCGGAAACCATCTGGACCGCCGACACACCCACGGACCTCATATTTGATCTGGGCTATTTGCGCGATCTTGGCGGACTGACCTTGCGATGGGCTGAGGGTCAGATGCCGGAGGCGATGGACATGGCCCTTTCCGAAGACGGAACAGTCTGGACGGTGCCGCACTGGGAACTGGGGACCGGGCCTTCCTCGCTCGGGACCATCGGATATTTGCGAACGGCTGAGGCGTTCGGGCGTTTTGTTCGTCTTTCACTGATCCCAGCATCGGGTGGACGGGTCGGCTTGCTGGAAGCCCGGATTGAACCACCGGAATTCGGGCAGGATGACAACCGGTTTCTCCTGTCCTTAGCCAAGGAAGCCAACAAGGGATCGTATCCGCGCAGTTTCCTCGGGGAGCAGATTTACTGGACTATTGTCGGCCCTCCTCAGGGTGGCCGGGCGGCCATGCTGTCTGAGGATGGCGCCATGGAGCCGGGACCCGGGGCGTTCTCGATTGAACCGTTTCTTCTTGAGAATGGGTCGGTGCTGAGCTGGGCCGACGGCGAACATCACCACAGTCTGCTGGATGACTATCTCCCCTTGCCGCGCGTGCGCCGGATCCATGAGGGCCTATCATTGGAGATCAGTGCTCATCGTCCGCCTGTTCCCGCTGGAAGAAAAGGGGGAACGGACGGCCATGCCCGGGATGTGGTGACCGGATATCGTGTAGTCAATACCGGAATGATTCCTCGAACATTCACACTGGCTCTTGCCATCCGTCCCATGCAGGTCGATCCGCCTACGCAGATTTTGAACCTTGTGGGTGGTGTCAGCAACATTGAACAGATCGGTTGGGATGGTGCCGCGTTTCGGGTGAATGGTGACTGGTCCGTGTATCCTGAATTGAAGCCGGACCATGTCTCGCTCGCGGAATTTGAACGGGCCGGGTTCCCGCATGTGCAGGAGGCCGGGGCAAGTACGGTTTCGCAAAGCCTCGTGGCGCCGGGAGGTTTCGGGTCCGGCGTTATGTTTTTTCATGTTGATCTGAAGCCGGGTGAGTCTCGCGACGTTTCCGTCGTCACGGTGCTCGGTTCCTCTAGCGGACCTACGCCCGACCTGGATCGCGGAGTCATCGATGCCGGAGAAAAGGCCGCAGCCGATGAATGGCGGGACATCCTCAATCAGGTAGACATTTCAGGCCCGCCTGAATCCATGCCGATGCTCAATAGTCTGAAAACCGCGTTGGCTCATATGATGATCACGCGCGACGGCCCGGCACTGCGTCCGGGGCCACGAACCTATGCCCGTTCGTGGATTCGTGACGGCGCGATGATGAGTGAGAGCTTCCTGCGTCTGGGGCACAACGACCCTGCTGTTGAGTATGCCCGCTGGTACGCACCCCATCAGTTCTCCAGTGGCAGAGTTCCGTGCTGTGTGGACAAGCGTGGCGCGGATCCGGTTGTGGAGAATGACAGCCACGGAGAACTGATTTTTCTGATTGTGGATATTTACCGGTACACCGGAGATCGTACTTTTGCCGAGATGATGTGGCCCCATGTGGACAAGGCGGCGGCGGCCCTCGATACCTTGAGGCTGTCGGAACGCACGGAGCATAACCGTCAAGGTGATCGTAAGACATTCTATGGTCTGTTACCGGCATCGGTGAGCCATGAAGGTTATTTGGACCGTCCGGCCTATTCATTCTGGGATAATTTCTGGGGTCTGAAAGGATTGAATGATGCGGCGTTTCTTGCGGAGGAACTGGGTCATCCTGACCGCGCGGCCGACATCAGGGCCGATGCCGCTGAATTTGCCGCAGACATCAGCGCGTCTGTCAGCTTGTTGGGGGAAGAACTCGGGCACGTGCCTGGGGCCGCAGACCGAAAAGATTTTGACCCGACGTCCACGACGATCGCGCTTTCGCCGACCGGGGCGGCGGCCACCCTGCCACGAGAGTTGCTGATAGCCACGTTTGAAAAAGCCTGGTCAGAGTTTGTGGCGCGGCGCGACGGCACCAAGGAGTGGGCTGTCTATACTCCTTATGAATTCCGTCAGGTGAGCGCGCTTGTGCGGTTGGGTGAGCTGGAACGTGCCCATGCCCTGCTGGATTTTTATATGCGGGACCGTCGCCCGGCCGCGTGGAACCAATGGAGCGAGGTGATCGGGCGGGTTGAACGGGATCCGCGTTTCATTGGTGATATGCCCCATACCTGGGTGGGATCGGATTTCATCCGGGCGGTGCTTGATCTGTTTGTGTATGCTGATACAGAAACCGGTTCACTGGTTATCGGCGCGGGTCTGCCGCGAAGTT
>BQJD01000106.1 GCA_021604525.1 marine bacterium B5-7 | reverse complement strand
GGGCCGAAACCCGGCACCTTTTCCACATAGAGCGGGAATTAATTGAAACCAAATTTGAATCTGTTCCTCCGTCGCCTGCGGTGGCCGAACTCGCCACTGGAATTAACAGTCCTCCGGCCTACCATTCAGCCTCAGACTCTGTTACCTCTCGATTAACTTGACTGCTCCGTTTTGAGATTAATGGAGTTCAGATGCTAATATCTTCACCGTCGGCTTTGTGGGTACAATGAGTGAATTAGGACAGATGATACTGTGATTGGACTACTAGAGACTAAACGCGAAGCCATAGCAGAAGTATGCGCTCGTTACGGCGTTGCGCGTCTTGACGCATTCGGCTCGGCATTACGCGAAGATTTCAATCCGAAGGAGAGTGATGTAGATCTGCTCGTCGAGTTTGCGCCTATGGAGTTGTATGCGCGAGTCGATGCGTACTTCGATCTTCGCGCCGAGCTCAGCGCGTTGTTGGATCGGGAAATCGATTTGGTCATGGTCGGGGCGATCAAGAATCCATACATCTCCCGCGACATCGAACGTACCAAGCAGTTGCTCTATGCCTCGTGACGAGCGAGCCTACCTGGCCGACATCCTTGAGGCCTGCGGCGCAATCGAGAATGCCGTTCGGAACCTTGATTTGACGGCATATCAGGATAACGTCTAATTCGCTCATCGGTCGAGCGAGAATTCATCATCATGGGTGAAGCGATGGCAGCGCTTGCCCGCATTGCGCCAGAAACTTTTAGCGAGATCACGCGGGCCCGCCGGATTGTTGATTTTCGCAACCAACTGACTCATGAGTATTCGACTGTGGATGATGCTCTGGTTTGGGCCATCGTCGTGACAGACGTGCCTGTGCTTCGAGGCGAATGTGCGGACCTCATTAAACGTCCATTATCCGCAGACGATGAAAACTAACCCGTGAGCGGAGAGGGGAGCGGGTGCACATCGAGTGCAGCGAGGCAGAAGGTCAGCTTTACCCGCCACAGTCGCAGAGGATAATTCATACAAAAAGGCTCCAGCCATCTATTTGAGCCAGCACCTTGCATGTCTTAAGGAGATGTTCGAGTCATTCGTCACTATTCATCCACGGCGGATGTTTGGTGGCTATGATCTCTTTCTACTTCATTCTCCCTTCTTTTCCTGACCGACACCTGCCGCCCATCCCATGATCGGATGCTCTTGTTCTTGACGGGCTTGTTTGAGCCTCGCGAGTTAGCCAGTCTCTCACTTCTTCGCGTCCGAGCAATCTGATGAGGCCGGGCGGGGCGTCAATGGTTTTGGGTCCTTTTGCCGAAACAAAAGGACCTCGGCTGCCGGGCCGAAACCCAGCAGCTCCAGTAAGCTAAAGGGGCCCGAACAGATGGTAGAAGGATATTAAGTAGGCGGGATTCAAAAAGACGATGAAGACCTTTCCATACGGAAGAGCAGGCCATCAGGAATTTATTAATAACTGGGCGCCGATAGGTTCCAATTTTTGTCACGTTTGGCTCTACATGCCTAATCTATATTGGAATAAAAACACAATCGTTGGATCTCCACAATTCGTTGATTCATCGTCTCCTCAACGGATAAATCGCTGCCAGCCGGCATATCGATCCTCAACCGGGCCGCAGCGAAAACTCAAGGCGATAAGCGCAAGTCCACTCACGACACTGCTCCAGGGCCAGACTGACGTGCCGCCTGCCACAAGCCACGGCGCGAGTATGAGCCACACGCCGCACAGCACGTTAACATAACGCACCAAGCGCGCCGGTTCGGCGAACGCAACCACGGCCAGGGTTACGACCAGCGCGCCAACGATGTGCGTACTGTCCGCCGCTGCCCCGTTCAGTCCGAGAACCGAAGGCATTGCCATGAGCCACATGCCTGCGAGTGCGCTCAGCAATAGGTTCCATGGTGCAGAGAACACTTCAATGCCGTGGATGACTTCCTTTAGAGATGAGCGTCTTTGTGTAGACTCTGGTTCTTCCTCCGTATGCCCTTCTCCCAGCCACATTGCCCGCCACACGCTCCCACCTTCCTTCCTTGTGCGAAGAAGAAATTGACTGGTGGCAATCACTTCATCCAAAGCCGGCGGTACCATTAGGAGCATCACGACTGCCGCCACTAGACAAAGCGTACACCAGGCGCCAATGCTGACCGGCTGGAGAATGACGAGCACAATGCTGGTCACGCCCGGCGGAATAATAAACAAACCGAACAGCAACACCATCCACGGCATCGTACGCCAGCGCCGGCGTCCCCCAATCAACCCGGCGAGAGCGTCAAGCAGATACGAGAGCGCGCCCAGTCCCGCGTCGGACACCGGAAACATTTTTGAGATATCGGAGGTGAGCACCTGCCTCGTGCCATTGCCAAAAAATGGATCCCACGGATGCGGGATATGCCCGAGTTGAAACGCCGCCAGATAACGCGAGAGAAAAACCCCGACCATCGCCAGCAACACGATGCCCAATCGTTGCTCCCATCCGGAAGGATTATAGCTCCACCCCGGTGGGATACATGAGCCGGATAATTCGGTTCCGGAATCTTTTTCCCGCTCAACTTTCCCTGTTCCTGCGTTGCGGGTAGGGGAGGAAAGCCCGAGCCGGGGAATGATGACGGAAAAGGTGACTATTAGTGCGCCGGAGATCAAGTCGTTATTGTAAACTGCGGCATTCGTCGCCCAAAACAGCAGCGGGGCGCTCATCACCCAAAGACCGACCCCACACCCAGCCCAGGCTGCCCACGCATGGCGAAACGCGAACCAGCTAAAGAGAATCACTGCCGCCCCACTTGCCAGATCGCTCCAGAGTAGCGCGGGTTTCATCATGCCGAGGGCGGGCGCAGAACCCATCAGCCACAGACCGAGAAACATGTTTGCCACATGCGGCCACGTCGGCCGATCCGGTGAAGGTTTTTTCGTCTTCAGCTTATTTTCCTTATACCAGCCGGTCGGATCCGCCTTCAGTGCAGCGGTCATCCTGGGTAACGTCTCGCGCAGGGAATGTTGCGGTTCCCACCCCAGAAGCTGGCGGGCGCGCCCGATATCGAGCGCGTAATGGTCATCTGCCAAATCGATCATCCATGGCTTGATGAACGGGCCTGGGCCGGGCAACAAGCCCTGAAGCCAGGCCCCGATCTTTGCGACCGCTCTGGGAATGCGATAGGTCTTCCAGTCCTCGTCATGTAGCTGACGGCTGATCGCGCGCTGGAGTTC
>BQJD01000105.1 GCA_021604525.1 marine bacterium B5-7 | reverse complement strand
ACAGACGGTTCTTACACCTATACACCGCCTGCGAACTTCAACGGGGAAGACAGTGTGGTTTACACGGTCACCGATGGGGATCTGACGGACACGGCGACGCTGAACATCACGGTGACGCCGGTTAACGACGGTCCTGTGGCGAACGACGATGCGGTGACGGTTGTTGAAGACACGCCTTACACCTCGGTGGAGGCGGATAACCTGCTGGCGAACGATACGGACCTTGACGGGGATGACCTGGATGCGGTGGCCGGTACGTTTACCACGACCCAGGGCGGCACGATTGTCATTGCAACCGACGGTTCTTACAGCTACACGCCTGCGGCGAACTTCAATGGAGTGGACACGGTTGATTATACGGTGACCGACGGCACTGCGACTGCGGTTGCCACGCTGACGATCAATGTTACGCCTGTTAACGACGGTCCTGTTGCAAATGACGATGCAGTGACGGTTGTTGAAGACACGCCTTACAACTCGGTGGAGGCGGATAACCTGTTGAACAACGACACGGATCTCGATGGAGATACGCTAACAACAATAGCTGAAACACTTACTACCGCTGCAGGTGGAACTATTGATATCGCACCAGACGGGTCCTACACGTACACACCAGCGCCAAACTACAACGGCCCGGATAGTGTCACATATACAATTACCGATGGCACTGCGACCGATACAGCAGTGCTGGATATTACTGTGACGCCAGTAAATGACGCGCCTGTTGCACCTTCGCCTGTGTTCACTCTTGCAGAGGATACACACTTTGTTTCGGACCCCGCTCTGAACCTGGTGACGCATTCGTATGATGTCGATGGGGACGCGATATCAGTGATACCAGGAACCTTCACAACGGCTCAGGGTGGTACTGCGGTGATCCATCCGAATGGAGACTATGAATACACGCCGCCGGCGAATTTCGTCGGAACGGATGTGGTGTCTTATAACGTGACAGATGGAGATCTGACTGATAGCGCTACGATTACATTCATTGTTACACCAGTAAATGATGCCCCTGTAGCGAACGACGATGCGGTGACGGTTGTTGAAGACACGCTCTACACCTCGGTGGAGGCGGATAATCTGCTGACGAACGATACGGACCTTGATGGGGATACAATCACAGCAGTAGCTGGAACGCTTACTACCGCTGCTGGTGGTACGATAACTATCGCCGAAGACGGTTCCTACACTTATACCCCAGCACCAAATTACAACGGCCCGGATAGCGTTACATATACAATGACTGATGGCGCAGCGACCGATACTGCAGTGCTAGATATTACAGTGACACCAGTAAACGATGCGCCGGTTGCACCATCGCCGGTGTTCACGATTCCAGAGGATACTCACTTTACTTCCGACCCAGCGCTGAACTTAGTGACACATTCATTTGATGTCGATGGCGACGCAGTATCTGTGATACCAGGAACCTTCACAACGGCGCAGGGAGGTACCGCCGTCATACATCCAAATGGGGACTATGAATACACGCCGCCAGCAAACTTTGTTGGAACAGACGTGGTGTCATATAACCTAACGGATGGTGATTTGACTGATAGTGCCACGATTACGTTTATTGTCACGCCGATAAATGACGCTCCTGAAGCTATAGGCGAAGCGATCAATGTGCTGGAAGATGTTACTTATAACTCGGAACCGGAAGATAATCTGCTACTTAATGATAGCGATATAGATGGTGACGATCTGGAAGTCTTACCCGGCACCTTTACTACCGCTCAAGGTGGAAGCATTACGATTACTGCAGATGGTTCCTACTCGTATAATCCGCCAGCAGACTATAACGGTGCTGATAGCGTGGTATATACAGTAACTGATGGGGCGCTTAACGCTACAGCAGTGCTCAGTATTAGCATAGATCCGGTTAATGATGCACCAGAAGCCTTGGGAGAAGCTATTACTACGCAAGAAGATACTCCATACGCTTCTGACCCCGGCGACAACTTGCTGCTAAACGATACAGATATAGACGGCGACATAATTACTGTTGTACCTGGAATATTCACTACAGCTCAGGGTGGTTCGATTACATTTAGCGAAGATGGCTCGTATACATATTCGCCGCCAGCCAATTATTCTGGCCCCGATAGCGTCTCTTATACTGTAACCGACGGCTCGTTAACTGATACTGCAGTATTAGATATTACAGTTACGCCAGTCAACGATGCGCCTGATGCCCTGGGTGAGTCGATTACTACCATTGAAGATACACCTTACGTTTCAAATCCAGCTGACAACTTACTGCTGAATGATAGCGATATCGATAGCGGTACTCTCACTGTGCAACCTGGTACTTTTACAACCAGTCAAGGTGGTTCAATTACCTTGAACAGTGACGGGAGTTACAGTTACACGCCTGCAGCGAACTACAATGGACAAGATAGTGTTGTCTATACAATTACAGATGGCAGCTTGACAGCAACTGCTACTCTAAGCATTACAGTAACTCCAGTTAATGATGCTCCGGTTGCCCAAGGTGAGTCGATTACATTGTTAGAGGACACAGTTTTCAATTCTAGCCCTGCAGAAAACCTCTTGCTAAATGATACCGACTTTGAAGACACAAATTTAACTGTGAGTAGTGGGACATTCCCTACAACAGCTGGCGGGACTTTGGTTATCAATACCGATGGTAGTTATGAGTATACTCCTGCTCCTAATTATGTTGGTGCGGATAGCTTTGTCTACACAGTTCTTGACAATCAGGGGCTTACCGCGACAGCCACTCTTTCAATCGATGTAACTCCGGTCAACGACGTTCCTGTAGTATTGGGCGAGAATGTTACTGTGATTGAAGACACGCCATATAACTCACAAGCTGCGGATAACTTGCTCCTAAACGACGTTGATATTGATGGAGACGTTCTAACTGTTGTGCCTGGCGTATTCACCACGGTGAATGGAGGTACTATCGACATAGCTACTGATGGTAGCTACTCGTATACGCCGGCCGCAAACTTTAGTGGTCAAGATAGCATCATTTATACTGTAACCGATGGCGCGGCGACTGCTTCGGCCACTCTGTCAATTACCGTGGTGCCCATCAACGACCTCCCGGATGTAGTCGGTGAGCAAATAACCGTTGCAGAAGACGAAAGCTATGTGTCTCAACCGTCTGATAACCTATTGCTAAACGACAGTGACGTTGAGGATACAATCTTAACAGTTGTTAGCGGTAGTTTTACTACCACGAATGGTGGGACAATTAATATAAATAGTGATGGAAGTTACGTCTACACACCTGCGGCTAACT
>BQJD01000104.1 GCA_021604525.1 marine bacterium B5-7 | reverse complement strand
GTTCACTGGCATGAGCCACGCATGCGAAAGCTTCACACCCGACATGGTGGCCCACGAGATAGGAAGGATTACAAACGTCTCCACCGGCATCGCCAGGGTTTCAGGCCTTCCGGGGGTGGGATTTGAGGAGGTGTTGAAGTTTCCCGGTGAGGTGTATGGCATCGCCTTCAACGTCGATGAAGACGAAATCGGCGTCGTGCTCCTTGGAGACTACTGGCAGTTGCATACAGGTGATGAAGTCGAGCGTAGGGGACACGTCATGGACGTGCCGGTAGGCGACGGATTAATCGGGCGAGTCATCAACCCATTGGGGCGACCCCTGGATGGCCTCGGACCTGTGGTTTCTCCCGAGCGCCTGCCTATCGAACGTCCGGCACCGCCCATCATGAATCGTGCACCCGTTACGGTGCCGTTGCAAACCGGCATCAAGGTCATCGATGCGCTCATCCCGATTGGGCGAGGCCAGCGGGAGTTGATTCTCGGCGACCGGCAAACGGGCAAGACTGCCATCGCCCTCGACACCATTCTCAACCAACGAGACCAAAATGTGCTGTGCGTGTATTGCGCCATCGGCCAACGCGCATCCGGTGTGGCCAAAGTGGTGGCCACTCTCCGGGAACAAGGCGCAATGGAATACACCATCGTCGTCGTTACCGAAGGCAACGACCCGCCGGGACTGGCGTATATCGCGCCGTACGCCGCAACCAGCATTGCCGAGCATTTCATGGAACAAGGTCGGG
Organism: marine bacterium B5-7; assembly: GCA_021604525.1. Lineage (GTDB taxonomy): Bacteria > Pseudomonadota > Gammaproteobacteria > Arenicellales > CAJQKF01 > BQJD01. The sequence continues at coordinate 2,577 of BQJD01000104.1, read as the reverse complement.
ATGTGCTGATTGTCTATGACGACCTGACACATCACGCCCGCGCCTATCGTGAGCTATCTTTGCTCCTGCGCCGCCCGCCCGGTCGAGAAGCATTTCCCGGCGACATTTTTTACATCCACTCGCGGCTTCTGGAGCGCGCCACCCATCTGCGAAAAGAATTCGGTGCCGGCTCATTGACCGCGCTCCCCATCATCGAAACCGAAGCACAAAACATTTCGGCCTATATTCCGACCAACCTGATTTCTATCACGGATGGACAAATCTACCTCTCGCCCTCCCTGTTCGAATTAGGAGTGCTGCCTGCAATCGATGTCGGTCGATCTGTGTCCCGCGTGGGGGGAAAGGCCCAACGGGCCGCCTATCGCGCCGTGGCAGGAGACCTCAAATTGGCCTATGCCCAGTTTGAAGAGCTGGAAACCTTTGCCAGGTTCGACGCGAGGCTGGATGACGACACCCGAAAGATTATCGAACACGGGCGGAGAATCCGCGCCTGCCTCAAACAGCCGGAATTTACCCCGGTTTCCGTTCCCGCTCAAATCACCTTGCTATTGGCGTTGACCGACAAATTCTTCGATACTGTGCCGCTTGACGAAATGACGAAGGGCGAACAGATGTTACACAAGGCATCACTCGACATCCCGTTGGAGGTGCGCAAACGATTGGAAGGTCCAGCCAAATTGAATACTGAAGATCGTGAAACGATTATTCAGATCGCCCGTCAAGCTCTGGAATGCTTTCAGCCCATACAAGATCTCAAGGAGAAGGCATGAGCGACACCATGGTGGGTCTGCGCCGAAAGATCGGCGGAGCCGGGGATCTCCAATCCGTCGTTCGCACAATGAAGGCCCTAGCCGCCTCAAGCATTGGACAATATGAGCAATCGGTGAGCGCATTGGCCGACTACGCTCGCACCGTGGAGCTGGGGTTAAGCGTCTGTTTCCGGGAAGACTCGTCGATGGCCTTGATGGGAGAACAAAAAAGGCAAACCGCTGCAGGGGCGATTGGCGCCGTCGTGTTCGGTTCGGACCAGGGATTGGTGGGCCAGTTTAATGAAGTGATAGCCGATTATGCGGTCAAGACCCTGGCCGCTCGGCCCGGCCAACACCGGGTATGGGCCATTGGTGAGCGCGTGCAGACGCGCCTGGCAGACGCAGGCCTGCCGTTGCTGGGATTCTATTCTGTCCCGAATTCCATCAAGGCCATCACTCCGCTGGTCGGACAGATTCTCCTGGAAAGCGAAACGCGCCGCAGCCATGGGGAAATCGCCGAACTCCACCTCTTTTACAACCGCCCCACCTCCAGAGGGGTCTATGCGCCGGTCAATCAGCGCCTGCTTCCACTGGACCAAACCTGGCGAAGCGAGTTGGCCATAATCCCGTGGCCGACAGGAAATCTGCCGGAAGTCATCGGCAGTGGTGCGGCAACGCTGCGGGCGCTCATTCATGAGTATCTCTTTATCTCGCTCTTCCGGGCATGTGCTGAATCTCTCGCCAGCGAAAACGCCAGCCGATTGACCGCCATGCAACGCGCCGAGAAAAACATCGACGAGCTGCTGGAGGACCTCAACCGGCACTTTCATCAATTGCGCCAAAGTGGCATCGACGAGGAACTCTTTGACGTCATCTCCGGCTTTGAGGCGCTGCCCAAAGAATAAAAATCTCCAAACGCCAGGTGAACAACACAGACATCAAATCATGAAAAAGGGGCAACCATGAACATTCAGACCAACGGTTTCCGGGTAGAGGAAGGCACAAGGGTCGATCTCAGCAAAAGGCCAACCAGGGTAAAGGATATCTATAACTCGAAAAAACAGTACAAGCAGGTTCTTAAAAAACATATTGAAGAACTCAGTGGCCTGCAACGTCTTCTCTATGCGTCGAACCGCTATGCGTTACTGCTAATATTTCAGGCCATGGATGCCGCAGGCAAGGATGGCGCCATCCGGCATGTCATGTCGGGAGTGAATCCACAAGGTTGCCAGGTGTTTAGCTTCAAACATCCCAGCGCTGAGGAATTGGACCATGATTTCCTATGGCGCACCACGCAGTCTCTGCCTGAACGCGGACGCATCGGTATTTTCAATCGTTCTTATTACGAGGAGGTTCTCATCGTGCGAGTGCATCCGGAGATTCTGTTGAGCCAGGGGCTGCCGGGCGATTTGCTTGACGAAAAAAACCTTTGGCAAGACCGGTTTCGCTCCATCATCGACCTGGAGAGCCATCTTTTTCGCAATGGCACGCGAATCATAAAATTTTTCCTTCATCTTTCAGAGGAAGAGCAGCGAAAGCGATTCCTTCAACGGATTGATGAACCGGAAAAGAACTGGAAATTCAGCCTGGCCGACATTAAGGAACGAAAGTATTGGAAAGAGTATATGCAGGCCTATGCGGCCTGCTTGAGTGCGACAAGCACAGAGACCGCCCCCTGGTATGTCGTGCCTGCCGATGACAAAAAGAACGCCAGGCTCATCATTTCGGATGTAATCGTCGAAACATTAAAGAGTCTCGACATGAGTTACCCGATTACGACCAAGACCCGCCAGAAAGAATTGCAGTCGATCCGTAAACGCCTGGCGAA
>BQJD01000103.1 GCA_021604525.1 marine bacterium B5-7 | reverse complement strand
GCCGGCCACGGTGCTGACAAACAGTGCGGCAAGGACGTAAAGAAGGTGGGGATGAACAGGAATTCCTGGAATAAATGCGGGGATGAGTTGGACACAACTCATCCCAAGTACTAACCCTAGGGCACCTCCGATGGAAGATAGGGCTATCGATTCACAGAGGAACAGCTGGTAGATTTGTGCTGAGGTCGCTCCGGTGGCCTTCAAAAGCCCGATTTCCGCCGTCCGCTCGCGTACGACCATCCACATGACCGTCATGATGCCGATCCCGCCGACAATCATTGAAATACCGGCAATGACGGCGACCGCGATGGTAATGACATTCATGATGTTATCCATCGTCTCGAGCATGGCAGCTTGGGTCACGATCGTGAAGTCCTCTTCGCCCCGATGTCGGTCTATAAGTCGTTCTCGAATCTGTTGAGTGATGGTCTCCAATTGATGACCGAACCCAAACGCCACTTGTATTTCCATCAGTTCGTCCATATTAAACATCGTCATGGCTGAAGCGACCGGCACATAGATCGCATCATCAATATCGAATCCCAGCAGATTGCCTTTCGGAGTCATGACGCCGATGACTCGAAAACGATATCCCGCGATACGAACGAAACTTCCTAATGGCGAGACGTCATCAAACAGTTCGGTTTTCAGCTTTGGTCCAAGGACGGCGACAGATTGTCGGCGAAATGGATCGCCTTGTGGGAGAAAGCGACCGGAACGCACGGAGAATTTCCAATGCTCCGGCATCTCCGCGGTTACGCCAAAAACAGATACGCTCCGGCCCCGGCCTTCGGTCTCGACTCTGGCATTGCCTACCGACAATGGAATGACTCGAATAATTCCATCAAGCTGCCGAATGGCTTGGGCGTCCTGGATGGTTAGTTTATGAGTCGTGCCGCCGAGAACGCCAGGGATGCCAACGGTTTGAGTTTTTCCGCGGGTAATGGTCAGGAGATTGGTGCCGAACTGAGTAAATTGAGAGAGTACATAGCGGCGTGTGCCCTCACCAATCGATGTCAGTACAATTACTGTCATGACGCCGATCGCAATGCCAAGCAGGGAGAGGCCTGTACGGGTTGGCCGGGCGGTAATCGCGCCAAACGAAAGGAGTAAGAGGTCTTTCCATCTCACGTTGTGTGCCCTTCCAGCGCGTGGATGGGGTCAAGCCGTCCCGCACGACGTGCGGGAATTAATCCGAACACGACACCGACGACGACTGAGACCACCACCGCAGAAACGGAAGCCCAAAAGGGAGTAGAGGCCGGAATGGCCGGATAGAGTGTGATCAGGCCTTGTACAATCACCCATCCGAGGGCGAGGCCGATTATACCTCCAGCTAAAGAAAGGATGATGGCTTCGATTAAAAATATCAGTAAGATTTGCCCGCTTCTTGCGCCCAACGCTTTCAAGAGTCCAATTTCTTCCGTGCGATCCGACACGGCGACGAGCATGACATTCATGACTCCAATCCCGGCGACGGTCAGCGAAATCAATCCAATGGCTGCCAAACTGAGAGTCAAGGCATTGAGGATAGACGAAAAGGTGCTGACGACCGCTCCTTGCGTGATGCACGTGGTGTCATCTTCCCCATGACGTTGAGCCAGTAAGGCGACAATATGGTCACACGTCGTTGCTAATTCTGAGACGTTTCTGGCTCGAATAAGAATACGGTACAACGTGTGACGGTTGAGCAGTTGCATACCTGTTGCCACAGGAACAATCACTAAATCATCCATATCCATACTCAATTGAGTCCCGCGAGGGGCAAGAGTGCCGATCACTCGCATTCGCCAGTCTGCGACGCGAATCAATTGTCCGACTGGCGGCGTGTCAGGAAAAAGCTCCTGTGCGACGCGGTGCCCTAAGACAACTAGGGGGGTGCCTCGCTGCGGATCTCCCGTGGGAAGAAATTGTCCTTGAGCCATGTGAAGATGCCGTATTTCTAGAAAGTCAGAAGTTGTGCCGACAATCGGAACCTGCCGTCGCCGTTCGCCGTAATGAACGGTTTCTGTCCCCATGGAGATTGGGGCAAGTAATTGAATAGAACGAATGCTTCGATTGAGGGCCTGGCTGTCTGTAATCGTCAAGTCATGCGGGGCGCCTGCGAAACCGGGAAAGGCTCCGGTGGTCTCTGTTTTTCCCGGTATCACAATCAGCAAATTGCTTCCGATCGACATGAACTCATTCACGACGTAACGTCGCGCTCCTTCCCCTAATGCCGTCAGGACGACGATGGCCATGATCCCAATCGCAATGCCGGTCAAGCACAATCCAATACGGATCGGGTGACCTTTGAGTGCGGCCCATGCGAAGCGTACGAGATCTCTAAGGGGCATGGTCTATCCGGGTTACGATGAAGGTGGAGTCGCCACTGAAGTCATGTTCTTGCTGCTGCTGGAACTGGTTCGTTGCACAATGTGCCCATCACTGATGACCAGAAGCCGTTCTGCTCGATGTGCGACGTCGATGTCGTGTGTGACGACAATGAGCGTATGTCCCAGAGAATAGAGACGATCCAGAAGCTCGAGTATCTGTTTTCCTGACTCGCTATCCAGATTTCCTGTCGGCTCATCGGCTAAAATGAGTCGAGGGTTCATCACGGTGGCTCGTGCAATCACGACTCGTTGGCGTTGACCAACAGACAATTGATCGGGGCGATGATGTGACCGTGCCGTCAGTCCAACCGCCTCCAGAGCTTCGGCGACACGCTGCTGACGTTCCTGCGGCGTGATACCGGCAAAGATCATGGGGAGTTCAACATTGCCAGCCGCAGTGAGCCGTGGAATGAGATGAAATGATTGAAAAATAAATCCGATTACTGATTGGCGTAGTTTTGATAATTCAGCGTCGCTCAGTGTGTTGATATCTTTCCCATTCAGTTGATACGACCCTTCCGTTGGACGGAGAAGACAGCCCAATAAATTGAGTAAGGTCGATTTTCCTGAACCGGAAGGCCCCATAATGGCCACATATTCTCCCGCCTTAATGTGTTCAGTGATATCGGCCAGGGCATAGACCGGTTGATCGCCAACCTCATAGATCTTCGATACTCTGTGCAATTTGATCACTCGCGCCCCTCAAATATAAGCTTCAGTACAAATCCCTCATGTTTGGAGAAAGTGGGGCTTTCATGGTGTAGCGCATGTCCAACGATCGTGCGCGAGGCGCCCCTCAAATATAAGCTTCAGTACGAATCCCTCATGTTTGGAGAAAGTGGGGCTTTCATGGTGTAGCGCATGTCCAATGATCGTGCGCGAGACGCCCCTCAAATATAAGCTTCAGTACGAATCCCTCATGTTTGGAGAAAGTGGGGCTTTCATGGTGTAGCGCATGTCCAA
>BQJD01000102.1 GCA_021604525.1 marine bacterium B5-7 | reverse complement strand
GAACCGTGTATCTATTGAGATTGAGGATCTTGGGCTTTGCTGTTGTCATGTTTGGCTGAGAGATTGGCTGGATGTGTTTGATGGCGAGGTTCATGGTTTGATGATAGGTGACGTTTTGTGAAACGGCTCTAGACACGACTGGTATTTGGTTTGGTTTCTTGTGGTGCTGGCATTGCCTGAGGGTGGTGTTGTGTGCTGCGAGGGGTTGGGCTGGGTACTGGTTGTCAATCAAACCTAAGAGTTTGATCCTGGCTCAGAACGAACGCTGGCGGCAGGCCTAACACATGCAAGTCGAACGGGAAGCCACCTTCGGGTGGTGGACAGTGGCGCACGGGTGAGTAACGCGTGGGAACCTACCTTTTGGTACGGAACAACCAATGGAAACGTTGGCTAATACCGTATACGTCCTTTTAGGCGGGAGCCTTGGGGGAGAAAGATTTATCGCCGAGAGATGGGCCCGCGTCCGATTAGTTTGTTGGTGGGGTAACGGCCTACCAAGACTGCGATCGGTAGCTGGTCTGAGAGGATGATCAGCCACACTGGGACTGAGACACGGCCCAGACTCCTACGGGAGGCAGCAGTGGGGAATATTGGACAATGGGCGCAAGCCTGATCCAGCCATGCCGCGTGAGTGAAGAAGGCCCTAGGGTTGTAAAGCTCTTTCACCCGCGAAGATAATGACGGTAGCGGGAGAAGAAGCCCCGGCTAACTCCGTGCCAGCAGCCGCGGTAATACGGAGGGGGCAAGCGTTGTTCGGAATTACTGGGCGTAAAGGGCGCGTAGGCGGTCTGTTGCGTCAGGTGTGAAAGCCCCGGGCTCAACCTGGGAGGTGCACTTGATACGGGCAGGCTAGAATCCGGGAGAGGATGGTGGAATTCCCAGTGTAGAGGTGAAATTCGTAGATATTGGGAAGAACACCGATGGCGAAGGCAGCCATCTGGACCGGTATTGACGCTGAGGCGCGAAAGCGTGGGGAGCAAACAGGATTAGATACCCTGGTAGTCCACGCCGTAAACGATGTGCGCTAGCCGTCGGGCAGCATGCTGTTCGGTGGCGCAAGCTAACGCGTTAAGCGCACCGCCTGGGGAGTACGGTCGCAAGATTAAAACTCAAAGGAATTGACGGGGGCCCGCACAAGCGGTGGAGCATGTGGTTTAATTCGAAGCAACGCGCAGAACCTTACCAGCCCTTGACATGTCCGTTTTGGTTACCGGAGACGGTATCCTTCAGTTCGGCTGGACGGAACACAGGTGCTGCATGGCTGTCGTCAGCTCGTGTCGTGAGATGTTGGGTTAAGTCCCGCAACGAGCGCAACCCTCATCTTCAGTTGCCATCGGGTAGAGCCGGGCACTCTGGAGAAACTGCCGGTGACAAGCCGGAGGAAGGCGGGGATGACGTCAAGTCCTCATGGCCCTTATGGGCTGGGCTACACACGTGCTACAATGGCGGTGACAATGGGCAGCAAGCCTGCGAAGGCAAGCCAATCCCCAAAAGCCGTCTCAGTTCGGATTGCACTCTGCAACTCGAGTGCATGAAGTCGGAATCGCTAGTAATCGTGGATCAGCACGCCACGGTGAATACGTTCCCGGGCCTTGTACACACCGCCCGTCACACCATGGGAGTTGGTTTTACCCGAAGCCGGTGCGCTAACCTTTAGGGGAGGCAGCCGACCACGGTAAGGTCAGCGACTGGGGTGAAGTCGTAACAAGGTAGCCGTAGGGGAACCTGCGGCTGGATCACCTCCTTTCTAAGGACCCTTACAACATCTGCCGGGCTCGGCAGGACCGCGCCGGTTGCTTGCAACTGGCGTGACCGATCGTTCGCTTGCGAACGGTCGGGAAGAGCCGCCTACCTCGCATCCCTTCTTTGGTTTTGTTTATCGCCCCTTTGGGGCTTGTTCCCTCAGACGCCGGGCGCGGCCATCCGGCCGCTTGGCTTCGGGCCTCTCGGCCCGGGCGCTCAATGCGCCTTGGGGAGCTTGCCGGCGAGGGTGTCCTCGGGGCTGGTGAAGCCGAGCTTGGGGTGCCAAGCCAATAGCGGCGGTCAGCGCATGGGGCGAGAATAAAGGGCGAGTAGCTCAGTTGGTTAGAGCGCGCGCTTGATAAGCGTGAGGTCGCAGGTTCAAATCCCGCCTTGCCCACCAGCTAGGCGCCGCCCGCGCTGAAGCAGGCGCTACCGGCGAGAGTGCCCTCGGGGCTGTAGCTCAGTTGGGAGAGCGCGTGCTTTGCAAGCATGAGGTCGTCGGTTCGATCCCGATCAGCTCCACCAATGACTGGCGGAGCCGCAAGGTCGAATGATGGAGCTTGGGTAGCCGGCCCTGGCCGGTGAGTACCCACGGCACACAAGCGTGTGCCCGGGCCGGTCAGGCCCGAAAGCCAAGCGGCCGGATGGCCGCGCCCGGCGCCTGAGGGAACAAGAAAAACAGAACCAAAGAGATCAGAGATCCCGGTCGGGCGGTGCCTGACGGGTTTGGGGTTTAGGCCCCTGAGGGTTGTTGGACAGTGTGAAGAGGATGTTGACCTCGACCGGTGGCGCCGGTGCGGCGGTCTTTCGTCTGGTTGGCTTTGGCTGGCTGGAGGGGAGGGTGTTTAGCGCGGGTGCCCAATGCCGTGTCGAGGAGTTGCGGACCGTCTTGATGGACGGGGTGCGAAGGACGGGGCGGGTGCCAAACCTGTTCCCCATATCTTGCCTTCGTGTCCGGCCATCGCCGAGGGGCGGTCCGGCGACGATGTGTAACGAGGCTTTTTGCTCGTTGTATGTGATTTGCGAAACTTCATGTGTCTCACCTTCACCGGTGAGCCTCAAGGCCCACAAGTGTGGGCCCGGGCCGGTCAGGCCCGAAGCCAAGCGGCCGGATGGCCGCGCCCGGCGCTTGAGGGAACATGAAGGATCCCTTGGGATCCTGATCAAACATGTGCGGCGTGGCAGAAGGCAGCTGAGATCAAGCGTTAAGAAGGGCATTTGGTGGATGCCTTGGCGTATGGAGGCGATGAAGGACGTGGCACGCTGCGACAAGCCATGGGGAGGCGCGAGCACCCTTTGATCCATGGATATCCGAATGGGGCAACCCGGCCCGCAAGGGTCATCGTCATCTGAATACATAGGATGACGAGGCGAACCCGGCGAACTGAAACATCTAAGTAGCCGGAGGAAAGGACATCAACCGAGACTCCGTTAGTAGTGGCGAGCGAACGCGGACCAGGCCAGTGGCATGGCGCTTTAAACCGGAACCGTCTGGAAAGTCGGGCCATAGCGGGTGACAGCCCCGTACGGGTAGATAATCGTCATGTCCTTGAGTAGGGCGGGGCACGTGAAACCTTGCTTGAACATGGGGGGACCACCCTCCAAGCCTAAGTACTCCCATACGACCGATAGTGAACCAGTACCGTGAGGGAAAGGTGAAAAGCACCCCGACGAGGGGAGTGAAATAGACCCTGAAACCGAATGCCTACAATCAGTCGGAG
>BQJD01000101.1 GCA_021604525.1 marine bacterium B5-7 | reverse complement strand
CGGGGGTCTCTGTCGTCATTCTGGAAAAGCATGCCGATTTTCTGCGCGACTTTCGCGGCGATACCGTGCACCCATCGACGCTTCAGATCCTCAATGAAGTCGGGTTGCTGAAAAAATTTGATCGACTGCCTCAACGCAAAGTCGATCATTTGAGTGTGAGCATCCGGGGACGGTTGCAACAGGTGATCGACTTTCGTGGACTGAAGCCGTTTGCCTATTTGTCATTGGTGCCGCAATGGGATTTTCTTGATTTATTGGCCGACGAAGGCGAAAGGTATCCGCACTTCGATTTGCGCATGCGTCACGAGGCCATTGGGCTGATTGAAAAAGAGGGACGCGTGGCCGGTGTCCGTGTGCGTTCGCCAGAGGGCGGGGTGTCGGTCCTGGCAGATCTGATCGTCGCCTGTGATGGCCGTCATTCGACTTTGCGCGAAGCTGCTGACATGCCAAGGCAGGACTATGGGGCGCCAATGGATGTGCTGTGGTTTCGTGTGCCGCGAAAGCATAGCGATCCGGAAGATACCTTCGCCATCGTGGACGCTGGCCATATGATGGTGCTGCTGAATCGGACCGAGTATTGGCAGGCTGCTTATGTGGTGCCAAAGGGTCGTGATGAAACACTGCGGGCCCAACCGGTCGAGACCCTACGCGATTCGGTTGCCAAGCTGGCACCTTTTCTCAAGAACTCTGTCCGAGGTTTGGCCACCTGGGATGATGTGAAAACATTGGTTGTGCGTGTCGATCGCCTGGAACGCTGGTACCGGCCAGGTCTGCTATTAATTGGAGATGCCGCGCACGCGATGTCACCCATCGGGGGTGTCGGGATCAATTTGGCCATTCAAGACGCCGTCGCCGCTGCGAATGCTCTTGCTTCGAATCTACGGAACGGAAACCCGATTCAAGAAACACTGTTGCGCGAGATACAGCAACGCCGTCTGCTACCGACCAGAATCATCCAGGCTCTACAGGTGCAAACTCAGAATCGTCTCATCTCCAAGGCCCTGGAAAATTCGGGAGACTTACCGGAATTTCCAGCGATTTTGCGATGGCTGCTACAGTTCCGTGCTGTACGAAATATCCCCGCCCGTTTGATCGGCTATGGCATTCGCTGTGAACATGTGCGCATGCGCGAATACCTTCCATAATCCTGACCTGTTTTCCAAGACGATTGTTGTCCGCTCGTTTGGATGTGCTCTGAAGAGGGTAGAATGGTGGAGAAACTTTTCTGGAGCGTGAGTTTACTAAATGGTCGTATGAATGTAGGAGATTAATTCGTGTTGGTAGGCATTTTGAACCCACTGCTTGACTATCCTGACTTGTGTCTTGACTAATTTCAAGAAATAACAAAGAATCGGCCAACCGTCATTCCCAAACGGATGCTTCTGTGTGGACGTATCGTCACGGTAAATGAAACGGAATAAAGCAGCGCGATGAGGATGTTGTATGCTCCCCAGCCTCCGGGGTATACCATTTCGCTGCAAGCGGATGCCGGGTGGATGGGGGGCGGGACCCGGACCATCCTATGCCGACAAATGTTCAGGAGAGTTGAGCAATGACTCCACTCAACCCAACACTACTTTTATGACGTGGAATTCATGCTTATGGATTGCCTGTTGCGGGCGTCAGGCGCTATCCCGGCTCATGGAAATCATCGTAATACGTGGAATGCTGGCGATAGATTCGTGACAGGAGGGTAGGCTCTGTAGTGCATGGTGTCTATCCAATGCAGATGCCGCCGAGGAGTCGTGCAATTCACCGGACATGAAAATTGGAACATATCTTTTTTGACAATTGGCAGGCCTTAGGCCGAACAGGGTTCATGAGCGTGTTGGCTTACCTATGCCTACTTTCGCTCCTCAGATTGTTCGGCAAACGAACCTTATCCAAAATGAATGCTTTCGACTTGGTCGTAACTGTCGCTCTCGGCTCGATACTGGCCACCATTTTGCTCAACAAGGACGTGACATTGGCTCAGGGGGTCCTGGCCTTGGCTCTGCTGATAGGAATGCAGTTCGTTGTGACGTGGTCTAGTGTCCGCGTCCGGTGGGTGCGCAAGTTGGCCACAGGGGAACCGACATTATTGTTATACCGGGGTGCCCTGCTGTCTCAGGCATTGGTCAAAACACGGGTGACTGAAGATGAGGTGCTGGCTGCGGTTCGGAGTGCAGGAGCGGGGATGTTGAATGAGGTGCACGCTGTGGTGTTAGAGACTGACGGCTCCTTCAGCGTCGTCCGGAGTGGCGAGGGTTCTGGAGAGTCTAGCCTCAAAGGGGTCAATCGACCATCGGGCACTCCACCCTCAATCATCAATGGCTAAACGATACTAATTAGAGGAGCCATGACAAATAAGGCGAATGACGTTCGCATTGAAACCGACTCTTTTGGTTCGATTTCTGTGCCCGCTGGCAAATATTGGGGGGCACAGACCCAACGTTCCTTGGAGAATTTTCAAATAGGCCAGGAGCGTTTACCTCGCTCTCTGATCCGGGCGTTGGGTATCGTCAAACATTGTGCGGCCCTATCGAATGTCACCCTGAACACCATTGATGAAACAACCGGCAAGGCTATTGCTGATGCGGCACAGGAGGTTATCGACGGCAAGTTGGACGATCATTTTCCCCTCGTGATCTGGCAAACCGGTTCCGGCACGCAGTCCAATATGAATGCCAATGAGGTGATTGCCAATCTGGCCATCGAACGTCTGGGCGGGACGCCCGGATCAAACACGCCGGTTCATCCGAATGATCACTGCAATCGCAGCCAGTCTTCCAATGATGTCTTTCCGACGGCGATGCATATTGCGGCGGTTGAGCAACTGCACCATGTCCTGATTCCATCATTGGCACATCTCCATCAGGTCTTGTTGGATAAGTCGCAAGCCTGGGAAGGCATTATCAAAATCGGACGAACCCATTTGCAGGACGCCACTCCTCTCACGTTGGGCCAGGAATTTTCAGGATATGCCACTCAGGTGCAATTGGGGATTGATCGGATTCAGGATGGTCTTAAACGACTGTATCCCCTTGCGCAAGGCGGTACGGCTGTGGGTACGGGATTGAATGCAACGCCCGGGTTTGGTGTGAAGTTTGCTGAAGAAGTCGCAAGGTATACGCAGCTGCCTTTTCTTTCGGCTTCCAATAAGTTCGAAGCGTTGGCCACGCACGATGCCATGGTGGAAATCTCCGGTGCGCTCAATGTTCTCGCTGTCAGTCTGAATAAAATTGCCAATGATATTCGCCTGTTAAGTTCCGGTCCGCGGTCCGGTCTTGGAGAACTTTCCCTGCCGAAAAATGAGCCGGGCTCCTCCATCATGCCGGGAAAGGTGAATCCCACTCAATGCGAAGCCATGACGATGGTCTGTGCGCAGGTTATCGGGAACCACACGACTATCACGATTTCCGGCGCACAGGGGCATCTTGAACTCAATGTATTCAAACCCGTCATTGCGCACAACGTGCTCCAGTCCATCCGCCTCCTCGGCGATGCCGTCATGAGCCTGACCGATAAATGCATTGTGGGAATTGAGCCAAACACGGGCCGAATATCTGAGCTGATGGAACAATCCCTGATGCTGGTCACGGCATTGGTTCCCCGCATTGGTTACGATAAGGCTGCCCAAATTGCTCAAGGGGCCTTAATAAATGGACGCACCCTGCGACAAGAAGCTATCGCCAGCGGATTTGTG
>BQJD01000100.1 GCA_021604525.1 marine bacterium B5-7 | reverse complement strand
GCGGTCTTCGTATAACTGACCCCATTGCCGATCAAACACCTCCCAGTCAATCAGCTCACCGAGACGAATCAGTTCATGTCGTGGATCAATCAGATTCTCAAGACGGTTTCGAAACAGGTCAATGCGTGGATCATTCTCAGTGCGTTTCGGGCCCATCAAAACCGTCCTCAATTTGCAAGAAAACAGCCTGTATTTTATCCTTTTCTTGCAATTCCTTCACTACTAAACGTCCTGTTTCCTATTCAATAACAATACCTTGGGAATTGTTCAGGGGCGACTATTTACCTTGCCGACGCACGGGCGTCACTGGGCCGTTATTTCTCGTTCTACAACACCGAGAGACGACATCATTCGCTTGACCGGCGAACGCCGGACAGCGTGTCCTATGAATTCGCCGCCAGGCTGGCAGCTTGATCCAGGGGGCACTTATCGAGCTGTCCAATTTGCGGGGTCCATTTCTGAATAAATAATCCGCGGATGGAGTTCTAAGGCGTTATCAAGAACTGGTTTTTGACTTCATCCGGCTATTTATTGCCCAATAGCAGCTAAATCAACTGTTTCCTATCTGAATCTTTAATGTTCTCGTAAATCATATAAATAACCGCTTAAGTTCCCGTCTAACTCGCGACCTCTGTGTTTAAGATCTGATGAATATATAACAGAACCAAATCACAAGACCCGTGCAGAAGCAACTACCAATAGAAAGCGTGATTGCAGAGACAACATATCGCCTCCTGATATCCCAATATATTTTAATTAAACAAATTGAGAAATAGATTAGTCCCATCAACTCTGGGACATAATCAAAATAATCTTCAATGTAATACGATAACGGCCCTCCTCCATCTTCTGCTTGAAAGCCTATTACTATCAGCAAAATAAAACAAAATAGAGGCGCGAGCAATGCTATGAAAAGAAATACTACATTGCATAAAAGTTGGAAGAGTAGAGCGAAGCTTGTTTTCATCTTTCCTTTTTTCAATACCAAATTAATGATTCAACATCACGCTCACTCAAGTAATCTCTTCCCCTTTACATGGGGATCATTGACCGATTGTGAGTTCACTCTATCTCCTTGATACACAATATCTTTCACAATCGCACCTCAGCACGTTCTGATGGCCTGGAGATACGACCACTCGGACGTTGATTGGGAAGGGGATAACTATTTGCCAGCCAGTAAGACGGATGATCAGGATACTATGAGGTTAGGGGGTTGTCATAAGATTAGGGATCGCTACTAAGCCTGACTGGGTCGCGATTCCTCATCATTTGAAACGACAAACGACCCGTCGCCAAGACTTCACTCACACCAGTCCGGCTTGGCAGCCTCCACGCCGACAATGCTTCAGGCTACCGGGTGCTATCTGCTTCGCGCTAAAGACTACTTGTTCTTTTCCATTCTCGTCGCGGACTGACGGTTCAGTGTCGCCTTAAGCGTTCTTACCACCTGGCCGTTTCTGAATCTTGAATACTGGGTGATGAAGTCACCATTATCTTTCAAGGTTCGATTGTACGTTTGTACTTCGTAACCGCCATCGTCGGCAATTAACATCATGTAGACGATGAGCGTTCGATCGGTGATTCGCGCCCAGGCGTAAGGTTCTCCATTAATGGGATCCAAGGGGCCACGCCCACCGAACAGGTTCTTCTTTTCGGCAGCAGTAAGAATATTCTTTCGTTCTGTCTCGAGGAAGTCGATGCTGTAGGTTGTTGCCTTCAACTTTCCATCATCAAATGTCGTCGATTCCCAACTGATATTAAGTCCATCATTAATTTCACGAATGCTGACGCTCAGATCATAAACCTGCCCTTTTTCGCGATCAACGGGTATAAACATTCCCGTGTAGTCACCAACAAACATCTCGTAATCCGATGCGAAGCAGACAGAAAGGAAGGTGGTCAGTGCAACGCCCAGGAGTAATCCTCTCATTGCAGTCATCGCCGTTCTCCCGTTGAACTGTTGAGACATGACCAGTATATAGCACTGCAGTGTAATCCCTCCCGGAAAGTAATCGAATCGGGATGTAGAATTTTCTTATCTAGATGAGATTCTACGAATCAAGAAGATGAGATACAGCGAAAGCCAGATCGTATCAATACTATAGGAAGCGGAATCCGACATACCGTATCGGAGTTGTGCAGGAATCTCGAAGATTAATCAGACACCCATGAACAGTTCCGTTTCATGAGTGAATACTCCACCGGCTAAAGCCGGTGGCTTCAGGTTACGGGTGAAAGCCGGATCGATCGACCATTCGGCTGATTCGGCGACTTACACGACATGAAAATCATCATCCGGTTCCGGCGCCTTTTGGTTCTCGATGTACTCCTTCCACATCTCATCCGTCACGTTTCCACTCGTCACTACCCAGTAGCCCCGTGCCCATAAATGCTGACCCCAGTATTTCTTGCGTAGCGGGTTGTTTCGACGTAACCGTCCGGTCACCCCGTGTTGACGTTTGCGTCCCATTTGTGCGGCAGCAGCTGATCAAGCTGTGAATAGGTAATGTTCGGCAACCGTTCCATGACATTCTTCAGATAAGCCTGAGGATCCAGTCCATTGATCTTGGCCGACTGTACGAGCGTCATAATGTTGGCTGCGCGTTGACCGCTGCGCAACGAACCTGCAAACAGCCAGTTGGAGCGTCCCAGAGCCCACGGCCGGATTTGATTCTCCACCCAGTTGTTGTCAATAGGCACGGCACCGTCATCAAGATAGCGGATTAACGCCTCCCACCGTTTTAGACTGTAATCAATCGCCTTGGCCGTTGCCGTTCCGTTGGTGACCTGTTCTCGTTGGGCGATTAACCAGCGTCGTAATTTGTCCAGGATCGGTTTCGATCGTTTCTGCCTTAATTGCAGGCGAGTCTGATCATCGGTTTGTGTGACCTCGCGCTCAATGTCATAGAGTAAGCCGATGGTTTTCAGCGCTTTCTCGGCTATCGGACTTTGGTTGGCTGCGTGCAGGTCATGGAACTTGCGCCGGGCATGGGCCATACAACCGATTTCGGTGATACCCTGATTAAAGCCGGCTTTATACCCCGCATAATCGTCGCACACCAACTTACCAGCCCAGCCGTGAAGGAAGGTGCGCGCCTCTTTACCTGCGCGGGAGGCCCTGAAGTCATAGACAACACCCTGAACAGGCGCGAACCGTGTCGTGGCATAGGCCCAGACATACGCGCGGTGAGCGCGTTTCTTGCCCGGCGCCAATATCGATACCGGCGTTTCATCGGCATGCAATACGGGATATTGTTTGAGCACTTCTCGCAGGCGTTCAACCAGGGGAGTCAGTTCCACCCCGCACCGACCCACCCAGTCTGACAGGGTTGAACGAGGCAGATCGACACCGGCCCGGGCATAGATCTGCTGCTGACGGTACAGCGGCTGATGATCAGCATACTTGGCGATCAGTACCTGGGCCAGCAGGTTAGTGGTCGGGATACCCTTGTCGATGATATGTGCTGCCACCGGTTCCTGGATCAGCGTTTCACAGGACACACAGGTCCATTTGCCGCGGATGTGGCGTTCGACGCTGAAGGTGCCGGGGGTATAGTCGAGTTTCTCGCTGACCTCTTCACCGATGCGTTCCATCTGACAACCGCAAGCACATAGGGTCGAGTCGGGTTCATGGTGGATGAAGGTACGAGGTAACTGCGGGGGTAACGGCTGGCGTCTTGCTTTT
>BQJD01000099.1 GCA_021604525.1 marine bacterium B5-7 | reverse complement strand
GTTATATGTTGAATCAACGGTAACAGGTTTGTTCAATGCTACGTTGTATGGTGAGCTGGAATGTGATTGTCGGAAGATCATGGACCGATTTAAAAACAAGACCGCTGTCAATCCAAAAATTGTAATCACCACAACGGTAGTAGTTACTTTAATAAATCCTTGCACTGATTCTACCCAAGATGTGTACGTGATCAGATCATTCCGCTAATTGAGCCTGTGTTATCGTCAAGAAGAGGAATACAATTTATTATAACAACGCTCCTGAGCTCCGCGCGAAATGTAGCGCTGAACTGTTCGATTATCAGAATTAAAACGTATCATGATGTCCACGTTCCAAACATTGCTGTTCGGTTTTCGCTCATCGGGCGATTATTTTATTTCAACATTCCTGTTCGGCGTGATGTTTGGTATCGCTGCTTCCTCGGCAGGTATCAGCCAGTGGCAGACATTGTTATTCAGTTCCGCAGTTTTCAGCGCATCGGCGCAGTTCGCGGCACTGGAATTCTGGCATGCACCATTACCGCTTGCCACTATTGCGCTAACGGTGGCGCTGGTCAGTTCGCGAAATATCCTGCTCGGCATGGCCATGGCCCACCATTTTGACGGACATAGTCTGAGGCGGCGTATCCTGTGGCTGTTTCTGTTAAACGATCCCGGCGTTATCACCTCATTTCGACTCGATAAAAATATCGACCGTCTATGTTATGTAACCGGCTACGGTATCGCGATGATGGTAAGTTGGCTGACATCCGTCCTGATTGGACTGAATGTGGCTGGTTTGTTCGTCAGCCTGGATCTCGGTGCAATCGACTTCGCCGGACCGCTGGTTATGGCGACCATGATGATGCTATTCGCCAAAGGTTCGGATACAAGGCCTGCACCCTGGATTGTCTCTGGTATCACATCGCTGATTCTATTCGAGGCAGGCGCGCCCAGCTATCTGATATTGATCATTGCTGTGCTGGCCGGTGTGGCTATGGGGATACTTCAACAGAGAAAGACCGATGGTTGATCACTCATCCACTTTGTTTGCCATCGCAATGATGGCATTTATCGTGTATCTCAGTCGTGCGGGCGGCTACTTCATAGGGCTACAGTTACGCCACATCAGTGGTATGAAACCAATACTCGAGACACTTCCCGGTTGTGCGTTCATGGCGATACTCGCGCCTGCTGTCAGACAGGGTACGTTAACCGAAATCCTTGCCATGGCGTTCGTGGTGTTGCTGATGTGGCGTACTAATAATGTTGCAGTGGCAACAATCACAGGGATGATTATTTTACTGTTGGGCGATAATTATCTTGGTAACGGATAAAATGGTTTTCAGTGAATACTGAGCTAGAATTAATTGCCTTGGTCAGTTTGAAACATCTGGATTTAAGGAAACCAACCATGAAGCATCCGTTCGGTCTATGCAGTATCACATTACTTGTCACTCTGACAGGTGGTTGTTGGGAATTATCAAAACCACAGGCACTGGGTACCCTGGAACGTGATCGAATTGTACTGACCGCCGTATCAGGCGAACTCATACTAGAGCAACCTGTCACAGAGGGCAGTCCGATTCACAAAGGGGATTTACTGGTTCAGCTTGAGGATAGCTTGCAACGGGCGATTGTTTCTCAGGCCCAAGCAGAGGTTGACAGTGCCGCCGCGAACCTGGACAAGCTGAGAAAAGGGCCGCGTGAAGAAGAGGTTTCTATCGCAAAAGCGCGGGTTACTGGAGCGAAGGCGCTGTTAAAGGAAGCTGAGCTGGCGCTTGAAAGAGCCCGTACCTTACAGGCAAAGAAAGCGGTGGGCGAGGCGGACTATGACAGCGCACTGTCACGTCGAGACTCGGTAGCTGCATCCCTCGTCAGCGCACAGGAACAACTCCGTGAACTGATAAATGGCACCCGGGAAGAAGACCTGAAGCAGGCAGAATCGCAACTGCTGTCCACGCAGGCGCAGCTACAGCAAGAAAAAATACGACTTAAGGATTATCGCGTAACGGCCACTCGCGACGGTTGGCTGGATAGTCTGCCGTGGAATGTAGGGGAACGGGTGTTTGCGGGATCCCCCGTCGCTGTCACGCTGGCGCAACAGGCACCCTATGCCCGGATATATATACCCGAGCCCTACCGAGTGAATGTCAAAGTGGGTGACCCTATCACATTGACTATCGACGGAATGGAAGAGAAATGGCATGGAACCGTCCGCTGGATAGCCAATGACGCAGCATTCACACCATACTATGCGCTTAATGCAGAAGAACGAGCACGATTGATGTATCTGGCCGAAGTCGAGCTCCCGGATACGGCAGTTGATTTACCGAGCGGGCTTCCTGTGCAGGCAGAATTGCAGTAAATGGATTACGTGATTGAAGCACATCATATCAGCCGTTCGTTTGGCGATGTGAGAGCCGTGGACAATATCGATCTGCAGATCAGTCGAGGTGAAATCTATGGATTCCTTGGCCCCAACGGTTCGGGGAAGTCGACCACAATCCGTATGTTGACCGGCTTGCTGACCCCCAGTGAAGGTTCGATCAGTGTGCTGGGTTTGAATTTACCAAAGCAGGCGGAAGCACTTCGTACCCGTATTGGTTACATGACCCAGAAGTTCTCGCTATTCGAGGATTTAACCGTTTTAGAAAATCTGAAGTTTATCGCACAGATCTACGGGATCTCGGGCAAGAACAAGAAACAGCGACTTGAAACGCAGATAGATACCTACGGTCTGGCCCAAAATAGGAAGCAGATGGCAGGCACTTTGAGTGGCGGTCAGAAACAGCGACTCGCCTTGGCTGCCGCCACGGTTCATCAGCCTGAACTTCTGTTCCTGGATGAACCAACATCGGCAGTCGATCCGGAAAATCGCAGAGAGTTTTGGGAGAAACTTTTTGATCTGAGTGATCAGGGAACCAGTATTCTGGTTTCCACTCACTATATGGACGAAGCGGAGCGTTGTCATCAACTGGCAATCCTCGAAGAGGGTCAAAAACGGGTGGATGGTTCACCAGAGGAGTTGATGAGTAATATGGGTGCGAACGTCCTCGAAGTGGCCGGCCCAGGATTACGTCAGGTGAAGCAAACACTGGTTTCACTTCCGGAAGTGCTCTCTGCTGCGCAACTCGGTACACGATTGAGGGTGTTGGTCAGTGATCGAGTTGATAATCCAATTGAATGGATTACTCAACGCTTGCCAGAAGAAAATCAGGGGAACTTGCAGCGAGTGAGGCCTTCTCTCGAAGACGTTTTCGTTAGTTGTACCGGAGTGAACAAACGATGAAAAGTCTGTCCCGCATCCAGGCAATTACTTTAAAGGAACTCCGTCAACTCGGAAGGGATCGTCTCACTTTTGGTATGGTCGTCATGATCCCGTTGATTCAGCTACTGTTATTTGGTTTTGCCATAAATACAAATGTTCGGCACCTGCCTGTCGGTTTGGTGGATCTGGATCAAAGCGCGTTAAGCCGCACATTGGTGCAATCAATTACTGCTACACAAGTGGTCGACTTCGTACAGAAATATTTTTCTGTTGCGGAGGCGGAAAAGGCTATCACCCGCGGGGATGTGAAGGCAGTGCTGGTGTTGCCACATGATCTTGCAAAACGGCTGAGTCGTCATCCGCTGATTGCCGGGAAAATTGGTATGCCAACTCTTGAAAAGCTGCATAGAGCACTGGGTCAGTGGCTTGTTGATGGTACCGACACGATGGTTGCATCTGCCCTGAGTCGTTTGCGAAACATGCCATTGGAAGATGGACGTGGCATTCTCGGACAACATAAAACGGATACTTTTGAGGTCGTGTACTACTTTAATCCGGAACAACGTTCCGTCGTCAATACTGTTCCAGGTCTGGTTGCAATCATCCTCACCATGACCATGATCATGTTTACCTCAGCGGCCATAGTGCGAGAGAAAGAGCGGGGGAATATGGAACTGCTTATAACTACTCCAGTACGTTCCATGGAACTGATGATCGGTAAAATCGTGCCGTACGCCATCATAGGGCTGATTCAACTGGCCATTATCCT
>BQJD01000098.1 GCA_021604525.1 marine bacterium B5-7 | reverse complement strand
GACTGAATCGAAGCATCCAATTCACCCTGTTTCCTGGCAGCAGCAATCGCCTGGTGCAAGGATTGCGTGGAGTCCGATGCGGGGATCTGATCGCGTTGCTTGCGCGCAATCTTCAGACGCTTTTCTGTTTCACGCAGATTGGACGCTACCTGATCTGCACGATCATTCAGTAAGGCATTTTTGTTGCCCAGCCCGACAATGGCCTGCCGCCTTGCCAGTACGTGACGTAAGCCTTCGATTCCCTCAAGTTTCAGATCAGGGCGAATCTCTTTAAGGATGGATTGGACATCTGTCAGTAGCTGTTGGCATTCCGCTTCAAGATGCGGTCGGTCCTGCAGCGCTTTTCGATGGCCGCCCAGACGTGCATGGAGATCTTCAATGTTATCTGCCTGCCCCAACAATTCCTGGTTTGTTGATAATCCTTCAAGCTGTTTCTGTAATCCGTCGAGACGAGGGGTTGCCTTGCCAATGATAGTCTGAGCGGTCTCCAGTACATTCACTGCCTTCTGCCGACGATCAGTAAAATCATCCGGCAGGACGATAACATCTCCCAATATCTCAAGTGCCTGAGAAAGCTCACGACGTCTGGCGAATTTTGGCAATACGCGCTGGATGCGCTGCAAACGGTTTACATCAGTTCTGTTATTTTCCAGCTCAGATTGGATTTTTTTCAGTCCCTCCGTCGTACGCCCCAAAGCACTACGATGCTCGTCCCATTCTCTGGACGAGAGCGAGGATTTTCTAATCTCAGACTTCAGGTCCGTATGTGCTCGAATGGCCGAGTTAATCAGTGGCTTTGACCCTGCAGGAAGAAAAAGATTCTTCGCCGAATCATCCAGCTCTCCAAGTACGGCGTGCAACGCGTGGCTGCCAAGCGCTGCTGAAAAAAGCGCCTGACCGACCTCTCCCTTCTGTTCGAGGATCTCCTGTCCACCCTGCACCAATGCCTGGTGATCAATTCCGAAAAGTGTCTCGAACAGTTCCGCAGTCACGCCTTGGAGAAAGGGCATCAGAACCTGATCATCGAGTGCCTCGCCAGCAGGAGTCAATAGCGTATTTTTCCGGCCTTTACGCCGAACAAACGCGAGTTCTTGCCCATCGGTTGTCCGCAGGAAACCGTGGATACGAAGTTTGTCATTGGCATGTAGAAAATTGTCGAGAGTGCGTTCTTCAATGCCATAAAACAGGGCTTTCAGAGCCCGTAGGGCTGAACTCTTACCCGCCTCATTAGGCCCATAAACAATATGGAGACCCGCTCCATCCAAAGCCAATACCCTGTCGGTGAACGGCCCGAATGCATCAAGATTTAATTTATCTATCCTCATCCTGGCTTCATGTTCCTTTCTCAGCGAACAACAAGCGGTTGACGAGAAGCGCCTTGATATCCTCCAATGTCTCCTTGAGTACCCCCGGGTTGGTTGGATCAAAGGGGTCATCGCCGCCCAGCAGTTCGGCCGGGAGTTTCTGACGAAGCGTGGATACCTCATGGGCAAGTTCGTCTAGTGCCGAAGCATCCAGTTCCATGTCGTGGATAGAGCGCAACAGGCCACTTAATGCATCGTCTCGTTCAAGCAGCTCATCAACAGAGATGGATGGCTTCGTCTTGATGGATACTTTCTCCAACCAGATGCCTGCACCGCCTGGCCTGGTTGCCAAGGCCCGATATTCCTGGATCCAGCGTTCACGGTCTGCATGCAATGTCGAATGCGCAGAGCAAGCCCCTTGAAGTACCAGGCGTACAGCGACCGGCCTCCCTTCGGCGCTATCCAGTGTCGCCTGCAGCCCTTCGCGCACCTGCTCATAGATGTCATCTACCGTCTCGCTGACAGAAACATCAATCTCACAGAGACACCAGCGCATCACATCGAGATCACAGTGTTCCACCGCCACAATCTCGCCACTTTCGACTGTGACCAGGGTACAGCCCTTAGGTCCTAACTCACGGATGTGTCGCCCCTGAATATTTCCTGGAAATACAATCCATGGATTCTGGCTCACCTCTTCGCGTTTATGAACATGACCCAATGCCCAGTACTGATATCCTTTGGAGCGTAACCCATCGACCGTACAAGGTGCATAGGGCTCGTGACCTGGCTTACCGTCCAGGCAAGTATGCAGCAGGCCGATATTAAAGAGCTGCGGATCACCTTGCGGATAGGCTTGTGAAATATCATCCGTTACTGCCCGTGTAGCGAAGCCCTGCCCATAGACCGCTACATTCAGATCTTCCAAAACAATCTGTTCCGGATTCCTGGTGGAGAACAGCGTGACATTGTCCGGCAGTCGAAGGTGCTTGGTGATCTGACTGGCCGCATCATGATTGCCCGCTACGATGAAGACACGAATGCCTGCCTCACGCAGCTTTCCCATGCGTTCTACAAAATAGAGACCCGTGTTGTAATCCTTCCAGTCGCCATCATAAAGATCGCCTACCAGCAGAACGAATGCCACTCCCTCATCAATCGCAAGTTCGATCAGATTATCGAAAGCACGACGCGTGGCACTGCGGATATCTTCTACAGGTGCACCTTCATAGCGTTCCAGACCGTGCAACGAGCTATCAAGATGTAAATCGGCAGCATGAATGTATTTAATCATCGTCAGTGCTTCCGCGAATAACCCAGATGCATCTCACAAATCTCCGGGACAATAAAGTCCGTCAATATTTTTATCGATCACTATCAACACGAGGACTGACAAGTCTATGGCATCCATGACGTCACAGTCCGTGATCTTCATGTGATTAAATCACGCTGCGGTATTGCCGCCCATGGAATAACAACAGCTAGCGCAACAATCTCACCAGGAATGTACCCTGTGAAACTTTGTGCCAATGACCCTGTTCACTGAACAGATCAGTCAGTGTAAAGCGTCTTTACAGGTATTACCCCGCACGACTCAATGCGGGAAATACGGCATTCAGGCCCTCCACCAGCATTGCAATGGTAATCGCCAGGAGAATCATACCCATGAGCCGGGTAGTTATCACTCTCATTGTATCGCTGAGTAACTTTCCAAATTTTAAGGCAAAGAACAGAACTCCGAATAGAAGGCGCAGAATCGTTCCAATGACTGCATCCGGGTTTTCCATCATCAGGGAACAGTTGCCACCGATCAGAGCGCAGTCGTTGATCGACTAACCAACGTTGATAGGCGGTGCGTTCTTCTCAGCCACCAGCCGGAATCCCCAGAATTGCGATCAGACCTGACAAGACTGCCAAAAACGCAAACCCCTGGGCCTTCAATTTTTCACCTTTGTGGCGTGCAATCATGACAGCAACCGCACATTGCAGCGCATAAAAAAGCGCAAAGGCTCGAGAGGCAAGCACAACTACCGAGACCACATCTGTCGTCCAGATTACCAACAGAGAAACCGCTCCGATCAGGATATAGGAATGGTTGGAATTGACCCGTTTGTTTGTTGTTTCGGTAACCAGACCATTGGCACCAATGGAATCGGCAACCGCTGCGCTGAACTGGCTGGCAATCGCCCCGGCCGTAACAACAAAAGGCAACCAGGGAGATACCCGTTTGATCACCTCAATGAACCCCGCGACATCGGTGCTGGATTTGAAATAGGGAAACAGCGGAATCATCAGAATAAAGAATGCGATATAAACTGCCGAGGAATAGCGCTGTGCCGATTTCATTGCCGAAATTCGCAAATCCGCAGGATACATCTCCCCCATGAATCGCGTTGTTTCAAACCCTTGAACAATGATCAGGATGCCCATCAAAAACCGGAACGTATCCCAGTCGATGGCATGATGTTCCTTTGCCGCTGCAGACCAACTGTATTCCTGCGGCAGGTTGAGCCCGAAAACCACCAGCGAAACAAGCAAAGCTACGATCGCGGCCAGATTGGCGCTGACGGTGTAGCTTTCCGCCCGTTGAACGCCCGTAAGCCCCTTGGTGGCCCCGACACCACAGATCACTGCAACAATGATCGACGCAATAAGCTTGCCCAGGTGAGGATCGTCCAGCCCCAGCAACTTCATCCCGAATGCAGCGAGTAGTACGAGGTA
>BQJD01000097.1 GCA_021604525.1 marine bacterium B5-7 | reverse complement strand
GAGGATATTTCACGATCGGCTGTTGAGTCGGTTTTGGAAAATGGCAACGATGCGATATTCGGGGCGTTGTTCTGGTATATGGCTGCGGGAGTGCCTGCCGTTGTGGTTTATCGTCTGGTAAATACCCTGGATGCCATGTGGGGTTATCGCAATCCACGTTATCAGTATTTTGGTCGGGCCGCGGCTCGGTTGGATGATGTATTGAACTACGTTCCAGCGCGCTTGACGGCCTTGAGTTACTCACTTGTCGGTAATATGGGTACTGCGATTTATTGCTGGCGCAAACAGGGTGGCAACTGGAGTAGTCCGAATGCCGGACCTGTCATGGCGTCGGGCGCGGGCAGTCTTAATGTAAGGTTGGGAGGACCCGCCGTCTATCATGGCGTACTTCATCGGCGACCTGTTCTTGGTCAGGGAGAATCTCCACATGCCGGCCATATACAAGAGGCGATAAAACTGATCAGACGCGCGCTCATTTTATGGCTGCTGCTGATGCTTGTGGGTGACTGGATATCAGATCGAATCAATTTGGTTTTCTGAATCTGGTCGGCAAGCAATGGAACGCAACCAACCCTTCGCAAAAAGTAACGCCACCATAAGACGATTCTGTCAGAATCCACGCGATGTAATACATCCAGTAAAACACCTCAACCGTTGCAGCAACATCAGCGCTCGGTACACAGCACATAAGTAGAAATTAGATGGCAAGAACTTTAATGGTCCAAGGCACGACTTCAGATGCCGGCAAGAGCTTTATGGTAACGGCGTTGTGTCGTTGGCTGCATCGCCAGGATGTGAAGGTGGCGCCATTCAAACCACAGAACATGGCATTGAACAGTGCAGTCACGCCAGGAGGTGGCGAAATCGGCCGTGCGCAGGCCGTACAGGCTCTCGCCTGTGGTCTTGAACCCCATACCGATATGAATCCGGTATTGTTGAAGCCGAATACAGATATCGGTGCCCAGGTAATCGTGCATGGCAAAGCGATCGGCACCATGTATGCGCGTACCTACCATGACTATAAGCAAATTGTGAACGCAGCCGTGTTGGAATCGTACCAGCGGCTTGAACAAAGATATGATGCCGTAATCGTCGAAGGCGCTGGTTCTCCTGCTGAAATTAACCTGCGAGATAACGACATTGCCAACATGGGGTTCGCGGAGCAGGTCGATTGTCCGGTTATCCTCATCGCGGACATAGATCGCGGCGGTGTATTCGCACACATTGTCGGAACACTCGAACTGCTAAGCGAGAGCGAGCGTGCACGGGTGGAAGGCTTTGTCATTAATCGATTTCGAGGAGATATATCCTTATTGCAGTCGGGTCTTGACTGGTTGGAAAACTATACCGGGAAGCCTGTGCTTGGAGTGTTGCCCTACCTGCATGGACTGCATCTGGAAGCCGAGGACGCGATTCCACAAATCGACCAACCTGCGGATAGTAACGAGCGCTTCCGCATCATCGTTCCGGTACTGCCACGTATCAGCAACCACACGGATTTCGATCCGCTTCGTTTGAACCCGCAGGTTGATCTTCGTTTCATCGGTCCGAATGAACCGATTCCTCCCGCAGACCTGATCATATTGCCGGGCACAAAGAGCGTGCGCGCAGACCTCGACTGGTTGCGTACACACGGCTGGGATCATGAAATCCGACGACATACAAGATACGGCGGCAAGGTCCTCGGAATTTGTGGTGGGTATCAAATGTTGGGGATGTGGATTCACGATCCGGACGGTGTCGAGAGCGAGCCGGGTAGTAGCCCTGGGCTTGGGCTGCTCGATATCGAAACCACTATTGAACCGGAAAAACAGCTTCGGCGTGTGCGCGGCCGATTGTCTTTAGACAATACTGCTGTCGATGGCTATGAGATTCACGCCGGTACGACTCTTGGAGAAGGATTAACCAGACCGGCACTGTATCTTGAGGCAGGTCCGGATGGCGCCATTAGTGAAGACCGATTGATCATGGGTACATATGTCCATGGTCTTTTCGAATCAACTGAAGCCTGCAGAACCTTGCTCGAATGGTCAGGTTTGTGTGACGTACAGACATTGGACTACAAATCAATTCGGGATACGGAGATAGACCGACTGGCTGGCGTGGTCGAAGCGCATGTTGATACTGCTTGTTTAATGAATCTGTTGAGGTTATGACCTGTGCGGGAAATAATCCAGGCCAGCCATTGATTGAGATCAACGCAGTTGGTGCATCGTTTATTGTTTTTTATTATTTGTTTCTTTTGCTTTTTCCACACCTGCCTCGTTTTCCGCGAATACGTTGGACCACCATGGCGAAGCGTTTCTTTCGTTTGAGTGGTTACTCGCGATTTACGATCCCGTCCTCGATTGTGGCTTCCGGCACTTCCATTGCCCATAACGAGGTGAGCTTCGCTGCGGCGGCCATGTACGTCGACAGGTACTCTCTATCTGACAGACCAGCATCCAGGCACGCGAGGACGTACTTTACTAAGTGAGCATCAGTACGAATTGACGCTGCGGTTGCCAATGTTCGAAACACTGTCAGCGGATCTATCGCAGATTCAGAATATGCCGCTGATGCTGCGATACTTGGTTCGAGGCTAAGGGCATCAAGAAGGGAAACTTTTGTCGGTTTTAACTCACAAATCGGAGCTATATATGGTCTTGTTCCTATGGCAGACCTGAATCCAGCAACATATAAGCTCGCTGTTTTTACAGCATCTTGGCGGTTGCCGACATTATGGATCAACGACCAAACCGCCTGTGGCAGGTGCAAGCAGTGAGTCCACCCATATTTGGCGTGTGAATCAGATTCCTGCAGCATGGCAATTGCCGCAACACGACAGATTCGGGAGAGATACCATTGGGCATGGCTGTCATGTTGCAATGCTGGCGACATGAACGGGGCGAGATATTTCTTCCCCAACTCTGATTCAATTGCCTGGGTTAGAATGCCGCGAATCCCTCGACCTGAGGGTCGCCCAATAATTGGTGTGCGTGACAGCGATCGTTGGAGTTCATTCGCGTCAAGCATATCTCCATCATCGATCTCGAACTCAACGTCAATGGCCAGTCCACTTTCGCGTGCTAATTCATTGGCGAAAACTTGCAGCATTGGAGAGAAGACATTCGAAGCGCTAATATTCGTTCGTGAAAGGTAGTGAAGGAATATATGGCTGTGGGCTGCACTCGCAATACGAGAAATAAAGGAATCAGAAAGAGTTCTAACTAAATGTTGAGGGGTAACGGCTGATGAAAGAGACTTTGCTGCGGCGACTGCCACAACGGAATCTCCTGCGTCGATTGCGCTATTGAGAACTGTTAGAAGGTTGGATATCGAGTCTTCCTTGAGTGGTGGTGGACTTTGCATAGCCGTACCATGACTTTCATATGAGCTGGCTAGCGCTATAATTTGAAGACGCGCCAGCCCGCGATACTTTGGAAGGACATGGGGAAGAAGGAACGATCGTGCTTGTAATTCAAGCGGGGCATGCATTCCAAAACTGGAGAACTCTTTACGGGGAACCGCGATGATCTCTGCTGCTGATGACATAAGGGAAAAGTCGTCTAACTCTTCCAGTCTTCGAACGCGTATCTCTCTTGTTAGATCTGACGGCGATATTCCCAGGAGATTGTTCTTGTAACGATTTTCCATTGATCAGATAGTTACAATATGGTTCATGAATCCAAAGTTGTAATAGGAAAGATAAGCGCTACGACATTGCTTGCCAACTATAAGGAACAAGAACCATATGTCAAACGTGTGCGTTGGGGCGGAATCTCATCCCGCTTGTACACTTCTACAGCTCAATCACATCATTGATATTCGCCACTTCGGCAACATGTGTTAAAGAATAATTCAGGACACCCAAAATTAAGATAAACGCAGTTGGTGCACCGTTTATTGGTTGAGGATATTCAACGGTTGTTGAAATGGGGACTGACATCAGGAATTCATGTCTGAACGGAGATTGATTCATCCACATTCTGATCTTTTCTTGTTATTTCAGCACGGCCGCCTGAGTTAAGAATAAGCGAAGACCACGGGATGCTCCCGATATCGTTCA
>BQJD01000096.1 GCA_021604525.1 marine bacterium B5-7 | reverse complement strand
AGCTTGTTAAGGGCTTGCATGGGCTCAAGAGCCTTGTCGAAATCGACGTTTGTTTTGCTGTTTGCCACGGTGAAATACCTCGTAATCTGTTTATGTTGCGGTGCATCATACCAGCCAGATTGGTGCAATGCAACATGATTTTGAATATTTTCTCACTGAGTGTGAAATACTTATAAAATCAACAACTTGGAATGGATCTAGCAGGTGCTTGTTGTCAATCATGTGTTGTTCCTTTTATCTATGCGCAGTTGATGCCAGGAGATCCATAACACCGGCGACCAAGGACACGCAGTCATGCACGAACCCGTTGCGATTGCATGTAGACCGGTTGTCATCCACCTGTGTAATAGTTATGCGTTGGCAGAGTGCTTCATGCATATTGCAAAGCTTTGGCTATTGCAGTGTAATTTCGTCGGCATTTGACGAGGCTCGGTAGATGATTGATCCAGGGCTTAAAATACTTCGAACAGACATATCGGCAACACCGGTCGAGTGGATCGGCGTGGAGCAGGCGGTCAAGTTGTACTGTCAGGAGCAGGTCGCTTATGTGCTGGGCTCAAACCTGTGCATAGTGCACGGGGGGATCAATGCCCTGTCTGGTATTCAGAGTCGCGTCGAGGTCAATTCCATACTCTGCACACTCGGTCGTCAACGCAGTAACTACCGTCACCACCCCGACTATACCCCGCCGCTGAATAACAACACGTTATTCCGGCGCGATGGAAATCACTGCATGTATTGCGGTGGAAAGTTTCCTGACTTTCAGCTCTCGCGAGATCACATCAAGCCGATAAGCCGGGGTGGTGAGGATGTGTGGACCAACGTGGTCGCTGCCTGCAAGCGATGCAATCACTTCAAGGGTGATCGCCATCCTGAAGAGGTCGGACTCGAGTTATTGGCAGTGCCGTTCAAGCCGACCCATGCGGAGTACATATATCTTTCCGGACGACGTATTCTTGCTGATCAGATGGAGTTTCTTGAGGCACACTTTCCACGCAACAGCGAGCTGTTGAAAAGACTCAAGTTACCTGTCGATGGAAACGAAAACGCATCTTCAAAGTCCTGATTTGAGCGTTATTGAACGCGCGGTCGAACCAGTCGAGATCACTCATCTTTTAAATGTTGTATGAGAGAATATCATGCACGAAACCACATTATATCGGGCACAAAAAAAGCCGCCCTATCGGGCGGCATGAATGAGGAGGAAAGCACCCCGTTTTCAGATTAATGCCAATGCTGCAAAGGCTATGGTACCTATCAGGAAAGCGACGAGGATGTCGCAACTCGTGCATCGGGTTCGATCAGGATAGTGACTAAATTCGTTCATCTTTGAATCTCCAGGTAACGGCAACTCACGGTTCCCATTATGTCCGGATCATCTGCTACGGTCGGTGAGGCAGTCGACATTAGAACGAATTGAAGTGTGAAGCCGTTCACACTAGGAGGAATTTTTCACCAGGAAGGCGTTGTCTTTAACTGACATCGCCTGACTATGAAGTCATTGCGTCCTGGAGTTTGATTAGCGCGATCGATGCACCACGATACTGCGGCCATCGAGGTGAATGAGTCCTTGATCTTCGAGTATGTGTAGTACGTTACCGGCCATCTCGCGTGAGCAATTAACCAGCCTGCCCAGTTCCTCGCGAGTAATCCGTATCATCATGCCATCCGGATGGGTAATGGCCTCATCATCGTCGATGAGATCGATCAAGGTGCGGGCGACTCGTCCAGTTACATCAAGGAAGGCCAGGTTACTGAGCTTTTCGCTGGTCTTGCGAAGCTTGTCGGCGAGTTGCCGCGCCAGCTCAAATAATAGTGCCTGATCTTCATTGATCAGTTGTTTGAAATCTGCGATGGAGATGATCGCGACCTCGCAATCGGTTCGCGCCACGACCGTGGCGCTGCGCTTCAACTGGTCATGAAAGAGTCCCAGCTCGCCGAAAAACTCTCCCGGCCTGACGTATGAAAATACCAGCCTCTGGCCATTATCGTCATAGCTTTCGACAGTGACCGAACCCTTAAGAATGTAACAGACAGAATCCGATACCGACCCTTCCTCAATGATGGTTTCCTTGGCTCGATAGGATCGGAAAATGGACATCGACAGCATTCGCTGTATCGATGCCGACGCACTTTTAGGTTGTACTCTGGGAATCAAGTTTTTATCTACTCTGAACTGAATGAAGGCATACGTGTGATTCGAACGGCATTAAACCGGACATCGATTTACCTGGCCCGTGATTTGGTTGATCAGGACTATCATTGCCACATGGATATGCGCTGTCAATATTGTCTGGCTTGGGCGGGAGATGAATGCGCGTTCATCAGCCGAATTACGCCACTGGTCGCATGGAGACAACAATGGCGAGTGTATTTTCAAATATTAAATCAGATTATCGTCGTATAAAATATTCAAACGAATAATTAATCAAACGATTACCTGCATCTCATGTGTAAGGACTAAAGATTGTTTATGGTGAGTCGTATTTCCATTATCGAAACTTGTCTATTCAGATGGGTCGAGTTCCAGATATCTACCAATGAGTGAGTACTACAAGAGAGATAGTTTAAGCCTATTTGCCACGGTTGCCATGGGGACCGGTGTAATGATCGGCGCGGGGATCTTTGCATTGACCGGGCAGGTCGCCGAATTGGCGGGTCCAATGTTTCCATTGGCATTTTTTGTCGCTGCCGTTGTTAGTGTATTCAGCGCGTACTCCTATATCAAGGTAACCCACAAGTATCCTTCGTCAGGTGGAATCGCCATGATTCTTGAGAAGGCATACGGTAAAGGCGTCATGACCGGAGCTTGTGCTCTGCTTATGGCAATTTCGATGGTCATAAACGAGAGCCTCGTTGCGCGAACCTTCGGCACCTATACGCTTCAAGTGATCGACGTCGACAATCAAGAGTTGTTTATCCCCATACTTGCAGTCGGACTGATCTTTTTCGCCTTCCTGGTTAATATTGCCGGCAACCGAGTAATAAGCACCATTTCAAAATTGTCGGCAATCATAAAGATCGGTGGGATCATGCTATTTGCAATAGCGGCTATATACGTATCTGGATTTTCCTTCAAACCGGATACCACCAATGGGGGTTATGAAACATCTTTTTGGGGGTTCTGGGCGGCGGTCGCCCTTGCCATACTTGCCTACAAAGGCTTTACAACTATTACCAACAGTGGAGATGAGGTAGAAAATCCTAATACAAATATTGGCCGAGCAATAATAATATCGTTGGGTATTTGTCTGCTGGTCTATATGACGGTTTCGTTCGGTGTGGGCTCCAGCCTGACAATCGAAGAAATTATCGCTGCAAGGGACTACTCGCTGGCCGAGGCATCAAGCCCCGTGTTGGGTGACAATGGTATTCGCTTCACAGTTGCGATTGCTATCATTGCCACGGCATCCGGTTTGCTGGCTAGTATATTTGCTGTTTCAAGAATGCTGGCAATGCTGACCCGGATGGAAATCATTCCACACAGCCATTTCGGTATGCCGGGAGATATCCAGAAGCATACGCTGGTTTATACTGCTGTATTGGCAGCACTGCTGGCGGCTTTATTTGATCTGAGTCGCATCGCCTCATTAGGTGCAATTTACTACCTGCTAATGGACATCGGGATTCACTATGGTGTGTTCAGGCATCTTCGTCGCGATGTGGGTGCTCGTGCCAGCGTGTTGGCTGGGGCGATAGTTCTGGACGTAGCCGTACTGACTGCTTTCATTGTCATGAAAGCGCAATCCGACCCGAACATCATCATGATAGCAATGGGTTCCATCATGATGATTTTTCTTCTCGAAAAATACTATCTCTCGAAGTTGAGGGCTCGAGAATCTGCCAGTTAGTGAAACAAATGTAGCGCGAATTTTGGTTAAGTACGGTATTGATCTCGCGATATTCCGACGACTATCTTTACAAAATATGTCGGCAGAAAAAGTTAGGGATACTCTGCAAAAGTAACGTGATGAGGGATAATATCAAGGAAGTCAAAGAAAGGTCGTAACAGATGAAGCAATCAGGATTTTCGGAACTTGAGTACGCGGTAAAGAAGAAAAAGACACGCAAAGAAAAGTTTCTCGAAG
>BQJD01000095.1 GCA_021604525.1 marine bacterium B5-7 | reverse complement strand
CGTCACCACCAACAGCGGAGGAACACTGCTCCTCACCTTCAACGGCAACGCTACCACCGCATTGGTCAACAGTGCCCTGCAGCAGATCACCTATGCCAATAACAGCAGCAACCCTCCGGGCAGCGTGCAGGTTGATTTTGTAATTAACGACGGCAACTCGGGCGGACAAGGCAGCGGCGGCGCGCGGAGCGATACAGGATCCATTACCGTCACCATCAATGCGGTCAATGACCCGCCGACCGTGGACCTGGATGCCAACGACAGTTCCGGTGCCACCGGCAACGACTATACCGTTACGTTCACTGAAGGCGGCGGGCCGATTGGCATCGCCGATAGTGACATGGATCTGTTGGATGCGGACAGCACCACCTTCGCTTATGTGAAACTGGGCGTGAGCGGACTGCTGAACGGCAATGCCGAGACGCTCATGCTCGACGGCAATACCTTTACTCTGGCGACCGCCGTGGCCGGACAGGACACCACCGGCGGGAACTATCATGTCATGATTGCCACCGGGGCCGGAACAGCCACCGTCACGATTACCAAACAAGGCGGGGGTACGTTTACAGAGGTCGAGACGGAAGCGTTAATCAAGGCGATTCAATACCTGCACACGGATACGTCCAACCCCACCGATGGAGATCGATTGATCGACGTGTATGTCAACGACGGCACCGCAGACAGTGCCGCCGCACGTACGACAATCAATGTCAATCCCGTCAATGATCCCCCGGTAGCCGTGGGGGACGGTTTTATCGTCAATGAAGGGTCGACCACCCGGCTGAACCTTTCCAACAATGATAGCGATCCCGATGACGGGTTGGATCTGACCAGCATCACCATTGTCTCCGGCCCCACCAATGGCACTATCACCAGCGTAAATGCCGATGGAACGGTGGATTATACGCATAATGGCTCCGAAACCCTCACCGATAGTTTTACCTATACGATCCGTGATCTCTCCGGCGTCACCTCTAATACGGTCACGGTGGACTTGACCGTGACCCCGGTCAACGATCCGCCCATAGCGGTGGCCGACAGCTTTACCGTCAATGAAGGGTCGACCACCATCCTGAACCTATCCAATAATGACAGCGATCCCGATGACGGGTTGGATCTAACCACCATCACCATTGTCTCCGGCCCTACCAATGGCACCATCACGAGCATTAATCCCGATGGGACGGTGACCTACACCCACAATGGCTCCGAAACCCTCACCGATAGTTTTACTTATACGATCCGTGATCTCTTCGGAGCCACCTCGAACACCGTCATGGTGGACTTGACCGTGACACCGGTCAACGATGCGCCGATCATCACCTCGAACGGGGGCGGTGCCTCCGCCAATATTTCCGTTACCACCGGCACCACGGCTGTCACTGGTGTGACTGCCACCGATGCGGAGAATAATCCACTGACCTACAGTATTATCGGCGGGGCCGATGCGGCATTGTTTACCATCGATCCTACGACGGGGGTCCTCACATTCATCACAGCTCCGGATTTCCAGGCGCCTGGCGATGTCGGAGCCGATAACATCTATGACGTGATCGTCCAGGCCTCCGACAGCACGTCCGTCGATACACAGGCCCTTGCCGTCACGGTTACCCAAACCAATGTTCCGCCTCAAATTTTCATTCCCCCGCCACAGGACCCTGCGCCTTCATCAGATCCCCCGCCGAGAGATTCCGGCGAAGACACTTCGGAGGACCAGGCGCCGGGCAATGGGGGCAGTTTTGATCCCGGCTCGCCAGGGAATATCCCTGATGGCGGCCAGGGTTCCACGATTACCGGTGCCAAAAATTCGGTTACCGAGAATACGCTGGGACGACACGAATTGCCCTCTAAGCAAGAGGATGGAGAACGCACGGGCATGGTGGGGATGGTGAGTGACATGTGGAGTTTGCTCAGGAAGCCCCTTGATATCACAGCCTTTAAGGATGAAATCCGGTCATTGCTGCACAGATCAGGATTCCTTCAAGACCTGGATCGCGTTCGCGACGATGTTCAGGAGGTCGCCGACACCGAACAAACCTTTTTGGCATCCAGCATTGCCGTATCCACCGGGCTGTCGATCGGCTATGTCGTCTGGCTCCTGCGCAGTGGGGTGCTATTGACTGCCCTGCTCTCGTCGGTGCCGGCCTGGCAGTTTGTGAACCCCCTGTTGGTGCTGGATGCGGCGGCGAAAAAGAAGCGACAAAGGGGGCAGAAGGGTGTGGAAGGCGATTCAGTGGAGTCCCTGTTTGAGAAACCCACCGCATCTGCCGAGATAGCTAAGGAGACAACCGGGGACCCCGCTAAGGCCCCTCGAGCCCGGTGGTTCAATTGGAATAAGCGATGAACATTCTTTCGACAAAATCCCGTCTGGCCTTCGGCCAGGTCAGTCTCCTGGTCAGTGTGTTGCTGACAGCGAGCTTGTTTGGTTTGATGCCCGACCGAACCGGAGCGGTTCGCCAGGGACGGGCGGCCTTGGCCGAGTCCATCGCCGCCAATAGCACGATTCTGATTACCCAGGATGATGTTGACCGCCTGGAGGGGATTTTGCAATTGGTCGTGGACCGAAACCCAGACCTATTGTCTGCCGGACTGCGAACTGAATCGGGTGATTGGCTTGTCACGATAGGGGACCATGAGAAACATTGGAGGAACGACAATTCCGACTATTCTTCTAATACCCAGGTGACGGTCGCTATTTGGGAAGGGGAAGACAAATGGGGCCAAGTCGAACTGCGATTCACACCGTTAAGTAACGACGGCTGGCTCGGATTTATCACCGGCCAACAGACCCAACTTCTGCTGTTCGTAGGTCTGATGTGTTTCATCGGCTTTTATCTGTATTTGGGAAAAATGTTGAAACAGCTCGATCCCTCGCAAGCTGTTCCTGAACGTGTGCGATCCGCTCTGGATACGATGGCAGAAGGGCTCCTGGTGCTCGACAACAAAGGGCAAATCATGCTGGCCAATCGGGCCTTCGCCACCTTGTTAACTAAGACGCCTGAGGCGCTCTTGGGTCAAGCGGTCGGAGCGTTTCCGTGGTCGGACATCGAAGGCCATCCGTTGGCACCGGGGACACACCCCTGGCATATCGCATTGAATTCGGGAGAGGCTCAAAAGAACGAACGCGTCCGATTGACCCTGCCCGACAACACACGGGTGACGTTTATGATTAACTGCTCCCCTATCCTTGGCAGCGGGGCAAAAAATGTCGGGGTCCTGGTCAGCTTTGACGACGTCACGCAATTGGAAGAAGCGGAAATCGAGTTACTGAAGTCCAAAGAAGAGGCCGTTGCGGCCAACCAGGCCAAGAGCGCTTTCCTGGCCAATATGAGTCATGAGATCCGCACGCCGATGAATGCCATACTGGGTTTCACAGAACTGCTCAAGCGTGGCTTCGGACGTGACTCCCTTGAAACCCGTAAACACCTCGAGATCATCCATTCCAGTGGGAAACATTTGCTTGACCTCATAAACGATATTCTGGATCTCTCGAAGGTCGAGTCCGGGCGTCTGGAGATCGAACGGGTACGATTCAATCCCTATCTCGTGATGATGGATGTCGTCAGAGTCCTGGGTGTGAAGGCACACGAGAAGGGCATCGAACTCGAACTCAAGATACCGGATGACGTCCCGGAGACCATCATCGGCGATCCGGGCCGGATTCGCCAGATAATCACCAACCTCGTGGGGAACGGGGTGAAATTCACTGAGCGCGGCGCGGTCACGGTGACCGCGCACGCCAAGCAGGTCGCCGGAGACCTGATCCAATTTCATATCGATGTCGCAGATACCGGTATCGGCATGAATGTGGAAGCCACTCAGCGAATTTTTCAAGATTTTGTCCAGGCCGATGCGTCGGTGACCCGAAAGTTTGGAGGAACCGGCCTTGGATTAGCTATCAGCCGCAAGTTCGCACGCGCCCTAGGTGGGGATATTACGGTGGACAGTCAGCCGGGAGTCGGAAGTGTATTCAAGATCACACTGGATGCCGGCAGTGCGGCGAAGGTGGCCTGGGTGACACCGGAACAGGCCCTAGCGGTCGTCGATTCCGTCATGGCGCAGGAACACACCAACTGGATCTTTCCATCGGCAAGGATCCTGGTCGTAGACGATGGGCCGGAAAACCGCGAATTCGTGAAGGTGGTCCTGGAGGGTTATGGTCTGAGCATCGACGAAGCGGGAAATGGTCTGATAGGAGT
>BQJD01000094.1 GCA_021604525.1 marine bacterium B5-7 | reverse complement strand
ACCGACCCGGAGCCTTTGAGGAGGAATCTCATCCTGCGCAAATGTGCCCTTGAACATCCTTATTATTCAACACTCCCATGCTTAGGACCTTTCCAGCCATGCCTGGAAAACGGCATTTGATTTCGAAGTCAGAAAAAAATGCGAATATTCTTTCCTGACCTCAAAAGAATCTGACCGGTATCCCTGCCACCCGGCCGTCGTTCCCACCGCTTAGCTCGAATGCTGGTATTTATACACCGTGCCGCCAATTTGCGTGACGCTCGATCCGATCCCAAAGAGGACATCAATGCCGAGTAACCAGGGCACCGGAACCCAAGCGGGCGATTCCGCATCGAAGTACATCAGAAACTTGAAAACACTGGGTATCGGCCGTATCCATTCATTCGCCGGCACCCAGGCACTATAGTTCGTGTCCTTGAGCTGATAAACCGCGGCGACAGTGCCTACGGCCTCGAGGCCCAGCCCCATTGTGGTTTTCAAGGCCGGCCCAAAGGTCTTGAGGTATTTGGCATTAGCCTCAAAGGCAGATACTCCTGTAAAAATGGTATCCACCAGGATGACCGACCCCCGCGTGGCCCACAACCACATGGTCCATTGATCAGCCTTGCTCCACTGATTTTTCGGTTTTTGTAGAATGCCAACCGGGACACTGACGCCAAAGGTTTCCCAACGCGGAATGAGGCTCATCATGGACACGAATTTGTTGAGAGGGTTGGGTTCGTTGTTCCCGCTTTGTTGAGTTTGCCAGGCCAGGGTATCCCCAAGAACCGTAAACGCCCCACTCAACGTCAAGAAATATCCTGAGCAGATATTGAGATTCGCCAACAACAACGAGGGCAATTGCGCACCTGCCACCTGCGCTCCTTCCGTTGGCGCGCCCTGAGAGGGTATCGTGGGCCACGGGAGGCCGGTATTCTTGATCGTGGTTACGTCGCTGCTGGAGAACGGAGCCTGAGCGGGTTCGTTGGGTTGCACTAATTTGCTGCCGATGAGCTTGTATAGGATGGTGGCCGGCACCGCAAAGATGAGACAAAGCAGATCGAGTAAGGTGAACGCGTCCCCCTTTGTGATCACGTTCTTCCACAGCCACGTGATGATCGGAATGTCAATGCTTGCAGTGATCATTGCCGTAAACGCCTCGATCGCCGAGGAGGCCAGGGAGAGGATCGCATTGATGACGTATTCAATCCCGTCCATAATAAACAGGACGAGATCTTCCGCCGCAATCAGTAAATCAAGAATAATCAGATCAAAGAAGCTACTGGGATCGGTGATTTTTCCGGTGACGAAATCCTGCAATTTGCCGCTGGT
Source organism: marine bacterium B5-7 (assembly GCA_021604525.1). GTDB lineage: Bacteria > Pseudomonadota > Gammaproteobacteria > Arenicellales > CAJQKF01 > BQJD01. The sequence goes on along the minus strand of BQJD01000094.1, from coordinate 2,959 downwards.
GGCATTGAAGGTCTGGGTATTCTGATCGGAGGTGTTTCCGCTATAGATGTACTGTTTGACCGCATCCGCGATGGCTGTCGTCGGGTCGGTATTTCCTAGCGTTCCCCCAAAGCCTTGCAGTGCCATCGCGGTTGCACCGTTGCCACTGAACGAGGGTTTCGACCGGCTGTACACGTATTGGCATTTGGACGCATGTTGTTTCTGCGTGTTTTGGGTGGTCGTTCCAGCCAAGGTATTCTGACTCCCCGACGTGCTGTTGACAACATCGTTGTAGGACTGTCCCTGGACCGATTCAAAGTTTGATTCGAGATTTTGGAAGACAGTCTTCACTTCCGCCTGCAACGCTGCGAATTCACTGTCGACGAGTGTTTGGGCGTACTCGATGGAGTTATTCATGTTGGTCAACGTCTGGGTGACGCATTCTTTGATCACATTATGGGTGTTGAGAATATCGTCCCAATCAAAGAGCATCTTCAACCAGGCGATGACCTCCTGAATGACCTTGTAGATCTCGTCCGCGAGCTGCCGGATTTTCGAGAAGATGGTTTCGAGCGCCGCGCCCGCTTGCTTGATGGTCGAGATGACAAACGGTTCCAAATCATTGAAGACAATATTCAACACATCGTCGGTAACCGTGGCGGCAAAATAGGTCAACTGATCGAACTCGTGCTTGAAGAAATGCGCCACATCCCCGAAGACGCTGCCGAAGGAGCCCAACTGGCCCGTGGTGCGCCGATTGTTCAACAGATCACGCGCCTCCTCCTCGGTGAGCACGCGGAACCGCGGACCTTCCGGATGGGTGAAGTCGATCTCCCAATGCGGCGTCTTAATCTGGCTCAGGTCGATGGTCCCCTGCCCGGTGGAGTCTGCCGGATTCTGGTTCATCCAATTCCCCGCGGAATTGATGGCCTGCGCCGCGGTGTTGGCAGGGCCGGTTTGCTGGTAACCGCCCCCCGTCAACCCTTGATTGATCAGGTCCGTGCCGGTCACCGTTTGCAGTTGGGGGGTCACCGAGTCCGGCAGCGGCGCCAGGGGCGTCCCGTCCAGGGCTTCAATGTACTGGACCACATCGCCCCGGCACCACCGCGACCCGGTGATGGCGTTGCCGGTATCCACCGCGGTGAAGGTGATGACCGGCGGCGTCAGGCCCACCGCTTCATAGAGGACCGTGGCCTGCCCCGCGCCGTCCAGCTCCACCGTGAGCGACGTGGTGGGGCTGATATGATAGGCGTAACTGTTCCAGACCACGGTGACCGCCTGATCGGCCGTGACCGTAACCGTGCCGGCCGCGACAGGATTATTGCCGGCATCAAACCCCGCCAGCTCCATGGAATACGTGGCCGTTTGAGTCGGCGTCGTATTGGCCGGCGCCGGCGGCGCGGAGACCTTGCGGGTTGACCAGACCTGCGTGCCCGGGGAATCGCCAGGGCCCTGGGGCCCGCCGGGCAGGTTCTGATCCATGTGAAAGACCGCAGGGGCACTCGCCCCTGACTGCGGATCCGTCGCGAGTCCGGCCGAGAACAGCTCCGGCCCGGCCCGCATATAGGCCGGACAGTTGAGCGTAAGCAGCGTGCCGCCCAACTGCACCCAACTGCCGAAGGTGAGCGAGCCACTGCCCGTCTGCTGGAGATACCACAGATAATTGCTGCCCGGTTCAATGGCAAAGATGGTCACGGTCTGACTGCTGTCGACGCCCACCCCCACCGCCGTCGCGCTCTTCGGTTGATTCGCAAGCCCGGTCAACTGCGTGATGGACGGCTGCGCGGCATAGAAATTCTCTACCAGCCAGAGCGTGTTGGTGGCATCGAGCAGCAACACATGCCCGCTACCCAGCTCGCCGGGGACCGCATAGAGATTGTCGGCGGTCAGCGGGCCTTTCCCGGGATTAAACGTGGAGGATTGTTCGCTCCAGGTAAACGTGGCCGTCTGCTGATTGTTCTGTTGTGACCAGGTCACCGTCGCGTCCTCATGGGAGATGTTGCTGCCGTCGACCCAGAGGACCGTGACCGTCCCGCTGCCGCCCGTCCCTTCGGTGAGGCGAAAGGCCGCGGTATCCGGGTCTGAAATTTCAGGCGTGAACTGGGAAGGATAGCGCTCGGCGATCGGCATCCATTGTGGAGCGCCGGTTTGTGGGTTGGTGGAGTAGGTCAGGACGAAGAAGGAGTGGGGGGTGACGTTGCCCGTGACCCCGTACAAATAGGCATGGCCGGCGGCGTCCACATACTGATCCGTCTGAAAGGTGTACCCGATCCAGTTCTTTGCCGTGGCGGACAATGAGGCAGGCTCCCAGGTGCCGGGAGTAGACGACTGCATCCACACCGCGCTGCTGCCGCCCTTCGGCAAGGGGTAGTAACAGAGGGCGTTGAGGATGCCCTGGTGGTAGAACCCCAGGAGGCGATGGCAGGGGCCGGTGTTATCCGGAGCCTTGACCCCGAGCTTCACGGTCGCCCAGCCCGATTGGGACGTGGGGTCCGGATAGAAGTGGACCGGTTCCCCGTCCCCGTCGAGCGTCAACAGTTCGCTGGTGGGATCTTGACTGGCCGGATTTTGCACCACCGCAAACAGATTCCGCGTGAGCGCATTGGAGACCGGCGCTTCCTGGGTCAACAAATAATCGTCGATGAGATTCACGCCGATGGTGATGTTCGTGATCGCTGCCGTCATGTCCGCTCCTTTTGATCGCTAAAGAGATTATTATGAGTTGGGATTTTCTATTGCTTTCCCTGCACCTGTTCGTGGCAGACCGGATTCGCATCATTGGGCCCTATACAGGGCTGGCAGTTCGCCGTCGTCAGGTAGGGCACATTGAAATTCGCCAGATCGGTCGACCCGCCATAGCCGTAGGTCCCGGCCGTACCGAAATGGGGTGAGTTGCTCCCTTTGGCGAGAGCAACATGCTGGACATCGTCCAGCTTGACCGATCCTTTCAGGCCATGCGTATGTGGAATCCTGGTGCCGG
>BQJD01000093.1 GCA_021604525.1 marine bacterium B5-7 | reverse complement strand
GCCGGCTGGTCATTTTGGCAATCATTAGGCAGACAATTTCACGTATCTCTCACCAAGACGAATCCGCTGTGTGACAAACTCAATGACATCTTTTATTGGTACCTCCACAATGCCATGGTGCACCTGACGATTCCTCATGGTCTCGAACAATTTTCCGGTGCCGCATGGGGTGTCCGCGATGTCTGCCAAGGCCCGCTCGAACTCCTGTTGGCCACCCAACACCATACCGAAGCGAAACAGATCTTGTTAACCGTCTTTGCCCAGCAATATGAGAAGACGGCTGATTGGCCGCAGTGGTTTATGTTTGACCGGTTCGCCAACATCCAGCATCCGGAGAGCCATGGTGACATCATCCTTTGGCCGTTAAAAGCGCTGGCGATGTATCTCGAAGCCAGCAATGATTTCAGCATACTGGATATTGAGCTGCCCTATACCGAGATACCCACGTTTGTTCGCAGTTCCACCAGATCGACTCTGCTACGCCATGTTCAGCGGACGATTGACGCCATCGAATCCCGCTTTATCCCGGGTACGGCGTTATCAGCCTATGGCGCCGGGGATTGGGACGATACCCTTCAACCCGCTCAATCCGCCATGCGGGAACATATGATCAGCACCTGGACGGTCGCCTTAACCTATCAAGTGTTTCAACAATTGGCCGCCGCCTTCAGGCAGGCAGGGCTCAATGCCGATGAACAACGGCTGCTGCAGTTGGCCCGGCGCATCAAAGCAGATTTCAATCAGCATCTCCTCCCGGATGAGGTCGTGAGCGGATTCGGCTATCGGCACCCGGATGGGCGGGTTGAACCCATCATTCACCCAAGCGATACGCGCACGAAGATACACTACCGGCTGCTGCCGATGACCCGCAGCATGATTGGCGAGTTATTTTCTCTTGAGCAAGTGCAGGATCACCTGCAGCTTATCGAGTCTCACTTACGTTTCCCGGACGGTGTCCGCCTCATGAACAAACCCGTGTCCTATCAAGGTGGAGTGCGACGGATATTCCGCCGGGCCGAAGAGTCGGCCCATTTCGGGCGTGAGATCGGGTTGCAATATGTCCATGCCCACATCCGCTATATCGAAGCGATGTGCAAAATCGGCCAAGCCCGGAAAGCCTACGAGGCGATCTTGCAGATTTTACCGATCACGATTCAGGATCAGGTATCCAATGCGAGCACACGGCAGAGCAATGCCTACTTTAGTAGCTCGGATGCGGATGTGCGGGACCGTGACGAGGCTGAACAGCTATGGGACGCACTGCGGGCGGGTCATGTTCGGGTGAAAGGAGGTTGGCGCATTTATTCCAGCGGACCAGGTATCTTGATCAATCAAATCGTCAGCAATTTTCTGGGCTTGAGACTGTCGTATGACGATGTCGTCATCGATCCCGTCCTGCCAACACAACTGGATGGATTACAATTTACTTTTGCCATCAATGAAAAACCTGTCACCGTGATCTACTCCATTGCCGGCGAGGAACCCGCCTCGGTCCAATCCGTCACCATCAATGGAGTCGATTTGGGATGTACACGCGATCACAATCCCTACCGCCCAGGCGGGGTTCGGAAACCGCGCGCAGTGGTTTACCCCCTCCTGACCGACGGCACCAATCACATTCTCGTCAGCTTAGCCTAAAGCGATTTTCCGGGAAGACTGTTGGAGGCACAGATGCCTTCCGACGCCCTCAAACCGGACACATTCATTTTTCCAGGCGCAACCTCGTAACTTTGTAATGGCTCCCCGTAGCGAACGAGATTCGCACCTTTTGCGTTACTTCTCAACTGGAAAATTCCAAGCATATCGAAGAGATTTTGGCTTTAGCTAGTTGAAGAAAAACGGCTGGGGCTAGTGGACGATTTTAGAACTTTTCGGGTGGAGCTGCCAGGACCAGAGTTTTTTAAATTTCTAGCTTCCTAGTTTCATGAGGGAAGGTTTTTTTGACCCCCCAAAGCCCTTTTTGCGTAATCATTTCACTTCAATGAAAATGGTGTTTTAGGGTTCTTGATGGCCCAAACTAAGAGAGCAGCTGACTCTTAATCAGCGGGCCGCAGGTTCGACCCCTGTACGACCCACCATCTTTAGATAGGATGATGTTGAGATGCTCCTATGTTGAAAGGACAGGATTTCTCTCAAAGAGAGAAATCAGGGAAGTAGAATGCCCCAAAAGTTCTTTTCATATCTTCATTTCTTAGGTCGTCTGCGCCAGTACCCCGTTCGGGTAAAAACCTGTTATAAACCTGTTTCTGGAAATTGGGCGCTTTCTTTTTGCCTTATTAAAATAGTGAAACAACCGCTCGATAATGTGATGAGCAGATTATGGGGTTGGTTCGGGAACATCGAGAGAGCCTGTAGGGCTTCCCGTAAGTGCTGGATTACCTAGAAAAGGGCGGCGAGGTATTTGTCATTACAAGGCCTGACCCTCTGCCTTCAATACCATCCCTTTTTCTGTTATGCAAACTAAACGTGGACGTATCCCGATGAAAATAGGCGGCCACCTCTTGGATGTAATAGGTGCCCCTATTATGAAATACGACCTCTCATTCACCTCGGCTGGCTGAGCTTGATTTTCCCGTCTTTCCGACTATGATAGTGGGCCGGTTGAAAAAAGCCGCCAGCGGCTTTCTCGCTATTTTTTCGGACCTTCGGGCTCACAGGTTTGGCCCTCTTCGGGCCGTGAGCGCTCACGTATTGCAGTGCGCTCCGCGCGAAAAAACCGCTGCGGCCTTGCTTGACGGACCCTTTGGAAAGACTCAGGGCATGCTTATTTGAAACGGCCAGAAGTTTTTAAGTTCAGCGACGCTCATGGTCAAATTTGCTTATGACAAAAGATAATATTCAACCGTTCCATAGTGACACCCAGTCTCTGTGCGATGCCTCATGAATGGAGTGGCGATGATTCCGCAATTAACTGAGAAAGAAGCGCTGAGTCCGGTTGTCTTGGCATTTGTCGACGCCCTAAAACGCACGGCGTTCACGGGTGATGTCGATACCCATTATGGCGGTCGTCTCAGTGCAGCAACCGACAACTCCATCTATCAAGTGACGCCTCAGGCCGTGTTGTTTCCCCGCTCGCAAGCGGATGTCCAGTGCATCTTCCAGCTGGCCACTCAGGATGCCTTTGCCGACGTGACGTTTACCGCCCGTGGTGGCGGGACGGGGACGAATGGCCAGTCGTTGACCGAAGGGGTAGTGGTCGACCTCTCCCGGCATATGAACCGGATTGTCGAAGTGAACGAGGCGGAGGGATGGGCTTGGGTTGAACCTGGGGTTGTCCTCGATCAACTCAATGCCCACGTGAAACCCCATGGTGTCTTTTTTGCCCCGGAGCTTGCGCCGAGTAATCGCGCGACGATTGGCGGCATGGTCAGTACCGATGCATCAGGGAAAGGCTCTCGCCTCTATGGCAAAACCAGCAACCATGTTCTGGCCTTGGATGTGGTGTTCTCAGACGGGTCGGCCTGGCAGAGCGTGCCCCTCGACGCGTCGGCATTACACGAGCTCCAGTCGGGCGACGATCTGGTCAATCAGATTTATCAAGGCGTGGACCGCATCGTCACAAGCAAACAAGAGCTGATCACACAGCGCTTCCCGAAGTTAACGCGCTTTTTGACCGGCTACAATCTCGCGCATGTCTACACTGAGGAGGGGCAGTTCAATCTAAATGCCATCATTGCCGGTTCCGAGGGCACGCTGGCGGTTGTCACTGGCATCAAAGTCAAACTGACCCCGCTGCCGACCGTCAAGCGCTTGATCGTTACTAAATATGTGAGTTTTGATGACAGCTTGCGAGCCGCCACGATCTTGGTCCAAGCGGATCCGGCCGCGATTGAAACGGTGGACGATACGATCGTCACCCTGGCGCGGCGGGATGTGGTCTGGGACCGGGTGGGGAAGTTCTTTTCCCAGCCGGGCGATGACCGCGTCAAGTCGATCAACCTCATTGAATTTGCCGGCCATGATGCCGATGTGGTGAACGCTGACACCCAGGCGCTCTGCGACCAACTCGATGCGTTGCTCGGGCAGGAGCACGAAGCCGTGGGCTATCAATTAGCCACGACCGATGCCGATATCGTGGCGCTGTGGGAGCTGCGCGCCAAAGGGGTGGGGCTGCTCGGCAATGTAGAGGGCAATCGCCGTCCGATTCCCTTTGTTGAGGATACCGTGGTACCCCCTGAGCATCTGGCTGCATATATTCAAGAGTTTCGTCAGGTGCTCGATGCCTACGGGCTTGAATACGGCATGTTTGGGCACGTTGATGTCGGCTGTTTGCACGTGCGGCCAGCTCTCGATTTGAAGGACGAAGCCGATGAAACGCTCATCCGGGTAATC
>BQJD01000092.1 GCA_021604525.1 marine bacterium B5-7 | reverse complement strand
TCTTTGAACTCCTGCGCATCTCTAACAGCCACACGTCGTTGAGCATTCTTGAAGAGGCTCGCTTTGTCGACGAACTCCACCAGGCGCATCAGATGAGCATCGCCGACATTGCCACCGAACTCTCACGCAGCAAAGCCTGGGTCAGCATCCGTCTGGGACTCATCAACGAAATGAGTCCCGCCGTCGCCAAAGAACTCTTCAACGCACGCTTTCCCGTCTACGCCTACATGCACACCGTTCGGCCGTTTATGCGCCTAAACGGCGTGCCCCAGGACCAGATTGACCAATTTGTGACTGCGGTGAGCGGCCACCAACTCAGCGTGCGCGAGATTGAGCAACTCACCCACGGATTTTTCCGCGGACCGGAGTCTTTCCGCCAGGAGGTCCTCAAGGGCAATCTGGCCCTGCCATTGCAACAGATCCACCAAACAGCTCCGGACTCCGAGGGCTGCAACGAGTTCGAACGCATCCTCATCAAAGACCTCGAGTTGACGCAGAAATGCATGCAACGGGTCATGGGAAAAAGTCAGGACACGCGGATCAAAAGCCGCCCCTTTCACGCCCAGGCGCATTTGTTGACCGCAGGGATCCTCAGCCTCAGCACCGCCTTCACCCAAAGCATGCAGCAGCTCCATGATCGCAACGGACAAGCGTAAAGCCATCTACCTGTTGCATGAAGAGGGCATGAGTTTGCGCGAGATCGCCCGCCGCATGCATGTCAGTCGCAACACCGTCAAGACAATCATCGCCCAGCAGGGGCAGCTACCGCAGACCATTCGCCAGGATAAACAGCAGATCGACGCCGATCTGCTACGCCGACTCTACGCAGAATGTCAGGGACGCATCCAACGCATGCACGAAAAACTCGCCGAAGAAGAAGGCATCGAGGTAACCTATCCCACCCTGACACGAATGCTGCGTGAGGCCGGCATCAGCAAAGCAACCAACAAACGCTGCCACCGGGTGCCCGACGAACCGGGAGTCGAGATGCAGCACGACACCACCCTCTACACGATTGCTTTGGCGGGCAAGCCTTACAAGATCACCGCCAGCATCCTCTACCTGCGCTACAGCAAACGCCGCTACCTGACCTTTCACCGCGGCTTCAACCGATTCCAAATGAAATGCGCCCTTCACCAAGCACTCACCTTCTGGGGCTATGCTGCCGCCACTTGCATCATCGACAACACCAACCTGGCACGCCTGCGCGGCACTGGCAAAGCCGCCGTCATCAACCCCGAAATGGCAACCTTCGCCAAACAATACGGCTTCACCTTTCATTGTCACGAAATCCGCCACGCCAACCGCAAAGCCGGTGAAGAACGCAGCTTCTGGACGGTAGAAACCAACTTCCTGCCCGGGCGCACCTTTGAGAGTCTAGAAGACCTCAATCAGCAGGCCCTGCAGTGGGCCACCGAGCGCTTGGAACACCGCCCACAGGGCAAAGCCAAACTCATTCCCGCCAAAGCCTTTGAGCATGAACGCCCCTATCTGATCGAACTCCTCGCGCATCTACCTGAGCCCTATCAAAATCACTCACGCGGTGTCGATCAATACGGCTACACTGCGTTCGGTGGTAACTACTATTGGGTGCCAGGCGAGAGCCGTGCAGACGTCACCGTGCTCGAGTATGCCGAAAGCATCAAGATCTACCGCCACCGGGAACTGCTCACATCGTATCCACTGCCCGCTGATGACGTTCGCAACAAGCCATTCAGCCCGCAAGGATACCCCAAACCGCCGCACGGTCCTAACAATCGCAAACGCCCTACCCAAGAAGAAGAAAAGCGTTTGCGCGCCATGGCGCCCGTCATCGACGGCTACCTCAATGAGGTCCTGCCAGGCAAAGGCCATGGACGCCACCGGTTCCTGCGCAGCTTGTTAGCGTTAAGCCGCAAGATGACCCCGGAGCTCTTCATCAGAAGCATCCAACGCGCGTCCAGATACCGTATCGAAGACATCCAAACCATCGAGCGCATCGCCGCCCTATCCTTACAGCAAGGCAGCGGTATACTGCCCGTGGCAAGCGTCGACGAGCACTTCACCAAGCGTGAAACCTACCTCGAAGGCTCTCTGACAGAGGCACCGGACCTCACCATTTACCAGGATGAAGACGCCAGCACCACCGCAGAAAATACTGACAACACACCTACAGACCCAACGAACCATGAATGACACCAAGGATACCACCGGCACCTCCTTAAGCGAAAAACTATCCTACCTGCGCCTGCGAACGCTCAGTGCCCACTGGGATGCCTATCTCAAACTCGCCGCTCAGAAACGCTACTCCCATGACCGCTTGCTACGACACATCGTCGGAGAAGAATACCGCAGCAAGCGCGACAACGCGCGCCGCTTGCGCCTGCAAAAGGCACGCATCCCCGAAGCCTTGGTCATCGAGACCTTCCCCTTTGATCGGCAACCCAAGCTCAACAAGAAAAAGCTCATGGCCCACTACGACTCCATGACCTACATGAGCGAAGCCCAGAACATCATTTGGTTAGGCGGGACCGGTTGCGGCAAGACCGGTCTGGCCACCAGCTTCCTCATCCACGCCATCAACCACGGTCACAGCGGGCGCTACGTGCACTTCGCCGAACTCGTCAACGAACTCTACCGTGCTTGCGCCGACCACAGCCAAGAGAAAGTGTTGAAGAAATATCTGCGCTACGACTGCCTGCACATCGACGAAATCGGTTACGTCGAAGTCGAGCCCGAGCAAGTCGGCCAGTTCTTCACCCTGATGCACAAACGGCACAAAAGAAAACCCACGCTCATCACCTCCAACCTTGGGTTCGGCGACTGGAACAGCTTCTTGAAAAACGACCATCTGACCGCCGCGCTCATCGACCGGTTGACCGAAAACAGTCACGTCATCAACATGAAAGGGTGCAAGAGCTTACGCCCCAAGCTAAGCCAGTAGGAGACATGTGAGTCATTGGCCAAAGGATCATGACAAGCATCCATGAGCCTCGAAGAACGCCGCAAACGCACCGATCAGCTGCGGCGGATTCCGTTGGCCTCGGTGCTGCGCGCCTGGGGAGCGCAGTGCGATCGCCAGGACAAGTGTAAGTGGCATACCGCGCACGGAACGCTATCGGTCACCGGTTGCAAGTTCTTCAACTGGCAGAGCGAGAGCGGTGGTGGTGGCGCCCTCGATCTGGTTATTGAGCTCGAGCGTTGCGGTTTTCAGCAGGCACGCGATTGGCTCGAGCATCACTTTCCAGGCGTCCTGCCACAGATGCTACCATTGGAGGAAGAGTTCGCAGGCCAACCTGCAACCCTAACGCCTAGACAAGCCGCATTCGAGTTGCCGGTAGCCGATCCGAGCAAGTTAACGCGCATCACAGTCTATCTGAGTCGCCAACGTGCTGTGGACCTCGCCACGATTGAAGAGCTCATGCACAGCGGCGTACTCTATGCCGACGCCCGCGCCAACGCCGTCTTTGTGCTACTTGGAAAAGAAGGCAGACCTGTCGGGGCAGAACTGCGTGCAAGCACAAGTGACACTTGGCGGGGCATGGCAAGCGGTAGCCGCAAAGACCTCGGCTACTTCAGCATAGCCCAAAGCAATCGCGAACAACACGGCGCGCCGATCATCCTCTGTGAATCAGCCATCGATGCCATCAGTTGCTCTATCATCCATCCCCAGCACAACTGTATTTCAGCTGCCGGCGCCCGCCCCAACCCGGCATGGCTGCGTCCATTGGTCGCACAAGACCGACAGATCTACTGCGGCTACGACGCTGACACCACTGGCGATCGGTCAGCCATGGCCATGATCGCCCTGCACCCGACTATCCAACGGCTACGGCCCGAGCTTCATGACTGGAATGAAGTACTCAAGTCGCTCGCCTAATAAGTCCTGACTGCCGCCACATCTCAACGCCGCGGGCCATTGCTTCGGCACTCACACACGCAAAAGCGCTCCAACTCCACGGCTCAATCTATCTGAGCAGAAGTGGGTCAATATTCCTGAGCGCCATAGCGTGTAGGGTAGCGGAACGTGTGAAGCGTTTCTTGGACCATACGGCGCGCCCAGAGTAAAAGATGGGACCCGTCCCCATAACTTCTGTCCCAAGCGGAGACAAACGATCTTGTCACTCTCAACCGTCCAGGAACGATGTCTCGGACCGCTTGGCGTAATAACCCGTGGAGCGAGCGATCCCTCGACTGGGCCTTTCTCGAGCACGCTGCCGTCCTCCATCACATAGATCCACCTAGAGAACATCGGTAGCAACGAAGTTTCGAAAAAAAGCATTGTTCCCGATTGGTGAAAGAAGTCTTAGATGAGATGGCTCCGTGCCGATGAAGTAGTCAGACTCTTGGATGCTGAGTGCGCAGTGTAGGTGAGTGAGATCGCCGTAGTATTCTCCTCACCCCTGTGGAATCATAGCAACCTCCTC
>BQJD01000091.1 GCA_021604525.1 marine bacterium B5-7 | reverse complement strand
AGCAAGATCGCCGCACCCATTGCGCCAGGACCTGCAATCAACGGCATTGCAAGTGGAAACACTGAAATATCTTCCTTGGCAGTCGCTTCCCGGGTCTCTTCCCGGGTCGTCGACGTCCCTCCGGAAGTGCGCGCAAAAACCATGTCGATACCCATCAGCAGAAGCAGGATACCACCAGCCACTCGCAGCGCCGCCAGCGATATCCCGAGATACGTCAGGAGATATTCCCCAACCAATGCAAACGTAATCAATATAACTGTGGCAACCATCGTGCCTCTGACCGCCATCGCCCTACGCTCCTGTGGGCTCGATGCTGTCGTCAAAGCCGCAAATACAGCAACGTTATCCAGCGGTCCGATAGTGGCGAAAAAAGTCATAAAAGCGACGATGGCTGTTTCAAACATTATTTTCAGCTTTGTTTATATTGGCAATCAGTAAGGCAGCGATTATTTTGAATGTAGCTTGTTTGAGATAAATTTTGTCGAATTATTTACTGCATAAAATGTCCACTTCAAACAGTATTGTGACGTCAAATCCGGTTGTTGGAGGCAGCTTTGACGCAGTTTTGACAGATTTTTCATCAGTACTTTATAGATACAACACCCGGAATGAATGAAAATCACGAGTTATCTTGTATTCAAACACTATAAACCCTATAATGCGCGGGCAATTGCTGTTCTGGCTTGCCTTCAACTACTCCGTCTGGTCCCAGACGGCTGTTAACCAAGACACCCACGATAACTTGATTGTTCGAAACGCGCCCGATTTGCGCGCGTAACTTTATATATATTACGGAGGCCAGAATGGCTACAGGTACTGTTAAATGGTTTAACCCGGGTAAAGGGTTTGGTTTTATTCAGCCGGAAAACGGCTCGAGCGACGTCTTTGTTCATATCAGCGCGTTACAGCGTGCCGGTCTTGAGACATTGGCCGATGGTCAGCGCGTAAGCTACAACGTGATCGAAGAACGCGGCAAACAGTCCGCTTCGGATATCAAAACGCTGTAAAGCTTATGGGGCGGATGCCCTTAAGATTCTCTTACCTGCATGTTCAGGGACGGATGAATCCAAAGCTCAAAGAAAACCCTGCTTCGGCAGGGTTTTCGCTTGTTAAGATACCAATGAATTTAACCAATTTACCTGTCCATGACTTGATTTATCGTGTGAACACGCCTTTTACACTACCAGAAATGAGCGCCGACACATCCATAAGCACTGTTGCCAAACCTAACCCACGTGGGGCAACCAGATATCTGGGCTGCCATTCGGGATGGAATTTCTGCTTGTACGAACGTAACCCCTCGAAGTTATAAAAATGTTCGCCATGCCGATACAATAGCGTACCCACCCGGTGCCATATTGGTGCTAGCGGATGGGACTCAAGTCCGGACAGCGGCGCCATACCCAGATTGAAATAGCGATAGCCATGTAAGGCACCCCACAACAATAACTCCACGAACAGGTAATCCATCACACTCTTTGGGGCGTCGGGAGAATAACGCATCAGGTCAATAGACAATTCATTGTGTCCATCGGATGTCCACAGATTCGCAAAGGCAACTATTCGCCCCGCCTTATAAACCAGTGCACAATGGCAACGCGTCAAATAGGATGGTTTGAATTGCCCAAGGGCGAATCCCTTCTCTCGAGTATTCTTGGTAGCCAGCCATTGATCGGAAACTTCTTGTAAGACTGGCAGTATTTCTGTCACCTGCTCAGGCTTAATCACCTCGAAACTCGCACCATCCCGGCCAACGCGACGATGTATCTGGCGCAAATCTGCACGTGCACTACCTTGTAGTGTGAAATCTTCCAGCCGAATTATCGCCTCTTCACCCAACTTCAACGGTGCAAGACCCATATCGATGTACAACGGCAGGTTATTGGCATCAACCTTATAAAATATGGTTCTCCCACCATGGAAATCAGACAGCTCGCGAAACTGCCATGCCAACAGCTCCCGGGTGGCTGTGGGCCCAACCGGATCACCCATGGCTATCCAGCTACGTCCTCGAACTTGATACATAATAAAACCATCGTCGGACTCGCTGAACAACAGACTTTTATCACCCAGCAATGCAAGTGCTGCATCACTTTTTGGTGAACGTTTAACGATCTCGTTGGCCCGTTCAAGCTCAGCCAACCCCGGCAATCCTGGTTCAGGTGGTCGCGGGCTGAGGAGTCTGACCACGGCATAACCGGTCCCTGCCAGGATAATCAGTAAGGATGCACGCAGAAATCGTGGAGCATCGCTTTTCAATGCAAAGTGCCACCAAAGCTCTTCACCATAATCAACATGCCGATAGGCAAACAATCCCAACCATAAACTTCCAAGGATGGCCATCACCACCAGTACTATCCATCCCGGTGTTAACGGTTGAGCCAGTAGCGATGCACGACGATGAAAAGCATGCCTGGCGGCGTGTAGTGCCACCAAGGCCAAGGCAGAGATCGTAGCCTCCTCATAGTCAAGTCCCTTAACCAGTGAAGCCACTATGGCGACTACGAGTAACCAGAACGCCAGGTGGTAAGCTGCATTAACGCGGTGGTGTAACCCATGGGCAAGCAGCATCAAACCTAATCCGGCCAGGCTTGCAGTCATGTGAGAAATTTCTAGAAACGGTAGCGGCAGGAAAGCGCCCAATAGTTCGGTTCGTTCGATCAGAGCTGGTGTCGAGCCCGAAAATATCAGCACCGCGCCCGTAACAAAAGCCAACACAGCAAGCAGTTGCGGTGATACACCACTGACTATTTCCCCAACTCGTACCAGGCTACGTCCAATGGCCGCCCGTTGCCCATGCAACTCTTGTGCGGCGGCTAATAATGCAGCAATACCTAATGGCAAAAGAAAGTAAAGCGCCCGATAAGCAAGCACAGCGCCAAGTAAAGTATCTCGCGGAGCATCGGGTAGCGACAGTAACAACACCGATTCGAAAACACCGAGACCACCTGGAACATGACTGATGATGCCAGCGGAAATCGCCAACACAAAGATGCCTAGTAAATGCAGATAAGACACCGCCACATCCGCGGGCAACAAGGAATACAGGATGGCAGCAGCGCAGGCCAGGTCAGTTACAGCAAATACAAGCTGCAGTGCGATGGTGTCAGGTCGCGGCACAGTAAGTTGCCAGCCTCGCAACATCAAAGGCTTGCGTCTAACCGACCCCCACATCGCATAAATAATGACAGCGATAAGCAGAATCATGCCAATCAACTGCAACAATCCCGGGGGCAAGTGTAATACCTGTGCAGCTTCGGTTGTTTCAAATAACAGGACAAGTCCGATAACGAAACTTACCCCTATTCCGAAAGTCAAACCGGTCATCCCTATGACCGTCGTCACCTCTGTTGCCGACAGTCCTGCCAAACTGTACAGACGATAGCGCACGGCGCCTCCAGAGAGCATCGCCATACCAAGGTTATGTCCCACTGCTGTGGCAATAAACGAGGTTAAGGCAATATTCAGATAGGGCAGCCGCCGACCTATATGACGCAAGGCAAGCCAGTCATACCCGGACAATGCCACATAACTCGCCAGTGTGAACACAAGTGCGAGACCAAAATCGCGACCGGACAAAGCGCGAAATCGAGCCAGGACATCTGCGAAATGCACACCTGCCATCTCTCGGTGTAACACCCAGAGCGCGCCAAGAAACAGGACCAGAGCAATTCCCGCCCACGCAATCTTACGGGCGAATGAAATCCATCTGGCAAACGGCAGGATCATCATCTATTTAATAAACTACGTTTTATGTCCTTGATCATTCAAGTATCAGGACTGCTTAAAACCAATACTTGAATTGAATCTGTGGAGTAATTTTGCAAGGTTGGAGAACATTTTTCGGAAGGACTCTAAACACAATACCCAAGACAACAACTGACAGACCATATTATCATTCTCATCTTTCGGTATACGATTCGTTGCGAGTGCTAAATCTTAACTTCGTAATGAATCATGACACCACGAGAAATAATATGGACCACAAGGTAATAGAACTCGCCGAACGACTACTTCAAACCGGATATGATGATCTTCCAATACGAGAGCAACGTGTATTGCGACGCATAGCAAAACGGATAGTAATTTCAGAGAACGTAAATGAACGTTTCCATGAAAAGCTGACGTTCGGGCAACGCATGGCAGACCAGGTTGCCACGTTCGGTGGCTCATGGACCTTCATAATCATGTTCTGTATCGTACTTACTGTCTGGGTAATTTTGAATACCTGGGTGTTACCGCACCCGGACATCTTTGATCCCTATCCATTTATCTTTCTTAATCTGATGTTGTCCATGCTCGCAGCTATCCAGGCACCGGTGATCATGATGTCACAGAACCGGCAATCATCCAAAGACCGACTCGCTGCCGCCAACGACTATGAAGTCAACCTGAAGGCAGAGCTCGAAATCATGAGCCTGAATGAAAAACTGGATGACATGCGAATGCGTCAACTCGAAACCCTGCTTA
>BQJD01000090.1 GCA_021604525.1 marine bacterium B5-7 | reverse complement strand
GTGAAAGATACGTCTCTGCGCGTTCCGCCCGGCATGGATGGCACGGTAATCGACGTACGCGTATTCACCCGTGATGGTGTGGAGAAAGACCTGCGGGCATTGTCGATCGAAAAATCCGAGCTTGAAGCGGTACGCAAGGACCTGGACGACACGCTCAGGATTCTCGAAGAGGATATCTATGAGCGTATCGAGCGCATGCTCACCGGCAAGGTTGCGCAAGGCGGCCCGAACAAGTTGAAGTCTGGCAGCAAGATCACCAAGGCATATCTTGATGAGCTGCAGCGCGAACAGTGGTTTGAGATCAGGCTGAAAAATGACGACGCCAACACGCAACTCGAAACTGCCGCTGAGCGCCTGAAAACGCAGCGCGCTGAATTCGACCGTCGATACGACGAGAAGAAAGAGAAGATCACCGCGGGTGACGATCTCGCTCCGGGCGTGCTGAAGATGGTCAAGGTCTATCTTGCGGTCAAACGGCGTATTCAGCCGGGCGACAAGATGGCGGGCCGTCATGGTAACAAGGGTGTTATCTCGACGATCGTGCCGGTAGAAGACATGCCTTACCTCGGCGATGGTACGCCGGTCGATATCGTCCTGAACCCGCTCGGCGTTCCGTCACGAATGAACGTCGGCCAGGTTCTCGAAACGCACCTGGGTATGGCCGCCAAGGGCATTGGTCACAAGATTAATGCAATGCTCAAGGCTCAGGAATCAACGGTGAAAATCCGGCAGTTCCTGGATACGGTTTATAACCATACGGGTGGCAAGACCGAAGACATCAAGTCATTTACCGATGCCGAAGTGCTTGAGCTCGCCGGCAACCTGGTCAATGGCGTACCGACGGCAACGCCGGTATTCGACGGAGCCACTGAAGACGAAATCAAGGGATTGCTCAAGCTTGCGGATCTATCCGAGACCGGCCAGTCAGTACTGACCGACGGTCGAACCGGCAAGATCTTCGACCGCGAAGTAACCGTTGGTTACATGTACATGCTGAAACTCAATCACCTGGTTGACGACAAGATGCATGCCCGCTCGACCGGACCCTACAGTCTCGTCACGCAGCAGCCGCTGGGTGGTAAGGCGCAGTTTGGTGGTCAGCGCTTCGGTGAAATGGAGGTCTGGGCGCTGGAGGCCTACGGCGCTGCATACACGTTGCAGGAAATGCTGACGGTCAAGTCCGACGACGTACAGGGTCGAACCAAGATGTACAAGAACATCGTGGATGGCGAGCATGAAATGGATGCGGGCATGCCCGAATCCTTCAATGTTCTTGTGAAAGAGATTCGCTCTCTCGGCATCAACATTGAGCTGGAGACAGAATAATGAAAGATCTTCTGAAGCTTTTTAAGTACCAGAATCCGGTCGATGACTTTGATGCCATTCGCATTGGTCTGGCAAGTCCGGACATGGTTCGGTCGTGGTCTTTCGGCGAAGTAAAGAAGCCGGAAACCATCAACTATCGAACCTTCAAGCCCGAACGGGACGGCCTGTTCTGCGCGAAGATATTTGGCCCGATCAAGGACTATGAATGTCTTTGTGGCAAGTACAAGCGGCTGAAGCATCGCGGCGTGGTTTGCGAAAAGTGCGGCGTCGAGGTCACGCAGACCAAGGTTCGTCGCGAGCGCATGGCACATATCGACCTGGCAAGCCCGGTTGCGCATATCTGGTTCCTGAAGTCGCTGCCATCACGCATCGGGCTCATGCTGGACATGACGTTGCGGGAAATTGAGCGGGTTCTGTATTTCGAAGCGTTTGTCGTTGTCGAACCCGGCATGACACCGCTCGAGCGCGGCCAGCTGATGACGGACGAAATGTACCTGGACGCTATCGAGCAGTATGGCGACGAATTCGATGCCCGTATGGGTGCCGAAGCGGTCCGCGAGATGCTCATGACGATCGATTTGCAGCGCGAAGTGCTGCAGGTCCGTGAAGACATTGGTGCGACCAAGTCGGAAACCAAGATCAAGCGATTGTCGAAGCGCCTCAAGTTGCTGGAATCATTCATCGAGTCCGGTAACAAGCCGGAATGGATGGTGATGACGGTACTGCCGGTCCTGCCACCCGACCTGCGGCCCCTTGTGCCCCTGGACGGCGGCCGGTTTGCGACCTCGGACCTGAATGACCTGTACCGACGTGTTATTAACCGTAACAACCGCTTGCGCCGGCTGCTGGAGCTCAATGCGCCGGACATCATCGTGCGCAACGAGAAGCGCATGTTGCAGGAATCTGTTGACGCGCTGCTCGACAACGGTCGTCGCGGTCGCGCCATTACGGGTACCAACAAACGGCCGTTGAAGTCGCTTGCCGACATGATCAAGGGCAAGCAGGGTCGGTTCCGCCAGAACCTGCTGGGCAAACGCGTCGACTACTCGGGACGTTCCGTTATCGTTGTGGGTCCAACCCTGCGCCTGCACCAGTGCGGTTTGCCGAAGAAGATGGCGCTTGAGTTGTTCAAGCCGTTTATTTTCTCGAAGCTGCAGTTGCGTGGCGAAGCGACCACGATCAAGGCCGCCAAGAGGCTGGTCGAACGTGAGGGTGCAGAAGTCTGGGATATTCTCGAAGAAGTCATTCGTGAGCACCCGGTCATGCTAAACCGTGCGCCAACGCTGCATCGACTCGGTATCCAGGCATTCGAGCCGGTATTGATCGAAGGCAAGGCAATCCAGCTGCACCCGCTGGTATGTACTGCGTTCAACGCTGACTTCGATGGTGACCAGATGGCCGTTCACGTGCCGTTGTCGATCGAGGCGCAGCTCGAAGCACGTGCACTGATGATGTCGTCCAACAACATTTTGTCACCGGCGAACGGCGATCCGATTATCGTGCCGTCGCAAGACGTCGTACTCGGCCTGTATTACATGACCCGTTCAACGGTCAATGGCAAGGGCGAGGGCATGGTGTTCTGCGACATTAACGAGGCACGTCGAGCCTATGAAAGCGGCCTGTGTGATTTGCAGGCGCGCGTCAGGGTTCGCGTACCGATGCATGAGCAGGATGATCAGGGCGAGGTTGCGAGCGGCGTCAAGCTGGTTGAGACAACCGTCGGCCGTGCCTTGCTGTCGACATTGTTGCCGACGGGGCTGAGCTTTGACCTCGTCAATCGCGACATGACGAAAAAGGCAATCTCGAATGTCATCAATGCCTGCTACCGTAACCTTGGTCTCAAGAAGACGGTTATTTTTGCAGATAAGCTGATGTATACCGGCTTCCGTTTCGCGACGACGGCAGGTATTTCCATCGGCATCAACGACATGGTTGTGCCGGAAAGCAAAGAGTCGATTCTTGCAGCCGCAGAGTCTGAAGTGAAAGAGATCCAGGACCAGTACGCGTCCGGCCTCGTCACCGAAGGTGAGCGCTACAACAAGGTTGTCGATATCTGGTCACGCACCAATGACCAGGTCGCCAAGGCGATGATGGACAAGCTTGGCAGCGAGACGGTTGTTGACGCGAAAGGCAAAAACGTCGAGCAGGAGTCTTTCAATTCCATCTACATGATGGCGGACTCGGGCGCTCGAGGTTCCGCGGCGCAGATCCGGCAGCTTGCCGGCATGCGAGGCCTGATGGCCAAGCCGGACGGCTCGATCATCGAGACGCCGATTACGGCGAACTTCCGCGAAGGCCTGGACGTACTGCAGTACTTTATCTCGACTCACGGTGCCCGTAAGGGTCTCGCTGACACGGCACTGAAGACGGCAAACTCAGGATACCTGACCCGTCGTCTCGTCGATGTGGCGCAGGACCTGGTCGTAACCGACGTCGATTGCCAGACGCGCAATGGCGTTGCGATGGCGCCGCTCGTTGAGGGTGGCGATATTGTGGAACCGTTGCGCGATCGAGTGCTTGGACGGGTACTGGCAGAGCCGGTATTGATTCCGGGCAGCGACAAGATCGCATTCGACGCGGGCACCATGCTCGACGAAGATGGCGTGGCGCGGCTTGAAGATCTGCAGATCGATCACGTGCTCGTTCGTTCGCCGATCACCTGCGAAGTGCGCTACGGCGTTTGTTCGCAGTGTTACGGTCGTGACCTGGCGCGTGGCAACCTGATTAATATTGGTGAAGCGGTCGGCGTCATCGCCGCACAGTCAATCGGCGAACCGGGCACCCAGCTGACGATGCGTACCTTCCATATCGGTGGTGCTGCCTCACGTTCGGCGGCAATCAACAGCATCGAGATCAAGAACAACGGTATCGCCAAGCTGAACAACATCAAGACGGTCAAGCACCAGAAGGGCTATCTTGTTGCAGTGTCGCGTTCAGGTGAGATTTCTGTCACGAACGAGCACGGCCGCGAGCGCGAGCGCTACAAACTGCCGTATGGTGCGACGATCAACGTCGAGGACAACAGCGAGGTGAAGCAGGGCCAGGTGGTTGCAAACTGGGATCCGCATACTCACCCGGTGGTGACCGAGGTAGCCGGCAAACTCAAGTTCCAGGACTTTGTTGACGGTGTCACAGTGTCAGAGCAGATCGATGAATTTACCGGTCTGACCAGCATTGTGATTCTCGATCCGAAGACGCGCGGGCCATCGACCAAGGACCTTCGACCCGTTGCGAAACTGGTCGACGACGAAGGTAATGACC
>BQJD01000089.1 GCA_021604525.1 marine bacterium B5-7 | reverse complement strand
CTTGAGGACTACATGACACGAGCACACAATTCGCAGTACGGTGACTCATCAGGTTCGTTTTAGCATTCGCGGGCAACAACGCGTTTGCGCAAGAGGCCAAGCTTTATGACGTGATGGATGAACCCGGTATCGCCCAACCTTCAACCATTGAACTCGACCAAAAGACAGCCATGGATAAACCCAAAGCCATTATTTTTGATGTCAACGAAACTCTGCTCGACCTTGCTCCACTGAAAGCCTCTGTCGGAAAAGCTCTCGACGGCCGGGAAGAACTCTTGCCGCTATGGTTTTCCACGATGCTACACTACTCGCTGGTGGAGACCTTAACGGGAAACTACCACAGCTTTGGGGAAATCGGCATCGCCGCTCTGATGATGGTCGCGAAAACCCAAGGCATCGAACTCCAATACGAAGATGCCAAAACGGCGATCGTGGCACCTATTCGCTCACTACCGCCGCATCAAGACGTTGCTGCGGGATTACAGTCCCTCTCAGAGAACGGCTTTCGACTCGTCAGCTTGACCAACTCGTCTACCGAGATTGCTGAAACACAATTAGGCCACGCAGGTTTGACAGACCTGTTGGAAAAACGCTACAGCGTGGAGAGCGTCAAAAAATACAAGCCGCACCCGGAAACGTATCGCATGGTTATGAATGATCTCGGCGTCAGACCGGAAGAAGTGTTGATGGTTGCCACGCATGCTTGGGATTTAGCAGGAGCCAAGAGCATTGGGTTGCAAACAGCCTTTATCGCCCGCCCCGGCACGTCATTTTACCCGAACGTCGCAAAACCGGATTATGTTGTGAACGATCTGGCCGCTCTCGCCAAACTCCTGCGGGAACCGGAGTCAAATGAAAAGGACAAGTAAGCGTATGGTACTTAATCCATAATCAGTGTTAATTGACGGGGTCGATGTTTCCCGTTTTGTTGGCAAACCGCCGGGAATCTCCGAGCAGTATCAAAAAAACAAGGATCCAGGGTCGCTATTCATTGCTAACCTGATGAACCACTATACTGGAGGTGCGCAATCATTTCCGCACCGACCGACGGCGTCCTTCAGGGGAACCCATGTACGAAGTTCACGCACTCGAACCCATTCTCATTTTGCTGTCTGTCGGCATCTTTGCGATTACCCTGATGCAAAGAATCGGGCTCAGTACGATCGTCGGATACCTCATCGCGGGCATGCTGATCGGTCCGTACTCTATTGGCCTGATCCACGAGAGCGAGACTACGAAACTCCTGGCTGACCTCGGCGTCGTGTTTCTTCTGTTCGATATCGGGTTACACTTTTCGCTGTCGAGTATCTGGAATGCCCGTCGCGATATCCTCGGGCTGGGACCTCTTCAGATCGTGTTATGCGGACTCGCCTTCGGTGCGATCGCCATGGCCATGGGACTTGGTCCGGAATACGCCGTAATTCTCGGTGGTGCATTCGCACTTTCCTCAACGGCGGTCGTGGTTCAGACTCTCGGAGAACGGGGGCAACAAACCTGTCCCGTCGGCCTGACCGGCACGGCGGTCCTCATCTTCCAGGACATCTTTGCCATCTTCCTCTTGATTTTTGCGGCCTCGCTTGAAATTGGGGGTTCCACAACCACCGAATCCGGTCTGGCCATCATCGTTTTTCTCGCCGTATTGAAGGCTGTCGTGGCGTTTATCGTGGCAGTGGTGATGGGACGCTATGCCGTCAAACCCTTGTTTCGCTTCCTCGCGACAACAAAAAACGAGGAGATCTTCACTGCCACTGCGCTCCTGGTGGTATTGGCGACGGCAGTCGCCACGGGTGGTGCGGGGCTGTCCCTCACACTTGGCGCATTTCTGGGCGGTATGATCATCTCCGAAACACCTTACCGACATGTGATCCAGACCGAGGCGAAGCCATTTCGTCACCTGCTGCTCGGGTTCTTCTTCATTACCGTGGGTATGTCTTTGGACTGGCGCATCCTGATCGGGCACTGGGCCGAAATCCTGGTCTTCCTGTTCGCACTTATCGCAATCAAAGTGCTTCTGGTCAGCGCCGCGGCCAGGATCTTCGGATGGTCAGCGCCTGGCTCGGTACAACTCGGCTTCTTGCTCGCCCAGGGCAGTGAGT
This sequence comes from marine bacterium B5-7, assembly GCA_021604525.1. GTDB lineage: Bacteria > Pseudomonadota > Gammaproteobacteria > Arenicellales > CAJQKF01 > BQJD01. The sequence continues at coordinate 2,728 of BQJD01000089.1, read as the reverse complement.
TGACCTTCGTGATTATTGCCATGCCAATGGTGCGTGAAGCGCTGGGCGAAGGCCTTGTCGGCGTCGTTATTACCGGTATCGCAACCAGTCTCGTGCTCACCCCGACCTTGGCAACTCTCGGCAACCGCTTAGCCAGGATACTCAGGCAAAGGATCCCGGATTCCGTGTCGTCCGATGCCCTCCTGTCGAGTGCCACGGCCACTCCGCTACTCGTGTTCGGCATGGGCGATGTCGGCCGCATGGTCGTGGATGCTCTTGAGGCGCACGATCTGCCTTACGACGCGATTGAAATGGATCATGACCGTTTTCTAGCTGCCAGTGCCGATGGCTACTCTGTGGCATTTGGGGACCCCAGCGATGTTCGTTTGATGGGGACCCTTGCGTTTGCACAGCGAGAGACACTCGTTGTCACGATCATCCGCTACGAAGTGGCGAAAGCCCTGATGCCGATCATGCTTGACCGGTACCCGAACCTGACCCGCTTCATTGCCGTTGACACGGAAGAGGATAAAACGAGGTTCGAGGCTGTCGGGATGCGCCCGATCGTCAATCGAAGCTTTCCGAGGGGAATCGATATCGCAGCCTCAGTATTACGCAATCAGCATGTGGATGAGGCGAAAATTCAAACTTGGATGCAGCGTGTGCAGGAACGAGCACTTCAGGCTGCCGCCGACCTTGAAGAAAGCCGTACCGTGGCTGTCACACCTTGACCTGCATTCCAGAGGGACAATGCTCAAAAATGGTTATCTCGCCGGTTTCATCAGAGTCGGATATAGTTCGCGACAACTAGGCTCGGTCGGCGAGACGCTTGGGTCCGCTTGCGCTGTGACTGCAACTGGTCGCTGCAACGCATGTCAGGTGCGATATTCAATACATGGGATTGCCGTTCTTTGTTTCAGGTGAAACTTCTTGAATGGCATCCCAATGCTCAATGATCTTTCCGTTCGCATCGAACCGAAAGAAATCCATCGTTACGTAGTCTTCATTGCCTGGCCAAGTCTGATGGGTGTGTAAGGCGACAAGGTCTCCCTCGGCTACCGCACGCACGAACTCAATCTCCTTGTTGGGGTATTGCTCCCCCATTTTTGTGAAATAATCAACGAACGCCTGCTTCCCGTCCCCTACGAGTGGATTGTGTTGAATATATTCAGCACCCACGTATAGTTCAACAGCCTTGGCGGGATTCCCCAAGTACGCAGTGCGGTAGAAGGCGATGGCATTATGCTTATTAGTTTTCAGGTTGTTCTGCATGTCGTCACTCCAATGGGGTGATTTGTCTCTGCCCCGCACCTCATCAGAACCCTTCAAGCACAATCTTGCCCCGCACCGATCCGCTTTCGAGCTGCGCATGCACGGCGCGCAGCGTCGTAGCATCGATCTTGCCCCCGGTTTCGGTCGCGGTGGAACGGATGCGTCCCGCATCGACCAGCTCGGCCACTTCGTTCAAAATTTTGCGCTGTTCAGCCATATCCGGTGTGCCAAAGAGCGAACGCGTGAACATCATTTCCCAATGAATTGAAACAGCCTTGAGCTTAAAGGGCATGACGTTGAGCAGGTCCGGGTCATCAATCAGGCCAAAACGGCCCTGCGGCGCTATCAGGCCGACAATATCGGCTAGATGCTGGCCGGTCTGAGTGGTTGAAAACACAAACCCGGGAGCGCCGAGACCCAGGGCTTCAACCTGAGGTGCTAAAGGCTGGCGGTGGTCAATCACATGATGGGCGCCGCATTCGCGCACCCAGTCCTGTGTTTCAGGACGCGAGGCGGTAGCGATCACCGTGAGATCGGTCAATGCCCGCAGAAGCTGAATGGTGATCGAGCCGACACCACCTGCGCCACCAATGACTAAGATGGCGTTGCCTCCCTGCGGAGTCGGGCGTTTGACATCGAGCCGGTCAAACAGCATTTCCCAGGCGGTAATCGCCGTGAGCGGAAGAGCTGCGGCCTCCGCGTCACTCAAGCTGTCGGGTTTGCGGCCAACGATGCGTTCATCGACAAGGTGATATTCGCTGTTGGTGCCGGGTCGCGCGATGGATCCGGCATAGAAAACCGCATGGCCCGGCTTAAAATTCTGCACCTCAGGCCCCACGGCCTCGACAATGCCAGAGGCATCAAAACCAAGGACTCCCCAATCGCCTTCGGGCGCAGCACGGAGGCGCAATTTGGTGTCCACCGGGTTGACCGACACAGAGATGATCTTCACGAGCAGGTCACGGCCTTCGGCTTTGGGTGTCTCAAGGGTGATGTCCTGTAGGGCGTCTTCACGCTCAATCGGACCAGGTGTTTTATAGGCAACGGCTTTCATGGTGAGGCTCCAATGGTATTGAGATTGTAAATCGGCAATATGCGGTTCATGTCACTACGAATCGGTGAGATTTTGCACCTAACGAACATCGGAACAGGATAAAGAGCCGATATTCCCCCCTTGGCCACTGATCATGAATTGGGCGACGCTCAGTTCGGGGATTGGGGGAATCGGTTGGGAAGTGTTGGGAATTTAATGATTCCAGATCGATGCTCGGTGACGGATGCCGGATTGGAACTTGAACAGAGAAAACACATTTCTTCGAATTTGTCATGAACGATTCCGCCAAAGTTTCCCACAAGCGCCCATCCGTTCTCCGGGCTTGCGGCTGATGGGTTGATGATTTCGATTCGGGCTTGATCTCCCGAAAAATCAAATTGAATGTCTTTGGTGGATGCTATCGTTGTATTGCCCGTCACGGTG
>BQJD01000088.1 GCA_021604525.1 marine bacterium B5-7 | reverse complement strand
GCGCCGCCGCCGCCCCACCCACCGTCGCCGTCAGCGCCGTCAACGAACACCCGCACGCGACCACACACCATGCCCTCGATCCGATCAATCCACATGACCCCCTCAACCCGCATCCAGCTATCTACGAGAGCGATTTTATGGCTGCCTGATTAATCAGGCAGCCAGCAAGGAAGATTTATTCAACAACAACATGGAAATAGACAATGAGAAATACATTAAAAGCACTACTATTCGTCGGACTTTGCACCACACCGGTAATTTCACAAGCGCAGAATTATTACATTGGCGTCGGCGTTGGGCAGTCGCGTTTGAGCGGTGTTGATAGTGCATGCGACACGATAGCCAGAGCCGCTTCACGTGATGGTCTGCGCAGTCATTGTGATACCGATGACACAGCCACCAGTTTGTCACTATTTGGTGGCTATGAGGTTAACGAATACTTTGCTGTTGAAGGTGGTTACACAGACTACGGTGATACCGCCATCAATAGCCGTCTGACGGGAGTGAGCGGTAACGGCTCGCTTACAGGAGATTACTCGGTGAAGGGGATTTACCTCGCTGGAGTCGGCAAATATCCGATCGGTGACCGATTTGCATTCTTTATTAAGGCCGGTGCATTCAGTGGCTCCATCAAGTCTGATGTATCGTTGATGTTAAACGGAAAAGTTGTTGCTACAAGTAATGATGACGACGACGGCACGGAATTCATGTACGGTGCTGGTATCGACTTTATCTTTAATGAAAATTCCAGTCTTCGTCTCGGTTTTGATCGGATCAACACAGATGAAGCTCTCGATAATGCCTACCTTGGATTTATTGGGCATTTCTAGCCTGTTCCTAAAGTAATCTAAGACACATTCGACCACAGTGTAGTTATCTGCCACGTGAATGACTTACGTGACAGCGTACGAAACGAAATGAATGTTTGTTGTGCACCTTGTAATTCACTATGAATTACAAGGTGCCGGCAAGCCCCATGGAGCTTTTGTTGTGAAATTCTCGAATACAGGATGTACCAATTGTTCAGGAAATCAAAAAAACCTCATGCGCCACAAGGTTCGCCTGTGAACGCGTGTGAAAACGTGGACATGGATGAAAGCCAGGATGTGACACGCACTGATGTTCGCAGTGCGCTGTTTTGCATGGCGCTCATATCTCGATTCAGTGGACATCGAGTCGCTTCCGATACACTTCTTCATCAGTTCGGTCACTTGAAAAAGATGACGCCGCTGGCATTGGTGTCTGCGCTTCGTGAGTCCGGTATGAAAGCGCAGACGCACCGTTTTCGACGACGTAGTTTGACCAAACTACCGCTCCCTGCAATCCTCGCCATGCGAGATGGTAGCTACGTAGTGCTGCAGTCTGTTGTCTCAAATACTGGCAGGGTTCACCGGTTCGATCAAAGCAATCCGGATTCGGTTGATCTGGATGACCTGGTCAAGGCAAGTACTGGCTGGGTAATTCTCGCACGACCGTCGAGGGCCGGTGATCGGGATGTCGAGCAAGTGGACAGACCTCAGAAGTTTGGAATCGGATGGTTCTTCAAGACCCTGTTTAAATACGGTAGCGTCATGCGGGAGGCCATGCTGGCATCGGTATTCGTGCAATTATTTGCCCTGGCGTCACCTATCGTGTTCATGATTGTCATCGACAAGGTGTTTGCCCATAACAATCTGTCGACCCTTGATGTATTGGTGGTCGCACTGGCTGCGATTACATTGTTCGATGTGCTTTTAAACGGTATTCGCACCTACCTCATCTCACATACCAGTCATCGAGTCGATGTCGAACTCGGTATGCGTTTGTTTCGGCATCTGATGTCGCTGCCGCTGTCCTACTTTGAGTCGCGTTCCAGTGGTGACACCATTGCGCGAATGCGCGAGATGGAAACCATCCGCAGTTTTCTGACAGGATCGACCCTGACATTACTGGTCGATATTATTTTTGTTGGTGTCTTCTTGAGCGTCATGTTTCTGTTCAGCAGTACCCTGTCATGGATCGTGGTGGGTTCGCTACCACTATTCTTCGCGGTCTCGAGTTTTCTAACTCCGTTGATGAAGCGGCGGCTCGAAGATCGTCACGAAAAGGCAGCCGAGAATCAGTCATTCCTTGTTGAAACCTTAACGGGTATTGAGACCATCAAGTCCGGTGCGGTTGAACCGCGCCAGCGTCGGGCATACGAGGAACGAATTGCCGACTATGCCGGTTGTGCGTTTCAAAGCACCCGACTCAGCAACTGGATAAACCAACTGGTCGGCTTGCTTTCAAAAGTCTTGACCATAACCTTGTTATATGTCGGCGCACATCTCGTGTTGTCCGGGAAACTGACGGTTGGTCAGTTGATCGCATTCAATATGTTAAGTGGTCGGGTTATCGCGCCGGTTCAGCGACTTGCACAGATCTGGCAGGAGCTGACTGGAGTACGGGTGGCGCTGCGCCGTCTCTCGGACATTATGGAGGCACCTGCCGAGGCCGGAGTCTCCCGGGAGCGAACCCGCTTACCGAAACTTGAAGGACGTATTCGTTTCGATCACGTCAGCTTTCGTTATAGGGATGATCGTCCGGAAGTTCTCACCGATATTTCTTTTCAGATAGAACCCGGTGAACTGGTCGGGATTATAGGCACCACGGGGTCCGGCAAGACCACGCTGATCAAGCTTGTGCAGCGATTATATAGTCCGACAAGCGGCGGTGTTTTCATTGACAATCATAACCTCTGTGCTCTTGACCCCGCATGGTTACGTCGTCAGATTGGTGTTGTTAGCCAGGACTATGTTCTATTCAATCGCACCATTCGCGAGAACATTACGCTTGGCGATCACGATATCGATGACCAGCGATTGGTAGAGGCCGCACATCTCACCGGTGCGCACGACATTATCGTGGGTCTGCCGAATGGCTACGATACTCGGCTGGAAGAACGCGGACGGGGGTTATCTGCCGGCCAGCGACAAGCGATTGCCCTGACTCGGGCGATCGTGACACAACCACCGATCCTGATTCTGGATGAAGCAACAAGCGCCTTCGATTATGAAACAGAGCAGCGCTTTCAGGACAACTTCGCAGACATTCGTCGTGGTCGAACGACACTGGTTGTTGCCCATCGTTTATCAACATTACGCGATGCAGATCGGATACTAACACTGGAAGCCGGCCGTCTGACAGAGGATGAAACGGCAAGCAGCCTGTTACAACAAGGTGGTCGTTTCGCTGCCATGCAACATTACGATGCTGTTTCCAGGAAAACTCAGCCCAGGATCCGCACGGTGGCTGTTCATGGCGCGTAACCAACGTGACTTCGAAGCGGCTATCGTTTCCGCGTTGCAGACTCCGCCAACGCGTATGACCCGCATCGTTTCGATACTGATCATCCTATTGGTGCTATTGGCGACGATTTTTCTGTACTACGCGAAGATAGACATCGTGGTAACTGCCCGAGGCGAAATCATCCCTTCGGGCAAGGTCAAACTGATACAAGCCGCAGAGAACGGAATCGTCCGGGCAGTTCACGTGCGTGATGGAGACTCCGTTTTGGCAGGGGATATCCTGCTGGATCTTGATTCTACTGATGCCAGTGCGGATCTCGAGAGTATTAAATCCCAGCGCCAAAGAGCACTGCTGGTTGGCTGGCGTCTTCGTTCAGAGATTGAAAACTTGAATTTCATGAACGGGGTGTCGAGGAGAACTGACAACAAGGATATTGAACAATCCGGAAAGACGATAGCTGAACCCGATGTCACATCTGTCAGTCTTGCCGCAGAACGTCGTCGGTTACGCGCTAACATGCTTGCCTTTCAAGAAGAGATGGCCCGGTATTCAAGTGATCTCGAGAGGGCAAAAGTAGCCGTCGCTGTCTCAAGGAGACAAATTGAAATCCTGCAACTCAAATCGAAGCAGGCTGGCGAGACGCTAGACAAGAAAAAATTCCAGGCTGAAAAAGGCATCATTCCTCGACAGGAGGTAATTGAGGCTACCTATGCCCTTGAGGCGAGCGCCAAGGAACTTGAGATGTATGTCGAACGCGTACGTGAGGAAGAGGGTAAGCTGGCCGTAGTGCGCGATACCATGAATGCGGCAATGAGCGAACGCCAGCGTCTGCTTCTCGAGCAACTCGGTGAGGTCGAGGAGGAGATCCAGAATATTGACCGTGAAATCATTAAAAGTGAACAACATCTGAAACGCCAGGTAGTTACCGCACCTATTGATGGTGTTGTACAAGAGCTTGCCATTCACACGATTCGAGCGGTAGTGGAACGCGGCGATGTATTGATGGTGATTGTGCCAAGAGATATCGGTATTGAGATGGAGGCGCGTATTCCCAACAAGGATGTTGGTTTCGTCGCGCCTTCGCAGCGTGCGCGAATCAAAATCGACGCCTTTGAATTCACCCGTTATGGAGCACTCGATGGTGAACTGGCATGGGTGGCGGGCGATGCTGTGGTTAATCGCGATGAAGGGCGTATATATCCTGCAAATATAAAGTTTGAATCAACTGTACTGCCGAATCGCGTTGGGGCTCGTGAGGCACGTATCACTCCCGGTATGCAGGCAACCGCCGATATCGTCATTGGTGAACGCCGTTTGATTGAATACTTTATTGCGCCGCTGCTTAGATATCGCGACGAAAGTTTGCGTGAGCGCTAGCGTGCAAAATAATCCGGTTTACCGGTATGACATTTCCCGAATGCGCTGAAAATAACTAGCGATTCAGAACGCTGACCTTTGTCGGATGAACAATACAGTTGTTTGTCGATAAGCAATCGTTATACAAGACTGTATGAAGATATCAGGCGATTCGGGCCACTTAAAACCTGCCTTTGAATGAAC
>BQJD01000087.1 GCA_021604525.1 marine bacterium B5-7 | reverse complement strand
TCGAGGCTTGCTCCAACGTATGGGGCCAGGTCCGTTTTGTTGATCACCAGGATGTCTGACTTCGTGATCCCCGGTCCATTTTTGCGTGGAATTTTGTCCCCGGCGGCTACGTCAATCACATAGATAAAATAATCGACCAAGGCAGGGCTGAAAGTCAGGGTCAGATTGTCACCGCCACTCTCGATCAGGACAACATCGGTTTCGGGGAACCGTGCTTCCATATCCTCGACGGCAGCAATGTTCATGCTCGGATCTTCGCGAACCGCCGTATGCGGACATGATCCGGTTTCGACCCCCAGGATACGATCCTCTAACAGGATACCCTTCAGTGTGCGTTGGACGTGCTTGGCATCTTCGGTGGTCACGATGTCATTGGTGATAATCAGAATTCGCCCTCCCAAGTCCATCAGTTTCGGCGTGATCGCCTCGACAATGGCCGTTTTGCCGGATCCGACAGGGCCTCCGATTCCTATCCGTGTGATTGTCTTCATGCGTGTTCTCCTTACTCATCAATTCATAAACATGCGTACCTTTGCCTGCACATGCGAGGATGCCAGAATATCGATCACCGGCGCGAAAGTTGCCATGTCCTCAAGTGAGCTAGCGGCAATACGTTGATAGGCAACCTCGGCTTCGGAGTTAATCTCGAAGAGGACAGCCTGGGCATCCAGGTAATGCAGCTTCATGAGGCGCAGCGAGGCAGCAAGCATCATACTGGCCAGACCATACTGGTGCACCGTGAAGGCGTCTTGCTCCGAAAGCCCAAGCGAGCCAAAAACCAGCGCCTGAGCAATCGGGTAACACCCTGGCGTCTCATGAGCCGTAATCCGGCACAGCCACGCACTGGCAACCGTAGGCCCCACCACACGATCAGCCATCTCCACCAGCTTGCGGCCCATACGCACGGTCATCGTTCGCATCTCCTCGTTCAGCTTGCGATTAAAGACCGCATGGTCCGCCTCGTCGATCTGGGCATTGTCGCCCGCACGAGCCGCGCGGAAGGCGGCCAGCACCGCGATGCCGTCCGAGGTCGCTGCCTGATCGACGGCGATTCGAACAAACTGTCGTAGCGATGCGAGGTCGTGCACCACCCCATGCTCCACGGCCGACTCCAATCCATTTGAGAACGTAAATGACCCGACCGGCAGCACCGAATCGCCGAACTGCAGAACACGCATCAGCTCGGAGATGGTCAGCATGATCGTTTTCCTATCGAATGGTTGCGTGTGGTCGTCGTTCGTCGTCTATGTGTGTGGATGGGAGTGATCGTCATTGTGATTCAGGGTAGGCGAATGTTCATGTACATGAGAGTGGGGTGTTGAATTGGCTCCACCGAACAGCCGCCGAGACTCGTGGGGCGCCAGATAGGGAATGACCGAGGCACCCGGCGAAAATTCGTAGGTGATCTCCTCGAACGCATGGGTCTTCATCACGGAGGCCATCACTTGGCGGTCCACGGTCAGAGGGACGTAGACCGTTGTGCCCTTGACCACCGCCGGCCAATGTTGATTGCCCAGCGCATGTCCGAGTTCGAGGCAAATGTGCGCGAGGAAATCCTGCGTCTTCGAGAGCAACCCATCCAACCGGATCACCATCACATCCTGAAGTTGAATGCGGGCAATGATGGCCTCACGGGTGGTGTCATCCCAGATCAGAATGTCTCCATCGTGCAGGTGAGTATTCCGCTCAAGCGATACAGCCAACTCGACTCCCCCCTCCGACGTCCGGCGGAACCGGGTTTTCTGCGCCTGCCATTGGTCGAGGTCCAACACGTCAACATGCGCGCCATCGAGTTTGGCTTTCCAGTCCGCATCCTTGACGTTGCCTAGTACCGATTCAACCATAATCATTGTTTTTCCCCAATCGCTAATCCTTGCTCTCGCGCCGGTGAACCTTCTTGGAAGTTCCTGGAGCCCGGATACCAGTCAGACGAAACCGACCGGCGCCGGACGCAGGAATCATTAATACATATCAACTGAAGAAGTACAACTGGTTGAGTGCGATATTTTTCGGCGGCGTGACGGTGGCATGGACGCCGTCAACCATCACGGCAAAGGTCTGCGGGTTGACTTCGATCTTTGGCAAATAATCGTTGCGGACCATGTGTTTCTTGGTCAGGACCCTGGTCTGGCTAACCGGCTCGACCATACGACCCAACCCGTACTTCTCCTTGACGTTCCTGTCGTGAGCAATCTGGGACACAAACGTCATGCAGGTACTCTGCAAGGTCGAGCCCAGGGCCCCGAACATGGGGCGGTACATCATCGGCTGCGGGGTCGGCAGCGAGGCGTTCGGATCCCCCATGTTGGCCCACACCACAAAACCACCCTTGAGTACCAACTTGGGTTTTGCCCCGAAGAAGGCGGGTTCCCAGAGAACCAGATCGGCCAGTTTGCCAGGCTCAATCGATCCCAACTGGTTGAAGATCCCCGCAGCGATGCAAGGAGCCGACGTCACCTTTGACAAGTACCGCAACACCCGGAAGTTGTCGTTGCTTGGAGCGTCCTCGGGAAGCTTGCCGCGTGCCTGCTTCATGGCATCAGCCGTTTGGAAGGCCCGCAGGAAATTCTCTCCAATTCGGCCCATGGCCTGCGAGTCGCTGCCGATCATCGAGATTGCCCCCATGTCATGCAGCACGCTCTCGGCCACGATCGTCTCGCCACGTACCCGGCTCTCGGCAAAGGCCACGTCCGAGGGAATCTTTGGATTCAAGTTGTGGCAAACCATGATCATGTCGAAGAGTTCTGCCACCGAGTTTACACCGCAGGGCAACGTCGGATTGGTCGAGCTCGGCAGCACGTTCGGCTGGCCGACGACCTTCAAGAGGTCAGGCGCATGGCCGCCTCCGGCCCCCTCAGAATGATACGTGTGGATCGTTCGCCCGTCGAAGGCTGCGATGGAGTCCTCAACAAATCCCCCCTCATTGAGCGTATCCGTATGTACCGCCACGCTCACGTCGTATTCCTCGGCCACCGACAGGGCAGATCGGATGGCGGCAGGGGTCGTGCCGTAGTCTTCATGAATTTTGAAACCAGTGGCACCGGCTTCTAACTGCTCAACCAGCGGGGCCTTGCCGGTACAATTTCCCTTGCCATAGAAGCCCATGTTCACCGGCAATCCCTCAACTGCGCGGAGCATCATCTCCATATTCCACGGACCATTTGTCGTTGTCACGCCATTAGTCCCGTCGGTCGGACCAATGCCGCCGCCCCAGAGGGTGGTGATGCCATTCGCCAGCCCGTGCCAGATCTGTTGCGGGCAAATAAAATGAATGTGGGTGTCCATACCTGCTGCGGTCAGGATGAGATGCTCTCCGGTAATCGCGTCCGTCGAGGTCCCCGTGGTCAGTCCCGGAGTGACCCCGTCCATCGTCGAAGGATTGCCGGCCTTCCCGACGCCGACGATCCGCCCATTGCGGACACCGACGTCCGCCTTAATTACGCCCAAAATCGGATCCAGGATGGTCACGTTGGTGATGACGAGGTCGAGACAGCCGGCAGCCTGGGTTATTTGATTGTCCGACCCCATTCCATCACGGAGAGTCTTACCGCCCCCGGTGACCAACTCATCGCCATACACACGCAGATCTTTTTCGATCTCGACGTAGAGATCCGTATTGCCCAATCGGATTTTGTCGCCCGTAGTTGGACCATACAGGTCGGCATATTGTTTGCGTGAAATCTTAGACATCTCAGAGACTCCTTTTTTATCGGTGTTGGTCAGGATTTGGTCGACTTGAATCCACGTTCCTTCATCCGCCGCATGGCCTCGTCATAGTTGGGACGGTAGTCGGGTGTTGGCCCGTCGCCAGTCCAACCATCGACCAGGTTGTTGAAGCCGACGCAGAACTGCTTCCCACCCATAGGGACGAGTGTCACCTCTTTCTCGTCGCCAGGCTCAAACCGGATGGCGGTCGTTGCCGGAATATCCAGCCGCAGACCAAATGCCTGCCCCCGATCAAACTGCAGGTAACGATTGGATTCGAAAAAATGGAAATGGGAACCGACCTGGATGGGCCGGTCCCCGGTGTTCTGGACTCTCAGAGTCGTCCTCGGCCGGCCGGCATTAATTTCAATATCCCCTTTGGCCAGAACCAGGCCTCCAACCGGAGCAGTCTCCGTATGTTCGGATTGAGGGCCGGCATGCTTCTGCCGCATCCACTTCCCGACTCCAGGGTTTGGTGTGTCCTTTTTTGACTGGGCCATGTTCGTCCTCCTCTTTGTCTCAGAATAAATAGGGATTACTTGATCGGATCATGGACCGTAATCAGCCTGGTGCCGTCGGTAAACACGGCCTCAAGTTGAACGAAAGGGATCATCTCGGCTACTCCCTCCATGACGTCATCACGTGTCAGCACGCCCGCGGCCTCCGTCATCACCTCCTCGACCGTCTTCCCCTCGCGGGCCCCTTCGAGAGCCGTCGAGCAGATGAGCGCCATCGACTCCGGATGATTCAGCTTCAGGCCTTTGGTCTTTCGCCGTTGGGCAATATCGCCAAGTTGGTAAATCAATAGTTTTTCCGTCTCACGAGGTGTTAGATGCATGATAGGCTCTCCTCTTCAATAGTGAACGTGTGATGTAAGAGATCCGGCGCCCGCAGCCCACGAAACGATCCAAGCGCCCCCCTGTGCCTGTTGACGTTAACTCAACTTCTCCACCGGCTCTCGCAGAAATAACGCATCGATCTGACCGACGGCGATAATGATCCATGACGCGACCACAAAGGGGGCAGTCAACGCGGGGATGCCCAACCAGGAGGGAAAGAACTCCGTCAAAGGCACGGAGATCATGGCAGCCAGAATCGCAATCAGGAGAGACTTCCCCCAGAGATATACCGCAATCGG
>BQJD01000086.1 GCA_021604525.1 marine bacterium B5-7 | reverse complement strand
CTGGCGAGTGGGTCGAACCTCCGGCTACCTGGTTCGTAGACCGATGTGTTGGCTCGTGAAATCAAAGCGTTAGCGCAACCCCTCTATTGGTTGACCAGTTTCGGGGTCAAAGCTATCAAAAACTTGAGGAGCTCAATAGGGGGGAGAGTTCGGCGGGCGTGGCGCGTGGGTTCGTAAGCTTCCCGGGCGTAGACGCCGTAAGTTGCGAAAGTCGTAGAATTGGTCTGATGACATCCACGCCTTCAAACAGAGTTCCACCGATATAAAAATGGAGGGAAAGACTGGCAAGAAGCCGAAATCCTGAGTCATACTGGCTCATCGGGCCGAGGCAGCTTTCGGCGCAAAATAGCAGCCAAGGCGACAGCACGCGGATCGTGACTCCTGATTGAAATCCTGATGATCGTGCGGATTTCACCTATTATGTGGTCTTGCCTGGATAAAATCCTCACGATCATCAGGATTTATTGCCAAACGCGCCCACTTGGCGCAAAATCCTCACAAACTTGAGGATTTTTCATGAAGATACCCATCGACAACGCAGCTGCCATCGGCAATGTGGTCCGCGCTAGCCGTAAGGCACAGAAGATTCGCCAGGACGATGCGGCAGGCAGCATCGGCGTCAGCGAGAACTTTCTGGGCAAGATCGAGCGTGGTAGCGAATCCGTGCAATGGGGCAAGCTCTTTCAAGTGCTTGAAGGACTGGGCATCCGGGTCATGGTGGATGTGCCTGAGAGCGTGGCAACCTATTTGAACGATCAAACAAGCAGTAAGGACAAGCCATGAACGGGCGGTGTCTACGCGCCTCAATCAATCAGACGGAAGTCGGCACCTTGCAGGAGGTAAGTGGCCTCTGGAGTTTTCAATACGCGGCTGGCTGGCTTGGCAGCCCTCAGTGCTTTGCGCTCAGTCCGCATCTTCCACTAACGGCAGAACCCTTGTTGGACGGCGCAAGCCAGCGTCCCGTGCAGTGGTATTTCGATAACCTGCTGCCAGAAGAAGACCAACGTATTCTGCTGGCCGGAGATGCCAGGCTGGATGCTGCAGACGCCTTCGGCTTGTTGGCTTGGTACGGCGCGGAATCAGCTGGGTCGGTGACCTTGCTGCTGCCGGATGCGGCTCCTCAAATCGCTGAGCCACTGCGCCCGTTGCCGAACGATGCTCTGGAGACCCGCATCCGTCAGTTGCCCAAGGCACCGCTAACGCATGCTGCCCTCAAGCATATGTCACTGGCCGGCGCGCAGCACAAGTTGGCGGTCGTCCTGCAAGATGGTGCGCTGTTTGAACCTGCTGGCGCTACACCATCCACCCATATCCTGAAACCTGATCACCCGGATGAGGACTACCCCCACTCCGCAATCAATGAGTGGTTTGTGATGCGATTGGCCAAACGGCTCGGCCTGGATGTACCCGATGTGCATCGCCGTTACGTGCCATCACCGGTGTATCTGATTGATCGATTTGATCGAATTCCAGATGCTCAGGGATGGCAACGCAGACACGTAATCGATGCATGTCAATTACTGGGGTTGGACCGCAGCTTCAAGTACAGCCAGGGCCGCATGGAAAATCTGGCCATACTGGCCAATGCCTGTCGCAGCCCGGCAGTGGCACGTTCCCGGCTCTTTGGCTGGCTTGTATTCAATGTACTCGTCGGTAACAGTGACGCCCACTTGAAGAACCTGAGCTTCCTGGTGTCGCATGAGGGCGTTCAATTGGCACCGTTCTACGATCTGCTCAGCGTCGCCACGTATGACACGCCTGCCTTCGACAAAAAAGGTTGGCCCGCACAAACTCAGCTGGCTTGGCCGATTCTGGGTGTCCATTACTTCTCGGATATCAACCGTGCATTGCTGCTGGATGCTGGCGCGTCGTTAAATCTGGCCAACAACACGGCCAAGCGCTTGCTTGAAAATCTGCGCAGTCGCGCTGTGCAGGAAGCTGAAGCCCTGTACGCCGAGGTCGAAGCCGAAAATGAACAGATCGCCCATGCGCATCCCGATCTGTCTGCCACGATGGCAGGTGAATCCCGTTGCCTCAGAACCACTCTGCACACCATCATCAAAGAGATGACCAAGCAGATCGCCTGAGCAACATGGGACGCGGATTCGATTCCGTACTTTTAATAGTCGTTTGGTGCGGGATTCCACCCCACCACCAATCCCACAAGGCCAACTACTCTCGGTTGGCCTTTTTCATTACGGTAGCTGCGGTGTGGCGGGACTTGGTGCGAAAGGTTGCGGACTTGGGTGTGAATTGGCGCGCCCGGGAGGATTACTCGGCGCGTCCCTGCGCCTCGCCCTTCGGGTTGCGCTGCGCGCGTTCTAATTCGCTCCCGGAGAATTGGTCGAACCTCCTGTAATCCCCCATTTGTAACGAACGTAGAATGTAGAGCTCATGCGGCTACTGCCAGTTCTTGAATCGGGGTAATGCCACCCAAAGCCATGTTGGGTCGTTCATGATTGTACCGCCATACCATCGGGTCGCGGTCACCTGCGCATGTTGAATTGACTCAAACAGATGTTCATCCAACCATTCATGCCGCACGGTTCGATTGAATCGTTCTATATGAGCGTTCTGCGTGGGTTTACCTGGCTGGATAAACTGGATCGTGATGCCCCGCTTTTTGGCCCAGGTCTGAAACTCACCACTGCACATTTCGCTGCCATTGTCCGATCGGATGACGTTGGGTTGGCCACGCCACTCGATGATCTGCTCCAGCACCCGGATGATACGCAGGGAGGGCAGGTCAATAGGCTACGGACACTACCGGGAAAATTCGGTTCTCTTGCCGGGTATTTTTTCTTTTGCAATTTGCTGCGGAAATGCGGACACTATCCTGTACTCAGCTAACTCAATATCGGAGAGAGAAGTGAAACAGGGACGAAGAAAGATACTCAAAGTGCTCACTCTAAGTGGTGGCGCGGCAACAGTAACGAACATCCCTAAGACGTGGACATCTCCAGTAGTGGAGTCCGTGATGCTGCCAGCTCACGCGCAAACCACCACGATTTCAGATTGCAGTCTGCGTCTGAGCGGCTGCACGCTCACTTGCGAGACAGAGTCGGGTACCGGGCAATTTCCTGGCTACTACATGGAATACACCGTGTATACGTTGGAGGTGGTAAACGGTTGTCCGGTAGTGGCGCGCAGGCAGCCTTCCTGTTGCGAATATGACGGAGGATTCTTCTCGCTCGACCCGGGTCCCAACCAAGTGCTGATCGCCTGTATAAAGGCTACTTATGAGCAAGCGGCGACGTTTGCTGAGGTATCGGTCACCTTGCCGAATCAGTCGGAACCATATGCCCGAGGCAGGGCGGAATGCGGTACATTGCTGGGCCAGACAACCGGCGGCGGGACCAATAGCACTACGTTCAGCGTCGACGGTGTTCCCATGCGGATACGCACGACAATCTCTGTGGGCGCGGGAATGGTTAGTTTGGATCAGGTTTCCGTGACGCCAGCGTAATCCGGCCAGCGTTCGACGGGGAAACGCAGTAACTGGAGGTAAACGACGACTCTGTTGTTTACTTGACAGATCCGACGAAATTTTGTCTATGGGAGATGGGAGAGTTTACATCTCAAGACAGGGGAACCAAGGCATACTGTGAGAGGTTGGAACCACCCAGCAATCTGGACGAGTACGAGGAGAGGCTGACCAACTGACTCTTCCGGAAGTCGCGGCGGCATCGCAAGCAACGCAAGACGGTCAAGCAGTTGCACCGCGATCTGATAACGCTGGACTATACCGATTCCTATGACCGGGTTGCGGCGTTCGCCAGGGGCTGGCGGCATCGACCGTTTCACCCTCAAAGATCTTCATCGATCTGCTTAACTAGATATATACCCCACAGTACCCGATACTACCAACAGTAGCTCGCCGGGGAACATGTTCGAGCTCACGTGCGGTTTTGCGAAATTGGCGCGCCCGGAAGGATTCGAACCTCCGACCACCTGGTTCGTAGGCGCACTAAATAGATGACATTTCAATAACTTACTAGGCCCGCCCTCATGCCAGGTTTTATTGAGCATCGCTACATTACTACGCCATAATGTAATGACCCAATCGATTTGGCAATAGTTGCTTGCAATGTAGGTGGTATCTATCGGCCGTCCATCAGACCTCGGAGATCTCGAACGAAGCCGTACCCAGATTAGACGACCCGGCTTCTATCGATACCGTCGCCACGTAACTGATAGTTATCCCGCCGCCAGTCGTGCACATACCTGTATCGCTGTCGCTGGTAGAGTTCGTCGGTGTTAGATCAGGACAGGTATTTGTGGTTGGCGACGTAACCTCAATCAAAGATTGCAGATTGCTGCCGTCGTTCATTTCAACTACTGCCCTTACAATTCCGCCTTCCACTACAACGGCAAGCTCGATTGCGCACTCCTCGTCGAAGTTTCCATTCTCGAAGGACAGGCACCCGCTATCGTCACGGATAATGCGATATGGGAAAGACCACCCATCGTTGACACCATCGGTAAAATCGCGATCACCGCAATTCAGCGTGACCACACGCGATGCCGAAGCAGCGCAACCTTGTTCCTGTGAGTCAGATTCACCCGTCGTCTGGGCATGTGCAGGCAGAATGACTGATTCCACCACTGGCTTAGTCCATTTTGCTGGTAAAGCCAGGGATACGAGAGAGGTGGTTCCGATCGAGATATCTCGAAGTAGTTTTCGTCTAGAATTTTTCATTGTCGTCACCCGTGTTGCGTTAGTCTTTTTAACAGCAATTAACTTTATTCTAGTCGCCCCTGAATAATTTACAAGGTATTGTTATTGAATGGTAAATGGGAGGATGAGTGGTGAAGGAATTGCAAGAAAAGGATAAAATACAGGCTGTTTTCTTGCAAATTGAGGACGGTTTTGATGGGCCCGAAACAGACTGAGAATGATCCACGCATTGACCTGTTTCGAAACCGTCTTGAGAATCTGATTGATCCACG
>BQJD01000085.1 GCA_021604525.1 marine bacterium B5-7 | reverse complement strand
CCTCGAATGAAAGATGGGTTCGACCAGCCAACGCGACTGCGTTGGCGCAGGACGCCGGAGTGATACGACGGCGCCCCGAAGGGGTGAGGTGCGATAGCGCCGAATCAATCCCTCTCTCTCCGCCAGAAATAAATAAGGCCCCCTTGCGGGGTTTTATTTGTTTCTTGGGTCAAGATGTATTCGGGCCCTCGAATGAAAGATGTATTCGGGCCCTCGAATGAAAGATGGGTTCGACCAGCCAACGCGACTGCGTTGGCGCAGGACGCCGGAGTGATACGACGGCGCCCCGAAGGGGTGAGGTGCGATAGCGCCGAATCAATCCCTCTCTCTCCGCCAGAAACAAATAAGGCCCTCTTGCAGGGTTTTATTTGTTTCTTGGGTCAAGATGTATTCGAAACCTCGAATGAAAGATGGGTTCGACCAGCCAACGCGACTGCGTTGGCGCAGGACGCCGGAGCGATGCGACGGCGCCCCGAAGGGGTGAGGTGCGATAGCGCCGAATCAATCTCTCTCTCCGCCAATATCATAATAAATAATATAAATATCAGATAGATAGAGATTTATTCTACTGTCAGTCCCCCACTGAGTCCCCCATCGTGTCTCAGTCATGAAACGGAACCGTTCATGGATGTGTGATTAATCTTGGAGATTTCTGCGGAACTCCGATGCCAGGTTGTTGGGCTCCGCCCTGCTTCCATTCGTATTGATACGATTTGGCTGTCGATTTATCCTGATTTCTTCATTCGTAGAATTTTTCATCAAGAGAAAATTCTACATCCCGATTCGATTATTATCCGGGGAGATTAGACCCGATCCACTGCCGTTCATTTAAGCTAGTTCCAGTCGAAATTTAGTTGAAAAGTAGTGCCTTGGTGTGACGACTGCTACACTCTTAACAATCCTCGAATTTTCGGCGAAACAAGATCAGAATCAGAGCCGACTATGCTCCGTAACTCCATCCTTTTGTTCGCGGTATCGCTCGCTTGGGCAAGCGAGTATCAATTCATTAGCGAGGCTGATAGAGCGCTGCCACCGACAACGGTGGCAGCGTGCACAACACTGGTGGCTGCGCTGGTTATGCTGTTTATTGTTGGCGTAGTCATGCATCGACCAATTGCATCCACCTTTCGGGCTCGTCCCGAAGTGCCACTGGTGATGGCGGTCATTGCAGTGGTTGTGCCCAAGCTTAGCGTCGTAATAGCCGAGGATTCCATCACTGCGGACCTCGCGTCATTAGTCGGCACAACAGTGCCTGTACTTACCTTTCTTATCACCGTCTTCATAACGCGTCAGGCGGAGTACAGTCATTTGCGGATGGCCGGCGTATTTGCCGCATTTTTGGGTATGTTGATTTTTGTCGGTATCGATGACCTCGCTGCCCATAAAAACGAGATCACCGGAGCCCTCATCATGATGTCGGGCGGTGTTGCCTTCGCGATCAACGGCATCTTTAGCTCACTACGTGCTCAAGATCTCGACCAGTATGCCCTGACCACGTTGGTTCTGGTATTCGGTGGAACCGGCCTTGGCGTTGCTGCATTGCTAGTGGACGGTCTGCCGCCAGAAGTGCCGGATATTGAGGTTCTGGCCTCGATTACTGGCTCAGGTGTCCTGGCAATGGGACTGGCCTATCTGGGCTACTATCTTCTGATCGCTGACAGTAGTGCCTATTTCGCTTCCTTTTACGCTTATCTTGTTCCGCCGCTCGGACTCCTGACAGGCGTATTCTTTTTGGATGAATCGCCCACCATAAATCATATTCTGGGGGTTGGGGTAACGTTGCTCGGGTTATGGTTGTTAACCCGCAGTGCGCCCGGCAAGAAGACTGCCAGGGAAGATTTTATGTAAGGAGTGGATGAGATGATGGTGACAGGAAAAAAGTGGATGATCGTGCGAGCGTGGTTCGCCGGTATCTGTTTTCTGATTGCCGTACCACCGACCTTTGGCTCGGAAGCCTGCCCGGCGGAACAGAAGACAGCGCTAATGCCGTTGGACCCAGTGATTTGCCGCGCGCTCGACGCCGCGGTTCGGACACCAGGGAAACTACCGCTTGACGTCTACGAGGAGAAGCTGTCCCAGTACTTCAATCATTTCTGCCACCGCGACAGCAGGGCGGGGTGGGTGCGCGACAAACAGGTGCGTGATACCGGTCCGTTCACCAGCCCCTTCATCAATGGGCGCGAACATCCACGCTATCAAGGCACCCACGCTCCGGTGGTGATCTGGTATTCGCCGGAGATGGCTGCCTGGGTGAAGGAACATCGTGGCATGGACGATGACGGCAAACCCGGTGATGGTGCGCCGGTGCCCGCGGGCGCCATGATGGTCAAGGAAATGTACCCGGCACCGGCGGCGCGTTGCGCCGATGTCGATCCGTTTAATCTCCTGCCTACCAGCGGCGCCGCGATCATGGTGAGGGCGCCGGAGGTATCCCACGACGGCTGGTACTGGGGCTGGTTTGGCTGGTCGGGCTGGAACCCGGATTATCCTGCCGACAACCATCGCAACCGTCTTGCCTACCAGGGTTTCGGGCAGTACTGCGTGAACTGCCACTCCTCAGCGCGGGATAATTTGACGTTCGCCGCTGCAGCCAACATGGCTGGCGAGCCGGGACGACCAATCGCCTATTACGATGAAGGTCATATTGTCGGCGACCAGCCGCCACAGACTCATCACGAAACGGTTACAACGACTGGTGAAGACCCCAATCGGCTCGATCAGCCACACCAGGCTTACAACCCTGATTTTCTCGAAGTATTTCCTGTGTCGGGCGCACCGCCTCCGAACTGGGATACTGTCTCAATGATGCCATCCCAGACCTACGATAACGTGTTCATGCCAGCGCATGTGCCCAATGATCATGGCCAGTACATCACCAGCGACCAGTGTCTGGGCTGTCACGATGCCGGTTCGACTGGCCTGCAGTTCGACATGACCGAACGCGACCCGAAGACCGGAAAACTTTTCAACCATTCGCCTTACGGGACGTGGGCTGGCTCGCCCATGGCTTTGGCCGGACGCGACCCGATTTTCTTCGCCCAGCTCGCCAGCGAGACCCAGTCCTTTCACTCGAACGAGGCCCCGAATGTGGAATCTATCTGCCTCGGATGTCATGGCGTAATGGGCCAACGGCAATATGAGATGGATGAGTACGCGACGAGCGGGGAGTGCCCGCCTTTTCGCCGTGAGTCGGTAGCGGCAGTACCCTGGCCGGCGGACAACCCACATGCTGGCCAAGCAGACTACGGCGCGCTTGCCCGCGACGGTATTTCCTGCATGGTCTGTCACACCATGGTGATCGGGGAGAAAGCCACCCGGTCTACCCTGAACTCACCTCGCAATGCCTGTGTCGAGCAGCGCCAGGATCTGCTTAACCCGGGTTACACAGGTTTTGCTAAAACTTTCACCGGCTCGTTTCTCAGTCAGCCGACAAACCGCATCGCGGGTCCCATCAGGGAACCGATGACCTGGCCTATGAAAACCGCGCTTGGTTTAGAGCCATATCACGACGAGACAGTGAAGGGTGCCGAGATTTGTGGTACTTGCCACACTGTCCATCTGCCAGTATTACACCAGGGCAGGACGGTTGGCAGGATTTATGAGCAGACCACCTACGCCGAATGGGCGTTCAGCGATTATCGCACCGGGCAGATAGCTGACGGCACGTTACCGGAGGGTGCTGGTGCTTCACCCCAGTCGTGCCAGGATTGCCACATGCCGTCAAGCGGCGTCGACGGCAAAGCCATGACCAGTAAGGTGGCATCGATACAGGAGTTTTCGAACTTCCCGGCGACCTCGTTCACCACGGCACCAGAAAATATCGACCTGTCACTGCGGCAAAACTATTCGAAGCACAACCTGGTCGGACTCAACCTGTTCTTGGTGAAGATGGCGCAGCAGTTTCCCGACGTGTTGGGCATCCGGACACAGGATCCGATGTTGGTCTCGAAGGGCGTCGATCCGATGATCTACACAGCGGACCAGATGACACAGCAGGCAGTCGTCAACACCGCCAAAATTATGGTGCTGAACACGAAGCTTGATGACAACTCACTGAAAACCACGCTGAAGGTCATCAACCTGGTCGGTCATAAGTTCCCCTCAGGAGTCGGATTCCGGCGAGCCATCCTGAGCTTTCGGGTTAAGGATGTAAATGGTAAGGTGCTCTGGTCTTCCGGCGCAACAGACACTATGGGCCGGGTGCTGGATGGTGTTGGGAATGTCCTGCCAGGTGAGCTATGGTGGAAGGATGACTGTTCTGCCCTAATTGAACCTGACAAGCGTCTGCATCAGCCACACTATCAAATAATCAACTCGCAGGACCAGGTACAAATCTACCAGGAACTGGTGTCGACTCCGCCATCAGCCGGCGATATCAAGTGCAGCCACGACGCCGAGCCGCGGGGCCACCTCACCACTTCGTTCCTGTCGATCTGTGCGGAGGTGAAAGACAATCGCCTCCTGCCCGCCGGCTATCTGTCCCTTGAAAAGCGTACCGCGATCTCCAGGGCACTTGGCGCGGGCGAAATACTGGCTGCCGATGCAGGCTCGACGGCTGTTGGTGACGACCCGGATTACCGGCCCGGCAACGATGGTAGTGACACAATCGTCTACGACGTGCCGCTCGCCGATCTGGACGGTAAACAAATGGTGGTTGAGGCCGAGCTATTCTACCAGGCTACACCACCGTTCTATCTTCAGGACCGGTTTTGCACTGCGAAAGGCGCCGATCGCGACCGACTACATTTTGTTGCCGGGCACCTGAACGTTGAGGGCAGTGCAATTCAAGACTGGAAATTAAAGGTAGCCGGCACTGGCGAGGTTGCTGTTTCTGATGTCAGTTTGAAGCTTGGCGAATAGTCGGAAAAGTGATGCCCTGATAGGTTTCGCCCCAGCAGTAACACGGCGAGCGCTCGGAGATAGCGCTATTACCGCAGAATCATGCCTGCCACGCAGGCGGGCTA
>BQJD01000084.1 GCA_021604525.1 marine bacterium B5-7 | reverse complement strand
GCGCAAGGAATTCATCTGCTGGACAGACGATGGCAATGTCGCCGCGCTGCGTTATGGTGACTGGAAGGCTACGTTCCTGCGGCAGGACACCGACGGCCTGTGTGTCTGGCAGGACCCGTTTGTGAAACTGCGTGCACCGATGCTGATCAATCTGCGCATGGACTCTTTCGAGCATGCCCATGAGATCGGCATGGACTACGATCGCTGATTTGTCGAGCACATGTTCATGTTCGCTCCCGCGGCAGGATACATCGGCAAGTGGCTGCAGAGCTTCCGTGAGTTTCCACCACGCCAGAAACCGGGCAGCTTCAATCTCGATCACGTCATGGAAGCCGTCACAAGCGGCACTAAGCAGTGATGCCCAGCTGACTGAGATGTCGTAGAGTAGGTTTCACTCCGCATCCGCCTCTCCGGCGGATGCGGGCGAACCCACCACATACTCGCCAAACAAGAACCATGATGAGGCAGCCGTCCACAAAGCCTCATCGCCGATGCGCAAAGGTAAAGGCATGCGCGATTGACGGGCACAAGTTGAATAACAAAGGAGAAGAACGATGCAACGTATTCTTATGGCAATTCTCACTCTGGTCCTGGGATTAGGTGCAGGCCCTGTATTCGCGCAGGAGTCCCTGCCGTTTCCACCGACGCCTTCGGCCAGTATCGCGGGACGAACCATGCAGGAGTCAATGTACAAGCAGCGCGTCGAACCGAAACGGTTACCGTCCGATGTGCCAAACATTCTCCTTGTACTTATTGACGATTCTGGACCCGGTCTCCCGAGCACCTATGGGGGCGAAGTGCATACCCCCACACTCGACCGCATTGCCAAACAGGGCATTTCCTACAACCGCTTTCACACGACAGCCATGTGCTCGCCCACGCGAGCCTCATTGCTGACCGGACGCAACCATCATCGCGTCGGGGCGGGACAGATTGCGGAGCTTGCCAACGATTGGGATGGTTATTCCGGCATCCAACCAAAAAGCAGTGCGATGATTCCTGAGGTCCTCAAAAGCTACGGCTATCACACCGGCGCCTGGGGCAAGTGGCACAATACTCCCGCGGAGCAGACCACGGCTGCCGGTCCGTTTGATTATTGGCCGACCGGCTATGGCTTCGAGTACTTCTATGGTTTCCTTGCGGGCGAAGCCTCTCAATACGAGCCCCATATGGTGCGCAACACCACGGTCGTCCAGCCCACGCATATCCCTGGCCAACCCTATCATTTGACTGAGGATATCGCCCATGATGCAATCGGATGGCTTCGTCAACATAAAGCCTTTACGCCGGACAAGCCGTTTTTCATGTATTGGGCTCCCGGTGCCATCCATGGGCCACATCACGTGGCGAAAGAATGGGCCGACAAATACAAGGGCAAGTTCGACGACGGATGGGATAAGTATCGCGAGCGCGTATTCCTACGCGCCAAGGAAATGGGTTGGATTCCCCAGAATGCGCAACTGACGCCTCGGCCGGAAACCTTGGCCGCTTGGGACAGTATCCCTGAAGATGAGAAACCCTTCCAACGCCGTCTGATGGAAGTAGCGGCTGGATTTGCTGAACATACGGATGTGCAGGTCGGCAAGGTTGTCGATGAAATCGACCGACTCGGGTATGGAGAGAACACGCTCATTTTCTACATCTGGGGCGACAATGGCTCCTCCGCGGAGGGCCAGAACGGCACCATCAGCGAACTGTTGGCGCAAAACGGAATCCCAACAAAGATCTCGCAACACATTCAGGCACTCGATGGTCTCGGCGGCCTCGATGTACTTGGTTCACCAAAAACGGACAACATGTATCATGCTGGTTGGGCCTGGGCCGGCAGCACGCCGTACAAGTCCACCAAGCTCGTCGCCGCTCACTTCGGCGGCACTCGCAATCCTATGGCCCTGCGCTGGCCGGCGAAGATCAAGCCCTCTGCAATTCCGCGCGCGCAATTTCATCATGTGAACGACGTCGTCCCGACCATCTATGAAATACTCGGCATTACCCCGCCCCGGATGGTCAATGGCATTCCGCAGGATCCGATCGACGGGACGAGTTTCGCCTATACGCTCCACGATGAAAACGCTAAGGGCCGACTGCACACCCAGTATTTCGAAGTGATGGGCAGTCGCGCCATTTATTACGATGGCTGGATGGCATCCGCGATCGGCCCCCGCATCCCTTGGGTCCCCGGCTTACCTAAGGGCATCCGAGACTGGACACCCGACAAAGACCGATGGGAGCTCTACAACATTGAAGAGGATTGGACCCAGGCCAACGACCTTGCGGACTCTATGCCTGAGAAGCTTGCGCAAATGAAAGAGCTGTTCGCGATGGAGGCAGCGAAGAACGGGGCGCTGCCCATCGGCGGCGGCCTCTGGGTGGTGGCACTACACCCGGAGTTGCGAAAGAGTACACCCTACAAGGAATGGACGTTCTCCGGCGACATTATCCGGATGCCGGAATTTACCGCACCCGCACTGGGCAATAAGCCAAACACCGTGACCATCGACACGGAAATTTCTGCGAATGCCGATGGTGTGCTCTATGCTCTTGGCGGTTTTTCCGGGGGACTGGCCCTCTACATGGAAGACGGAACGCTGTCCTACGAATATAACCTGTTCGAGATTCATCGCACGCAGATCAAGGCCAAGGAGAAACTTTCTGCCGGCAAGGTGAAGATCGAGGTTCTGACCAGTTATGTTGAACCGAAGCCCGCCGGTCCGCTCAAGATTATCTTGAAGGTCAACGGCACAGAAGTCGCCTCGGGTATCGTCCCGATTAGCGCACCACTCCTGTTTACCGCCAATGACTGCCTCGATATCGGCACCGATCTCGGCTCACCGGTGTCGTTAGACTATTACGATAAGGCGCCATTCAAATTCGACGGCAAGATTGAGACGGTGCATGTGCAATATACCGAGTAGGTCACATCTAGCAAGGAGCCATGGACAACAGGCTCGTTATAACGATCAATGGCTCAGAGCAGGGAGAGGGAGACCTGAGCTCCATCAACCGTACCACCGCAGCAACGATCGCCATCGATCCGATGCTGAAACGCTGTAGGTGGGCCAAGGCAACAAGGAGTATCAGGTGTCATAAAACATTGATTGAGCTCACGGGCCCGCATCCGCCGGAGAGGCGGATGCGGGTTAACCCATTCCACACTCATTGGAAAGACTCACTGTGCAATTCAGATCCTTGTTCATCGCGACAGCGATCCTTGAGGCAGCGACCGGTTTGGGGCTCTTTCTTTCGCCATCGGCACCGGTTGCGTTTCTGATTGATGCTCCGCTCGATACAGACGGCGGTTTCATCGTAGCTCGCATTGCAGGAGGCGCGCTCTTTTCCCTCGCTGTCGCCTGCTGGTTTGCGCGCAATGACGGACAGAGCCGGTCTGCGACAGGATTGGGGATGGCCATATTGCTCTACAACGTGGCCGTCGTCGGAGTCTTCCTGTATGCGGGCATAGGCTTGGGGCTCTCTGGGCCCGGTCTTTGGCCGGCAATTATGCTTCACACAGTGCTGGCTATATGGTGTCTTGTATGCCTTCGATCAGGCCTGTGAACCTGGTTAACGGAACATCAGCCAACCAGGGTAACAATCAAGAAACAAATTCCGCGATGAAGACAATTCGTGCGCATACCCTTACTGTCGTCCACACGCCATTACAGAGGAAACCCACATAAAAAACAAATCATCATCTCACTCCTCGTGTTGACCGCGACCCTGGCTTTTTCTTTTACGGCGCAGGCTGCGGACGAAATGACGCCCGCTGAGGCTCGTGCAATAGCGAAGGAAGCCTGTATTATCGGTTACCCTTGATCGAGAACTACCGCATCCGGTTTGCGTATTTCGCCTTGCCGGGAAATCCTGAGTACAAAGGTCCGTTCAATCAGATCGTCAATATCCCACGCGTTTATACCCCGCAGGACACCGCGATTCAACCACCGGGAGTGTTGAATAATACTAATTTCCAAGGGCATATTGACCCACAGGCACGTTGCCTATCAGAGGCCTCGGGGCAGTTCAAAAAAGTTCGTCCAGCAAGACCCCAGCCATTTTTGCGCGCAGAGCGTACTTCCAGTACGTGAGCACGAAAAAATGGCGAGAACGCCGCTGGCGGCTTTTTTCAACAGCCCCCCACCGAATCCGACAGGCCGTATTCGTTTATCGGTGGTAATCTGCGTGCCGAGCTTTTGGTGCTGGCCGTCCCCTCGATCGAAAAGGACCGCTATTACTCCATCCAGTTCCTTCTTCCCACCACCAACGCTTTTGTGAATATCCGTCCAATCGTGGACGACCGGAGTGGCACTGGTAGTCTTCTTTGGGTTAATATTTTCGAAGTTGCGTTGGAATTCTTCATTGTTTCTGTCATGCCGGACAGCCACTTCAACGTTGCACAATACGTCACTCACACTCCTGGATACTCGAGACAAAAGAGGTGTGGGCGTCTACTCATTTTCAAGGACAACCCAGGCTGATGAGGAATTGGAGTCGAGGCATATTTTTAGGCCATCTCACCTCACTGGAACGGCTCAATGGCATCACTGACGGTGTGTATGCAATTGTGATCACCCTTCTGGTGCTGGATCTGAAGGTGCCTGAAACTCCTGGATTGACCACAGGCCAGCTTCTTATCGACCTGCAGGAGCAGATCCCAAATTTTGCTGCCTGGATACTCAGTTTTTATATGGCGGCGTTTCTGTGGATGAGGAATTTTTGGATTCTCAAGCACCTCCAGAAATGCGATGAAAAGACATTCTGGTTGAACTTTGTTCATCTGATGTTTGTATCGCTCATCCCCTACGCGGCCTCGTTGCTTGGACATTACGAAGAAGATGCCGTTGCGGTCATCATTTTCTCCTCAACTCTTGGGCTGGCCAGTTTTTCCTTACTTATCCTTCACCAGTATGTGGCCGCCAAACGTGATTGGCATCTGGAGGGTGCTCCCAAGCTCTGGACGAACCCGAACTTGTGGGCCATGTACCCCGCACCAATTTTCGCGATAGGTGCTATTCTCATCTCTTTTAACAGCGTCAATGGCGCGATTGCCTTCTGGTTTCTCGC
>BQJD01000083.1 GCA_021604525.1 marine bacterium B5-7 | reverse complement strand
TCTCCTGTTTGAAACAATGGTGTTTGGTGGCGATCTTGATCAAACGTGCCGCCGCTGTTCCACCTGGGAGGAAGCGGAGGCGCTACATGAAGAGATTTTGTCAGAAGTGTTAAACCGGGTGTATGGCTATCATAAGCCGGGGTAGATGCCGGGTTTCGGCCCGGCAGCCGAGCCACTTTTGTTTCGGCAAAAGTGGCCAAAACCAGTGACGCCCCGTTTGGCCTCATTGAAGAGGAGGGACGCCAACCCTGAGAAGAGCGGACCAACTCGCATGGCTCAAACAAGGCCCGCCAACGAATAAGAGCGTCCCTCCTTTGGGCCAACCGGCAGGCGTCGGATCAACGGTTCGCCTGTCGATTTTGGCGTAAACTAGGGGGGCGACCTGAAGGTGGTAGTTTAGATACACCTTCCTTCAATTTCCCCTCCCAGGGTTTGGGATCGGAACCTTCTACTCACACAGATCCCGGCCCATTTTCCACTTTCCTGCTTATTGAGACTGATGCACTTTTGCCTGCGGGTTATTGGGAGGCATTCCGGGAAAAATGCCCAATGATCAACGTCGGAAATGATGCCAGGGAAATCTCTCTACTGTCCTTATGTGG
This sequence comes from marine bacterium B5-7, assembly GCA_021604525.1. GTDB lineage: Bacteria > Pseudomonadota > Gammaproteobacteria > Arenicellales > CAJQKF01 > BQJD01. Next base: position 4,741 of record BQJD01000083.1, on the reverse strand, counting down.
TTTCGCCGGGAATACACCTCTTTCGCCTCCTGCCCAGGATGACCAACAGCACACGTTACCCCGCAGGGAAGAACCCGCCGAGTTCTCGGAAAAGTCTTCGCCGGACGGTTCTTCTCCCCATCTGTTGATGATGCCGGTTTTCATGGGGCGATGTTCCCCGCCAGACCCAAACGACAATTCCGTCAAAAAATGATTGGCATAATGCTAAGCTGAATCGTATTTAGTAAGGTTTCGCCGGAAGGATGAAAATGAACCGACATAAGACAGAAGATGTTGAGGACGATAGAATGAAGTCACATTGCATCTTCAATGACGGCATCAAATACTGGATAGAGCAAAACTCTGAAAAAAGTGTGAAGGAATGATGACAATCCCCAGGATCTATGCTGATACGTCGGTATTTGGCGGGTTTTATGATGAGGAATTTCGCGACACCAGCGGAAGGTTTTTTGAGCAGATCCGGTAAGGAAGATTTTCATTAGTAACTTCGGCACTCGTTCAGGAGGAGATCCGTCCTGCGCCCCCTGATGTTCAACAGTTGTTTTCCGACATGCTCCGATTTATGGAAGTGGCCGAAATCACCCAATCTGCTCTTGACCTCAGAAACGCCTATTTGGAGGCAGGTATCGTTTCAGCGAAATGGGCTGAGGATGCGCTTCATGTTGCATTCGCCACGGTGGCAAGCTGTACCATGATTGTCAGTTGGAACTTCAAGCACATTGTGCATTATGATAAGATTTCCTTATATAATGCCGTCAATATTTTAAAAAGACATGAAACAATCTCAATATTCTCTCCTCTGGAGGTGATCGTGTATGAAGACGAAAACTTTTGACTGTGTTGAAATGAAGCACCAGGGCGCAGAGCAATTGAAGAAAACAATCGACCAATTGACGGATCAGGAGAAGTTGGCATTTTGGTCCGAACGCACACATGAGCTGAAGCAGCGAATGGCAACCGCCAAAACCCGGAAAGAATCTTCAGGGAACACCTCCTCTACTGACTCCAGCACAATGCACAAATGATCGCGAAATTCCAGACGATAAGGTCCCTCCCGGTTGATTCTTACTGGGCTTTATCTGCAAGAACGCCCCCTATCCTCACCAGATATCCTATGCCGATACCCCTTTGGTAAAGATCATTATCCTCGCGTTACATCGGGATGGAATTCTGCTTTTCGGTTTTCTTTGGTCTCGATCGGTTAAGAGAATGAAGTTGTATGCCCGATGGAACATGTCGGACACGGAGGCGGGGATGGGTCTTTCGCTGGTCCTGCGTGGTGTACCCTGGAGCATAGATCCTTTGCCGAAACCTTGTCCTAAGCGAAGTCGAATTGATCAGGAAAGCGACCGTCTTATCCTGTGCCGATTAAGCCCAGTTTTGCTTTTCGCTTCATGGATTTAATCGCCACTTCTCTTTTTAAGGCCTGGCCTCTCGTCTCCTGACGTTCGGTGAACACCACAGTAAACGGACCACGATGTTTCGTATATTTGGCCCCTATCCCTTTCGCGTGCTCGTCAAGACGACGTTCCAGATCCACGGTAATCCCCCTGTACAAACTGGCATCGGCGCATTCCAACATATAGACCATCCACCCCATACAAGGCCCTTTCCTCATGATTCATGCCGCCCCGTCCGGCTGTGAGTGAAACTCCCCCCTACCCATTCGAGATCACCGGGAACTTACCTGAACAAATTCCTGTTGATCTCCCCAATGACTAATCATCGAGCAGCAGATGCCCGAATACCGAGAAGATACCGATCATGATGCCGGTCACAAATTGCGCATGCACAAAATAGGAAAACCTTTTCAAATCCTGCGGAGAATATCGCCATGTCAGGAAAAACCCAAACATGCCCTGCCACAGCACCAGCGCCAGAACGGCCGGAAAAAATAAGATATCGGCGTGCAGGCCGAGCATCGCAATGTGCAACAAGATAACCGCGATGGCGGCAATCCCCACGTAGACGTGCGTGCGATTCAACACATTGAGAAGGGTGCTGAATGGCGGAATCGCAGACACGTCGTATTCGTCCGGGACAAGTCGCTGAAGGAGGCCACCCTGACCACACGCCAACTTCAACAACGTTCTTCCATAAATAATGCCCAGTGCCCAGAGGCCGAGCGTCCCAAAGCCCTCCCCCATTTCGCGTAGAAACGTGTCGTGCTCGGGATCATCGGGCCGATTCGGATAGAGAGAGAGGAAGTACCCAAAGGAAAGAAGAAACACACTGACCGTAAAGATGAGGATACGTTTAAGATTGTTCATGCGGATGTTCCCGCGTGGATATTGAGAGTGTTGTGACTATCTTGTCAATGGTAGTCAATGGTATCGGATGGGAACGCAATTAGGAATGGGACGGCAGGCATACCTCGTGTCGGAATGATTGATGCGGGTGTGAAGCCTGCAAGGGGTAAGGAGTCGGAAGTCGTGTATCGAGGTGTTTCCTGGTGAAACGCCCCGAGGTTATCCCGAAACTTTCTCGTTCCCCTGCCACTTTGTTTCCGCAGGCACTTCCCGATTACCCGATGTGCGGCGGTACATGCCGACTGCGAGGGCGAGCGCGATGACGATGAGCATCGCGGCGACGGTGAATGTGATCCGCATACCCCTGGCTACGGCCTCGGGAGGCGCCGTGGTGATGTCGATCGTCGTCGAGGCAAATACGAACACCGCACCCATCACGGATGCCCCGGTGATGCGTCCGAGATTGCGCGAGAGGTTGAGCATGCCGGACATGACGCCACGCTGGTCCGGACTGATACCGGTCATGACGGCAGTGTTGTTGGCCGTCTGGAACAACCCATAGCCAGCGGTGGTGACGATGATGGGAGCGAGGTAGCCGGAAATCCCGAATGTCGCCGGCATCAGGGCCAGGATGCAGGAACCGGCCCCCATGCCGATGAGCCCGACGATCGTCACGCGTGGTGCGCCAAAATAGTCCGCCATGTGCCCGGCGGGCACCCCCGTCAGCGCAGCGACCAGCGGCCCGGCCGATAAGACGAGTCCCACCATCGCCGCATCGAGCCCGAGCGCTCGAGAGAGATAGAACGGCCCGACGACGAGCGTCGCCGTCACCACGGTTGTGACCAGTGCGCTCATGGCGAGGCTGGCACTCAGCATGGGATCGCGGAATACCGCCAACCGGATCAGCGGCGAGACGGTTCTCCCCTCGACGTGCACAAAGAGGCCGACGCCAATGGCCGCAGCCAGGAGCAGCGCCAGATTGAGGGCACCGAAACTGCCGCGACCGATTGTCACGGCGAGGGCATAGGCCGCGAGCGTCAGCGCCAGCAGAAGTGTGCCCGCATGATCGAATCCGGCCCGATCCGTTTCCCGCCCACGGCGATCCACGGGGAGATAGTGATGCGCGAGAAGAAAAGTCAGCATCCCCAGCGGTAGGTTGATGAGAAAGATGGCCCGCCACCCGAATCCGGCAATCAGCGCACCGCCGAACGAGGGACCGAGCGCTGTGCCTATTGCGGACATCGTGCCGAGCAGGCCCATGGCGCTCCCGGTCCTGTCCTTCGACACCGTCTCACCCACAAACGCCATGGAGAGCGCCATCATGATAGCCCCACCGAGGCCCTGCGCTGCCCGCCCGGCAATCAGCACCCAGAATGTAGGCGCGACGGCGCACAGGACCGAAGCCACCGTGTAGAGAAAAATTCCGGCTAACAGCAGCCTACGGCGGCCGATAATGTCACCGAGCCGTCCGACGCTCACGATCAGGGTCGTGGCGGTGAGAAGATAGGCGAGGATCACCCATTGGACTTCCTGGAAGGAGACGGTGAACGCCCGGGCCAAGGTCGGTAAGGCCACATTGGCGATACTGGTATCGAGCGAAGAGAGCAACATGGAGAGCGAAAGGCTGACGAGCGCCCATCGTATCGTTGGTTCTCGTTCCGCACTTTCATGGACGACCGTGTGTTGGTTCGCAATACGTATCTTCACCATACCCTCCGATTGTTTGACCACTCTCGACCTGTCATGTTCCAAAATATACGCTCTGCGGTGACCTGGCGGAAGACGCACCACTTGCACTGTATTCGTGCATGTGACGCTACATCAGAAAAAACTGTGCTACAATCCCTGCATGGCGACCCCTGATTTCAACCTGCTGATCACGCTTGATGCGGTGCTTGCGGAAGGGAGTGTGGCGCGCGCAGCCCGACGGTTGCGGCTGAGTCCGTCGGCGATGAGCCGTGCTCTGGCGCGCTTGCGCGAGACGATGGGCGATCCGCTGTTGGTGCGTGCCGGACGCGGTCTCGTTCCCACACCCCGGGCGATCGAACTCCGCGAGCGGGTCAGTCAGCTTGTGCAAGAGGGAGAGGCGTTGCTACGCCCTGCCGGGAAGCTCAACCTCACACCGCTCGTCCGGACGTTCACGCTCCGGACCGGCGAAGGCTTTGTGGAGAACTTCGGACCGGATCTCATTGCTCGCATCGGCAAGGAAGCGCCCGGCGTGCGACTGCGCTTCGTACAGAAGCCCAACAAAGACAGCACGCCCCTTCGCGACGGGACCGTCGATCTGGAAACCGGCGTGGTGAGTGACAGGACTGCCCCGGAGCTGCGCGTGCAGGCATTGTTCCGCGACCGGTTTATCGGTGTCGTGCGAAAGAGACACGTGCTGAGCAAGGGGAAGATCACGCCTTCCCGGTATGCGGCCGGAAAGCACGTCGTTGTCTCGCGGAGGGGTCTCGACAAGGGACCGATTGATGAGGCCTTGGAGCTGTTGG
>BQJD01000082.1 GCA_021604525.1 marine bacterium B5-7 | reverse complement strand
GCGGAGAGTCAGCGGACGGGGGCGTACGAGGCGCCGCAGACGGAGACGGAGCAGACCTTAGCGGCTATCTGGGCCCAGGTGCTCGGGCTCGCACGCGTCGGCCGCCACGAGAACTTCTTTGAACTCGGCGGTGATTCGATTAACAGCCTGCAGATCCTATCGCGGGCTCACCGAACAGGAATCCAATTGACCCCGAAGCAGCTCTTCGACAATCCGACGATTGCCTCTGCTGGTGCGGTGGCGGTGGTCGGCAGCGTGGCTTCGGCAGAATCATTGCCGAACGCCGCCGATCCCTCTCGAATTTCGGATGTGGAGCTGACGGAGGACGACATGCAGAACTTATTGGAAGAAATCGAATAGGGGATTTACCTGAATATGATTGATGCAATGAAGATCGATTCGACCAAGCGCAGCACCGCAAAACATATCGAAGCCATTTATCCGCTTTCGCCGATGCAGGAAGGCATGCTGTTTCACACGCTGATGAATCCGGGGACGGGTATTTATTTGATGCAGAACCGGTATTACGTGGAAGGTGACGTGGATGCGGCAGTCTTTCGCCGGGCGTGGGAACAGGTGATCGCACGGCATTCGATCTTACGCACGTCCTTTGCGTGGAAAACGCAGAAACGTCCGTTGCAGGCCGTGCACAAGCAGGTGGAAGTCCCTCTTGATGTTATGGATTGGCGTGGGACGGATCGGGTGGAGCAAATCAGCCGCCTGGATGTCCTGTTGCAACGCGAACTGGAAACAGGATTCGACTTTGCCAAAGCACCATTGATGCGATTGCGCCTGATTCGCCTGACCGACCATACCTATCAGTTTGTGCACAGTTTTCATCATATCCTTTTGGATGAATGGTGCATCTCGCCGCTGCTTATGGATTTTCTGGCTCATTATGAAGCCTGTGCACAGGGGCGGGACTGCCAGGCAGATACACCGCGTCCTTACCGGGACTACATTGCGTGGTTACAAACGCGGGATTTGGATGTCGCGCAGACCTTTTGGCGCGACTATCTCCGTGATTTCTCGACGCCAACGCCACTGGCGTACGACCGACCCCCGGAAGGTCTTGCCGATCAAAACGAAGATGCGGCGGATCATTGCGTGCATCTGAGCGCCGATACGACGGTGGCGTTGGTCTCATTGGCTCAACGGCATCGCCTGACGCCGAACACATTCGTGCAAGGCGCATGGGCGATCCTTTTGAGTTACTACAGTGGCGACACGAACATTCTGTTCGGTGTGACCGTCGCCGGCCGGCCGACAGATCTGCTGGGTGTGGAGTCTGTTCTCGGACTATTCATCAATACGCTTCCGCTACGCGTGCGGGTTTCGCCGGACCGTCATGTTCTTCCATGGCTCAAAGATGTGTTGGCAGAGAATATACGATTGCGGGAGTTTGAATACACGCCGCTCGTCAACATTCAACGCTGTAGTGAGGTCCAACGGGGGGAAGCGCTGTTTCACAGCCTGTTCGTCTTCGAGAATGCGCCGGTCGATCCGGCGCTTTGTGATGGACGTATTATGTTTCGTGCCGAAGAAGAACAGTATCGGGTTCATACCAATTACCCCATGACGGTGATGGGCTGGCCGGGGAAAGAACTGGGACTGAAGCTGTCCTATGATCGTCGAATATTCGACTCGGAAACGGTGCTCAGAATGATCGGCCATTTGAAAAGGGTGCTGGAAGGGATGGTTCACCGGCCTGAGGCACGAATTGGCGAATTGCCGTTGCTCGGACAGGAAGAACGCACACAACTCTTGTCAACCTGGGTTGAGACGACGGCGCAGAATCCGAATAACAGGAGTTTCAGTGTCCGGTTCGAGGAGCAGGTCCGGCGGACGCCCCAGGCCCCCGCGGTTTCCTGCCAGGGGCGGGTCCTGAGTTATCACGAACTGAACCGGCAGGCCAACCGGCTCGCCCATGCGTTGGTATCGGCCGGGGTCGGCCCGGAAACCATCGTCGCTCTGTTGGACGAACGAAGTCCCGCTCTCCTCACGATGATCGTGGGTGTGTTTAAAGCCGGCGGAGCCTATCTTCCCCTGGATCCTCATCATCCTACGTCGCGTCTGGTGCATGTTCTTGAACTTAGCCGGGTGCCCGTGGTCGTGACGTCGGCGGGTTTGTTGAATCAGTTGACGCAAGCAGTGGCTTCCATGCCGCAGGAGTCTCGTCCCATTCTGATATCCCTGGACATGGTGTTGTCTGAGACAGGCCCCGAGGAGAATCTTTCGGTGCGGGCGCGTCCGGAGCATCTCGCCTATGTCATCTATACGTCAGGCTCGACCGGCGTTCCTAAGGGGGCGATGGTTACGCAATGCGGGATGCTCAACAACATGTCGAGTAAACTCTCTTCATTGTCCATTGTCTCTACCGACGTGATAGCGCAGACGGCTTCGCAATGTTTCGATATTTCAGTCTGGCAATTCTTGACGGCACTCGTATGCGGAGCGCGTACGCATATCGTGCCGGACGAAATCATCCGCGATCCTGAGAAGCTGTTGCCGCATCTGGAAGAGGCGGAAATCAATATTTTCGAGACGGTTCCCGCATTGCTGCAGGCATTACTGGACACCAGTCGCGCGTCCGGTTCGACAAGGTCTCTGTCCCGACTGCGCTGGGTCTTACCGACGGGAGAAGTTCTTCCGGCGGCACTCTGTCGTCAATGGTTCGTGCAATACCCGCAGATTCCTCTGATGAACGCGTATGGACCGGCCGAATGTGCCGATGATGTGGCGGTGCATCCGATCCTGACTCCTCCCCCTGAAGATCTGCTCCATGTTCCCATCGGTCGGGCGATTTCCAATATCCGGCTCTATATCGTGAATCGTTTCCTTTCTCCGGTTCCCGCGGGTGTGTCGGGAGAGCTGTGTGTCGGAGGCATTGGCGTGGGACGGGGATATTTGCAGGATCCATGGCGAACAGCCGAATCCTTCGTGCCGGATCCCTTCGGTACGGAACAGGGTGGGCGTCTTTATCGCACGGGCGATCTCGCGCGATATCGGAAAGATGGCACGATCGAATATTTGGGACGCCTGGACCATCAAGTCAAAATTCGAGGATTCCGGATTGAGCTCGGTGAAATCGAAACGCATCTGAACCGTCACGGATCTATTCGAGATGCCGTGGTCGTGGTGCGCGAAGATAGACCGGGAGACAGGCGGCTGGTCGCCTATGTCGTTAATCGTGGAACGGAACAGCTCGATCACGCTGCGTTGCGACAGTTTTTGGAGGACCAGCTTCCTGAATACATGGTCCCTGCGTTGTTTGTGCCGCTCGATACGTTGCCGAGGACGGTCAATGGAAAAGTCGATCGCAGGGCCTTGCCGGCCCCTGGTGCGGATGATCATCTCGCACAAGGTTATGTCGCGCCTCGTACGACGACGGAAGAGTTGTTAGCCGACATGTGGGTCGATATTCTTGCCGTAGATCGTGTTGGGCTACACGACCATTTCTTTGAGTTAGGTGGGCATTCTCTGCTTGCGACTCAAATTGTGTCGCGAATCCGTAGCGCCTTTCATATCGAGCTCCCGCTCAGGACTCTGTTCGATTCCCCCACAGTGTCGGAACTGGCTGTGGCTGTGGAGGCGATGCGGGGAAAAGAAGCCGGACCTCAATCACCCTCCATTGTTCCTGTGCCCAGAACTGGCCCTCTTCCGCTTTCATTCGCACAACAGCGGCTCTGGTTTTTGGCGCAGCTGGAATCGGACAGCTGGTTTTACAATCTCTCGTTCGGTATTCGAGTGACCGGTCCGTTGGATGCCGGGGCATTGCAGGCAAGTTTTGACGCCGTGGCTCGTCGTCATGACATGCTGCGCACCATTTTCACGGTGAGCAATGGCCGACCGTCGCAAGTGATTGAAGAGTCTCTGCCGACACCCTTTGCCTGTATTGTCATCGCTCCCCCTTCAGGCATTGAAACGGAGCAAAAGGTGCAGCGGGTAGTCGCCGAAGAGGCCCGGCACGTATTTAAAATGGAAGGCAGCCTACTCTGGCGTGCGCGGTTGTTTCAGTTGAACGAGCAGGATCATGTCTTGATGGTGACGCTGCACCATGCCATCGCGGATGGCTGGTCGCTGAATCTACTGCTGGCCGACATGATTTCCTCGTACGTCGCATTGCGAACCGGCCAGCCGTCTGCACTCCATGCGCCCCGGCTACAGTATGCGGACTATGCGCAGTGGCAGCGCGAATGGCTTGCCGGCGAGGTTCTGGAGCGGCAGCTCGATTATTGGAAACAGACACTGAGCGGGGCTCCTGCGGTCCTCGCCTTGCAAACCGACCATGTTCGTCCGTCCGTTCAAACGTTCAGCGGTGCAAGGCATGTCATCACGATTCCAAGCACCCTGACGGCTGCCCTGCATGCCATCGGCAGGCGTCAAGGGGCGACATTGTTCATGACCTTGTTAGCCGCATTCCAGGTGCTGTTGTACCGATACAGCGGAGAAACGGATCTCTCAATTGGTACGCCGATTGCGAATCGGACCAGCCTTGAGACGGAGGATCTCATCGGGTTTTTCGTCAATACCCTGGTGCTTCGGACCGATCTCGGTGGTAATTCGCGTTTCATCGATCTGTTGAGCCGTGTCCGTGAGGTTGTTCTCGGGGCGCAAAGCCATCAGGACCTGCCATTTGAGCACGTCGTTGATGCGTTGCGTCCGACCCGCGATTTAAGCCATCCACCGCTCTTTCAGGTGATGTTTGCTCTTCAGACACTGAGTGCTCAGACGCCTGATCCGCCAGATCTGAAGCTTGAGATGATTGAAATGGACCCGGGCAGCGCCAAGTTTGACCTGTCGTTGGAAATGACGCTTGAGCCGAATGGGCTCACGGGATTTTTCGAATACAACACGGATCTGTTTGAGTCATCCACCATTCGGCGAATGGCCGGTCATTTTCAGTCAATTTTGGAAGCAATCGTCATCCAACCGGAGCAACGTCTCTCGGCGTTGCCGATGATGGAGGCGGCGGAGCGGGCGGTGGTGGTGGGGGAGTGGAACGCGACGGCCCGGGCCTATCCGACGGCCCAGACGGTGCCGGAGTTGATTGCCGGGCAGGCGGTGCGGACCCCGACGGCGATCGCCGTGCGCGAGGGCGCCCGGACACTGACGTATGCCACGCTGCTGGCGCGCGCCAATCAAGTGGCCCAGACCCTTCGGGCGGAAGGCATCGGCCCGGAGTGCCTCGTGGGGATTGCCATGCCGCGTTCCCTCGACCTGGTCGTCGGCTTGCTGGGTATCCTCCAAGCGGGCGCGGCCTATGTGCCGCTCGATCCGACCTATCCCGCCGAGCGGCTCGCCTTCATGCTGGCCGACAGTCAGGTGGCGGGCTTACTGACGCACGAGGCGCTCGTGGCTTCGTTGGGGTTTGCCGGGTCTACC
>BQJD01000081.1 GCA_021604525.1 marine bacterium B5-7 | reverse complement strand
GACTCACCGATACACCGTATGCCCAGCTACTTGAAGGATCGGCTGAGCGATTGAAAAAGGCGCATCAACTGGTGGCGCAAGCCAAGGTGCAATTGGCCGGTTCAGATCAAGCATCACAACATCGATTAGCTGACCTTGCCGTATTCTATAAAGCGTTGAGTGACAATTTCCTGGAACTCGCCAAGCGCTTCTCAAACGCTGATTAAGTTTGCTGGCCACCTTACAGTATTCGCTAACTCCATCAAGGTATGCACGACTGCCATAATATCTTCAGCGGAGGCGCCATGTTCCGAATTCAGGTTCGATCTGTTTGATTGGCAGGAGACAGGGATGCACTGAATTGCTCCCTGATGATGTCGAGTATCTTTACAGACATGGATTAACAGAGAACTTCTGACGTGTAATTAAAAAACCATGCAAGAGGAATTCGAAATTAATTCTATGGAAAACGAAAATCTGGCTTTCAAAACGGTTGGTTTGACAAAGGTATATGGTGAGGGAGTAGCAGCCGTACATGCCTTGCGTGGTGTTGATCTTGAAATCAAGTCCGGTGAAATCGTTGTCTTGCTAGGACCTTCAGGTAGCGGGAAGTCAACATTGCTAAATATTATCGGTGGACTGGATCAAGCAACTGATGGCGTCGCGTATTTTCAGAATCAGGAACTGACGAAAATGGGTGATTCCCAGCTCACACGATATCGTCGCGATCATGTCGGGTTTGTCTTCCAGTTCTATAACCTGATGCCAAGTCTTACAGCTTTTGAAAACGTTGAGTTGGTAACAGAGATCGCCCGTAAGCCCATGCAACCGGATGATGCTTTGGCGCTGGTTGGTTTGCATGAACGGATTCATCACTTTCCCGCCCAATTATCTGGTGGTGAGCAACAGCGTGTAGCAATCGCTCGAGCTATTGCCAAGCAACCAACGGTTCTCTTTTGTGATGAGCCAACCGGTGCACTGGATAGTGCAACCGGTCGATCGGTTCTCAAGGTGCTTAAAGACGTAAACGAAAGACTTCAAACGACCGTTCTAATAGTCACACATGCCGCCGCCACCGCAGGGTTGGCCGACAGGGTGATCCATTTTGCCGACGGTAATGTTCGTAAGGTACTGGTGAACGATCACAAGATGGATCCGGAAGAAATTACTTGGTGATGTGCCTTGAGCCCACTCAATAAAAAGTTACAACGAGATTTGTGGCGCATGAAGGGTCAGGCAGTTGCAATCGGACTTGTTATCGCGGTCGGTGTGCTTCTGCTTGTCATGATGACCGGGCTTGTTAATTCGCTTGATGAAACCCGCCGTGCGTACTATGAACGATACCGTCTTGCGGACATATTTGCTCCGGTAAAGCGTGCACCGGACCACCTGCTTGAAGATATTGCAAGAGTTCCCGGGGTTTCGGGAATTGAAGGGCGGGTCACAGGTGCCGCTTTGATAGATATTCCAGGGCAAAATTTGCCACTACAGGCTAAGGCCATATCGCTTCCTGATTTTCATAAATCGCGGTTGAACGACATATTGTTTACCAAGGGTCGCAGGCTCAATGCAGATCATGCAAACGAGATACTACTTCTCAATAGTTTTGCATCAGCCCATGGACTACAACCAGGTGATCGATTGTCTGCAACAATAAATGGTATCCGGAGAGATTTTAGAATTGTTGGCCTCGCTCAATCCCCAGAGTTTTTATATACAACAGCTCCTGGTGAACTGATCTCGGAGGATGGTCGATTTGCAGTCATATGGATGAGCCAATCTGCTCTCGCGGCTGTATACGATATGGATGGGGCTTTTAACGAGGCACTTATCTCAATCGGCCGGAATGCGAATATGGCAGAGATTCTTGATGCAGTAGATCGCATTCTTGGGCCATCCGGAGGGCTCGGTTCCTATAGTCTTGACAATCAGACATCGAATCGCTTCATCGTAGATGAAATTGATGGTCTAAGGGCCACCAGTATCGGGGTTCCGCCAATATTTTTAGGAGTTGCGGCGTTTCTTTTATACATAGTCGTTTCGCGAATGGTGCAAGCTGATCGCGAACAGATAGGGTTAATTAAAGCCTTTGGATACAGCAACACGGAGATCAGTGCGCACTATCTGAAATTTGTACTGATTATTGCAATTGCCGGTGCAACGGTGGGTTGTCTGTTTGGTATTGGGGCAGGCAGGACGCTCGCAGTATATTATCTCGACTTCTTTAAGTTTCCGTTTCTGATATTCCGGCTTGATCCCGGTTCATTTGTCATAAGTTTCGCGGTCAGTGTTTTGTCCGCATCGGCAGGAGGGATCCTTGTCTTAAAGGGAATACTGGAACTCACGCCCGCGACAGCCATGAGGCCGCCTGCACCGGCGGACTACAGCAGAACAGGGAGATTTGCTGTTGCGTTGAACATGTTTCTTGATCAGCTCAGCCGAATGGTAGTACGCCGCATGTTTTATCAGTCCGGTCGTACCGCAGGCGCAGTACTTGGGATTGCCGGTGGAATGGCGCTATCGGTTTCAATAATTACCATCATGAGCGGGTTTGATCGAACCATCGAACTGTCGTTCAGTGTGGTAGATCGAAGCGATCTGCTCGTTAGTTTTTTTGAAGCAGTATCCGATAAAACAATCTTTGAATTACAGAGCATTGACGGTGTTATTCATGTGGAGCCTGTTCGCTTCGTACCGGCTGTTCTGAAAAATGGAGTGAACACCTATCGTGGTGCCATCAACGGGTTGATTGAAAAACCGGTGCTCAATCGACCAGTTGATGGGTCGGGGAAAACGATCACATTAAATCCGCATGGGATCATTTTGGGCAGCTCGCTTGCTGGAATATTGGATATAAAGTCTGGTGAATTATTGGAAGTGGAAGTGCTTGAAGGACGACGTCCGACGCTTCTCGTCCCGGTGGTCGCCGTAGCTGATACGTTAATAGGGTCGCTCGCGTTCATGGAGATAGATGCCTTGAATCGAGCCCTGAAAGAGCCGAATCGGGTGTCCGGTGCCTACATGCGTATCGATCTGAATAAAAGTGATTCTATCTATGAAGAACTAAAAAATATGCCGACTGTAGCGGGTGTCAACCTGAAGAGTAATGCACGCTCTGCGCTCCAGAAACAGATGGATACAGGCGCCGGTGCGGTTCGATACATTATGGCGATTATCGCAGCGATTATCACTTTCGGTATCGTCTATAACAGTGCCCGGATTGCATACGCTGAACGTTCACGAGACCTCGCAAGTTTGCGAGTACTTGGATTCACCCGAAATGAAGCGGCGTTTGTCTTGTTGGGGGAACTTGGAATACTGACGATATTGGCTTTACCGATCGGGGCAATACTTGGATATTACCTCTCCTTTGGAATCTCGTCGGGATTCAGTACGGATCTGTACCAGATCCCTGCAGTTTTTACTCCGGAAAGTTACGGAGCGGCTGCAGTCGCTGTTATTGCTGCCTCCGTAGTTTCTGGCTGGCTGGTAAAACGCGATATCAATCGACTCGATCCGGTACTAGCACTTAAAACCCGAGAGTAACGAACATGGTAAGGAAATGGTTCAGAAATATATTGGTACTGATAATACTTGTCGGACTTGCGACGGTATTGTTCTTATCCTTCGCACCGCGTCCGGTTCAGGTTGATATTGGTACAGTGGCTCGCGGACCCATGGCGATCAGTATCGAGGAAGAGGGTCGAACCCGAGTTCACAATATTTATACATTGGCAACACCGGTCGGAGGAAGGTTGCAAAGGGTAAAGGTCGAACCGGGTGATCCTGTCGTTCAAGGTAAGACTATCGTTGCGCAAATGCTACCGAATAATCCTTCAGCCCTGGATATTCGAACACGCGAACAGGCGATGACTGAGGTTGCGGCGGCTGAGGCTGCTTTGAAAGTTTCTCGTGCAAATTATGAAAAGGTGGTCGCGGATAAAGAATTGGCGGACGCAGATCTAAGTCGAACTTTGCAATTGAAACAAAAAAATACCGTAAGCCAGGCGACAGTTGACCAGGCTGTTCGCGAAGCGCGGGCAGCGGGTGCTTCGCTCCAAACGGCATCTGCTGAAATATCTCTACGAAAAGCTGAACTCGCAAATGCCCAGGCACATTTAATCGGGATGGATGATCAGGGGCTGGCGGCTGCTATTGGCGCTAAGGCGGATCAGGAAATTCCACTGCGTGCACCGACCACTGGAGTAATACTGCGTGTCATTCAGCAAAGCGAAATAACTTTATCAGCAGGTTCGCCAATATTGGAGATTGGCGATATACATAGTGATTTGGAAGTGGTTGTTGATCTATTGTCATCGGACGCGGTACAAGTCAAAGTCGGGGACAAAGTAGTATTGACAAAGTGGGGTGGTGGTACATCCTTGAGTGGTATCGTTGACCAGGTTGACCCGTGGGGTTTTACAAAGGTTTCTGCTTTAGGAGTTGAAGAGCAACGAGTTACAGCAGTTATTCGTTTTACAGACTCACCTGAAGATCGGAAAACACTCGGACACGGTTTTCGAGTAGAGGTCAGAATTGTCATCTGGGAGGATGATGACGCGCTGATCGTGCCTTCAAGCGCCTTGTTTCGTGAGGGCAGGAATTGGGCTGTTTTTGTTGTGGAAAATGATGTAGCTAAGATACGTAGTGTCGATATTGGCCAGAACAATGGAGTCGAAGCGCAAGTTCAAAGTGGCCTGAAATCAGGTGATCAAGTGGTTCTATACCCATCATCTTCATTGTCAGATGGGGTGATGGTTGTGCAACGTGAAGTCCAATAACTAAATGTGTTTTATGGCGTTATACATGTGTAGTACGAAACACATTCTATCAGGACAGCTCATAATTATTTTTCTGGGGCCTGATTGCTGGTTAAGTCGCTAAACGAGAAATGGGCTGCCAGCCCGGAGATTTATTGACACGCCAATAAACGTAACGGTTACGAGAGATCGGGAAGAACCGAATATTAATCAAATTGGTCGAGTAGAAGACATCCGCACTATAATTTAGTATTGACTGAACGAATTAAACAAAGTAAATTTGGACGATGGTCACATCCAGAGAAAAAGCGGTCGACAAATTTGTTGATGAGTTGGGGCTCATCGCAGAAGGCGAAGGTCTTTCGCGAATTGCGGGAAAAATCATGGCTCTTGCCATTGTTGAGGGAGGTCCATTCAGTTTTTCATATCTGGCATCTCGACTGGAAGTCAGCCGTGGCAGTATCAGCACCAACACCCGGTTACTAGAGCGACTTGGCGTGATCGAACGTGTGGTTATTCGCGGTGATCGTCAAGATCACTTCAGACTCACCGATACACCGTATGCCCAGCTACTTGAAGGATCGGCTGAGCGATTGAAAAAGGCGCATCAACTGGTGGCGCAAGCCAAGGTGCAATTGGCCGGTTCAGATCAAGCATCACAA
>BQJD01000080.1 GCA_021604525.1 marine bacterium B5-7 | reverse complement strand
ATCTGGCGCTCCCTAGGGGATTCGAACCCCTGTTACCGGCGTGAGAGGCCAGCGTCCTAACCACTAGACGAAGGGAGCGTTAATCGGCGGATTATAGTGTAAAATAAGAGGGATTCACACACTCAGGTCGTTTTTGACCTACCAACCCAGTCTGCTCAATGTCCGAGCCATTGTCCGCTTCCGAATCCGACCTGAAACACGACCACACGATCGATCCTGACATGCTCAGCGATGCTGCCGTGTCGGTGACACGGACCTTGCATCAAGCTGGTTTTGAAGCATTGCTGGTGGGTGGCTGCGTCCGTGATCTGTTGCTCGGGTATCGTCCCAAGGACTACGATGTCGCCACGGATGCAACCCCCGAGCAGGTTCAGGATCTTTTTCGACGGTCACGAATTATCGGTCGCCGATTTCGCATCGTACATGTGCGAATGGGGCGTGAGATTATTGAGGTAACCACCTTTCGGGGTGCGCCGGAGGACATCGATTCGGTAGCGCGCTCCGATCGTGGTCGGATTCTTGCTGATAACACCTGGGGTGATCTGGATAGTGACGCCCAGCGCCGCGATTTCACAATCAATGCCCTGTACTACGATCCCATAACCAACGAGGGGATCGATCATGTCGATGGGCTGGCCGATCTTGAAGACAGCATTATTCGTGTCATCGGAGAGCCGTACCGGCGATTCGCCGAGGATCCGGTTCGATTGCTGCGTGCAGTGCGCTTCATGGCCAAACTCGGCTTTGATCTGTCGCCCGAGAGCCGTAGCGCGCTTGAGGAATGCGTTGAATTTCTCGGCGACGTTCCAGCTGCCCGGCTGTTCGATGAAGTGCTCAAGGTATTTCATAACGGTCGGGGTGAATTAGCCTGTCAGTTGCTTAAACAGTTCAATATGCTGGAGATTTTGTTCCCGGTACTAG
Organism: marine bacterium B5-7; assembly: GCA_021604525.1. Taxonomy (GTDB): domain Bacteria; phylum Pseudomonadota; class Gammaproteobacteria; order Arenicellales; family CAJQKF01; genus BQJD01. The sequence continues at coordinate 4,718 of BQJD01000080.1, read as the reverse complement.
AACCCTGGCTGAAAGACGACGCGGATGCAATACCGCCAATTATAGGCAAGGCACTTGCCAATACCGATGCACGCGTGCAACAGGGAAAGCCGGTTATCGCCCCATTCCTGTTTACGGCGATGTTATGGATGCCAATACAGGCACGTTTTGAACAGCTCAAGGATGCCGGTAAACCGCCCATTGAAGCTTTGCATCGAGCAACCGATCAAGTAGTTGCTGATGAATGTCATTCGGTCGCGATTCCGCGGCGGGTATCGAGTGTCGTTCGTGAGATACTCGAAATAGAACACCGCCTCGCCGAGCGTCGAAGTCGTAGTATTCACGGCCTGCTCGAAAATCGGCGATTTCGAGCAGCATATGACTTCATGCTGTTACGAAATGCAGTGGGTGAGCGTGATGACGAATTGGTCAAATGGTGGACCGACATTCAGGATGCTCCTGAACCGGTGGTGGTCGAGATGATCTCGGCACTGAAAGCAAGTAGTGGAAAGCGTCGTTCCCGGTCGAGGCGAACCCGAAAACGTAAACCGTCTGAATGTCAAGAATAACGCATTGCGCATGGATAGGTCTTGGTGGCAATCTCGATGAGCCAGTTAACCAGGTGAAGATGGCTATTGAGCGGCTCTCGACAATAGATGGCGTGAGAATTTTAGCCAGGTCTTCCATATACAGATCAGCCCCAGTCGATTATGACGAACAAGATGACTTCATCAATGCGGTGGTGCAAATCGAAACGGATCTTGACCCGGAAGATCTTCTCGATGAGCTTCAGCGAATTGAAAACGATCTCGGACGTACACGCACTGGACCAAGATTCGGCCCCCGTCGAATTGATCTCGACTTGTTGATGGTAGATGACATCGTGTTACAAACACCTCGACTCGAGTTACCACATCCGCGAATGCATCAGCGTCGTTTTGTTCTCGAACCCATGGTTGAAATCGACAACGATGTTGATATACCGGGATTTGGTGAGGCGCGTGAACTCTTGGCCAAACTGGAGGGCCAGGTCGTATCAGTGCTCGATATACAGTAAAAGAATATCTTATGGCACAACATTTCCAATTACATCCCACACATCCACAGTTAAGATTGATTCACAGGGCGGTTGAAATCGTTCGTGATGGTGGGGTCATCGCCTATCCGACAGATTCCAGCTACGCACTCGGTTGTACAATCGGCGATAAGCAGGCAATGGAGCGAATTCGCTCAATACGTGAGGTTGATGCGAGTCATAACTTTACGCTTGTCTGTAGCGATCTGTCGCATATCTCTTTGTATGCAAAATTTGACAATTCAATTTATCGGTTGCTTAAGGTATTGACTCCTGGGCCCTATACATTCATTTTGCCGGCAACCCGCGAAGTACCACGACGTCTTCAGCATCCACGCAAGCGAACCATCGGTATTCGTGTACCTGATTATCCTATTGTCGACGCACTTCTCGATGAGCTTGGGGAGCCGCTAATGAGTAGTACGCTTATTTTCCCGGGTGATGAGCTTCCTGAGAATGATCCGCTTGAGATCCGTGATCGACTTGAACATGACATTGATCTGGTGATTGACGGCGGACCGGTTGATAACCAGCCAACGACGGTGGTCGATCTGACAGACGGTGCTCCGAAGATTGTCAGGGAAGGAAAGGGCGCAGTGGACTTGCTGAATTAATTTGTGAGTATTTAACTTATTTCGATGAAAACCATAGCAATCAACAGGACATTGAACACATGAGCGTACCGGGAACTCCGGAACGCGTTCTATCCGGAATGCGTCCGACCGGCCGATTACACCTGGGGCACTATCACGGGGTGCTTAAAAATTGGGTCGAACTTCAAAACGAATACGAAAGTTTCTTTTTCGTTGCCGATTGGCATGCCCTGACCACCCACTACGAGACACGAATCGATGTGAGTGAGAATGTCTGGGAAATGGTCATCGACTGGCTGGCTGCCGGGGTTGATCCCGGGCGAGCTACATTATTCATACAGTCGAGAATACCCGAGCACGCCGAGCTCAATTTGCTGTTGTCCATGATTACTCCACTTTCCTGGCTCGAGCGTGTCCCCACCTACAAGGACCAGCAGGAAAAACTCAACGAACGTGATTTGTCGACTCATGGATTCCTTGGATATCCATTACTGCAAAGTGCCGACATTCTTATCTATCGCGCCAGCGGGGTTCCCGTTGGCGAAGATCAGGTGCCACATGTCGAATTGACTCGCGAGATTGCCCGTCGCTTTAATTATCTTTACGGTCGCGAGCCTGACTACGAAGAACGAGCTGAAGCCGCCATTGTGAAAATGGGAAAGAAAGCGGCCAAACTTTATCGAAAATTACGCCAGGCCTACACGGAACAAGGTGACGAGTCGTCGCTTGATCGGGCACGCGCACTGTTGAATGATCAACAAAACATCACACTTGGAGACAAGGAACGTCTGTATGGTTTTCTTGAGGGCGGTGGGCGGATCATACTGCCTGAACCGGACGCATTGCTTACCAAGGCGTCGCGACTTCCCGGTCTTGACGGCCAGAAGATGTCCAAGTCCTATAACAATACTATTCTCATGCGCGATGATGCGGACCGTATCGAAAGTAAACTACGTTCCATGCCAACCGATCCGGCAAGAATGCGACGAACCGATCCGGGCGATCCGGAAAAATGTCCGGTCTGGTCGTTGCACCAGATCTACACCGGGTCGGATGTTCATGACTGGGTAGTTGCCGGATGCAAATCAGCAAGCATTGGTTGTATCGACTGCAAGCAACCGTTGATTGATGAGGTGCTGAAAGAGCAACGTGATATTCACCAACGGGCTGTGCCATATACAGAAGACCCGACGCTGGTTAAAAAACTCATTGCCGACGGTTGTGAACGTGCTCAGGAGGTTGCTGAAGATACAATGGACGAAGTGCGTGAAGTTATGGGGCTGAACTACTCGTGAGCAAGCCGGAGGAGCCGGGCAACGTGCCATCTGTTGATGACGCAAACGATTCATCTGTTGACGAGTCACAGAATCCGGCAATTGAAGATGATTCTGGCGTCGAGTTAAATCGTGCGGTCATGGTGCGTGGAGAAGCGTTTGAAAAATGGCCGCAGGATTTGTTTATTCCTCCCGATGCGCTGGAAGTTATCCTTGAATCGTTCCAGGGACCGCTCGATTTATTGCTCTACCTCATCCGCAGGAACAACCTTGACATACTTGATATACCCGTGGCCGAGATTACCCGACAGTATGTAGTATATGTCGAGGTGATGCGGCGTATTCGCCTCGATCTGGCGGCAGAATACCTGCTCATGGCGGCCCTTTTGGCGGAAATTAAATCACGTATGTTGATACCGCGCTCACCGTCAGGGGAAGAAGAAGAGGAGGAAGATCCTCGAGCGGCTTTGGTTCGACGACTGCAGGAATACGAAAGATTTCGTGAAGCGGCTATCCATCTTGAAGATCGTCCGCGTGAAGAACGGGATCTGTTCGTGGTCCGGGCACGTTTCGATGATGAATCGCCACCGATACCCGAGATACCCGTAACTGTCGAGCAACTGGTTTCAGCATATCGCCAGGCCATGCTCAACGCACGCCGTACCCAGCACTTGATTGTCGGTCGAGAAACACTCTCACTACGTGAGCGGATGACACAAATACTCGACAAGTTAGGTAGTCGTCGACACATGCGCCTGGAAGATCTGTTTACCCATGAAGAAGGGCGTATGGGCCTGGTGGTGAGCTTTGTCGCGGTTCTCGAACTTTCTCGTGATCACATGTTGCGAGTGGTTCAAAACGAACCTTTTGCACCCATACACATTCAGGCGATTAGTGAATGAGCATTAATCAGGACACTTTAAAACAAATTGTTGAAGCCGCCATCATGGCGTCCGAAGCGCCAGTGAGCATTCGCGAGATACAGGCGATATTCCCTGATGATGCCAGCCCCGACAAGGAAAAGCTTGTAAGCGTGATCGCTGAGCTCATTGGGGAGAGTGAAAATCGCGGTATCGAGTTGAAGCAGGTCGGCAGTGGTTACCGTTACCAGACTCGTCAGCAACTGGCGCCGTGGTTGCGAAAACTAAACGAAGGGCGACCGCCACGTTACTCCCGGGCATTGCTTGAGACACTGGCGATCATTGCTTACCGTCAGCCAGTGACTCGAGGCGATATCGAAGAAATTCGTGGTGTATCCGTATCGAGCGAAATTATGCGAACCCTTCAGGATCGCGAGTGGGTCAAGCAAGTTGGTGTGCGTGATGTCCCTGGCCATCCGGCATTGTATGGCACCACCTCGGCCTTTCTTGGTTATTTTGATTTGTCATCGCTTAAGGAATTGCCGGCGCTGATTGAACAACGCGATATTGAAACTATTGCCAGGGAACATGAAATCAAGTTGCCTGTAAATGAGTCCGATGAGATGGCCGATGAGACTGACCCTGAAGATGATGAAACAGTGGAAGCTGATGATGATCTGAAAGAAGAATTATCTCAGGTATCTGATCCCGAGTCGGATGATGATTCAGCCGATGATGATTCAGCCGATGATGATTCAGATGATGATGATTCAGATGATGATGATTCAGATGATGATGATTCAGATGATGATGATTCAGATGATGATGATTCAGATGATGATGATTCAGATGATGATGATTCAGATGATGATGATTCAGCCGATGATGATTCAGCCGATGATGATTCAGATGATGATGATTCAGATGATGATGATTC
>BQJD01000079.1 GCA_021604525.1 marine bacterium B5-7 | reverse complement strand
GTTACCGCTATCTGATGGTGGTGGTCATCGTAGCGGTAGTGCACCGGGTTGCGTAGCGCATCGGTGGCGAGGACCGGCCGCTGCTGGCTGTCGTAATCGAGATGCGATTCATTGCCGAGGGCATCGGTTACCTTGATGGGGTTGTGATGGTCGTCGTATGCCGTGGTCGCCGCATGGCCCCGGGGGGTGGTGACCCGGATGACGTGATTTTGTCCGTCATGATCGATCGATGCCTTCTGGCCGAGCGGGTCCATGGTGGCCACACTGCGTTGCTTATCATCGAAGTAGGTGGTGGTGTCGTAACCGAGGGCATCGCGCTCGATGCTGTAGTCGCCATCGGCATAGAACAGTTCATGCACGGCGTCGCCGGATTGCCGCGCCAGGGTCTGCCGATAGACCCGGTCTCTTGTGTCGTATTCATTGACGACTTCGGTGACCCCCAGTGAATCCACCACCGAGACCATGCGATGCTTGTCGTCGTAGGTATAGGTGTGTTCCTGCCCGCCGATCTGGGTGACCCCGATCAGATCATCCTGGCTGTCGTAGGTGTAACTGACCGTCCGCCCGCTGTTGTCGGCGACCCGGTAAGGTGCTCGCCTTGATAGCTGAAGTCCAATCGATGCCCCTGGTTGCTTGTCACCGAGCGTAATTGTTGATCGTTGTAAGTGAACTGGACGGTATTGTTGTCGACATCCGTGATGCTGGCTATCAGGCGATCGGTATTGAACCGTGTGACGCCACCAAAACGACCCCTAACTTCATAGCCACTGCCAGTATTGACCAGCGTGCGGGTGGATCCCCGGGGCGCGGCATAGCGGCCATCCGGCAGCTTGATATAGGTACCCACTTCATGTCCACCCTGAATGCTCACGGCGTTTTGGTTGATCTCGTCGGTTAACCACTGGGCGACATGGATCGCCACCGCCCATTCCCGGGCCGTGGGCTGACGGCTGGCTAATAGATCAAGCGCCACCACATTGGTGACCAGTGCCGCCACCGCTTCGATGGCCGTGCGTTCACCAAACGCCATGCCGGCATGACTGTGCTCGGTGATGTTAATGTCATAGCCGTGACGCCAGCCCCGCCCCATGCTGCGTTCGGAATCCCGTTCGTTGCTGTTGTAGTGACGGCTGCTGGCGAGTTGGGCGACCGCGGAACCGATGGCCAGATCGGTCTGATCATGGACAAAGGCACCGTTGAACAGGTTGACCGGATCACTGCTGACAGATTGCGGGGTGTCACCGGATCCGAGGGTTATGGGTGCGCCGTTGGTCAATACCGGGACCGGCGACACATCCTGACCGGTCGCATTAAATCCCCCGCTTAAGCCGCCACCGATGATCATCCCGTAGGTACTTGACCCATCGCCCGCCTGGTTGTGCACGATATAGCCGTTGCCGCGCCAGTTCTGCAGCGTGATATTGGCCTCCTGAGGCAAATAAACGGACTGATCGGCGCCACTTGGAGCATTGTCCAGATAGGATGCCACCGAGTCCAGAAAGCTGCCGGTATAACCCGTTAGCTGGCTACGAATCGTGGTGAAGTTGTCTTGCGTCGCTCGATAGAGCGTTTTACCGCGTTGCTGGCTGAGATATAGCAGTTTAACCGTGGATACCGCCGGCGCATTGGCCTGGGTCTGTTCCAGAACGCCATGTTCCAATGCGCTGGATACCAGGACGGAGGGTTTGCCAAGACGGTCCAGCTCGGACAGTTTATCGATCGTTGATGCCTGTAACGGCACATCGACGTAATAGCCGGTGGACTGACCGACCAGGCCAAGGCGATGATGAATCAATTGGTTCGCACCAAGCAGTTGTGCATGCAACCGCTGTTGCATTCGGGTCTGCTGAAACCACGTCTGACCCAGTATGTTGAGGGTTTCGCGGCGCACTTGCCGAGAGGTCTCGCTGGCGCCCTCGGCGATCAGATTCTGTAAGTGTCGGTACCGGCTTTTGAGTAAGTTGCCATGGTGACTGCCGCCTGCCGCTGCTATGAATACGTAGGTCGATCCGCGGGTGAGATCGGTCACGTACTCCTGGTCCATATAGGTGCCATTGGCCGCATCGTAGGGATGATCTACAGTCAGTATCAGGCGATTATAGAAATTGGTGCCACAGCCGACATTAAAACTGCCCGCATCGGAATCGATGATGGTGCCATCGAGGCGTAAATAGGCGGGCATGTTGGTGTTACCGGGCACATCGGAACTAAAGTCCAACACCAGTTGATGACCCAGAATATCCGCAAAGTTTAACCACTGTTCGATGCCGGTGTTGTTCGGTACCCAGCTGGAACAGGGGATGTAATCGTCGTCGTAGCTGAATTTAATACGCACTTTGTGCACATACTGCTCAGGTACGTCAGCGCGTACGTCCATCACCGTGGTGGCAAAGGGGATCGTATCCAGCGCCATCGGCTTGACGCGTATGCTGCTTTGGCCCAGTACATCGCCGCCGTCCGCATTCGGATAGGTGGATGCAAGGTGATCGATCAGATTACCTGACCACGCTTTCAGTGTGGCCCGAATGCCGTTATCGTCAAGACCGGTGATGGAATCGTCGCTACCGGTACCGCCGGCGGCATTCATCAACGCATTGCGGTCATAGCCCATGGCGGTGGCGAGATCCGTGGCCGTGCTGCGATCGTATCGTTTAAAGGCGGGATCTATATCCAGCGTGCCGTCGGCCAGCGTCACGCGTACCCAGACACGCGGAATGTCGCTACCGGTATGGGTCTTGTCGATCGGGAAGCCGCCGTTGAACAAATACTCGATGGCGTCGTCGGCCGCGGTATTTAACCAGTGGGACAGGTCGTCATCGTCATGGCCATTGGCGATGGGTATGTCCATGGTGCCAAACACCAGATTGGCGCTGAAGCCGGATTCACGCAATAACGCGACGGTCAACGCGCTCTGGTCAAGATCGTTGCCGGATCGATCCAGCAACGTCATGCGCGGGCCTTTCAGGTAACCGTAGTACGGCGTGAAATCGATATGGTTGTGAACGTATTGATAGATCCGCGCGGGATCATATTGCAGGCCCCGGGCGAGTTCTTGTATCTCACTGACGGCATCGGGTATGGCTAGCGCCGACAGGATGGCGGATTCGCTCATCGCCTGCGACTTGAGCACGGCTGGGGAACGCTCATCCGCGGTTGCAGGTGCCTGATCCGTCTCTGGCGCGGTGGCTTGCTGCATCTGTTGCGTATACGCATCCACACCGCCTATAAACCAGCTCGGGCCTGTCATCACCTCGCCATAGGCTGGAGTGGCCGACAGCAGCCACAGGCTGCTGGTCATGCCAAGCCATGCCTTGAATACGGGAAACAGCCAGTTGGGTTGAACCGCCTGATGCCGGCGGCTCGTGAGGTCGGTAGGGTCATCCATGACGCGGTCCTTTAATCTGTCATCGGGAAGTTCGATAGAAGCAGCAAGTCGCCGGTGTCCGGGTCCACCTGGACGGTGACCGTTGCGCTAGCCAGTGCCCCCAACTCATCCGACACGTCATAGCTGAAGGTATCAATGCCGGTGTAGTCGAGATTCGGGGTATAGATCACCCGGCCGTCGATAATCCCGGCGGTGCCATGCGCGCCGTCGGTGACCGTGGTCACGGAGAGTTGATGGGATTCGATGTCGGTATCGTTACTCAAGACATCCATGGTCACCGCGGTGTTGGCCAGGGTATCGACACGATCAGGCTGTGCCTGCGGGGGATCATTCACGGCCGCCACTGTCACCACCACGGTGGCGGACGAGACAGCGCCCAACCCGTCGCTGATGGTATAGCTGAAAGTATCGACCCCGGCGTAGTCCGCCGCCGGCGTGTATACGATCTGTTGATCACTGATGGCGGTGGTTCCATGGGAACCGTGGGTCACCGCGATGATGGTCAGCGCACCCGGAGAATCGATGTCGGTATCATTGGCCAGCACGTCGATCAATACCGCAATATCCTCATCGGTAACGGCGGCATCATCACGGGATTGCGGTGGATCATTGATGAAGGCGACGTTGATGGTCACCTCGGCAGTGGCCACCTCACCCGCCGGGTCCTCGATGGCATAGCGGAAACGGTCCTGACCCACATAGCTTGTGGCCGGGGTATACAACAGGCTATCGCCCTCTCGACTGACGCGACCCTGGTGGACGGTGGCGGTGTCGAAGCCCACTAGCGTCAATGAATCCCCATCGACGTCCGTATCGTTGTCAAGCACACCGATGACAACCGCGGTATCTGCATCGGTATTCACCCCATCATTGTGGGCGACAGGCGGGTCATTCACCGCGGTTATCGTCACGGTCACCTGACCCGAGGCGGTGCCGCCCTGACTGTCGACCACGGTATAGCCGAACAGGTCGTCGCCGAAGTAATTATTGCGCGGCGTGTACTCGACCGTCACTCCATTCATGACGACGCTTCCCTGCGACGGTTGGGTCAGCGCACTCAAGATAAGATCGCCGGGCGAATCGATGTCTGAATCATTGCTCAGCACATCAACCAGCACAGGCGTGTCTTCCGCTCCACTCACCGTTTCATTCTGTACATGGGGCGGATCGTTTACCGCAGTGACCTCCACCGTGACCCGGGTCGCGGACAGGGCAACGGCACCCGCGTTATCCATCACCCTGTAGGTAAAGGTGTCGACACCGAAGAAATCGGCGGCGGGGGTATACATCAGTGCGGTGCCATCGCCGCTAATGCTGCCACCAAACGCTGACCGGGCGTCGACCTGCTGTATCGACAGGGGGTCGCCTTCGATATCAACATCGTTGGCCAACACATCGATTACCCGGCTGGTATCCTCAGCGGTGATGACATTATCCCCGATGCCCACCGGCGCATCGTTGACCCCGTTGACTGTCAGGGTAACCGTGGCGATTCGGCTCACTCCCAGGGCATTCTCGGCGAGATAGGTGAAGCGGTCCTCACCCTGAAAATCGGCATCCGGTGTATAGGTAAAGGCGCCATCTGCAAATAATTCCAGCACGCCCGCAGTGGTAGCGGTTACCAGGACCGCGCTGAGTGCGCCCGCTTCCAGGATCGGGTTGCTATCGTTGGCCAGCACACCGGCAGCGGCAATGACTAATGGGGTGTCTTCGCTGACGCTGTAGGCATCATCATCTGCAAAGGGAGCGTTGGCGATATAACGCTCGGATTCATGCGTTCGATTGCTGATCTCGTCGAATTCGTATTGCACAACGGAGCCGTCGTCGTGCTCGACCTGAATCAATCGACCCAGATCGTCGTAGCGGTAGTCGATCACTTCCGTGGCATAACCGTCGACGCTCGGCAGCGCAGCCATCAGACCGACCATCAATGCAAGACAGGCCTTCATATCTCGCATCGAACCCCACCCATCTGTTGATGACTACGGGTGCCCCATGCCATCCACGAAAGTGGAAAATGACTGGTCGGGTGTGTGAGGTGCCGGCGGGCAACAAGCGGGGGTGTTGGTAGTCCGTCCATGGATGACCTGATGAGGATGATGATCTTAAGTCGTGTCCTTGCAAGTGGTGATCTGCACGTGTACTGCAACACCGATTCACTTCAAGAGACCAAAGCACGTTATTAATCCTTGTGCTTCAACGAAGGGCGATTTATAGCATAGTGGTTAACCAGGCGGACCGATTATTCCACCATTTAGGAATCAACCCGATAAATGGTTTCTTATATCGGATGAACAGTTTTAAATCGAATGAACGCGTGGTTTGTCGAGTACGGAATTGGCGGAGTAAACCCGCAGGCCGCCATC
>BQJD01000078.1 GCA_021604525.1 marine bacterium B5-7 | reverse complement strand
GTAGTTAATGTCCCCTCGCAGTTCGTCGGTAAGCATCTCCCCTTCGATCATGTAGCGCCGTGAGAGACCACACCGAATCTTTCTTCTTAGGCGACCAAGTGCTCCATAAATCGCGTAAGCCTCTGAAAACACGGAAAAACTGTAACCCGGTTCATTGTCGTCGCGGATTTCAGCAGCCTCGAGTAAGAACCCCTCTGACACCGTGTCATGTGGCGCTATTCGGAACTCTCGCCTCTCTCCGGCGCAGTCCAGGAACTCCTCGTTAATAGGCCATTTAATAGTCGTTTTAGTCATTTTGAATCTTCCTGTAGCGGGATCTTATAGGGACAACAGCCTCTTCCCGATGTCACACTTTCTCCGCCAAAAAAGTGTGACATCGGGTGGTGTGTCACACTTTCCTGTTTCTCTTTTACTTTCAATTAGATAGGTATCGAAAGTGGAATATTAGTAAATTCTAAAGTATGACATCGTGATGTTGTTTAGGTGAGCCATTTAGCCGCGTGCGCGAGCATCTCTGCACGTTCGCGAATCATGTCGTTTCTAACCTTCTCTGATTTGACGAACGCGACTTTGTTGAAAACCTGTGCCGCAAGCCCAGCCCTGCTCATGGCGTCTTGAAGTATCTGCTCTTCCAACAACTCTCCTTCCAGAGCTTTCCATATTTCCCCTGTGATTCTGGCCATCAGTGCCGCGTCGATATCTGCCACGGGCGCAATCACCTGCCGATTGTTGGTGAACGGATCTCCCTCGCCAAAAAACACCCAATCAAGAGTCAGATTATGTGACTTTGATACACGAATAATTGGACCATAGGGAATAGATCCTTTGCTTCTTCTGTTGTGCAACGTGTTCGTTTGCATCCCAAGTTCATTCGCTAGATCCGCAAATGTCTTTAAATTCAAGGCGCTCTTCAGTCTCTGAAGCACGCTTTCAAGATTTAAGTCACGCATAATGAGTAACTCTCTTGACGATCATTTTTTATGACCATAAAATACTCTCAAGATCACGTTTCATGAAGTTTATCAGATGAACGAAGAAAAACCCCATCCTGACAAGCGTCTGCTGTTCCTGGTACGAGCCCGTTTCATTGAACGCGGGGAGAGCTTGCATGGCTGGTGCAACCAGCATGGCATCAATCATGCCTACGCGCACCGGGCGCTGACTGGTGTACTCAGATTTCCTGCGGCCAGACGATTACGACTTCGCATCCTCAGCGAGGTCGGTCTGACGCAAGACACATCAATAGGGGAGACACTCAATGATTAAACGAATCGTGGGTCGCCGTGGAGTGAGAATCGACGGTGCCTGGTACTGGGCCGATGGTTTTCAATGTTCAATTGGGTGCCGGGTGTTACTCATGCGCATAAATGGCGGATGGGCGGCCTCCGTGGGCGGCACGCGTCTTGTCCTCTCTCAATCTGACCAGTAGTGGCGCGGATGTTGCAACCGACCACCATCACGTTAGGCCAGATGTGGGAGCTGGTCGGAAAGGAACCCAGTTCACCGAAGGACGCCTACCGCGCCCTATCACGGGCGCTCGGCGGCATGAAAGGATACGGCAGAAACCGCCACATCTTCTTGTCTCAGTTGCCCGATCTTGTAGGCGTCATCGAGATGATGGACTTATTTCAGGTGACCCCGTGGGAAGGAGTGAACGCAGCTCGTTCCCTCGCCGTCGATCTTGCAGCATGTTCGTTACCGGTGCTCAATCACAGTGATTACCAGGCAGCTTTATCGGTACTCGAAACTGCCGCTGAATTCGCGGCCGGAGGAATCAGAAAGACGCGGCTAGCACCCGCTCACGACGTTGTCGTGCGGATGGTTAAGGATCGTTCACGCGACATGGCAACACAATGGGCCTTGGGCGCAGTAGCCGTCGCGTCCGCACCATTCTTATTGCCCGGAGAGATGATCTGCAAGGCCGGGACCAAGGCGTGGTTCGCAGAGCAATTCAGTGGTCAGTATATCGATCGCATGGCGGCCGAGTTTAACGCGATGAAAGTCGGCGACAAGACCCTGTGCGCGTGCCTCAATAAAGTACGGAAACTAGATGTGGCAAGCAGCAGGGTAGACCACCACATCGGCGATTGTATCAGGGCACACTTGGGGAGGTTTAAAGATGCCAAAGCCAAGTGATCGCACCTATACAAGCCGGGAGATCGCTGACCTCTGCAACATTACTTACAGCGTAGCCAGGCGGCGACTGTTAAGTATTCAGCCTTGTCGTTCCGAGAAGACCCGTGGCGGAAAAGTCAGTCACTACCGATTCGAAGACCTGCCCGAAGATGTCCAGAAGCGAATAGACAGTGCCGAAGCGATAGCTCGCCTAAAGGCCGAGAATCAAGCCATTGAAGAAGACTATGCGCGGTCTATGCATGAGGCCGGTACCAAGCTGGGGGAAACGCTTCAAAAGGATGAGCAGGCGCGCCTCGACCGGATTACTGAAGGTCGGAAGAAGTTCGCTGCGCTACCGAAGGACAGCGAGAAAAGACGCCGGGCCGAGGCCAAGCGTTGGCTCCTCAACGAATTCGCACAACACCATCGCGCGTTGGGTGGTACTAAACGTGCCGCAAAGCTTGACTTCGTGATGCGAGTGAACGCCGATGGAGTGCAAATGCCCGAGTGGGTGAGCGAGAAAATTCCTCAATACGCTGGGCAAAAATCTTTGAGCGAAGGAACGCTGCAGCGTTGGGGTGACAAGTATCACCACCACGGAATATGGGGCCTTGTTGATGGTTTTGGGAGCCGTTCCGGCAAGTTCAAAGTACTCGAAAACAAGGCTCTGTATAAGCTCGTGCTCGGGGCTATGGTGAAGAACCCGCATATCAAGGCGAAGCGAATCATCGAGTATTTGAACGCCGAGCATCCCAGCTTGCTCATCGTCTCCGAGCGACGACTTCACGCATTCATGGAGTGGTGGAAATCAGAGAACGAACAGATCTGGACGTATATCACGAACCCCGATCGCTGGAAAAACGTTTATATGGCAGCCGCCGGATCGGCATTCGATCGAGTTGAACGACTCAATCAAGTCTGGGAACTCGACTCCACGCCTGGCGATTGGCTGCTAACTGATGGGCGCCACTCGGTCGTAGCAGCAATTGACCTCTGCTCGCGAAGAATGAAGTTCTTCGTTTCAAAGACGTCAACAGCAGCGGCAGTCAAGCAGCTCTTGAGGAGATGCATTCTGGCGTGGGGCATGTGCGAAAAAGCGCGAACGGACAACGGCGCTGAGTATGTGGGCGAAGAGGTCGTTCGGCTGCTGATGGATTTGGGCATCGCACACGAGATATGCATCCCATTTGCGAGTGAAGAGAAGGGCACCGTAGAGCGCGGTATTCAGACTGCACTTCATGGTCTGCTGGAGCTTCTGCCAGGTTTTATTGGGCATTCAGTGGCAGACCGGAAAGTGATCGAGGCGCGTAAATCATTCGCGGAAAGGGTCATGAAGCGTGGGGGAGTTGTTGAGGTTTCAATCTCCTCAGTAGAGCTACAACAGAAGCTCGATGAGTGGAGTGATCTGATTTATGCACACAACCCTCACAGCGGTCTTAAAGGGAAAACTCCGTGGGAAGTGGCAAATGCCTGGGCCCAACCAATCCGTGTCATCAGTGATCCGCATGCCCTGGACGAGCTATTAGCAGAAGTCGCTGGTGAACGAACTATTACCAAGAAAGGACTCCGATATGACAACCGCTTCTTTATCGACCCGACGGGCCGAATGCATGAGTACGTCGGTGAGAAGGTCACGATCCGAATCGACGAACAGGACATCGGGCATGTCGCAGTCTATATGGACGGCGCTTTCCTATGTTGGGCTGCAGATCCAGATGTGACCGGTATTGATCGACAGGAAGCGGCAAGAGCTATCAAGTATCACACGCGTCGGGTTGTCGCTGAGAAATCCAAAGAACTCAAGGGTTACGCGAAATCACTGAAACAAAACATTCCCCAAGCAGTGATCGATCACAGGAAGGCGCAAGTGGAGAACCTCATCGAACTGCCAAAGCGGAATGTCGAGCACTCAACACCAGCGCTGGAACAGGCAGCCGCGGCAGCCGCGTGTCGTCGAAATCGGGGCGAGGATTTCTCAAGGAGCGGGGACGTCGAATTTTTGTACGACACCCCGGAGGACAGGTATCAGCATGCCATAAATCTTAGTGAGCGTCTGGCACAACGTGAGCTCGTTACCACTCAAGACAGGAGATGGCTGGAAGGTTATCGCTACACCGAAGAGTACGAGTTGATGCGCGACGCAGAGGCGGCTCGCAACGACAGGCACCTCGGTCTTGCGGTCGCCCAAGGTTTGACGGCCTTCCGCAGCCAGTCATTGGATAGACCGTTCAGGGATGACCACGAAAATTAAAAAACCCGGTGAAGTGTCTGCTTCACCGGGCTTCATCAACGGCCCTGGTAAGGGGCCTTCACACAAGAGAGATAACCATATCATGACTAAAAACCTGACACCAGACGCCACCAGAGAGCGCGACTTGCATTCCGAGGTCGCTGCATTGCAGACGGCCGATGCGACGCTGACCCAGGCGGAGATCGCCCGGCAGAGCGGCATCAGCGGCACGCGCCTTAACCAGTGGTTAAAGGGTCGTTATCCGGGCGATAACACGTCATTGGAAACAGACCTGGCGCGATGGGTCGATGCCTATCAGGCGCGCCAACTGGAATCGAGGGCGTTACCCCAAGCTCCCGGCTGGGTACCAACGCCATCTGCGGAACGCGTGCTGGCCGCCCTGGGTTACGCGCAACTGGCCGGTGATGTCGCCGTGGTTTATGGCGGTGCCGGCCTCGGCAAGACCAGCACCATCGGTCAGTACCAAATGCAATCACCCAATGTCTGGGTGGCGACGATGTCGCCGTGTACAGCCGGCGCGGTACCAGCGCTTGAAGAGGTTGCCGAGGCGCTTGGGATTGAGCTCTGCAACGGCGCAGCCAGGATGCAACGGGCCATTATCAAGCGCATGCGCGGAACGATGGGGTTGTTGATCGTCGACGAGGCCCAGCACCTGTCCGTGGCGGCGCTGGATGCCATGCGCGCCCTACATGATGCCACCGGGCTCGGTCTTGCCCTAGTTGGCAATGAATCGGTGTATGCCCGGATGACCGGCGGCAATCGCGCCGCGTATCTCGATCGACTGTTCTCACGTATCGGTAAACGGGTACGCCTGGTTCGCTCCACCAAGGGTGATATCGATGCACTCATCGATGCCTGGAACGTGTCCGTGAAAGAGTGCCGCAAATCGCTTCACGAGATCGCCAGCAAGCCGGGCGGACTACGCGGAATGACCAAGGTGTTGCGTCTGGCCAGCATGTTTGCCGCCGGCGCTGATCGTCCGTTGAACTGTGATGACATCAGGGCCGCTTGGCGCGACCTTGGAGGTGAATGATGAATAACGTAGCCGTTGCCTGGATTGCCGCCGCCAAACAAGCCGGCAAGACACTCTGTGAATACACCTGTCCCTACTGCGGTGTAACGAATGAAACGCTACTACCGCCGAGGGGTGAGGTTTACGACTCCGTGACCTTCTGCATGCATTGCAATGAGCCTTACATGCGAACGACATCCAGCGACGGCGAGACGGTCACGAATGCGATTTTTGAGATCTGCCAGAAACCCGTTGAAGGAGGAATCTGATGTACGCCGAACAACTAATGGAAAACATGGCGACCACCCATGCCATCAACGGCCTGGTGTCCGCCAAGATGGCCTGCAGTCAGCTACGCGAGCGCGGCGGCGTGGTGCTGAGTGTCACCATCGGCGAAGGCCGGCCGTTAATTCTGATCCAGCGCCCGCCGCGTGATCTCAAGAAGCACGGCGAACTGGTGCGCATCATTAGCGATGACAACGGCCGCCAT
>BQJD01000077.1 GCA_021604525.1 marine bacterium B5-7 | reverse complement strand
ATCGGTGCACGCAGTTTCACAAACGGGTCCTGCCAGACACACAGGCCGTCGGTGTCCTGCCGCAGGAACGTAGCCTTCCAGTCACCATAACGCAGCGCGGCGACATTGCCATCGTCTGTCCAGCAGATGAATTCCTTGCGCGACCACTGGCTCTCGCCCTTCAGGGCAGGTAGCAGGTTATAGCCATCGATGTGCACTTTGTAAATCATATCGCCGATTTTCCTCCCCTTCAGCAAATCTTCCTTGACCGTGGTATCGCCTGCAGCGGCGAGCAAGGTCGGGAGCATATCTTCATGCGCAGCCCATCATGACCATGTTATAGGCGGTGATATTGAACCCGCCGATGTCACCCCCTCCAAATGACTTCACGCCGTTCACGACATGTGGTTGGGTGACCTGTGCGGCATCAAGTACGGTCGGAGCCGCGTCAATAGTGTGATGGAACCGGGAGCGCAACTCGCCTTTCGCGGCAATGCCATTCGGCCAGTGCACAACCAGGCCGTTGCGCGTGCCCCCGAAGTGCGACGCGACCTGCTTGGTCCATTGGAACGGCGTGTCGGCGGCCCATGCCCAGGCTGCCGGCACATGTGGCTCGGTTTCCGTCCCGCCGATTTCCTCGAACTTCGCTTCGAGGTCTGTTAGACCCAACTGGGCACCGTTCAGGCTTGCCACCTCCTTGACCGTGCCTTCAAGCCCTCCTTCGCCGGAGGCGCCGTTGTCTCCGACGATATAGAAAATCAGTGTGTTGTCCAACCCGCCGGATTTTTCGACGGCCGCGAGCAGACGGCCGACTTCCACGTCAGTATGTTCGAGGAAACCGGAGTAGTTTTCCATCAGGCGACGATACACGCGTTTGGCACTTTCCGGCTGATCATCCCAGGCCGGCAGTTCCTTCGGTCTGTGTGTCAATTTGGTGTTTGTCGGTATGACGCCCAGTTTTTTCTGCCGTGCGAACGTCTCCTCGCGGTACTGATCCCAACCCCCGTTAAACCGGCCTTTGTATTTGTCACGGTAGGCCTTGGGCGTATGATGTGGAGCATGAATGGCTCCTGAGGAGAAGTACATAAACCATGGTTTTTCCGGATTCGTGGCGTTCACCTGGTTTATCCACCCGATGGCGTCGTCTACCAGGTCTTCGGTGACGTGGTAACCCTGTTCAGGTGTTTTCGGTTGGGGGACCGGTGTGGTATTGCGGTAGAGCACCGGATAATACTGATGGGTCTCTCCGTTCATGAATCCATAGAAATACTCAAAACCCCAGGTCTTTCCGGTAGGCCAGCGGTCGAAGGGTCCTAACGGCGTGATTTCGATATCGGGTGTATTGTGCCATTTGCCGAAGGCAGCCGTCGTGTGTCCGTTCTGCCGGAGAATTTCCGGGAATCCCGCCGTGGTGTTGGGCACAATACCGGTATAGCCTCGAAACCCCGTGCCCAACTCGATGATCACGCCCGTGCCCACGCTGTGATGATTGCGCCCGGTAAGCAGTGCGGCGCGTGAGGGCGAACAAAGGGCGGTCGTGTGGAAACGATTCTAGCGCAGACCGTCCTTCGCGAGCCGGTCGAGTGTGGGGAAGGCACTGCCCCGCCGAAGGTCCCGGCATGGGCAAAGCCGACGTCATCCAAAAGCACAATCAACACATTCGGCGGGACTGCCGGCGCCTGAAGAGGTTTCGGAAAGTCCGACTTCGAATCCTTATACGTCTTGCCGATGGTACCATTAAAGGCCGGTTCGGACTTCGGTCGGACGTCCTGTGCGAACACATCGCCCACACCTAATTCTATCGCCCACGCCATTAGTGACATAGACCCCATCCTCTCCACTCGCACCATTTTTATTTATTTCTCCTTTGCGTGTGTTGCTTCCCTATCGAGCGATTGCTCTTCTTTGGAATTCAATGAGCGGACCGTGCGAAATCCAAGATGACTGGTTCCCGTGTTGATTTCACCCTTGCCACGCGTGCCGACCATGTAGCGGGAGCAGTATTGCTCGGTGCACAAAAACGACCCGCCACGGTGCACGCGTTTTTTTTCGCCGGGTTCGGTGGGATCGAACGGGGAGTCGGGCCCTTGGGGGTTGTAGGCGACTCCGCCTGCTATTATGAGCCGTGCGTAATAATCGGGCCGATACCAGTCACTCGTCCATTCCCATACGTTCCCGGCCACGTCATACAGTCCGTACCCGTTCGGGGGAAATTTTGCCACCGGCCCGATGCCTGTATATTGATCTTTCCCCGTATCTTGCTGTGGAAAATGACCTTGAAAGCTATTGGCCATCCATTGGCCGTCTTTCCGAAACTCATCGCCCCAGGGATAGACCTTGCCGCTTAATCCTCCGCGCGCGGCGAACTCCCATTCCGCTTCGGTGGGAAGCCGTTTCCCGGTCCATTTGGCATAGGCCTCCGCGTCCTCGTATGCCATATGCACAACAGGATATTCTTCGCGACCATTGAGGTCGCTGGTTGGCCCAAGAGGATGACGCCAGTTGGCACCCTTAATGTAGCTCCACCATCGAAAATGGGTATCAAGTGGCACGGCATGGTCCGGTGGAGAAAAAACGACGGAACCGGCCACCAGGTTCTCCGGCGGGGCACCTGGGAAATCCTCCGCACGTGGCGTGCGCTCCGCGACCGTGATATAGCCGGTGGCGTCGACGAACAGGGTAAATTGGGCATTGGTGACTTCGGTTTTATCCATCCAGAATCCATCGACGTAAACAGGATGGACAGGACGGGAATCGCGCGTGGCCTGCATGCCCACGTCGTTCATTTCCCCATCGGATAAATCGGCTGCGCCCATGGAGAATTCGCCCCCAGGAATCCAAACCATGCCATCCGGCGCCGGATCGGACGGACGCAATGAGCCTACGGCATCAGCCGAAGCATTGGCGGATGAAACCGACTGGTCCACAGGCATGGTTGGTTGCGCATTCGTCACTGACAGAGCCCGGCCGGACTTGGCAGCAGAAATACCCATATCGCAGGTCATGCCGACCTGTGGATCCGGCACAGAGGGCTGGTCGGATTGTGCCGTGCTATACCACCAGGTTCCGATGACCAAGAGCACGACGAAGGCCACAGCGCCAATTGGTTTGATCCCATTGTATAGCGAACGTTTCTCTTGATTTTTTACGCGGCGACCGGCTTTCATGGTGACTTCACATTATTTGAGTAAGGAATTTTATTTTTCTTGCGGTGAATAGGGACTCACACGAATTTACCAGGACTTGTAGATCTTTTCTACCTATTTCACGTAAAGACAGCAGTGCCAGTAAACACATACATGCACCTCTGCCTGCCTCATGGCGACCCCTTTGCCCTCACTCGCCCTTCGTCCTGTCAACCATGGTCGGAGCGTTAGGCAGGATCACCTCGTAGCGGGCTTTCATCGCATCAAACGTCCGGCGGCTGGATTCGATTCGTTGCTCTTCGGTCCATTGAGCTTTGATGTCCGGCTCGATTTCCTCGAAGGCGGGGGCGCGACCTGGTGTGATCGACTCCACCCAGACTATGTGCCAGCCTAATCCGGACTCAATCGGCCCTTCCCAGGATCCCGGCGTCAGCAGGAATAATGTTTCAGCAAACGTGGTGCCGAACACTGCGGCCACCTGCTCCGGAGTCCGGTCGTCGTAGGAGTCCTTGAACATGAAAGAATCGGCCGGCGTCGCCAGGACGGGCGTATTCGATGGCCTCCCGTTAAGTTGTTCACGGACTGATTCAGCCTCGTCTTTTACTCCTGCGCCACGCCGGTCGGGTGAAAAATAGAGATGATGGAACGATACACGTGGGGCCGGCGTGAAGCGTTCGGGGTTCTTCTCGAACCAGGACCGGAGTTCTTCAGTTGTAGGATCCCGAAGGGCAGCGAGGTCTTCGACGAGAAACTCCATCTTCTGTGCCAGTCGGCGTTTGACGATGATGTCTTCCTTGTCCAGACCGAGCGCAAGTGCCTCCCGGTAGAAGATTTCCTCCCGGACCTTGTTCCCGATGAGACGACGCATGTCTTCGGGAGTGGGCGAAGGGCGTCCTTGGGCAAGCCACGTCGCCTTGAGCTGGCGCAGATCGTTCTCGGTCAGCACAATTCGGTCGGATACATCCCGCCCGGTCGTTTCCGGTTGGAGCATGTGGTACCCGACAAATAATGCAACGCCGATCAGCAGGAAGTGCAGCAGCGGTTCGCGTCCCCATCGCATGAGACGCGATGGAGTTCGCCCGATGGAAGCGGGCTCATCCTGATCCGGACCAACACGTTCTTCCAACTGCACTTCTTTACGTCGGCTCAGACCAGTCATTCGTCGATAGCTTCGATCTCATAATTGGCGTAACCGAACTCATTGTTGCGTGCCGCCACGTGCTTGTTGCCTATCTTATAGACGATCACTTCGAACGGTGTCCCTGCGACATCGACCAAGTAGCGTCCGTCGCGGATTTTATATTGCATTTGGCGGCCATGCGCCAATTCCCCCATGACATCCAAGCTAGGCAGGTTCCCGTTTACAGCCGTGATGAGGCGCCGGCCGTCTGATCCATGGAGGATTTCAAACCGTTGTCCGGTGACCGAATTGCGGACCAGGATGGTTTTGCCCACGATCAACTGTTTCAACTCCTCGTCACCGAGAGCGATCGCGCCCTTCTGTGTGAGTTCGGCCACGGTGACGCCCGGTTTGGCCGTTTTGCGTGCCTTCTCGGTTGGGGTGTACCAGATCGGCGATGTCCAGGCGCGTTCCTGGATCGTCGCGGCCACACCGTCCGGCGGTACTCTGCCCAACTTCACGGCTTGGATGGTGCTCCAGCGCGGAGTCGGAATCTCCAGAACACGGGCGTAGTAAAATGCGTCGAGACTGGGATCGAAATCGGGGTCCGTCCAGACAGTTTTCAGCTCCACTGCGCCGATGGTGTTCGTATACGTTGCCGTCACGAGGTTCACCGTGTGACCGATCGAGGGCAGCTTGCCGGTGGCCGGATTCGGTTTTCGCTTGCCGGCCCAGGCGACATCATAAACTTTCTCGAAGGTCTGACCATTGTTAGACCAGCCTTTGACGATCTGAACGCGATCGAGATTGCCGCTGTCGGGGTCTTTCACCGCCCAGACGACAAATGACGGAGCCTTGGCCGTTGCAGCCGGCAGATCGCCACCCATCGATACGCCTTTGGTGTACGCCGCTTCCACCCAATCCTTTTGTTTGAGCATATCGGGTCCGAATTCCCATCCGCCGAATAGCCGTACCCTGAGGCGCACGCCGCTGGTGGAGTAGGTCTCCTTGCGTTGCATGGCGGCGAAGATGGCTTCGCGCGTATTTTCTTCCGCCCACACCACACTCAGGCCTGCAGGGCTGGCCCAGAGGTTCTTGAATCCAAAATGCCCACCTTCCAGTCGTTTTTCCGGTGTTTCGTCGAAGTTGCCCCCGTGTATGCCGAAGAAGTTGTTCTGCCGGTAGGACACCGCAGTGCTATGCGAATCGGAGCCGCTGACGACACCGAATTTGTAAGGATTGAGGCCGAGCCTGTCCTGCATGGCGAGTCCGTCCTTATACGCCTGGCGGATGTAGCTGCCAAAATTGCGTGGATCGCCTTGATAACCCAGGAGCTGCCAGACGACGACTTCGTAATTGGCAAACTCGTCGTTGGGTGAAAGGCCCGGCGTCGTCTCTGACTGACCCTTGACCTGCTTAAGTTCCCCAAGCGGTTCGTTGCGCATTCGGGTCTCCGCCCACGCCTTGTCGATCGGCCGCCCTCTATCGTCCACCTCCGTCGGAAACATCAGGCCATTGCTCAGGTTCGGATTATGGGTAATCGCGAGAAGCTCGTTGCCCGCTTTGCGTTGGGCATCCATCCACTTCCAGAGCGCACGCGGATCGTCCGAGTCGATCGCGCTGAACGGCATGTCCGGCACCTTCTTGGTATCCAGAAAGAAGATGTTGCGGTGCAGGTTTGCGCTGTTCGGTGTCGAGGTCCATTCGTAAGCCGCAAACGTCGTGAACTTGCCCGGCTGGTAGTATTTGTCGGCGATCTCCACCAGCCGCTTCCAGTAGGTGCCTAACACGTCAGGAGCCATCAAATCAGTGAGGGGGTGATTTTTGAGCATGGTCACCGTGAGGAGCTTGTACGTGGCCTCGGCCTCTACCCGGCTGCCGAACTTCAAGGACTTCCCGAGCAGGGTCTTGCTGAGCTGCGAATCGGGATCCAGCGCGGCCTGAACGGCTCCGAGATACTCCGCATGCTCGGTCGTCGCCCCCCAGTCGAGCGGTTTCGTAATCTTCACCGTGAATCCGCCCGGATGCGTAATGGGCTGGCCCAGCGAATACTTGTAGAACTCTTCCGGTCCCGCGATGGTGTTGCCGAACCCGAGGTAGGAATCGAGCGACCAGCTCGTATGCACATGCGTTTCGCCGAAATAGGCCTCCCGTTCCGGTGCGTGTTGGGCAAAGGCCGCTTGAGCTGTCTGGATCAAGAGCCCAGCCAATAACAGGGTGGTTATGATAGAGCCGGGGTATATGCGAAACAGAACACGGTTCTTCATATCAGCCTCCTTTTTCTCGCATGGACCCCGTGCCGGGCTTCCAGGTGGATTCCTTGTTCCGTCAGGCGAAAAATTCCATAATTTCCAGTTGGCATGGTGATTGACAAAGTATAGCTCATTTCACTTGAAATCGCTTCTGGTCGGGAGGTCGTTG
>BQJD01000076.1 GCA_021604525.1 marine bacterium B5-7 | reverse complement strand
TTAGAAATACGTTTGATCCAAGTTCACAGCCAAAGGGAGAGGCGTCCGGTATGCCGGCTTGTTGAACGAAGCAGCTGCGCTGCGGAGAACCATGGGGCTTGCGCCCCATGGTAAGGTGTGGCTGACGGTCTTCAACAACCTACCGTCCACTACACTATGAAAAAAAACCATTCGCTGATACTCTAGCAGCATTCCGCAAGTTCGTCCAGCTCCGCGATCTGCGTGAGCGTTCTCAAGATGTCTATGTTTCCCATGTCAGTTTGCTTGGGCGCCATTTCAACATCGATCCGAAGATCCTCTCCGAGGATCAGCTCCGTGATTACTTTGTCTTTCTTCGTACCGAGAAGCAGTACAAGCCTCGCACCATGAATCAGGCCAAAGTCGCTCTGCGCACTTTCTACCGGGATCATCTCAAGCTCGATCCTGCCTGGACCGTCTTTGACGAGGTCATCGTCAAACATCGCGAGACCCTTCCCGTCGTTCTATCCCAGCAGGAGGTCCAAGACCTCCTTGCAAGGCTCACTGAGCCCCGCTTTCACACCTACTTCTCCTTGCTCTATTCTTGCGGCCTTCGTCTCGGGGAAGCTCTTGCTCTTGAGGTCGGTGATATTTCTGCCAAAAGCTTGCGCATCCATATCCGCAACGGCAAGGGCGGCAAGGATCGCTACGTTCCCATTTCTCCAGCGATGATTCAACGCTTGCGTCACTGGTGGTTATTTCATCGTCACCCTCGATTGATTTTTCCCACACTCGGGCGCGCTTGGCGTGCGCACCAACGGGCGAGCAAGGTCAGTGAACGCCAGGCCCAGGCACTCGCCATGAAGCAAGCGGAGCAACCTATGAGTGATAGCACTGTGCACAATGCTCTGAAGTGGGCAGTGATTGAAAGCGGTATCAACAAACGCATTACACCGCACACTTTGCGTCATTGTTATGCCACACATTTGTTAGACGCCGGTGTGAGTTTGCGCTATATCAGCAACTATCTTGGTCATGCTTCCCTCAATCAGACCTTGGTGTATGCGCATCTTTCCGCCGTAGGCGAACAACGCACTCAAGAAGTCCTACAGGGCTTGGATGAGTCCGTGATCAGGCGCTCTAAAGGATAACTAACAGAGCCTCCTCTACGAAGTCACTTTCGTGAGCCTTGATTTTCGAGAGGTCTTCGCGCGTCATTGGCGTGCCTATGCGGCACGCCATGGCGCGTCAATCCCTCGCGTCCATCGCCAAGCAGCTCAGGCCATCCTCTCTTGCAGGACGTCTACGCTGGGCGGTTCTTTGTACCTATGCAAGGACTGCGGGCAACCGCATTTCGCTCCGCACAGTTGCAACCATCGCAGTTGCCCACTCTGTGGCTATCAGGATGCGCTTGATTGGGCGCAGAAACAGAAGTCGAGATTGCTCCCTGTGCCTCACAGCATGATCACGTTCACCGTCCCAGACGCTCTGCGCGAGGTGATGCGTGCCAACCAGAAACTGTGTTTCAATCTTCTCTTCCAATGTTCGAGCCAAGCCCTGCAAGAAGTCGCGGCAGATCCAAGACACTTGGGCGGTTCATTAGGGATGATCGGGGTGCTCCATACGTGGACGCGCCAATTGGTCTATCACCCGCACATTCACTACATTGTGCCGCAAGGCGGGCTTGCGCCTAATGGTGCTTGGGTGCGAGGCAAAGATCCAGACTACTTTCTCCCAGTGCGCAAGCTTTCGGTCAAGATGCGCATCCTCATGCAAGCCGCCATGAAAGAGGCTGATCGTGCCCTCTATGACACGATCCCCAACGGTGTTTGGTATGAGAACTGGAACGTCCATATCAGCGCCGCTGGACGTGGAGAGGAAGCCGTCGATTACCTGTCGCGCTATGTCTGTCAAACGGCGCTTTCCAAGAAGCGAATCCTTGCAGATGACGGCACTCACGTCACGATTGAATACACCGATAGCAAGACCGGCGAGCGTTGTCCCCTCAAACTCACGAGCAACGAATTTGTCAGGCGTTTTCTGCAACACGTGCTGCCCAAGAGGTTCAAACGCGTGCGTTACTTTGGTTGGTTAAGCCCGGCTGGGCATAAGCGTCTGACACGCATTCAAGCACTGCTGGACTGGAAGCCGGAACTCGATCTTAAGCCCACTGAGCCACGTCCTGCACCCACCTGCCGTCAATGTGAAGGCGAGCTTATTCTGTTTGGAAGTTGGCGGTACGGGCGCGGGCCACCGCAATTACTGAAAAGCGCGATCCCACTCTATGACTAGGGAATACCAACACCCCTCAGCCAGCTCAATGCCGCAAACCGGGTGGATCTGGGCCAGGCGGAGCTGTGTCTTGAGAACGGTAAGGGGCCTGAATGCGGTCCTCAACCGGAGTCCAGAGCAGCGGAATCGACCATGCGAGGCTGCGTTTGAAGGACAACGCCGGTTTGAGACATCGTCGCTTTCCAGTCGTCATGACGGACTAGGCGTCTCCGTGAGGATTGAACTCCAAAAGCAGTCCGCTCTACGCCAATCGCACTACCGAGCTTAAACGTAGAGTCCCCGGCGCTTCGTCCAACAACGGATGATCTGAACATCAGCGCTATCGCGCTTGAGTTCAGTCCATCCTTTTATTGTTCGCTCCAGTTTTCGGCTTGGCGGCAACTGAGAGCGCTCAAGATAATTGATGGTGATTGCATCAGGATAATTGAGGGAAACGGAAGTAGCTTGTTTCGTTTAGCGTAACGTTACGCCATTCGGCCTTGTTACGCTTCGTCTTCGAGGCTTCGCAGGAGTTGTTGTAGGGCGGTCTTGACGTGGAGGGGTTGTTGGCTGCGGTCTCTGGTGTCGTCTTCGGTTGCTTGCCGTAGTTTTGAAGTTTTGATGTGTGCGGGGTCGAGACTGAGGACTTGATAATGGGGGCGGCGGTAGGCGATGAGACCTGTTTGGATGAGTTCGCGGCGGCTATCTTCTAACTGTTCTGAGGTGGTGTCGGGGACGAGCTGGAGGAGGCGTTTGTCTGAGTAGTAGCTGATGCCACGGGCGTCGCTCACGGTGATCAGAATGAGGTAGAGGGCGGCTGCGTGGGCGCTGGTGAGTTGTTGCAAATGGCCCTCGCGCAAGAACCGATGGTCGATCCAACTAAATCGGGGCGGTGTCTGACGGAGGCGATCTGGATCGAGTAGTGTGATGGTTGCGTTGGTCATCATTGGGTGATGTGGCACGGGTGAGTATTCGACTGAGGAAGAAGATAAGAAGAGTTGTGTTAGTATAATCTTTAAGAAGATCATTGCAGCGCGTTTGGCTGTTAGGACGCTCTCTTTCTCGACGGTTTTGCGTCTAGGGCGAAGACTTCAAAGTAGAGTTGTTCGTCGATTTGTTCGCGCTCTTCCCGGGATGCCGCGTGCAGGAGGTCATTGGCCATGTTCATCAGCAGGCGCAGATTGCCGGCGGCGTGTTCGCAGAGTGTTCGTGTGAGTTCGGTGGTTAGGAGCTTGGCGTTGCCTGCGCTGGTGCAGAGATGAGTTAGGCATTCTTCGAGCTCTCTGGGACTGAGGGCCTCCAGGCGCAGTCGACTGCGTATGCGGCTGGCGATTGGCGTCAGATCGCTTCCCTGCAGGCGGTGGCTGAGCCGTTGATCGCCGCACAGCACGATGGTGAGGATGGATCGCGAGTCGAGCTCGACGCTGGATAGCAAGCGCAGTTCGCAAAACACGGCGCTGTTCATTTCCTGGGCTTCGTCGACGAGCAACACGGGACGGTAGAGGGAGCCTTCTATGTATGTGAGCCACTTTTCGCGTAGCACTTTGGCACTGTTCCAACGGTTATGGGGCGAGAGTGGCACGGAGAAGAGATGACCTAGTTCCCGGTAAAAATCGGCCACCTGGGCCTGAGGGCGGCTGATGACTCCCAGGCATAGATCGTGCAGCTGATTGAGGCGTTCTGAGAGGATGCGCAGGGCGGCGCTCTTGCCGCTGCCGGGATCGCCGAGCACCATGGCGAAGCCGCCTTCGCCGGTTTGTTGTTCGATTCGCCAGCAGAAGCTTTCGATCCGGGCGGGTGCCCAGAGGGCTGTCGCTGGGACTTGAGGTGAGAAGGGGTTGAACTTTAGGCCGTAGAGTGCAAGTAGCTTTTTATTCATGAGAGTGTCTGTTTAGGTTTGTTTTTGGCTTGTTAGGAAGTTGCTTCGCTAGGGTCTGGTCCTGGCAGGTAGGCGGGAGGTAGTCCGGTGGCTGCGTATTGGCGCAGGAGTTTCTCGAGCAGGGGGGCTACGGCGCCGGTTGGTTGCTCTGCCGTTGGTGGGGGGGCTTCGGTTGGTGCTTGGTGTGGGGATTGCCGGTGTGGGCGGATGCCTTCGGCGTTTTTCGCTTTGTCTTGAGGATAGAGGCGGCAGAGAACGGTGCCGGTTCTCGGATCGCATAGGCAGACGTGGCTCAGATCCCAGGTGGCATAACGCACGTTGAGCTGTTGCATGTGGCCGAAGCGCGAGGGTATTTCGAATCGTATGCCCGATAGGCTCAGGGTGCCGTCGCTGCGGCGCTGGGTGCGGGTGACTTCTGTGGTGAAGGCTTCTTTGAGTTGCTGTGCGTTGGGCGACGGGCGCCCGACATCCGTATCGTCGAGATAGCGGCGTAGAGGTGTCTGATTGGTTTCGCTGTGGACTTTGCGGTTGTATTCCATTTCTGCCCAGGCTTGGCTTGCTTCGTTGAGTTTCTCTAATGTTAGATCGGCGACGTTCTCTAGCATGGGTAGCAGGCGCCCTTCGATTGAGTTCCACCAGGCTTCTTGTTTGCCATTTTGATAGGGCGAATAGGGCAGGGTGTTTTCATAGAGCACACTTAGGCGGGTGAGTCCTTCTTCGGTTTCTTTGGCGATCATGGCTGAACCGTTGTCGTAGAGGATGGAGCGTGGCAGGGCGCGTTTTTGAATGGCTTGGCTGAGGCCGTGGCAGAGTTCCCGGGCTCCTTCGGCCCAGTACCATTGCAGGTGGCAACAAAGCCGGGAACGGTCGTCGAGGATGCCTAACAAGATGGGGTAGGCCCAGGTGCCGCAAGGCCGCAGCACGCGCAAGGAGCCGTGATGAAAATCCAGGTGCCAAAGTGCGTTGACGTGCTGGCTTTCGTAGCTGCGAATTTCCCGCGCTTGGTAGCGCTCTTCGGCGGCTTGGGCTCCGGGACTTTTGGCTGGGCCACGGCGGGGGCGTTTCACATAGCCGTGGCTTTTCATAAAACGCACCACGGAGGGATAGGAAGGCACGGAGCCGAGTTCGGGTTGGTCCTCGGCGAGGACGACGAGGTTGTCGCGGTGCAATTGATAACTCCAGTTAGGGTGTTGGCGGTACTGCGCGGCGAGCACTGCGGTTAGTTTGGAGTTGAAGGCAGGATGTTCACCTGCGTCGCAACGGATCTTGCGCTTGAGCACGTCTACGGGCCCTTCTTTGTGACTGCATCCCAGCGCTTTGTAATACCAGCGCTCGATGGTCGAGTAACCAAAGACGGTCCATTGTTGGCTGATTGGATGGCGCCATTTCTTGGCCGCAAGAGCTTCGATCTGCTCTTGCAATTGGCCTCTTTCTGGAGGTGCGGCCAGAAGAGCGCCTATAACACTGAAGCGAAATTGGGCCCAACGTTCATGTGTTCGGATACTGTGAGGTCCTTTGGATTGTTTTCCCACGGGAATGGCTGTGTGTGTGATTTCGGTGCTGCGGCCACCCCTCTACGCTGGGTATTTTCCGGAGTCATTGGGCATCCTGTGCGGGAAAAAATCATCCCTCGGAAACCTTGTGCGTCCGGACTCAGAAAGCTCGCTAAAAAAGGAGCGCAGAGATCGTCAGCGGGCGCAGGAACTTGAGCAAATCCAGGAGGCGATCCCGGCGATTGATCTTGAAAGCCTCGCACAACGAGCACGGTAATGAATGCTGACAAAGCGCGGGCATGAACTGCGCCCGGGCCTGTTTCCAAAAAGCACTTTGCACAAAGCCCTCCAGCCACCACTTGCGCCACCTCTCCAGCGTTCGGCGGTCGATCTGCAAATGTTCGCGTAAAACCCGGACACGCTTCAGCCCCAGGCCATGACGCATCGCAGCGACCAGCAGCACGACGAAGCTCAGGTAAACGCGGCGTCCCAGAAAACGCACGGAGGCGGGTGTGGTCCGCTTGCGGCAACCCTCTTTCTCACAGCAGAAGCTATGGCGCCAGAAAACACTCTGGCCGGTTGCCGGTCCCCGGGGTTTGCGTGGGTAATTGGCTCGATGCAGTGTTCCTCCGCAATGGGCACATCCCCTTTGACGGTAATCTTCAGCGAGATCGGCATCGCATTTCTCCAGGAATTCCAATAGGGTTGCATCGGTCAGGTGACCCTGGCCGAAATTCTCTTCGGTTTCTTTTTTCACACATCGAAGAAGAAGAGAAAGACCCCCGGGAAGCGAGCTTCCTCGGGGGTCGCTTTCTCATGATCGGATCGGTTTCCGCTTTCAAGAAAACTGAGGGCCCATCCGCCGTGCCATCATTCACCGTGATAAAAATCGCACATCTTCCCTTCAATGACCGTGAGCATTCTCATTGATCGTTGGAATGGCATCGCATGGAGTGCGTCCGGCTTGACTCCGCTTTTGGTTTGGGAGTGCGGTTTCAAAG
Organism: marine bacterium B5-7; assembly: GCA_021604525.1. Classification (GTDB taxonomy): domain Bacteria; phylum Pseudomonadota; class Gammaproteobacteria; order Arenicellales; family CAJQKF01; genus BQJD01. Next base: position 241 of record BQJD01000076.1, on the reverse strand, counting down.
CGGTGGCGCACCGCCCTACACCAAAGCGCCGTCGAGCCGGACGCACTCCAAGAAAGGTGCTACCGTTAGGATAGAAGTCTGGTAGAACCAGAAATCCATGATGTGAGAGTGGACACAATAAATGATGGATCCGGGCGCATATTTGATCACGCTATTTGAGGGATAGCACAGGCGCCCCGCAGAACGGCTAAGTGTTGATTTTTCACAGTCACACTATTCGAGGGACCCGAGCCATCATTTC
>BQJD01000075.1 GCA_021604525.1 marine bacterium B5-7 | reverse complement strand
GTACTGGAATGGCTCCAATTCCCGTTCTTCAAAAAATGGAGACAACGTCTCGTCAGCTTTCAAATACAACACATCATGCGCCACCAGCCCAAACATCAACCCCTTATGGAAGAGCCCATACCCGCCAAACATGCGGCGTGGATGAATCGGTCCGAATTGTTCGAACACTTCTTTGAGAAATTCCACGTATTCGCTCATTATAATTTTGCAGGGTATGGTGGTAGCACGAAGGTTAGAGTCCAACGGCTGCGGAGGGCTGTTTGCTGGAACGAAGAGTTAGGCATGGGTTGCGAGCTTGAGGCCAACGATGCCTGCAAGGATCAACGCCAAACTGAGCAGTCGCGCGGGATTCGCCTGCTCCTCAAACAAGAAGATGCCCAATATGGCCGTGCCAACGGCTCCGACACCGACCCAAACCGCATAAGCCGTCCCGACGGGAAGTGTTTTCATCGCAATACCGAGTAAGCCAAGGCTGATCACCATGGCCAGCACAGTCCCGACAGTCGGCCACAGACGCGTAAAGCCTTCCGTGTACTTGAGACCGATTGCCCATGCGACTTCGAATAATCCGGCAATAACAAGAATCGCCCAGTTCATAACAAATCCCTCTCAAAAATGTGGGGGTGTCTCGATATGGGGGGCACGGTGAGATCGTCCTCACTTCTCAATGTGGCCTAAGGGTGGAATTCAACGGCCACCGAAGTCGGTCCCCTGGAATAACGGGTGAGACAAGCCTGTATCTATAGCAAAAAATGATCGCCTACGCATTATCGACATCGAACAGGGAGGAATGGGTCTGAATTGTTCGAATTCCTCTTTGAACATTTCAACGCACTCACTCATAGAATTGGGACCGAACTGTGCCTCCACTAAGTGGCAGGGAATGATAGTACGAAAGATCTCTGATAGTCAGCCTGTTCCGAAGTGGCCGTTAAAAAGTCCATCAGGATCGTAGGTACGGCGAAGCGCCTGGAGGCGTTGCCAGTTGGCAGGCGCGAACGACCGTTCGGCTCGTACCGGCTCCTCGATAATGTCGGATTCGCCCACGTAATAACCCACCGCAAACCGGTTTAATGCCACAATGGTCTCACGATGCCATGCCCTATTCGCATCGTCATCCTCCGGCCGTTCCCATAGCGCATAGCAGAGGAGTAACGTCCTGGCTGTCATCGAGAATGCAGCGTCGGGTCGCACAGCCACACGATGCTCCCCTCCGGTAGAAAATGCGCACAGCGCCAGAGACTTCTCAGACGGCCCCTGCAGAAAGGCATCGCGCACTGCCGCCAGTTGTTGTTCCGGTGAGGAGTTTGACCAAAGCGTATCGGCCAGGCAGCGATGCAACTCCGGCCAGAACCTGCCGCCCATGTCCAGCAAAGCGGCCATAATGGTGGGCTGGTTCACATCCTTTCCCAGGCAATTAGAGATAACGGGGCAGGTCTCCAGAAGACTCAGTATGGCGGCGGCTTCATCGGACGTATCGAAGAACCCGGTCGCGCACAGCATACAGACAAATCCTTTGTTGAACCGACATTCCTCGGCAAAGGCAGATGGCGCCTGCGCGCAGAACATCGTTAGCTCCACTTCTGGCGGCAACTGTCCGGCAATTTCCTCTGCCCATGCGCCAACTTCTTCAATGCGTTCCAACGGATAATAATAGATGCTGGTCGTGATGGCACGGGGCATCGGATACAGCTTGAGAACGTATTGGGTCACCACTCCGAAGAAGCCGGGCCCCGCCCCGCGGATCGCCCAGAGCAGGTCGGCATGTTGCTCCTGATTGGCAACGACGAGATTGCCATCAGCCAGCACAACATTGGCGGCCTCGACACTAAAGCAAGCCGGCCCCCATGTGTTCCAGTTCCAGCCCAGCCCGCCATTCAGCAAATAGCCGCTCATGGGAACTGTCTGGCAGTGCCCGACGGGAAAGGCGAGCCCGTGCGGAGCCAATCGCTGATTAAGTGCCTGCCCGGTGACCGCCGGCTGAATGGTTGCCGTGCGAGTCTGATGATCAATCGCAACCCGGTTAAGCTGTCCGAGGTCGATTAACAGGCTCCCGTTGCACAGAAAAAACCCCACCCAACTATGTCCTCCGCCACGCACGGAAATTTTCATGTTCTGCCTGCGGGCAAACCTGACGGCTTCGACGACATCTTGTTCACTCGCTACCTGCACGACCACCTGCGGGTAACGCATCGGCGTCAGTTGATTCCAAATGAGCTCGCGCCTGAGATCTTCATACCCGGCGTCGGTCGCAACCGTCACCTTGCCCGCAATCCGACTCTGCAGAGCCTTCACCTCCATCCTAATATTCTACCCTCTGCGAAGCTCCACAGGGAGCAGGAGGAATGATGTGTTTCATCGTAAGAATGAGGAACTGATGGGTCCTTTTTCGTTGCTTTGGTGACCTCTAGTTTTATCAATCATCCGCAACCAGACCCGACATCACACCCTTGAGAAAGGGACCATCGTCCCCGAACAGCCGGCGTGTCCGAATCGGCCCAATGGCGCACATATCTCTTTGAGATATTCAATGTCTTCGGTCATAGGATTGCCCGGGACCGGTTTTCCAGGCATCACGACCCGCATCAGCGGCGACGCGACGCGCCGACTGCTGCATGCGAGTATGAGGCCCCTCACCTCCTCTCAGACTGGCCTGACGTTCTGGTTCATCCGGAAGAGGTTCGTCGGGTCGTACTTCTTCTTAAGCTCCACCAACCGGTTGTACGTCGCACCGTAGGCGAACGCAATGCGGTCGGTCTCGTCTTGGGTGAGGAAGTTGATGTACGCACCACCGCTGGCAAACGGCTGTGACGCGGCAAAGAATTCGCGCGCCCAGGCGATGCAGGCCTCGTCATTGGTAGCTCCCTCCCAACGGGCATGAACATTCATCACGTAGTTGGCGTCCCGGCTTGAGTAGGCCATCGCCTCGGGCGCGACGCGCGCCGTCTGACCGCCGATCGCGGCGACGAAGATCTCGCATTGCGGCGACGGAAGCGTGCCGACATATTGAATAACGGCGTCGATCGCGCCGTCGCTCAGTTTCGAAAAGTTATGCGACTTCCAATAGTTGCGCGCACCCCGCGTCAGGAGCGGATCGAAGGCCTGTTGCCAGGCCATGTAGGGCTGCACGCCGATGTGTTCACCGTGGGCCGTGCCGAACCTGCGCAGCGGCTCGATCAGCTTCTTACCCAGACTGGGATCGCCCGCATAGCACAATGCAAGGGCAACGATCTCTTTCCCGTGGACCTCCGCCGGCAGAAAGGGCAGCGGGGGCGCCTTCCGGGTGACCATCCAGACGGCAAGCTCGTCCGCCATCGTCTCGGTGAAACGGGCGAACTGCGTCAGCACAGACTTCGCCTGGTCGAAGGGGAAGACAATGAGCCCGCTCAGGACGTCCGGCCCGACGGGATGGAGTTGAAACTCAAAGCTGGTGACAATACCCAAGTTCCCACCGCCACCACGCAGCCCCCAGAAGAGGTCTTCGTGTTCCGTTGCGCTGGCATGCACTTGACGCCCCTCCGCCGTGACGACATGCGCGGAAAGCAGGTTGTCGATGGTCATGCCGTACTTCCGGCTCAGCCAGCCGAACCCGCCTCCGAGCGTCAGGCCGGCCACGCCCGTGGTCGAGTTGATGCCCAGCGGGGTGGCGAGGCCGTGGGCCTGCGCGGCCGCGTCGAAATCGGCAAGGGTGCAGCCGGGCTCGACGGTTGCCCGGCGAGCCTTCGGATCCACTTGAACATTCTTCATCAGCGAGAGGTCAATCATGAGGCCGTCGTCGCAGACCGCATTCCCCGCGATGTTGTGCCCGCCCCCTCGTATCGAGACAAGCAGGTTGTGCTTGCGCGCGAACCCGACCGCCTGGACGACATCTTCAGTTGACACACAACGGGCAATCAACGCGGGACGCCGGTCGATCATGGCGTTCCAGATCTGGCGCACCTCATCATAGCCGGCGTCGCCAGGAAGAAGTGCCTCCCCCCGGAAGTGTGTCTTGAATTCGTCGATCATGGCGTGTTCTAACGGTTTCATACCTGCCTCCTTTGGATAGATCTCACGTTTTTGCCTAGCTTTTTATGAAAACACCATCAGAAAATACCGTGAGGCCTGTTAGGCCAATTCCTGCCGGCCTCGACGCCCGCCCAAACAGTAGAACGGCAGGCCCGAGAGCCATCCTTCAAGCACCCGCCAGGGCCACAAACCTATCGAATCGCCACACAAAACCCGGCATTAGTGATCAGACCATAGCGGGAGAATACGGAAAGAATTCGAAAGCAGGTGGATGTGCCGGAAGGCAGAAAAGAATCGGAAAAATTCGAAGGAGTCGCCATCATCTGTTCCCCACGGAGGCGGTATTCTATACCAAAAATAACCACCTACGCATCTTCCTCCCGAACAGATCACTGAGCAGCTTGTCACAGCCATTGAGTGGAGCAGTCGTCGCAAGTCCTGGGCTATACAGGGACTGTTGACTTATACTATTCTCCTCATCGTTGCAAGGTGAAAAAAGTAGGCTAGACTCAGGACATCTCTATCCTGTTGCCAGGCAGATTGATCCTGACCTCTCCATCAGGGTGGATTTTCTGTGGACAACACATTGGCCACCATGCGCCCCATCGTCCGGCCATCGTTGTATCAGGTGATAGTTTGAATTCCAGATCCGAAGCATGAGATTTCTGGTTGGCCGAAGATCGTCAGGGTTCGGCTACCCTCATTTCCCTAGAAGATAATTTTATCATTGGTTTTCACAGCCTAATCTCCTTTCTCATGAATCCGGAGACTGGCGCGAAAAATCAGACCGCTCGTCGGCGATAGCGGTTGGTCATAGGGCTCCCGTCCGGCCTAGAATTCCTGCAACAACTTTCCCCCACCTGCCAGCGGTCCTTCAAACCCGTTTTCCCGTAGCGCGTACCAAAAGGTCACCGCATTGATCCCTAGGATGGGAATCCCTAGCACCGGCTCCAATTTCTCCGTCACGTTGATCAAGCTCATGTTCGTTCCACACTGGACGACCGCATCCAATGCATGTTCTTCGGTCGCCAACAACTCCTGAATGGCCTTTTCCTTGGCCGGGTCCGGAACATGCGCGATATGCAGCGCGTTCGCGCAGGAGAACCCCACGCTCGACACCACTTCGTATCCCAGATCTTCGAACATTTGTGTCGCAGACTCATTCCCTTTCTTGTCGAACGGCGTCAGGAGGCCGATCCGCTTCGCGCCAAACTTTCCCAGCGCCGCGTGAACGGCATCATGCCAGGTGGCCCAGAACAGGCCGGAGTATTCTTCAATCTCCTCCATCGGGCCTCGAATGGCTTCGATGCCGCCAATGATATGCTCCAGGCTCATGCCCATGATCATGTATTGGGGCTCCGCCAACAGCGCCACGTCCACCGCTGCCCGGAGTCCGCCCAGGAACTGCTTCTTATACGCCCGCAAATCTTCTTCCGTTTCCAATCTCGGTCTCGGCGTCATGACGGTGGCCGTATGAAGACCGACCCCACGTAGCCCGTCCGGTCCCTGGTTCATAACAATAATGCTCCACAGTTCGTGCTCCATACTGGTATTGGTGGCGGGAATGATCAGCCCGAACTTTCTTCTGAAACTCCTCACATCGGGATATCCGATGGACGAAACGATCTCGTCGAAGTTCTCCGCTTTGGTGCCATTGTGAATCACGCCAGGAGGTGCCAGAGCAGGCATCGGCGGGACATTGACATCGGGAATGGTGATCGATTTTCCGGATAGTTTGCCAATAATTGTCTGGTCTCCGCGAGGGTGTGGTTGAAGTTGATCAGTCATAGGGTCATCCTTCATCTATGTCTAAGAATCCATAATTGACAACGTCTCATCGGCTTTAGAATACAGCGTAGGATCTCCCATCAGCAAAAACTCTATATTGGTGTCTCATAGTTTCCGCTCTGTTCCCACGCATCCTTAAGCTTACTGGAGATGCCGGGTTTCGGCCCGGCAGCCGAGGTCCTTTTGTTTCGGCAAAAGGACCCAAAACCATGGACGCCCCGTCCGGCCTCATTGGATTGCTCGGTCGCGAAGCAGGGAGACGGGCTAACTCGCGAGGCTCAAACAAGCCCGTCCAGGACAAGAGCGTCCGATCAGGGGGGCCGACCGGCAGGCGTCGGTTAAGGAAAGACCGGAATTCCATATGACTAAGGTGACCTAGCGCCACGTTGCCGAAAAGACAGGATTACTTGGGAAACTATGTGGAATCATTCTAATTAGGAGATGCCGGAGTTCGGTCCGGCAGCCCAGCCACTTTGGTTTCGGTCAAAGTGGGCAAAACCAGTGACGCCCCGTCCGGCCTCATGGGATTGCTCGGTCGCGAAGCAGGGAGACGGGCTAACTCGCAGGGCTCGAACAAGCCCGTCCAGGACAAGAGCGCCCGATCATGGGGCCGAACGGCAGGCGTCGGACAATGGGAAAAAAAGCGTGCCGTCTCACCTCCTTGCCAACCAACATCAATTTTAAGGGTTTTTGCCAGTACCCAATCCCTTCATTCTGTCCTAAAAATTGGAGGAGTTAATTAATAACTCTGACAGGGAATGGGGAACGTTTTATAAGATGCATTCGGGCAAAGAAATTCTGTTCGGTGACGTGAGAGAAGGAGCTGACGAGGTGAAAACGCCCTCCAACACTCTTATTATCACCGGCAGCAGCGGTCTGATCGGCAGTTCCTTCATTGATAGCGTGGGGGAGAGCTACTGGGAGATGGGCTTTGATCGGGAAGGCCCGCCTCATCCTCCGCCTAGCACCGAGCAAGTTATCGCCTGCGACCTCAGTTCTGATACGAGCGTGAGCGCCGCGATTAACGAGGTGCGTCAGCTCGGATGCACACACATCGCCTCGGTCATTCATCTTGCCGCCTATTACAGTTTTTCCGGGAATCCCAGTCCGCTTTATGAACAGGTTACCGTACGGGGCACCGAGCGGCT
>BQJD01000074.1 GCA_021604525.1 marine bacterium B5-7 | reverse complement strand
TTCATTCAGCTCCGCATACGTCAGCTCCTGATCCTGACAGACCACGGCCACCGCCCCCGGCGTCCGCGCCACTTGCGCCTCGACCAGGTCCACCACACTCCGCGGGCCCTCCCCCCAGTCTTGCTCCGTCGCATTCCAGTCCTCCAGGAGTTGACTCCGGACGCTGGTGGATAACACGTCAACGTCTCGAACCGGCGTGTCGGGAGTGGTTTCCGCCGCCCCCACCAACTGCTCCAAACCTGTGCAGAGATATTCACAGACTCGAGGAGCCTGCCCAGCGAGGGCGATTTGCGAAGTCAACGCTAAATTCTCTCCGTTATCATCGATATGCATCGTCACCGGGAAGTTCGTCCGCTCGTCTCCCTCGAACGACTCGATCCCCACCCAGGCCCCTTCCGAACCCGAAGGCCCGGCGAAATTACGCTTGGGATTGTGCCGGTAATTCAGGAGAGCCGCGAACAAGGGCATTTGGGACCCAAGGCCGCTGCAACGGTGTGCAACGATTAAGGAGGCATGCTCATGCTCGAGCAAGCGCGTCAACAATTCATGGGTGTGCTTAATGCTGGCGGCAACCCCTTGATTGCCGACTGCAATCCGAATTGGCAAGGTATTCATGAACAACCCCGGGATCCGATCTGCGCCCTCTTCCCCATGCATCCGACCCAACAACACGGTCCCAAACACGACCTCCTCTTTCCCCGAGAGGCGCGTCAATACTTGAGCCCATGCGAGATGCAACAGACTCGCCACACTCACTCCCAACTGCCTGGCACACTGCCGCACACGGCGTTCCAATGACGGATCCAGAACACGATGGGCCTCTTCAAGCTCCAACCCCTCGTCTCGCACGTGAAACAACCCAAACGGCGCGGTCGGCTCCACGATATCGCCCAGCATCTCCGTAAAGAACACCTCGTGCTCGACTGCGTTGCGCCCGTGCCGGACATGCGCGATAAAGTTGCGAAAGGGCAGCGGAACCGGTAACCGATCACTGTGTCCCTGCTGGATCGTGTCAATCTCGGAAAGCAGAATGTCTACGGTCAGGTGGTCCCCGATCAAATGATGCCAGACAAGCTGGAGCCACCACTGGCCGGTCTCGGCCTCCTGCGCCATACCGGCCCGGATAAGAGGTGCTTGGCACACGTCCAGACGATAGTGCCGGGAATCATAGTGGACACGTAGCTTCTCCCCGATGTGCGCTCCCTCCTCGAAGTTGAGTTCCTCAATCACCACCGGCGCGCTACGCCACACCACTTGAACCGGCTCGAGAAGGCCTTCCCATAGCACGGCTGTCCGCAGAATGTCGTGCCGTTTGATAACGAGTTGTAGGGCCTGGATAAAATCCCCGACCCGTTCCCGCGTGTCAAAACGTAGTTGCGTCCAGCGTATGTAGGGATCTCCCGTTCGCTCCAGCAGATGGTGGAACAAAATACCTTCCTGCAAAGGGGCTAGGGGGTAGATATCCTGGATATTGCGAGCTCCTCCCGATACCGCTTGCACAATTTGCGCAATGTGGTCTGGCGTTAAGGTGACCAGGGGAATCATGGCCGGGATAAGGGTCTCACAGTCCTCAGGAATCCCGTTCGGCGGAATATCAATCGGCGCCGCCACCGGCGCAATCGATTCCGCCAAGCCCGCCACCGTCGGGGTTAGAAACAACGCACGGACCGTCGCGGGCAGACCTCCTTGACGCATCCGGTCGATAAGCGTAACCCCCAACAAGGAGTGTCCACCCAGCTCAAAGAAATTATCGTGTACCCCCACGCGTTCAACTCCCAACACCTGCGCCCACATGCCCGCCAGCACTTCTTCCGTGGGCGTACGGGGCGCCACATACGTCATGCCCGTGCCGGCCCCTTCCACAGCCAGTAAGGCATTCCGATCAACCTTGCCATTTTGCGTCAGCGGAAATTTCTCCAGTGAAACCCATTGAGTGGGCACCATGTATTCCGGAAGCCGTGCGGCCGCAAATTCGCGCATGACGGAGGGCTCAACCTCGCCATCTCGGCCAATCACATAGGCGACCAGTTGCACGTCAGCCGCCCGGCTTGCGCGTGCCAGCACCACGATTCCCCGTACCTCAGGATGATCCATGAGACAGGCTTCCACTTCGCCGAGTTCGATCCGGTAGCCACGGATCTTGACCTGGTGGTCATGCCGTCCGAGAAATTCAATCTGGCCGTCCGGTCGATACCGCGCGAGATCGCCGGTCTTGTAGAGCCGCGCGCCGGGTTGTCGGGCATAGGGATGAGGAATAAATTGCCGAGCGGTCTGTGCGGACTGATTGAGATACCCCCAGGCCAACCCGATTCCGCCGATGTACAATTCTCCGGTCACGCCTATGGCAACCGGTTCCAGATGGTCATCCAAAATAAAGGCTTCCGTGTTGCCGATCGGTTTACCGATGGGAACGGTCGACGTCCATTCGTGCTCGCTCGACGATGTATGCGGCAACGGCAACATCAGAGAGCCTATCGTGGCTTCGGTCGGTCCATAGTGGTTGACGACCTTACAGCCATTTGAACCTGCCATGATGCGAGCGGCCAAATCAGCCGATAACGTTTCTCCGCCGCAAATAAGGTACTTCTTCGGCAAAATCGTCCCCTGGTCAGGACCCTGCCACAGCGCCTGTAGATGAGAGGGGACGATCTTCAGAACATCGATCTCATGGGTGGCAACATATTCGGCAAACGCGTATCCGTTCATCGCCGTCTCGTACGTCATCACATGAAGCGTTCCACCTGAAACCAAGGCAGAGAACACCGCGGTATTCCCAAGATCGGCGCTGAGTGTGGACACCGTGGCAAATCCCCACCCATCACCAACCGACAGGGCCTCGCACATACGTGACGCATAGTTCACAAGGCTGCGATGGCTCACGGCTACCCCTTTGGGGTTGCCCGTCGAGCCTGAGGTATAAATCACATACGCCAGAAAGTCCGGAGAAAGACGCCCCGACGGATTCAGGGTGGACTCTTGCTCAAGCGCCGGTCGATCCCGGTCTAGATACAGCACGAGTCCGGAGAAACCCAACCTCTGCGGCATCCATGCTTCCTGTGTGACCAAACACGAAACAGGCAGTTGAGTCAGTTGTCCATGCAGCCTTGCCAAAGGGGCATCAGGATCCAGCGGGACATAGGCAGCCCCCGCTTTCAGAATGCCCAAGAGGCCCACAACCATCTCGATGGACCGTTCAACGCAGAGCCCCACAAGCGTCAACGGACCAACCCCGTGACGACGCAGATACCCCGCAACCTGATTGGCTCGTCTATTCAATTCTGCGTACGTGAGGGATTCACCTTGACAGACAAGGGCCGCATGAGTCGGATGACGCACGACCTGCGCCTCGAACATCTCATGCAAACACGTGACCCCAGGGTCGGTCATCGTGGTGTTATTCCAGTCGACCAACATCTTCTCTCTCACGTGGCCGCTCAGAAGCTCGATATGGTCCAACCGAACGGCGGGGTGACTCGCAACCGACGCCAGGGCGGTATCCAATTGATCGACCAGGCATTGGACCGCGTGAGAAGAAAAACGCCGGCCATCGTACCTCAACGTCAGCCGGAGGGATTGCCCCGCATGGACACAGGTCAGTTTCATTTTGAACCGGTCAAAACACACTGAATGCTCCCGAATGGCAAACGATACCCCACCAGCCGTTTGCGATTCCGGATATTCGGTGTACTCAAACCCATACCAGTCCTTCGCCATGTCTTCCCAAGCATCCTCATCCGCTCCCCATACGAAATAGTCCTGCCAGTGGTCGTTTTCCTCGACTGACGTTTCCACTCGATCAAGCAGATCACGAAATCGACTGTGAGCAGACATCTGTTGACGATGCGGCACCCACTTGGCGAACAACCCCATGGCCTCATACAGATCCTCGTCGGATCGGCCATCACAAAGTGTGGCCACGACCATCTCATCTTCTCCCGTGAGCTTCCACAACAGCACATACCAGGTCGTCAGTACGATTAACCTGATGGAGACATGCCAACGCAGCGCGAGAGCTTGCAGTGTGGTGACGAGCGATGGATCAACCTTGAGTTCGCATTCCTCCATCCTCCATTCGGATGCCTCGAACGAGGATTGCTCGAACGGCAGCACGATCCGGGGCAAAGAGCGTAGATCTTGACGATGCCAATATGCCCGACCGGCTTCCGCTTCCTCGTCATCCAACAACGCATTCTGCCATTCGGAAAATTGCACGTATTGAACCGAATCGGGAAACTGCCCATTGCCGTCAACACAGGCACGGTAGGCACCAACAATCTCGTGGACGAAGTTTTTCAGCGTCCATGCGTCCGCGCACAGAGTCGGCAGAACAATGTCCATCTCATGTTGGTCTTCCGAACATGCCACCACGTGCACGCGCAGGAGAGGCAATACTTCCAGGTCAAACATCCACGATTGTAGTTCATCACGCAGTTGTTGCATTTGGGTGGCTTGATGCCGGGGCTCATGATTCCGAAGGTCGAGATACTGCCACAAGAAACTTTCTTGGGCCTCGATCACTTGCACGGGAACTTTCAGACCGGCTCCGCGATGAAAGGTCGTTCTAAAAATTTCATGGCGGCGGAGGACGGCATGAATGGCTTCCTCGAGTACGTCCACGTCGAGCGGACCCGTGAGGCTCAAAGAACAAAACGCACAATATCCACCACGGCCCTGCTGCATCAGCCACAGGTATCTTTGCTGAGGAGAAAGACGTATACCCTGCAGGGTCTTTTGCATCAGCATGCTGCTTACCCCCTTACACCATCATAGGGTGAATCGTTTGGGACACCATTTCGCCCATTGCCACGACAATCTTCCGTGGTCCCACAAACGGATCACGTCCATGCGCGACCAACATATTGTCGACCATCAACAAATCCCCTTCCTCCCAGGCGAAACGAACCGCACTGTGCTCGTAGAGTTCACAAATATTCTTCACGACATCGTCTTCAAGAGGAGACCCATCACCATAATAGACATTACGCGGTAACCGCTCTTCCCCTACCATCGCCATCAACGACGCGCGCACTTCCGGCTTTAAACACGAAACATGATGCAACTGAATTTGGTTGAAGAACACTCGCTCTCCTGTCTTGGGATGCCTACTCACAGCAGGACAGACCTGACGGGTCTGCAATGACTCAGCATCCAACCAGGTGAATTCGAGACCATGCTTCTTGCAATATTGTTCAACCACCGCACACTCCGTCGTCTGAAAAAAGTCTTGCCAGCTGACATCGAATCCCGGGAGAAAATGACGAACATACATTAACCCCTTGTCTTCAAAACGTTTGCGGATTTCCGGGTCGAGCTGCCGATATATGTGCCGGCAATCCACGATCGGAGTGCTTCCACCCTCCTGTGCCGCCACCAAACAACAAAACCACTGTTTCAACGGCCATCGACTCATATGCGAACTTTCATTGTGAAATAAAATAGAATGGTCTGAAGGGTAGGGTGTCGACCCATAAACCTTGTCTCCCTTGACCTCACGCGGAAGATCTCCATATTCGCCGAATAAATCCGGACACATGGCTTGGGCGACCTGTTCAAACTGCGGGACTGTTCGGACGGAAAACCCTCGAAACAAGATGGCACCATGCTGAAAGAGTTGACGCCCGACGTCCTCTCTGTTGGTTTGTACCCAGGCAACCAGGTCCACATCCGGCATCGCGGGGCGCATCACCAGCGGCAGCCCTGTGTCCCCACGCAGAGGATCTGCCGACACCAATGTTTGTGGGGCGAGTCGCATACGTTTCGGTTCGCTTTTCTTGAAATTCTTAAAACTCGTTTTGAGCTGTAATGGTTTTTCACTGTTTCGCATTTTCTTTTCTCGCTCTGTAAACATTTCCAGCGCATCCAGGCGGCTGATAGGCTGAGCCACGATGCTGCTCAACAGTGCGGCATACTGATCCCCCATACGCCGAACCATGAACTCATCGAAGAGATCCGTACAGTAATCACAGGACATGAGCAGCCCGTCCTCACGTTCGCTCACAAAAAGCGCCAAATCGAACCGTGAGGAACCTCGTTCCACCTGAAAGTTCTCCAATTCCAGACCGGACACCTCCAACGCGGAATCAGGCATGTTCTGGAGCACGAACAACACTTGAACCACGGGGTTGTAGGCGAGCGTTCTCGGGATCTGCAATGTTTCGACAATTTTCTCGAAAGGCAGTTGTTGATGAGCATAGGCCCCCAACGTCGTCTCACGAACACGAGCGAGCAGTTCTACAAATGTAGGATTGCCACTCAAGTCCGTTCGCAACGCAAGAAGATTGACGAAGAAGCCAATGAGCCCTTCAAGCTCAGGATGGGGCCGATTGGCCACATCCGTGCCAACCACGATATCCTCCCGCCCGCTATACCGAGCCAACAACACGTTGAACGCCGCCAGTAGGGTCATAAACAACGTCACGCCATGTTGCCGGCTCAACATCTTCAACGCCTCCGTCACCGGCGTTGAAATCACGAACGAATGTGATGCGCCTCGGTAGCTCTGGGTCTCGGGCCGTGGGTTGGCATGCAGCACATTCAAGACCTGCGGAGCTCCTTGCAGCTGCTGCTTCCAATAGGCGATCTGTTCATCCAATACGGTGCCCTGTAGCCAGTTTCGCTGCCACTGCGCATAATCCGCATACTGAATCGGCAGGGGCGGGAGAGGGGAAGGCTTACCAGCACAGGCGGCCTCGTACAACGTGGCGACCTCACGTACCCAAATCGCTGTGGACCACCCATCCGATACGATATGGTGCAAGGTCACGAACAATACATGCTCGTGCTCTTTCATCCGCAGCAGCCTGACCCGCACTAATGGACCTTCAGACAAATCAAAAGCCCACGCGCCTTCTTCCCTGGCAATACGAGCAGCCGCCTCTTCCCGCTCAACCTCTTTTAGTCCGCTTAAGTCCTCTGCACGTAATGTGATCTCACAATCGGACCGTATGGTCTGCACCGGATCTCCCTGAATGACTTCAAAGGTGGTCCGTAAGACCTCGTGTCGCTGGAGAAGTTCATGCAGACTCCACTCCAACGCAGGAACATCCAACCTTCCGGATAATCGGAGGGCCACTGGAAGATTGTAAAAAGGATCGTTGGGAGCCAACTGCGCCATGACCCACAGCCGTTGCTGTGCAAACGACAGGGGGAGGCGGCCTTCGCGCCCGACGGGCACCAGCGGCAGCTCCGTCGCGCCGGGCACCCGCTGCCGTACAGCGTCCACCGCTTCCGCCAACTCTGCCACCGTCGGGGCTTCGAACAGGATGCGCAGGGGCACATCCAGCTCGAAGATCTGGCGCAGGCGCGACATCACGCGCATGGCCAACAGCGAATGGCCGCCCAGGTCAAAAAAATTCTCCTGAATGCCGATGGGCTCTCGGCCCAAGACCTCCGCCCAGATCTGGGCGATGACCTCTTCCGTGGGCGTGCGGG
>BQJD01000073.1 GCA_021604525.1 marine bacterium B5-7 | reverse complement strand
CCCGATTCCGCCCATTCCCTTTGGCCACATATAGGGCTTTGTCGGCTTGGGCCACCAATTCCAAATAATCAGAAGCTCCTAAAGCGGCGGCTGACACACCAAAACTCATCGTAATTTTCTGCCCGGACGTCGTGCGAATAGCCGTACTGGCCAAGCGTTCAATGTGTTCCCGTAACCGTTCGGCCACCAACATGCCCTCGACACAAGTCTGCCCAGGCAGGAGAATGCAAAATTCCTCTCCCCCATACCGGCTAATAATGTCCAAAGGACGCAAGGCTGTTGATAACACTTGCGCCACGATTTGAATCACTTGATCCCCCACCGCATGGCCAAACCGATCATTATACGATTTGAAATGGTCGATATCCGCCATAATACAAACCAGATCTGTCCCATCACGTTGGACCCGCTCCCACTGATCTTCAAATGCCTCAAATAAGGCCCGCCGGTTGGAACAACCCGTCAAGGGATCTTGGTGAGCCAGTTTTTCCAGTTCGGTTTTTGACACTTCTAACTCCCCAATCGTGCCTTCCAATACCGTAACATCATTGAACGACACCAAAATGCCTCGCACCTGGTTGAGTCCTCCAAAAATGGGGGTGCAATTGACCCGAAACTTTTTCACGCTTTTCCCCATTCTCTCCCAAACCAGAGGCACATCCAAATTCAAGCTTTTGTCCTGTCTCGCCGTCTTCCATGGGTAGGAGATTAGCGGGGTGAACGGGTCCGGAGACGTCCATTCAAATTGATCCAGTGTTTTCCCGATCAGTTCGTGAGGATCAACATCGACGATGAGACTAAAGGCTCGATTGGCCAACACAATACGGTCATCACCATCCAGGAACACCACACCCTCTGCCAAAACATCAAATGCGGCTTGCACTCGCATGGGCACCACTGAACTGGGGTCGAGTTGACGCAACGTTCGTTTCATATACAGAAAATAACCCATAAACCCGTAGACCATGACTAGGGAAAGGAATCGCACCCAGGCATTTTCAAAGACGTGGGTCCAAGCTCCAGTATCCAGAGAAGGAAATCGGAGTTGTAACGTTCCCCAATGCAGGTCCCCGTTAAAAATAGGAATCTGAATATGATCGAGCGTAGAGTGGTCTCCGGATGGCTGGGTCCAGAGAGCACGATGGGGCCCGGCCATGGCCATAATCTCACCACTTTCCAAGACCAAGGCCACTGATTGGATATCCGCATTCCGTTCAACCAACAGATCCAAGGCCTGCTGGATGGCCTGGTCACCCCCCCTCCGCGCCAGGATGGAATACTGAACGGCCATCGCTTCGCTATACTTTTGCCGATAGCTAAAAATTTGAGCGGCTTGGTCCGGAATGAGGCCGACCATCAGGTCACTGATTAAAAGGATACTCAGGGTAAGGGATACCAGACCCAGACTCATCCAAAAGATGGGCGTCAGTCGTTTCATGAGTATCCTGGTGGGGCAGTTGAGAAAGGTGGAGAAGATTTGACAATCTTCTGGTCCAACATCCGATCTAATCCTTCATGCTCCCGCCTCTCCTTCTCTGCGGCTTCCTTCATTTTCTTCGTAAAATTTTCCCGACTTTTTTGATCCATATCCAAAATCGAAATAGGGTCAAAATTGCGCCAGGTGGGGAGAGCAGCCAACATGCTCGCCAACAGCGTGCCACTTCTCACCAGCCATGTCACAAGAACTCCCGATACACCGAGCCCCGTGTATTCCATCATCTTGATAAAAAAGGAGCGTTCGTCAATGGTTTGTTGGGTGGTCTCAGCTAACTGATCAGAAAACGCATTCAACTGCTGAAGGAATTCCTGGCTCAGCTCAATGCTTGAAGGGAGCACCGGGGCCGGAGCATAGGCACGCATTTGGTCTGAGGTGGTTCCAAAAGCTGCTGGACGCAGAAATGGCGCCACCTCTAAGACCCTATTCCAGTCTGGAGCCGGCTGAAGGTGAGGATGACGGGAAAGATCCCGTCCCGGTGAGGATTGACCAGCAAAGGGACCCGGAGACTCGATGTGGGGTGTACCCGTGGGCAAAGTATTGGTATCAAGTGGTGAATCCGGAGTTGGACGAGGACTGGGTGCAGGCGTGGGACCTGTTTCCGGTGGCGGCAGTTGGGACAGGCCTTCCTGGACATCGGTGACGGTGATCTGAATTGTTTGCGTCGCTACCCCGGCATTCCCGTCACTCACCTGTACGGTGACCTCATAGACATTATTCGCAACGGCGTCGGTCGGCGTTTCAAAGTCTGGCGGCACCGTGAAGGTCAACACCCCACTGGTGGGATCCAGGCTGAACCGTGCCGCATCCGCCCCGCCTAAAATCGTATAGGTTAGGGTGTCCGCCGGCACATCCACATCGGTCGCGGTCACCCTCGTCACCGCCGTTTGATTTTCGGCCACATTCACCACCGCCGTCGCCCCCCCGCCGTTACTGGTTATCACCGGTGCATCGTTGCCATCCGTCACGGTCACGGCGATCGCTTGCGAATCCGCACCGCCGTTGCCGTCATTCACCTGGACCACCACGTCATAGACGTTGTTGGCGCCCGCATCGGTCGGCGCATCAAAGTCGGGGGCGATGATGAACCTCAATACCCCGCTGGTGGGATCCAGGCTGAACCGTGCCGCATCCGCCCCGCCTAAAATCGTATAGGTTAGGGTGTCCGCCGGCACATCCACATCGGTCGCGGTCACCGTCGTCACCGCCGTTTGGTTTTCTGGTGCATTGACCGCCGCGGTCGGCCCACCCCCATCACTGGTAAATGCCGGCGCATCATTGACCGCCGTCACCGTGATCGTCGCGGTATCTATCGCCATCGAGAAGGCCGTCGTACCGCCATTGGTCGATGCATCGACCTTCGTCCCTTCCGTCCCACTCGTCTGATCCCACGCCCGGTAGGTGACCGCCGCACTGTCGGCATTCAACCCATCCGGCACAAATCGCAAACGATCCGTCTCGCGCAACAGCAACGCGGTCGCATCACTGACCGCTCCCACCGCCGTCCAACCGCTACCTGTGTTGTACTCCCACGTACCGTTACCACTGGTGAAGCCCGTCACCGCAATGCCTTCTACCGCCCCGCTGTCGACGTCGGTGATGGTCGCCCCAACAATGGCGGAGATAAGGTCGCCGGCATTCGCCGTATCATCTTCCGTGATAGTGGTGAGCGCCGGCGCCCCAGGCGTCGTTATCGGCGCGTCATTGACCGCGGCCATCGTCACCGTCGTGTCGTAGTTGGCACTCGTGCCCCCGTCCCCGTCGGTCAGCACATAGCGCACCGTGCGGCTGCCCAACGTCGGGGTATCCGTGTCGGTGTTCTCATAGGTGATGTTCTGCACCAACGCACTCACCGCCGTCGCATCGGCGTTGGCATCGAGCGTGATGACCAGCGCGGCCCCGCCGCTGCCCCCGACAAAGGTGCCGATTTGCGTGCCCCCGTAACTGACCGCACTGCCCGCCACGGTGATATTGGTGGGGCCCGCCCCCTGATCGCGGATGGCCAGGACATCCTCCGCACTGTCACTGCCTGCTTGGAAGGAGACGGTCAACGTCCCCGTGTCAAAGTCACTGCTGTCCACATCACTCACCGCCGCATTGCTGCTCTGCTCAATGACTTGCGCGCCGTCGCCTTCGGTGTAGGCCAGCGTATCGCCCCCCAGGTTGGTAATGACCGGGATGTCATTGACTCCAGTGACCGTTACGTCAACCGTTCCAGTATCGGTCCCCCCATTTCCGTCGTCCGCCGTGTAGGTGAATTGATCCGATGCCTGTTCACCGGCTGTGAGACCATCAAATTGTCCATTGGGGTCGTAGGTAAAACTGCCATCCCCGTTGAGCGTGACCAAGGCTCCCGACGCCATGGCTATCGGAATCCCGACATTGACAGCACTCCCGTTGATCTCACTCACCACCAAAAGGTCGCTTTCGGCATCCACGTCGTTGACGAGCACGCCGGAGGCTGAAATATTCAGCGAGGTATCCTGGTCAGTGGAATAGCCAACCCATGTGGGTTCTTGTGAAGCCATTCCTCCTCCGAGGGTGCCATCGTTTCCGGAAGAAGAAATGTCCGTGGCAGTAGTCCCCGATCCCTCGCGCATCCGCCAATTCCCCACCAATCCTGTTTCGTTTCCTGCCAATAACAGATTGTAGTTTGACAAGATCTCTCCCGCTGAACGTACCGTATTCCAAATTCGCGCCTCACCTATCGACCCCTCAAAATATTGATCCACGGGATTATTTGTTCGACCACCGATTAGAAGATCGTCCAAGGAAGCATGGTTATCACCAATGGACCCAGAGCCGTTATACGTATCGACGGGTGATCCATTAACATACGTAATGACGACGCCACTGTTGTAAGTAACGGCCACATGCGTCCATTCGTTCAAACTGACGACATGACCAGTGTCATACCAGGCCCATCCTGGGTCTGTGTTGGCAAAAGCCCAACGAATGCTCCCATCGGAATCTAGCCCAACTTCATATTCGCCTTCCTTATTGAGAATGATTGCACCAGAGCTGGTACTAGGAAAACTCGTCGGTCGGAACCAGGCCTCCATCGTCATGGTATTGGTCATTTCCAGGCTGGCATCACTCCCGAGCTGAACAAAATCATCCACTCCGTCAAACACCAGACCGGGACGATCATCTGCGGCAACCGGCGGATCGTTGACAGCCGCTGCTGTCACATTTTGTGAAAATTCTGAAGTGGATGCGTAGGATCCCCCGCCAAGATCACGAGTGGCCGTGGCAGTCACAAATTCTCCAGCCGTCACAGATGCTGTCAGGATAGTGCTGAATGTCCCGTTTCCACTGCCGTCCGTCGTGACGCTCGTAAAACCTAAAAAGGTTTGACCCTCTCCGTGACTGGATGGATCCTGTCCTGTCGCAATGGTGTTTTTAAAGAACTCGATCCGGAAAGTGGTACTAGCGGTACTGTTAAAAGTTCCATCAATGGTGACCTGCGTGGGGGAATCCACATCGGCCGTCGTCAACACCGGGAAATTCTGCAGGTCGTTGGCCCCTGCGTCCCCATCGCCCACGTCATTGCCGGTGACACCGAACCCATCTTCTGTCCCTCCCTCAAGATTGATTCCCCGGAGAGTGTTTCCGTAAATCTGGTTCCCTAGGATCGCATTTCCCGTGGTAGGAGCGTCGCGGACGTCAATCCCATGCAAATCGTTACCGAAAATCAGATTTCCTTCGTTGGCACCCGTGCCGCCAATCAGGTTCCCGATCGCACCGTCCCCTGAATCTTCATTGATATCAATTCCATCACGTGCGTTACCCAGGTCAAGAGTACCAGTGAAGTCCGTTCCGATATAGTTGCCTTGTACGACATTGAAATCGCCATGATCGATTTCCAAACCATCGCTGTCGTTCCCCGAGATCACATTTCGCGCACCGGCTGCTGCACCGCCAATGGTATTACTGGAACCACCTTCAAAATCAATGCCTTCCTGCGAATTTCCTCGATCGAGCGTCCCACCGGCATCGGTACCAATGTAATTCCCAAGCACTTGGTTCCCCGTTGCACTGGCGCTGTAAAGCTCGATCCCAGCAAAACTGTTTCCGGAAATCACATTGCGATCGCCAGCAGTGAGCCCACCGATCGTGTTATTGGCTGATTCAATCCGAATGCCGCCTTGGTATGATGCTCCCGATTGATTGTTACCGGCCACTGTCATCCCGTCCGCATCGAGACCGAGATAATTCCCAACGATAATATTACTCCCGCCTTGGAGTAAGATGCCGTTATGATCAAAGCTTTGAATAGCTAAACCACGGATCGTCGAGCCACCGCCGGTCCCACTGATCACGAGGCCGTTGGCCAAAGCGCCGGCGCCGGTGCCGTCCATCTCGACAATAGGTGTCCCAGCAAAATCCTGTTCACTCCATCCGTCGATGATGACGGCCTCCGTGACTGATGGCAGAGCCGAAAGGACGTTAATGGTATGTGCACCCCCCGTCAGAGCATCGCTGATATTGAACACAATGGTGTCGGTCCCGCCTGTCGCATTAGTTGCTGCAATGGCTTCCCTTAATGAGATGCGCCCGTCGCCACCACGCGCGTTCCCCAGATTTGTGATGGACGTCGTCGTGCCGTCGCTGACATCGCTCGTCGTATCGACGACGACGATGCCGGTGGATGTGGCCGTGACGTTGGCCGCAAATTCTGATGTATCTCCGTAGTTCCCACCGCCCAGATCACGGGTAGCCGTTGCCGTGACGCGGTCGCCCGCATTAATCCAGACGTCATTCAGGGTCAGGTTAAAACTCGCATTGCCGGATCCATCAGTGGTGACCGTGGTGTAGCCCAGATAGCGCTCCCCTTCCCCGTTAGGACTATCCGCAATCGATGGCCGGTTGGCAAAAAATTCGATCCGATAGTTGAGACTGGCATTTGTGTTGAGCGTGCCAACGAGCGTTGTGCCGGTCGCATTCGAATTGGCTGACGTCATCACCGGGAAATTTTGCAGGTTGTTCGCACCGGAGTCAGGGTCACCCGCGTCGTTCGCCGTCACGCCGGCCGTGCCCAAATTGATGCCCAGCAAACCATTGGAGTGGATCGAGTTACGGACAATCGCGTTGTTCGTGCCGGCGATGACATCCACGCCATTTTGCGAGTTGAACGCGATCAGATTACCGGCACCGATGCTTTCGCCACCGATCAGGTTGTTGTCCGCTGTACCCTGAAAGGTAATGCCCTGACGGTTGCTCATCCCCGTAGTGCCGTCTGCGCCGACACCGATGTAGTTACCTTGGACAACGTTGTTGTCGGCGTCCTGCCAGAATCCAATACCAAAACTATCGCCGCCGGTGGAGTTCCCTACAATGATGTTACGATCAGCAGCAGTCGTTCCACCGATCGTATTGCCATCACTCTTAACCGTGATGCCGTATCGGTTCCCGTAGGTGGTGACCAGCCCGCTGACATCGGTGCCGAGGTAGTTGCCGACGATCGTGTGGCCACCGCCCTGGTTGTCGATCTCAATGGCGTCATCGCCAAACCGGTTGATGGCAAAACCGCGAATCGTCGTGCTACTGGTTTCGAGCGTGAACCCGTTCGGATCGCCATTCGAGACGAGGCTTCCATCCAATTCGATGATCGGCGTCCCCGAAAACCCGGTCTGTGTTGAGGCGTCAATCGTCATTTGAGTCGTGATGGCCGGCAGGCCCGCTGCAGCGACCTGGATCGACCACCAGCTCTTTGCATAATCAGGATCAGCACCGACGAGGGCCGCATCGGACGCGGCCGTGGTTGCCGTCAGGTCCCCCGTTGAAACGGTCCCGGCCACGCTGTTATTGGTGTAGTAATAGTGCCGCGTGTCCGTGTGCGGAATCGCAAACACGATTTTGTCGTCCCCGGCCGTGTTGTTGGCCGCCATGATCGCCTCGCTCAGCGAGATTCGCCCGTCGGCGCCACGCGCGTTACCCAGATTGGTGATTGAGGTCGTGGTGCCATCCCTGCCATCGCTCGTCGTATCGACGACCACGATACCGGTCGAGGTTGCGGTCACATTCGCGGCAAACTCCGACGTGTCGCCGTAGGTCCCGCCGCCCAGATCACGGGTCGCCGTTGCCGTGACGCGGTCACCCGCATTAATCCAGACCTCATTCAGGGTCAGGTTAAAACTCGCATTGCCGGATCCATCCGTGGTGACCGTGGTGGAGCCCAGATAGCGCTCCCCTTCTCCGTTGGGACTATCCGCAATTGATGGCCGGTTGGCAAAAAACTCGATCCGATAGTTGAGACCGGCATTCGAGTTGAGCGTGCCAACGAGCGTTGTGCCGGTCGCATTCGAATTGGCTGATGTCATCACTGGGAAATTCTGCAGGTTATTGGAGCCGGTATCAGCATCGCCCGCGTCATTGGCCGTCACACCGTCGTCGTTCAGGTCGATGCCAATCCCACCGTTGGCGAACACGTGGTTGCCGAGCAGCGCATTA
>BQJD01000072.1 GCA_021604525.1 marine bacterium B5-7 | reverse complement strand
GGCGATTTTCCGCAGGCCCTGACTGTTGAACCCGTTTCTGTCCACGAGAGTGGGGCCTATACCCTGACGACCGGCCGTAACAACTATCCCCTTTCACTGATGGTCGAACCTGGCAGGGAAACTAAGTTGATCGTCTCTTACGCCTATCGGCGCTTCGGGCACGCCGCAGTGTCCAGGCTCTTGCGTCATCTCGATACACTCCTGGATAACATGATGACCGCGTCTGAGAGACCGCTGCGGGAACTCTCCCTCCTCCCTGAGGAAGAGCGTCGGCAATTGACGGCATGGAATCGAGTCGCTTCGCCGTCGCCTGCATTCGATGTCTGCGTGCACACGTTGTTCGAGGCGCAGGTTCAGGAACGGCCCGATGCTCTAGCGGTGGAGACGCCATTCGAGCGCCTGAGTTATCGGGAATTGGACCGTCGGGCCAATCGTCTCGCTCATTATCTTCAGGAGCGCGGTGTGAAGCCGGAAATACGAGTAGCCATATGTCTCGAACGATCGGTGGATCTGGTGATTGCCTTGCTGGCGGTGCTCAAGGCCGGCGGGGCCTATGTCCCGATGGATCCAGGTTTTCCCGAAGCGCGATTAGCACAGATGGTGACCGATAGTGCTGCAGTGGTCGTTCTTAGCAACAGCAGTCAGGCAGAAAAGTTTTCCGGATTTAAAGATAACCTCGTGCTTCTCGATCAAATGGTCGGAGATATTGCACAGCGGGATGATCATCGGCCATCAACAGCAGTCATGTCCCAGAACTTGGCCTATGTTATTTACACTTCCGGCTCGACCGGTCAGCCCAAAGGCGTTGCGGTAGAGCATCGCCAGATTGTGCAGTATGTTCGCACGGTGATGGATCGCCTGGCGTTTTCCGTCGAGGCTGGAATGGCTGCGGTCTCAACTCTGGCAGCAGATCTTGGGAATACCGCAATTTTTGGTGCACTCTGCTCAGGGCGGTCGCTTCATCTGCTTTCGGCGGACCATGTGTTTGATCCCAATGCGATGGCAGCCTATATGCACGACCATGCGGTCGATGTACTGAAGATCGTGCCCAGTCATTTACACGGACTGCTCAGTGCCGAATATCCCGAGCGGGTTCTGCCGAGGCGCTGTCTGATTTTGGGTGGAGAAGCCGTCCATCCGGACTTAATCGAACGGGTAAGGACGCTGGTGCCGGAATGTGCCATCGTCAACCACTATGGTCCGACTGAAACGACAGTCGGGGTGTTAACACACCGGGTGGAAGGTGTGAGTCCTGACGAAAGGGGAGTGCCCATTGGGCGGCCGCTGCCTTCCACACAAGTCTATGTGCTGGATCCTCAGGGACAGCAGGTTCCGATCGGGATACCTGGCGAGTTGTATGTCGGTGGGGGACAAATCACTCGGGGTTATCTCGGACGCCCCGAGATCACAGCGGAACGGTTTCTTCCCGATGCGTTCGGAGGAGGGGCGGGGCACCGCCTCTATCGCACAGGCGACCGGGTACGTGTTCGCACCGACGGCGTGATCGAATTTCTTGGACGAGTCGATAATCAGGTCAAGGTCCGTGGTTTCCGCATCGAGCTCGGCGAAATCGATGCTCATCTTCGCCTCGAGCCTTCCATTGCAGAAGCGGTGACGGTGGTCCCCGAAGCACCGGACGGCGCACGGCAATTGGTGGCCTATGTCGTGGAAAATTCGACTATCGATACCTCCGCCATACGAGATCGGCTGGCACTCCGGCTTCCCGAATATATGGTTCCGCAGACGATCGTTGCGCTTGACGCTTTGCCGTTGACCCCCAACGGCAAAGTGGATCGGACGGCGCTTCAGAATTTGAAGCAGCATTTATCCTTTGACGATGCGACGTTTGTGGCTCCCCGCAATCCCATTGAAGAGATTCTGGCTGCCGTTTGGACGGATGTCCTTCGTGTCGAACGAGTCGGTGTGCATGACAACTTTTTTGCGTTGGGAGGGGACTCGATTCGGACGTTGCAAGTGATTGCGCGTGCCAATCAGCAGGGTGTGAAGCTGACCCCCAAACAATTGTTCGAACATCAGACCGTTGCGACGGCCGCCGCCGTCGCGCACTGGAAGGACATGGCGCTTTCACACACTCACGCGGGGCCGGATAATTTATCGCTCGACAGGCCTCCGGCCCATAGCCAGGGCGCGAG
Source organism: marine bacterium B5-7 (assembly GCA_021604525.1). GTDB lineage: Bacteria > Pseudomonadota > Gammaproteobacteria > Arenicellales > CAJQKF01 > BQJD01. The sequence goes on along the minus strand of BQJD01000072.1, from coordinate 6,071 downwards.
TGAGAGTATTCAACAGATTCCAACACAAACGTCCACTGAACAGTTGCGTCCGGTATATCCTCTGTCGGGAGTCGAACCGGACCGATTGCTTGAATTACGAGATGACTGGGCCGGCATCGAAGATTGTTATCCCTTGTCGCCGATGCAGGAAGGCATGCTGTTTCACTCATTGATGAATCCCGGATCTGGGATGTATTTGATGCAGCAGCACTATGTCTGGGAAGGCAGGATGGATCGTGACGCCTTCGGTCGTGCCTGGCAGCGCGTCATCGACCGACACCCTATTTTACGTACATCCTTCATGTGGAAGGACCTCAATCGGCCGTTGCAACTCGTGCACCGTCGTGTGAATGCGGGGGAGGTCATTGAGGACCTGGATTGGTCACACCTGAGCGAGGAGGAACAGCGGGTGCAGATGACAAGTGCCCTGGAACAGGAGCTAACCGTGGGTTTGGAGTTTACCCGTGCCCCACTTATGCGGATCCGGCTCGTACACCAGGGCGACGATCGATGGACCATTGTGCGCAGCTTCCATCATATCCTCACCGATGACTGGTGTTTTTCTCTCCTGATGATGGATTTCATGGAGCATTATGAAGCGTTCGTGGAAGGCCGGGATCTCAATGTGGCCTCACCCCCTCCCTATCGAGAGTATATTGCGTGGCTTCAGCGACAGGATCTTGGTGCCGCCCGGCGGTTCTGGGAATCGGAATTGGCCGGATTCACGATCCCGACTCCCCTCGGCATCGAGTGCCTGGAACGCGACGTTCCTCTCACGGAGTCGTCTGTGGGCGATGTGTATATGGAATTGTCGCCCGAGGTCTCCCGACGGCTGCAGGATCTGGCGCAGAGGTATCAATTGACTCCGAACACCTTTCTCCAAGGGGCATGGTCCATCCTGCTCGCCAGATATAGCGGGGAAGAAGATGTGCTGTTCGGAGTGACGGTCGCCGGCCGCCCTACCGATCTCCCTGGTGTTGAAGCGATCATGGGTTTGTTCATCAATACTCTGCCCCTTCGCGTGACGGTCCGTCCCCAGATTCCATTGATGACCTGGCTCAAAGACTTACTGGCCGCAAATTACCGGATCCGCCAGTACGAGTATGCGCCGTTGGTTCAGATTCAACAGTGGAGCGAAGTGCCTCCGGGACAAGCGCTGTTCCGAAGTTTGCTGGTTTTTGAAAATGCCCCGAAGGATTCACGGTTGGGCGAGGATCGCCAGGACCGTGTAATTTCGTACGAGCACGACCGCGTGCATACGAACTATCCAGTGACGGTGGTCGGTTATCCGGGAGACCAGATGGGTGTCCGGCTGTCCTATGACCGGCGAATTCTGGAACATGTTGCGGTCGAGCGGATGCTGGGCCACCTCAAAGTATTGTTAGAAGCGATGGCGGCTTCTCCCGATGCCAACATCCATGAACTTCCGATGGTTGGAGACGCGGAACGACAACGCATCCTGATGGACTGGAACGATGCCGATGGGGTGGAAAAGATTGATGAGCAGTTCCCGGCATTGTTCGAAGCCCAAGTGGTGCAGACACCCGAGGCGATTGCTGTACAAAGCGGAAGCCACAGTCTCAGCTATAAGGACCTTAATCGTGCCGGGAACCGAATTGCCCATGCCTTGCGCGCTTTGGAGACGGGACCTGACACGCTCGTAGCTGTACTCGATGAACGCGGGCTCACGCTCATGTCGATGATCATTGGCATCCTGAAGGCGGGTGGTGCCTATGTTCCCTTGGATTTGCACCACCCTGTCGAGCGCATCGCCCATGTGTTTTCCGCCAGCCGGACACGAGTCGTCGTGAGCCGGGAGGAACATTCCGGATTGCTGGCTAAGGTGGTTGCACTTCTCCCCAAGGAGCGGAAGCCGAAAATTCTTATACTGGAACGGATGGCCTTGGAGAACTGGCCCGAAGAGAATCCCAGTCCGATCGACGTACGAAACCATCTTGCCTATGTCATCTATACATCGGGGTCGACCGGTTTCCCCAAGGGCGCCATGGTCGATTGCAAGGGGATGCTGAATCATCTCACGAGCAAGGTTCCGACGTTACGCCTCGGTCCTGCGGATATCGTGGCTCAGACCGCATCACAATGTTTCGATATTTCCGTATGGCAGTTTCTCTCTCCGATTTTGTGCGGTGCCTGTGTTCACATCGTTGGGGACGATGTGGTTCGGGATCCTGAGCGGCTTCTGCAAGAAGTGGCAGGCCGGAAGATCACGGTGCTGGAGGTCGTACCGTCTCTCTTATCCAGCATGTTGGAATGTTCTCCTTTGCCGTTGACGCACCTGCGATGGCTTCTTCCGACGGGAGAGGCCCTATCTCCCGAGTTGTGTCGCCGATGGTTATCCCGGTATCCGCATGTCCCCCTTGTGAATGCTTATGGACCTGCGGAATGTTCTGACGATGTGGCCATCGCGTGTATTGAGCATATGCCGAGCGAACAAATGACTCGAATGCCTATCGGGAGGCCGATCAGTCGGGTGCGTCTGTACATCGTCGATCGCCATCTCGAACCTGTGCCGGCAGGTGTCGCCGGTGAGCTCTGTGTGGGCGGCGCGGCCGTGGGGCGCGGATATGTGTACGATCCCGCCCGAACTGCCGAAGTGTTCGTGCCGGACCCATTTAGTTGCGAGAGTGGCGGACGTCTGTACCGGACAGGAGATCTTGCACGCCATCGATCCGACGGGATGATTGAATTTATCGGCCGCCGGGACTATCAAGTCAAGATCCGCGGTTTCCGTATTGAATTGGGTGAGATCGAAGCTCGGTTGTCCCAACATCAGGACATTGCGCGTTGTGTCGTGGTTGTCAGGGAAGACCAGCCGGGACGGAAACAGTTGGTTGCCTATGTCGTGACGACTCAGCCATTGACTGGCGAAGCGCTCCGTATGTTTGTCAGACAGGCATTGCCGGACTATATGGTGCCGGTGGCCGTTGTATTTCTCGCTTCGCTGCCTTTGACCCCTAACGGGAAAATCAACCGGAAAGCGTTGCCTGCGCCGGAAAGCGATCGAACGGAGGAGACATGGGAGGCACCGGCCACCCCGACACAGGATCTCGTCGCGGGAATTTGGTCTGAGGTTCTCGGAACGGATCGCGTCGGACGAGGGGATCAGTTTTTCGAGCTTGGCGGCCATTCCCTCTTGGCTACCCAAGTGATGTCCCGCGTGCGGGCGGCGTTTCAACTCGAACTTCCACTCCGGAGTCTCTTTGATTTTCCGACGGTGGAGGAATTTGCCGCTGCCATCGATCGGGCCGGGGCTCAGGAAGCAGGCGCATTGGCCCCGCCGATTGTGCCTGTGGTGCGGACGGAACGCCTCCCGCTTTCATTTGCGCAACAGAGACTCTGGTTCCTGGCTCAAATGGATCCTGAAAGCGGAGCCTATAACCTTCCCTTTGCGTTGCGGTTGGAAGGGTTTTTGAACCGTGCCGCGCTAGAAGAGAGTTTTGTGGAACTGGTCCGCCGGCATGAAACATTACGAACCACGTTCCCATCGCTCGATGGTGAAGCGCGACAGGTCATCGTTCCATCGGAACGCTTTGCGCTTGAGACCGAAGATCTGACGGGGTGTCCTGAAGAAGAGCGGGCGGCTACGATCATGCAATATGCGCAGGGAGAAGCGCATCGGCCGTTCGCGTTAGAGCGTGATTTGCCGATTCGCGCCAGACTGTTACGATTCAAGCCTGATGAGCACATTTTGCTGGTGACCGTTCATCACATAGCCGCGGATGCCTGGTCGCTGGCTCTCGTCACGAATGAGGTGGCCACCGTGTATACGGCACGGGTCGACGCGTTGGCCAGGCCATCTGAAGACTCCACCATGTCGATGAAGGGCCGTCTTCCAGACCTGCCGGTTCAGTATAGTGATTTTTCATCATGGCAGCGTGAGTGGCTGCAGGGCACGCGTTTGGAAAAGGAAGTCGGTTATTGGAAGCAACGTTTGGGATCCAATCCGCCGCAATTGGCGTTGCGGACCGATCATCCTCGCCCGGATGTTCAGACATATCGCGGCGGTCGTCTCACGTTTCTCATTCCAAAGGAAGTGAGCGAACCATTGAGAGCGCTAAGCCGTCGGCAGGGGGCGACGGTTTTTATGACGCTGTTGGCGGCATTTCAGGTGTTGCTGGCCCGTTCTACCGGACAAACCGATATTCTCGTCGGCACAGATGTGGCCAATCGAAATCGCCACGAGACCGAACATCTGGTCGGATTCTTCGTGAATCTTCTTCCGTTACGGACGGATGTGAGCGGCAATCCGTCGTTCATCGACTTGTTGGGACGTGTGCGTGAAGTCGCATTGGGAGCTTACGCGCATCAGGATGTCCCTTTTGAAAAGATCGTTGAGGCTCTCAAATTGTCGCGGGATCTCAGCCGGAACCCTTTGGTGCAAGTCTTGTTTGTCCTGCAGAACGTTCCCCCTCCCTCGTTGCAACTTCCCGATTTACATGTGGAGTCGTTGGAATTTGAACATGATGTCTCACGGTTCGATCTTGGGTTATTTATGGAGGAGACGGAAGAGGGCTTCGCTGGTGTCTGGAAATTCAGTCGCGATCTCTTTGAGCCCGAGACCATCGCTCTGTTCGCGCAGCGTTTTATCACTCTGCTCCGGCAAATCGTGATGTCGCCTGATCGTAGAATAGACCATCTGGATTTACTGAGTGCGGAAGATAAGGAGGCGCGCATCATGGAAGCTAAGCAACGGGAAGAGGGAAAATTTCAACGATTTAAAAACATCAAGCCGAAGACCGTCGCATTGTCACAGCGCACTCTGGTAACGAGTCAGCCGCTTTTGCCCGATCGTGCGCTTCCGCTGCTGTTCTCTCCTGCGGTGGATGATGTCGATCTAGCCGGTTGGGCTCAGTCGAATCAGACCATGCTTCAGCGCGACTTATTGAAGCATGGGGCACTGCTCTTCAGGGGATTTTCGACGCGAACGGTTGCCGACTTCGAGGCGGCCGCGCAGGCTGTCTGCCCTGACCTATTCGGTGAGTATGGGGATTTGCCTCGTGAGAAAAGCGGGCGTCACGTCTATGGGTCCACTCCGTACCCTCCGGATAAGGCGATTCTCTTTCACAATGAAAGCTCGCACATGCATCGCTGGCCCCAAAAGCAATTCTTTTTTTGTATGCAGGCCGCCCCTGAAGGAGGTGAGACTCCGATTGTCGATTGTCGAACCATGTATCAGAGTCTTTGTCCTGAACTCCGCGACCGGCTCCAGTCGAAACAGCTCATGTATGTGCGAAATTTTACTCCCGGGGTCGATGTCAGTTGGCAGGATTTCTTTCGAACTTCCGACCAATCTGTCGTCGAAGAAATGTGTGCCCGGAACGGTATGGAATGTCTGTGGATGGAGAACGACTCGTTGCGCACCAGACAGGTCTGCCCGGCGGTGATCGAACATCCCAAAACAGGCGAGTGGGTGTTCTTCAATCAGATCCAACTTCATCATGTGTCTTGTCTGGAACCGGCGGTGCGAGAGTCGCTGGTATCAATGCTCGGAATGGAGTCGATTCCGCGCAATGTCTACTATGGTGACGGCTCTCCCATCGACGATGCGATTGTCGCGGATATTGGTGAGCTGTATGAACGGACGGCGGTGCGGTTTCGTTGGCAGGAAGGCGATCTTCTCATGCTGGACAATATGCTTGTGGCACATGCCCGCGATCCCTTTGCCGGCCCCCGCAAGATCCTCGTCGCGATGGGAGACATGATCAGCCAGGCCACTTTTCAATCCGTTACCGTATAGGAAGACGTATGGCACAGGAGATCTACGTGCAAAGGATTCGGCTGTCTCTCAACCAAAAGCGGCTATGCGGATCTCAACAACATCGTGAGGGGTATCATACCCGGGCCAAGCCATGCTTGATGGCACATTTGTAATAACCTGCCGGCATCTTGTTCCATGGGTTTCCAATTACGTCCCTTTGTTGGGGGATGGGACGACTTTCTCGGAATGCCTATTTCGGGGATGGTTCGCCAATCGACGATGCGGTTGGCAAGAAAATCGGTGAAATCTACGAGCGAATGGCGCTCCTCTTAGCATGGCAAACAGGCGAACT
>BQJD01000071.1 GCA_021604525.1 marine bacterium B5-7 | reverse complement strand
CATGCCCGTGCGCACAAACGCCACTTCCTTCGTCGACCGGTGATACAACCAGTGCAGTAAATAAACCACCACCACGACCACTACGACCGCTAACAATAACCACAATATCATTGTCCCCAATAATCCGGATGTCATGGTTTTCCCCTTATAAATCGATTAGCCGAGTCGTACCGGATACGGACTCAGATCAGTCATTCGAATCTGCTCGAAGGCAAGCTCGTACATCATGTCTGCACGGAGAGCCGAAGCGCCTGGATCGTCCCACAGGTTTTGCAACTCGTTCGGGTCATCATGCAGATCATAGAGCTCTCCCCATTTCTGATCGGCATAGATGGTCATGCGAAAGCGGTCGGTCACCAGGGTGCGAAGCCGAAGCGGACCATCGTGTCCGAGTACACCATCATGTTGCTCTTCCTCGACGATGACATGTGAACGCCAGGGTGGTGTTTCTTCTTGCATCAGTCCAAGCAGACTGCGACCATTCATTCCATGGAACGGCGTTATACCGGTACGTTCGAGAATTGTCGGCGCGATGTCCATCGTTCCAACCAGATTCTGGCAGGCGTTTACCTGGTCAGTATCCGCATAAGGATCCGACCATAACAAGGGTACCCGAATCAGTCCCTGATAATGGAATGGCCCCTTGAGTATTAATCCATGATCGCCCATCAGATCGCCGTGATCGCTGGTGAAGGCAAGAACCGTGCTATCCGACAAACCCGAATCCGCGAGCGCCTTCAGTACTTCACCCACTGCATCATCGATCATTGCAATCATTCCACAGGTTAGCGCGTTTGCCTCCTGTGCTTCGCGACGATTGACCGACATGGCGTGATATTCGTTAGCGCCAACCCCGCGGGAATATTCACGGGTATGTTTCAAGAAAGGAGTCGGTGTTGCATTCGCCTCGAGAGATGCTGGCACTGCCATGTCCTCTGGCCTATACATATCCCAGTAACGCCCAGGCGGCGTGAAAGGATGATGAGGATCTGGAAATGACACCATCAGGAAAAACGGTTTTTCGTTCCTGCGAGTATCGCTGGACTTAAGCCATTCTACTGCCCGCTGTTGAATATATCGGGTTGGATAAAGTTCTTCGGGTACTGCTGTGCGCCATGCCTGCGGACAAATATAGTCGTGTGGTAATGCGTTATCCCGACCACGTAGTTCATCGGCATCATAACGCTGCCTTTTCAACCATCGATAATAATCACCACCGGCGGTGTCACCATGCAGGGTGCATAAATCAACATATTCAAAACCGTAGTAGTTGCGCCTGTATGGAACATATCCATAGCCCCTCCACGTACTCATCCCTTCCTGATCATAGTTGTCCTGCGCTATGGGTTTCCATGCATCGGCAAATTCACTTACACCTTTACGATTACGCTCGACAACCGATTCAGGTATGCGATAAGGCTCTGCATCCAGCATATTTTGCAGGTGACTTTTACCGATCAGGGCCGTTCGGTAACCTTCATAGCGCAACAGATCCACGAATGTGTTCGCCTGCAAGGACAACGGAATGCCATTGGTTCTTACGCCATGTGCAGAAGGAGTACGGCCTGTCATCATGGTCGAACGATTCGGCATGCACTGCGGCGATGAAACATAACAGCGATCGAATCTGACACCGCCAGCAGATATGGAATCTATATTCGGTGTTTTAAGAACGGGATGCCCGGTACAACCGAGAAAGTCTGCGCGTTGCTGATCCGTGCAAAACAAAATGAAATTAGGATGGGCGTTCCGATTGCCGGGGTCGATCATTATTATCCGCCCGCTGAATCTAGCCCACGATGCCAGAACAACAGATAGCGTCCGATGAACGCCCGCAGTAATGCATCTGTTGCCACACTGACGATACCGATGACAACGATCCCGAATACCACCATGTCAAACCGGCCCAGATTCATCGCTTCGGTAATCAGGAATCCAAGACCGGATTTTGCGGCAATCATCTCGGCCGCGACCAACACGGCAAGAGCGAGACTCCAGCCAACACGCAGTCCGGTGCTGATGTCCGGCATGGCAGCCGGCAAAGCCACCTGCCACAACATTTTACGAGGCGTTACATCAAAGGAACGCGCGGCTCGCAGCAAGGTCCGATCAAGCCCTGTCACACCTTTGAAGGTGTTGACAACAATTGGAAAGAATGACGTCAACGCGATCAGGAATATTTTCGATGTCTCGCCGATTCCAAACCAGATAATAGCCAGTGGTATCCAGGCCAGTGGCGGTATCGGCCGAAGCACTTCGACAATCGGATTGATAATGATACGAAATCGTTCCGAGTTACCCATTGCCAGACCAAGTATGATTGCTAATACCGCACCAATCGTAAATCCGGATATCACTCGAGAAAGACTGACCAGTGTATGTCGAAAGATCGTGCCATCGACTACTTGTTGAGCACCTAAAATCGCAAGGTCGAAGGGACTCGCAAGAATATTGCGGTTGATAACACCTGCCGTTGCAGCTAGCTGCCACACTACCAGAAACAGGATGACAGCAGAGATGGAAATTAAATAATCCCTGGATTTTGATGTGTCGTTCATTCGCTACTCCTTGAAGCCTGGCTCCAGGGAATCAGTCGGTGTTCCAGTCGGTCGAGTCCAATCGATGCCACATAACCAATGACTCCGATGACGAACATACCGACCATGGTGATATCCGTTCGAAACCAGGTTCTGGCTTCGTTAATCAATGCACCTAATCCGAAAACTGTAGCGATCATTTCCGCTGCGACGATCACCATGAATGCAATAGCCAGGCTCACCTTGAGACCTGCAAATATTCGAGGCGTTGCTGCCGGCAGTATGACCTCGACAAACGTTCTTATTCGAGAGGTATCCATACTCTGCGCCGCACGTAACAAAATTGGATCGACGAACTTTACGCCGGCAATCGTATTGGTCACTGTAGCCCAGAAGCAGGCGAATGTGATCAGGGCGATTTTTGAGACTTCACCGATATCAAACACTGCAATGAACAACGGCAGGATACTGATTGGTGCTGTGGACCGACCGAATGTGACGAACGGTTGGGTGGCAATATCGAGTACCTGAAAATAACCTATTAAAATTCCGATCGGTATAGCCAGCGCAACTGCGATTAGATATCCAATAATGGAACGCTTTAACGTAACCAGAATATGAGTATGCAGGAGAATGTTTTCAGGGAAACCTTCCGTAATAAGTTCCACCAGTGTTTGTGCCAAGGTTGACGGAGGAGGCATAAAAAACGGATCAAGCATGCCCACACGTGACAATATTTCCCAGACACCCAGAAGGATTGCAAATACGATAACGGGTTGTAGCCACTGGTGAGTATTTAAAAAACTTTTCGAGACGACATCCGCAGCGCCTGACTCGCTCACCGGCTCTTCTATGTTCTGGTTAGTCAAGGGCATCTTGCACCTCGGCTTCGAGTTTCACGAAGTCAACAGAAAGTCGATCGCGAGGTCTTTCTAAAGTCACCTTGAATTCACGTTTTAGATGACCTGGATTAGTACCGAGTACAATGATCCGATCGGCCAGAACGATGGACTCGGAGACCGAGTGCGTTATAAAAACAACTGTCTTCTTCCTTGATGACCATATCTGCAGTAACTCAGTCTGCATGACCATGCGGGTTTGCTCGTCGAGCGCACCAAACGGTTCATCCATCAGCAGGATTATCGGGTCGATTGCCAACGCTCTGGCAATGGCGACCCGTTGTTGCATGCCACCGGATAATTCAAAGGGATATTTGTCCTCAAATCCGTTGAGATGCACCAGGTCGATCAACTCTGTTGACAGTTGGTTGCGTTCCGATTCACTCATCCCCTTTTGCTTACAGCCGAATTCAATATTCTTGCGTGCGGTCAGCCACGGAAACAAGGCCAGATTCTGGAAGACAACACCCTTGCCCTTACCGGGACCTTCGATCTGTTTACCATCAACCAGGATAGAACCGGAAGAAGGCTTGAGGAATCCGGCGACCATGTTCAGTAATGTCGACTTACCGCATCCCGATCTGCCGACAACGCATACGAATTCATTTTCGCCAATGGAAAGGCTCACATCCCTGAGTGCTTCCACCTTATGTCCGCTGGCTGCGATGAATTGTTTAGATACCGCATCGATACTGATCTTGTCCGTACGAACATCCATAACCTTCTCCCGGTCCAGAGTTATTTTCAGCAATCCCTCAAGGCTTATAGTTTGACTTGATGCTGACTGCATCCGGACGAGCCTTCGCAAGCGGATCCGTGTACGTGTAGTCAAGGACATCAACTCGTTTCTTGATACGGCCGATCTGCTCAAGGAAATCGAGCGGCTGATTCATACCATCAAGAAAGCCTTCATCAAGATTCATCGAGAATTCGAATGATGGCTTCAGCTTGCGGTTAAGCTCAGGCTCCTGCCCCTGGAACTCGGAAAACAGAGCAATCGCCTCTTCGTCGTTGGCTGGATCGGTCAGAAAATCCTGTGACCTGGAGAATGCCCTTAAAACGGCATCCACAGTTTCAGGATATTTTTTTACAGTTGGTTCAAGTGTAACCAGTACTGTGCGTGTCCAGTCAACCACGGCCTTCTTACCTTCATAGCCTTCAAAATAACTGGTGCCACCGGTATGGACCTTGATGCCGTTTGCCTTGTCTACGGCTTGTTGCACCCACGGCTCCCATACAACAATCCCGTCCACAAGACCCGCGATCATGCTCGACAACTGCTCGGGTGGTTTAAGCCCTACAGCATCGACTTGCTTGGGGTCTATATCGTAAAGCTCCAGTATCTTGCGATACATCAATTCGGCGCCGGACCCTTTGAATACACCAATTTTTTTGCCAATCAAATCGGAAGGCTTCTTGATATTCGACTCGGGCCGCACAACCAGCGACAGTGCCTCACCCCATATTGCAGCATTAGACAAAAACAATATTGGTACGCCCGCGCTTCGTAGTGAAAATACGGGTGCTTGAGCTGGAACTGCAAAATCCAGATCTCTTGAAGCAAGTGCCTCTACCTGTACCAGGCCTGCGGAGAATTTCTTTAACTCAACATTCAGACCTTCTTCTTCGAAGTAACCTTTTTTCAACGCGATCACTGCGTGACCTGCTGTTCCCCAATCCGGCCCGATACCAATGGAGATGTCGGACTTCTCTACTGCATAAGCAGGTATTGCTACCAGCGACCCTAAAAGCGCGATGGAGCCTAGCGCCTTATTAAAATTACGTCGGGTAAACGTATTACTCGATTGCTCGACCTTCTTCATATTCATCACTCTCCTTCCATACCATGACACCGTTACGAGTGGTGACCCGGTAGTTTTATAGACACGAACAGAAATCGCGCTTTATCGACACATCATGTTGCGTGATCTTTATGCGTCGCTCCTGTCCTGTTTATTCCCGACTTCCAGCCTTTGAATCGAATCGTTAACTCATGCCGACCAAAGGCTCAGTCAAAAGGAAACAAATTCATTCTTACGGATTATATATACCCGGAATAATACTTTTTTCGGATCAAGTAATACTTTTATGGCATATCATTCATTGAATTTTTCCAAACAAACACTGCGCAATGCATCTTCCAGCCGACGGGCGCTCGGCAACGTTTCCCTGTCCCGAAGTTTGGTAATGCCGATGGGCGATATCGTTGAAGGAAGGTCGATGTTCAACTGAGTAAAACTTGTTGGACGTGCGCCATATCTGAACATCGATAAGGGAAGTGGACCGATATAGTCGCTCTCAGCCACCACCCTGGCTATACATGTGATAGAGGTCGAATAAATTGCGACCTTGGGGAGTTCATGCCCGCTGGTTCGAAATGCCGACTCAAGAGCGCGATGAACAAGTGAATTTCTTTCAGGAAAGATCCAGGGATACAGAACCGACTGTGCCACTGTTGGCCTTTTTTCGGATAACATGGGATGGTCCAACCGAACCACGAAACATAGTGGATCATTGAGCAGAACTTCATTGCACACATCGAGATTATCTCGCTCAGATGGCAAACGTCCGATCGCCATATCAATACTTCTTTTACGCAACCCGCTCAGCAAGTCGACTTCGGAACCCTCCTGAACCAACACGCTGATATCAGGATAGGACCGCTGCAATTCGAGTAGTGCCTGGGGCACAATGGTATTGATCGCCGCTGGCATCACGCCGACATGTACCTGACCCTTGGTACCGTGAGCCATGGCATCGATCTCAGCGCCCAACATCCCTACATCGGCTACGATCTGACGACCTCGTTGTACAAAAGTTTCACCGTAAGGCGTTAATGTCACACCACGGGATGTGCGATGAAAAAGGCTGACTCCGAGGCGTGATTCGAGGTCATGGACGCAGCGGGTAACGGTGGGCTGGGTGATGTTCAAACTCTCCGCTGCCTTGAGAATACCGCCATTGTCGGCAACCGCCAGGGTAATGCGGAGATCGCGCATCTTGATTTCTTTCAAGAAGCGTTTTGTAAGAGTGCTATCCCGTGGCAAGAGAATCAGCTCCTTGAAGAACCGCTCATCAGAGCGTCGTCCTCAAAACCCCATGTATAAATGCTATTTATAATCATGTCTTCATCCCGATTATCAAGCTGGCCTGATTTCAGTAAAGTCTACGATGCAATAAGAATTGTCGATCCCGTTGTCGCACGACTTTCCAGCGCGCGATGGGCGCTTGCCGCTTGTTCGAGTGCAAAACGCTCGCCAATGTCGACCCGTAAAATTTGATTTCGGATGGCATCAAACAATCTCTCGCAAATTGAGCTGACTTTCTCAGGTGTATCCGTATAGTGCGTGAAATTGGGTCGCGATAGAGTTACCGAAGATGAAGCCAGTGATCCGATATCCCAACTGCCGATGTCGCCGGATGCCTGCCCGAAACTGACCAGGTGCCCGGTCGGTGCCAGTGCAGCAAGCGAGTGCGCAAACGTATCTCGCCCTACTGCATCATAGATAACATCAACACCGCGACCATCAGTTAATTGCAGAATTTGGTCCTCAAGGCTGATCGCACCAGGCAGCAACACATAATCGGCACCGTTGGTGCGGGCAATGCGGGCTTTTTTCTGACTCGATGTTGCACCGATAACCGTTGCGCCGAGATGATGCGCCCATTGGCAAAGCAGCGAACCGACACCACCGACTGGCGCAAATATCAATACCGTCTCACCACGTTGCAACGGGTGTACACGATGCAAAAGAAATTCGGCACTCATGCCTTTCAACAATGCGGCTGCAGCAATCTCGTCGCTGATATCATCTGGTAATGCGATGACCAGCGATGCATCCATGGTACGTATGCTGGTATAGGCACCAACCGGCGCACAGGCATAGGCAACGCGTTGTCCTTTAGCTATATGTCGAACATCGGCACCTACATCCACTACTTCTCCGGCTGCTTCCATTCCCGGTACGCCAGGCGGTATTATCAGTTTGAAATAGCCGCTGCGACAATAGATATCAATGAAGTTGACACCGATGACTGTCTGCCTGATTCGCACTTCCCCAAGACCCGGCTTGGGCGCACTGACATCAACAGCTTTCATGACATCCGCATCTCCATAACGATCTATCATGATGGCACGTCCGGGCATGGCTGCTGACGTTGAGCTGGCTACTGATCCGGCGCCTTGTAACGAAGACGTTATAACGCGAGTACGTTCGCTTGTATATCGGTCTGAATCAATTTGGGGTACTTGCCGATTAGCATCTTTGCTTGATGATGCATTGGATTCAAGGCGTTGCCGTATTGCTTCAAAACCTGCCGCGTAGACACCGTTTGCAACCAGTTCAGAAAGTTCCTGCTCGCGTCCGCGTGGTGTTTTAAAACTCGACTTCCACGACCAGAACGTTCTGTTGCCGTCGGTTACCGGTTTTAAAAATACCTCCGCAACATAATCGTATAGCGGTACATCACTTGTAACGATTGCATATCGAAATTGTTTTCTTCGATCAGATAACGATAACAACTGTTCACGAAGGTGTTCGCCACTGGCCAGTACAAAAGCACGGATAGCGCCCACCTGATCGGTGCGCTTACCAGACTCGAGATGACTTTGCTTAACTGCCGGATGCCAGCGATCATGGCCATTAAAATCCCGCAGCATCCGCCACACTGCATCTATCGGTGCGTCAATAACCGTGCTGCGGGCGACGGTCACCATGTTAGTTGTGAAAACGTTCGTTAAGCGCGTCGAAGCCGCCCTGGAATACGCCACGCCCGATCGAGTCAATCAGTTCATTTTCACGACCGGCAGCGCACTCAAACTCGGCTGACCATTCGGCGAATGTACGATTACCGTCTGTTATCGGGGTGAGCTTCAGTGTAGCAATGTAGTTCTCAACACCCATCGGGCTTTCCAGGATCGAGTACGTGCAACTGTAGTCATAATCCGATAATGCCAGTAGCTGCTCACGAAGGCTGCCGCCATCTTTCAGTCTGAATGCACGCACACAGCCGACCTGGTCAGGTGGCGCACCGCCTTCGATGCGGCTCTCGGCTATCGCCGGATGCCAGGCGGGCAAGGCATTGAAGTCACGCACTACTGCCCAGATTCGATCAGCGCTCGCATTGATCACTGATGATGTATACACCTCAACCATCAGCCGTCGTCCGTGTCACCAGAAGGTTTGGAGTCGGCAGCCAGACTCTTAGCGTCCTTGGCGGCCCTGAATATATCGCCCATTTTTGAGACATTGGAATTGGGAATGCCGATTTCCTTCATCATCTCGTCAATCAACGGTGCCTGCGCCCGATAGCGCAATGCACTCTCTATCACCTCATCCGTCGGCGAACGCGTCCCGCCACCCGAACCTCCC
>BQJD01000070.1 GCA_021604525.1 marine bacterium B5-7 | reverse complement strand
GCGGTACGCAGCTGTTAGAGATTCCCTGGGGGAACCGGATCCATTCCGTTTGCGCCATCGCAAATTGATTGTGGAAACCATATCGGCCATCGTGACAGATGCCATGGACAAAAGACGCGCCACCGCACATATTCGAAAAATCGCCCACGAGTCCCTTGATGAAGGTCAACGGATGCGATTTGTAGAGGTCGTGGAAACGGAATTGATGAGTTTACATGAGGGCAATATCGCGCGTTATCGGATCCGACCGATGGGGTTCCGGCGGTGGCAGGAGGAGTGGAGATAGTCGATGCCAGCTCCCGGGGAACACAAAACCGTCCAGGCCAGGATCCTCGCATACGCCGAGGCCATCGGTTGGACGATTGTGTCCCGCGAGGAAGCCGAGCAGCGGCGCGGGTTTGATCCGGACGTGCCGCCAGCCGACCGCACCAAAAACCGTTCGCTCTTCTTCGACGACCTGCTCGACGCCAAGGTGCGCCAATTCAACCCGCGCTACGTCGAGGCCGAAGGCGCCTTGCTGGGGCAGTTCCGCCATCTCCACACCGACATCTACGGCAACCGCGAATTCGTCGAGCACCTGCGCAACCGGGGCAAGTTCTTCGATGTTGATGCGAAGCGCGAGCGCGACCTGATCCTGATCGATTACGACGATCCGGCGCGCAACGTTTACGAAGTCACCGAGGAGTGGGCCTTTCACAACGGCCACTACGGCACGCGGGAGGATGTCGTCTTTCTTATCAACGGCATCCCTGTACTGGTGATTGAGTGCAAGAACGCCAACAAGGACGAGGCGATCGCCCTGGGGGTGGACCAGATCCGCCGTTACCACCGCGAGACGCCCGAGTTGTTCGTATCGCAGCAGCTATTCACCGCCACCGACGCCATCGGCTTTTCCTACGGTGTGAGCTGGAATACGGTGCGGCGGAACATCTTCAACTGGAAGGACGAGGAGGTTGGCAAGCTGGAGGCCAAGGTGAAGAGCTTTTGCGCCATCGGGCAGGTGCTCGCCTTCCTGAAGGACTACATCGTCTTTGCCGAGAAGGAGGAGGAGCTGAACAAATACATCCTGCGCCAGCACCAGACCGGTGCGGTGGAGGCAACCGTCAGCCGCGCTCTTGATCCCAAGCGCACCCGCGGCCTCGTCTGGCACACCCAGGGCAGCGGCAAGACATTCACCATGATCAAGGCGGCGGAGCGGCTCTTCCGGTCGCCTCAAGCCGACAAGCCGACCATCCTGCTGATGATTGACCGCAACGAGCTGGAAGACCAGATGCGTAAGAACCTTGCCGCGCTCGGCCTCGGCAACCTGGAGCACGCCGGCAGTATCGCCCGGCTCAACCAGCTGCTGAAGGACGACTACCGGGGCATCATCGTAACGATGATCCACAAGTTCCGCGACATGCCGGCGAATCTCAACACGCGCTCGAACATCTACGTCCTCATCGACGAAGCCCACCGCACCACCGGCGGCGACCTCGGCAACTTCCTCATGGCCGGGCTGCCGAACGCGACCTTCCTTGGCTTCACCGGTACCCCGGTGGACAAGACCGTTTACGGCAAGGGCACTTTCAAGACCTTCGGCTGTGAGGACGATCAGGGCTACCTGCACAAGTATTCCATCGCGGACAGCATCGAGGACGGCACCACGCTGCCCCTCTACTACCAGCTCGCCCCCAATGAAATGCTCGTCCCGGACGAGACGCTGGACGCGGAGTTCCTCTCCCTCGCCGAAGCCGAGGGCGTGGCCGACATCGAGGAGCTGAACAAGATCCTTGAGCGGGCGGTGAACCTGAAAAACTTCCTCAAGGGCAAGGAGCGCATCCAGAAGGTGGCGGAGTTCGTCGCCAAGCACTACCGCGAGAACGTCGAGCCGCTCGGCTACAAGGCCTTCCTCGTCGGCGTGGATCGCGAAGCCTGCGCCCATTACAAGCACGCCCTCGATCAGTTCCTGCCGCCCGATTATTCCGAGGTCGTCTACACCGGCAGCAACAACGACTCCGCCCTGCTCAAGAAATTTCACCTCGACCCGAAGAAGGAGCGGCAGATCCGCAAGAGCTTCGGCAAGCTCGACCAGCAGCCGAAGATCCTCATCGTCACCGAGAAACTGCTCACCGGCTTCGACGCGCCTGTGCTCTATGCCATGTATCTCGACAAGCCGATGCGCGACCACACCCTGCTGCAGGCCATCGCCCGGGTGAACCGCCCCTACGAGAACGAGGCGCAGGAGATGGTGAAACCCCACGGCTTTGTCCTCGACTTCGTCGGCATCTTCGACAAGCTCGAAAAGGCCCTCGCCTTCGACAGCGACGAGATCAACGCCATCGTCAAGGATCTTGAACTGCTCAAGGTTCTTTTCAAGAACGAGATGGATTCGAATGCCCCGACCTATCTCAACCTTATCGAACACAACTTTAACGACAAGGACGTCGATAATCTCATCGAACACTTCCGCGATCCCGAACGACGCAAGGCGTTTTTCAAAGAGTATAAGGAGATCGAGATGCTCTACGAGATCATCTCCCCGGATGCATTTTTGAGACCATTTATCGAGGACTATACGAACCTTTCATCCATATACGATGTAGTACGAAAAGCCTACACAAAACAGGCCCATGTTGATCGCGAGTTCCAACGCAAGACCAACAAACTGGTGCAGGAACAGATCGGCACCTACGGGTTCGGCACGGTCGGTGAACTGATGCGAATAGACGCCGATACGGTGGAGTTGATCAAGCAACGAAGCGAGGGCGATGGCACCAAGGTCATCAACCTGATAAAGAGTATCGAAAGAAAAGCGGAAGATGAAAGTGATGACCCATTCCTGATTGCCATGGCTGAACGAGCTCGTGCAGTGCAGGAAAGTTTCGAAAACCGTCAGATCAGCACTGTCGAAGCGTTGGCGACGCTGCTCAAGGAGGTGGAATCGAATGAAGTTCGCAAAAAAGAACAGGCCGAAAAAGGTTTCGATGGACTGACTTATTTTGTCTATCGAACGATGCTTGATTCAGGGATAGATCATCCCGAGGACATCAGTCGAAAGATCAGGTCCGCATTCGTCGAGCACTCCAACTGGAAACAGAGTGATGGTGACCTGCGTGAGTTGCGTCAGAAGGTCACGTTTTCCATCTATAGTGAAATTGACGATCTGGATCAAGTGGCTTCGCTGGTCGACGCGCTGTTTACATTGCTGGAAAAGGCGAACCGAATCTGAAGAGATGAATTTTTTGGACCGAAAACACAGTTTCAAAACACGTGTGCGTAATTGGGCAGAGAAACTGGATGTGAATGTCGTATGGTTGGGCATACGCCCGATGCGTAACAAGTGGGCCTCCTGCTCAACCAATGGACATCTGAATTTTAATGTCGAACTGCTCAACCTGGATGAGACGCTATGGGATTACGTCATTGTGCATGAGTTGCTGCACTTCTCGGTTCCCAATCACGGTCGCCTCTGGAAAAGCCTGATGCGGGCACACTTGGGCAACTATGAAACGATGGAAGACGAACTGGCCAGACATGGTTAGTCAGCAGCTATCTTCATCACTTTTATAGCTTTACCCTACTCAATGATCCACGCTGGTTTGCATTACCAGCCGCTCCATTTTGTATTGATGTGCAAACCCCGGGCACTATTGGACGCTCACTGGTGCCACAATCAGCCGGATCGACATGACTTAAGGCGCTTACACTGTCCTGATACAGTCACTGCCCGAAACCAACTTCCTCCGAGGGCAAAAATTCCAGGGGCTGGCATGAATTCTGCCGAAACTTCATTCTCAAGCTAAACTCCATACCATCGTACAATTCGTAACCGGAAATCTGTTGTTGCCGTGTTAAAGCCATAGGGGTCGCAGGAAATTATGGAAATTGTCATATTCGTCATTATCGGTCTTGCCGTGGTTCTTGTTCTTTACGGCATTGCCATCTACAACGCGCTGGTGCGACTCAAGCACAACGTCGATCAGGCCTGGTCCAACATCGATGTGTTGCTGAAGCAACGGCATGATGAATTGCCGAAGCTGGTTGAAACCTGCAAACGTTACATGCAGCACGAGCGCGAAACCCTGGAACGCGTGGTCGAGGCGCGCGCGGCGGTTTCCAAGGCACGCCAGGCGGGTGATGTCGCAGCGCTTGGTATTGCCGAAGGCGCGCTTCGCGCTGGGCTGGGTGGCTTGTTCGCCGTTGCCGAGGCGTATCCTGATTTAAAGGCGGATGCTTCGTTCCAGCAACTACAATCACGCATCAGCTTGCTTGAAGATTCCATCGCCGATCGGCGCGAGTTCTACAACGAAAGCGTTAACAACAATAATGTTCGAATCGAGCAATTTCCCGATGTCATCATCGCGCGTCAATTCGGCTTCAAGTCGGCCGAACTGTTGACGTTTGATGAGGCGGAAATTGCCGATGTAAATATCAAGGAACTGTTCGAATAAGGCTATTGCCTGTAAGCCATCGCGTCAGAGTAGTAGCGCTATGGACTTGCTCGATGTGGCCTCGATCCGCGAGGAGGAGTTAGCGGATTTCTGGGCAGCAACCACCCTGGCCCTGGTAGCGGCAGCGTATGCACTTTACTCCGGTTTATCGCGTATTCGGCTGGCGCGTCGGGTTGAAGACATGCCGACCTCGCGAATTCGATCCGCTCACCAGGGTTATGTCGAACTTCATGGAACGATCGTACCCTGGCCAGGTGGCCTGCTGAGTGCGCCGTTATCCGGTCGCCCTTGTGTATGGTATTCCTACCGGGTTGAGCGTCGCTCCAGAAACCGCTGGTCAGTCACCCGTTCCGGTAAAAGCGAACAACCATTTCAGTGTGACGATGACACCGGGCGCTGTGCAATCTATCCCAAGGGCGCTAGGGTGCATGCCAGCGATTCACGTTCGTGGCAAAGCGGCAGCTATCGCCATACGGAATCTTTATTAAACGACGGGGACAACATCTATGCGCTGGGTTATTTCAGGACCGTGAACCAGGTAGCGCGTCCATTGCCCATCGACAATCCGATTCCCGGTACTGAAGAAGATTCGGTTGACGACAACACCTCCCGTGACCAGACCGCTACCAACATCAACGCCCTTATCCATACATTATCGCGGCCACCGGACCGTCGATTCCCGTTACTGATCTCAAATCACACGGAACCCCAATTAGCTAAACGCCTGCAACGCGCCGGATGGATTGGTGTCGCCATCTTTCTCATCGCCGGAGCCATCGCAACCCGTTTGCTGGTGGCACGATTTCTGATCTAAGCCGGACGAATTGCTTATCGAACAAATTTACAATGCGACCATGGATGATCGTGTCCTGCTAGAATTCGCTGCTGGCCACGGGCCGATGATGTAAATCTCGGCACCAATCGATTTTTATAAAACCCTTTCTTACCCAATAGTCTGTCGGAGGACACCATGAAGCTATTACGCACGCTAACCCTTGCCGCGACCGCGCTCGCCCTGACGACCGGCATCGCAGCCGGCGAAACCCGGGTCACTTACAAGAGCGCCAAAACGTCGTCTTCGTATTACCAGATGGCCGTGCAGATTGCGGAAGCCATGAAGAAAGGTACGAACGGCGACATCATCGTCACTGTCGAGGAAAGCCAGGGCTCCGTGCAAAATGTCATGGAAGCGGCGGTTCGTCCAGGCAACTACGTGTTCACCACACCGCCTGCGCTGGTCGGGCTTGCCCAGAAGGGCAAGGCCATGTTCGAAGGCAAGGGCAACCCAAAGTTCGACGAGATCCGCGCCTTGTTTCCGATTCCATCGTTAACCATGCATTTCGTGGTGCGTGACGATAGCGGCATTGAAAAGTTTGCCGACCTCGAAGGCAAGACTTTGCTGATCGGCAAGGGTTCGTTCGGCGCCAAGGAAGGCGAGAAATACCTCAACCTTTTTGGCCTTGAAGGCAAGGTTAAACTCGCCGATGTGGAACTCAACAATGCTGTACCGGCACTCAAGAACAAGCAGATCGACGGTTTTGTAACCGCCGGCTCTTACCCGGCGCCTAACGTGATCGAGGCGGCCGCCGGCACCGGCGTGAAACTGCTGTCACTGGATGACGAACAGGTTGCCATGACCAAGCGCACCCGCCTGGTAATACCTGCCGGCACCTACGCGGGCGTCGATACCGATGTGGTTACCACCTCACTGCCGGTCGTCGCCTACACCACGACTGCCATGGACGACGATACCGCTTACGAGTTAACCCGTACGTACTGGACACAGAAGCAAACCATGGGTGCCGATGCGCCATGGTGGAATGGTGTCTCTGAAGACATGCTCAGCAACATTGTCGGCAAGATTCATCCGGGTGCCCTGCGTTATTACCAGGAAGCCGGCATGAGTGTGCCTTCGAGCGACTGATCGATCAAAAGTGCGACTTCGATCCTGATACGCTCTTGGCAATGAGTGATCGGGGTTGCGGTTGCGCTGGTCTGTTTAACAGTTATTCAATCTAAGGATATATAAAGTGCGTCTGCCTCGTTCGATGTGGATCGTCTTCGGCGCGGCCTCTATTATCTTTCACATCGGCCTGGTGTTCAGCGGCCTGGTTCCCAACCTGGTGAGTCGGCCGCTGCACATGGCGCTTGTCATACCCTGGATATTTCTTTATCGCGCAGATGACGCGCCGGTTAACCCGCTGAATCTGGCATGGGTCTTTGCAGGAATCGGCGCCTGCTTGTACATCGCATTCAATCACGAAGCGCTTGGGGATCAGTACGGCTTTCTTGACGGTAATTTTCAAATCGTCATCGCTGTTGTACTGCTCGCTACCACGCTTTACATGGCCCGACGCGCCATCGGCTGGCCATTGCCCGCAGTGGCGACGATCACACTCATCTATGGCGCCTTCGGGCAATACCTGCCCGGCGAGTTTGGTCTTCCAGGGCTGCCCATGGGCAGCTATCTGGGCACCTTGACCATTTCAGAAGGTGGCTTGTGGGGCACGTTGACAGCCGTTTCAGTTAGTGTGGTATCTATATTTGTTATCTTCGGCGCAGTGCTGAATGCTGGTGAGGCTGGACAAGGTTTCATGAATCTTGCAACCGCTGCTGCCGGTCGGCTGACCGGCGGCGCGGCCAAGGTATCCGTTATCTCCTCGGCATTGTTCGGCTCAATATCAGGATCGGCATCGGCCAACGTCGCATCCACTGGCGCGATCACCCTGCCTGCCATGACAAAGCTTGGTTATCCTCGCCGACTGGCCGGCGCAGTCGAGGCGGTCGCCTCCTCGGGCGGCCAAATCATGCCGCCGCTCATGGGCGCAGGCGCCTTTGTGATGGTGGAACTGACCGGCGTTCCCTATACCGGAATCATGGCGGCAGCATTGTTACCAGCGGTGCTTTACTTTGTGATTGTCTGGTTCGGCATCAACGGCTTCGCCTCACGATATCAGCTACCGGCACTCGCCGCTGTCGATCAACCCGCGGTGCGGACTGTGGTGATTACCTCGCTGTTTTTCGCCATTCCATTTGTGGTCCTCCTGGAACGCATGCTACATGCTGGCTATACGCCGCAATATGCGGCCTGTATCGCCATCCTTACCGCCTTTGTTTTGCTGTTTACCAATGCCGAATTAAAATTTCCTGCGCCTGAGACACGCCAGAGAATCGAAGATGCCTGCATAGCCAGCGGCCGCCAGATCGCCTTGATCGCATCGATTATTTTATGTGCGGGAATCGTTATCGGCGTGCTCGGCATGACCGGCCTCGGGGTCAAAATCACTTCACTGATTCTCTCCGCATCGGGCAATCTGTTATGGCCGGCGCTGTTGTTGACCGCGCTTGCCTGCCTGGTTCTCGGTATGGAAGTGCCGACAACCGCGGCTTATGTCATCTGCGTATCGGTCGCCGGGCCGGCACTGATTCAACTGGGTGTCGATACCCTGACCGCACACCTGTTTGTATTCTGGTACGCGCTGTTGTCGACCATCACTCCACCTGTTTGCGGTGCCGTATTCATCGCCGCCGGCATGGTCGAAGAAAACTGGCTGAAGGTGTCGATAACTGCCATGGCGCTCGGCCTTGGTCTGTACCTGATTCCGATCGGCATCATTGCCAATCCCGGGTTGATCAACATCATCGAAACACCGGCAATGGCGATGCTGGCTTTCACCAAGGTAATGATAGCGCTGGCGTTGATTTCCGCCGGTGTGATTCGACCTCTGAAATGGCTATTAAGAGTTGCCCTGGTCACACTCGGTGCGGGTTTGTTACTGGTGCCGCTTGGTTAACACAGTTACTGTATGCGGTTATAGCGTAGTCATCGTTATTTTGACTGAGAAATTTTTTACCCCGTGATCCCGGAATCATATTGAGCGACCGAACTAAGCGAACACAAAAAATTAAACCATGGACCGGGTTAATTCATCTCGTTCTGGCGTTGTCCATAACGGCAGCGTTCGTTACGACCACCCACACTATCGATTTCAATAGTACTTATTCACAAGCGGTCCACTACCGATTCCAGACCGACGCATTCTTCGATGGCCGATTAGCCGTAGCCGATAACCCCGGCCAGCTACTTCATGACTGGGTGTGGACGGACAGCGGCGCGCAACAGCCATGGGGACTGGGCGTGCCGATTTTAAGAATGCCGTTTGAATTAATTGCCCGTGGCCTTGGTCAACCCGGATTCCCTGATCGCCTTGTTCTCATCTTCTATTACTTCCTTTCAGTCTTTTTATTTTTAACGATGCTGACCGTGGGCAAGCCCGGCAGCTCCGAATGCTATCTGTCTCTTGCAGAACGGACACTCGCCACTGTGATTGCCTTTTTCTCGCCGATCATGATCGTCTTATTGATAACGAGGTTCGACGTTTATGAAGAGGCGATCACCTACCTGCTACTGGCTAATTTGTTAGTGGCGGGGTTTTTGTACCACTTAAGCCTTAAACACTCGACAATTGTTTTCATGGCGGCCTGTTTCCTCATTGGACTGCTGGTTGCCATACGGCCTACCGGCGTCTTTTATGCCGCTATCTCCGGCATGTTGTTATTGTTCATCGTCATCAAGAATAAATACCCGGGCCATATAATCTCCATTGGCCTGATTTTGAGTCTCACCGTACCCGCTTTCATTGCAATCACCAACCTGTTGAG
>BQJD01000069.1 GCA_021604525.1 marine bacterium B5-7 | reverse complement strand
AGGCGTGGTTGCGGACTTCCATGGAAGACATCGCATCCTTTGAACGGAATCAGTTCAAAAAATAATGCGCCATATAGGGTTAGCTTAGGCTGGTATGCCGATTCATTCCGTTGATTTGAAAAATCTTGTCATCGTTGCCGGAAATGCGTGATTCCAGGGCAGGTGGCGCGCTGTTTTTTTTCTGAAACTGCTCAGCAATTGATTGCCCGGCCATGAAAACCGATCTAATAAAAAAAATCAGCCGTATCCTGGGTATCGACAGTGACAGGTTTATTGAAGCACCGGTGGTTGATTTCGTGGATGTGCTTCCCGATGTCATGCGATACAAACAGGGATGCTGCAAGTACGAGCTGGACGGCGAACAAGTGGTCGGTCTCAATCTGGCAAGTACCGAACTTACCAATGAAAAATGGCAGCAGATTCTCGAACTGCGCGGATTCGATGTGGAACATCTTTACGCGCTCAGTCTCAGCGATAATCAACTGACCGCTTTGCCCATGGCCGAGCGTATGCAAGCCCTGAAATGGCTGAATCTGAGCGATAACCGCATTACCGGATTTTCTCTGCCATCTTCGCTGACCCGTCTGGTCGATCTGAATCTCGACGACAACCCGCTCACCAATCCGCCGCAGGAGATCATCAAACAAGGACGGGCGGCAGTATTGCGCTTCTTAAAAGCATCCGCCGTTCAAGGTGTGAGTGAAGTGTATGAGATCAAGATGCTTATCGTCGGCGAAGGCGGGACCGGGAAGACCACGCTTTGGAATCTTCTGCAGGATCCCGAGCATCCGGTACCATACCCGGGACAAGATCCGACAGTTGGGATAAACATTAAAGAAGGTGCGGAAGAGGACGGTTGGTGTTTTACACATCTGGATCGTCCGGAAAAAGAATTCATCGTGAATCTGTGGGATTTCGGTGGGCAGGACATTCAGTACATGACGCATCAATTTTTCCTGACGCGGCGTTCGTTTTATGTATTGCTCGCCGACGGCAGGCGTGAAGTGGCGAATTTTTCATACTGGTTTAAAATTATTAATCTGCTGGGGACTGAACCGGACATGAAGCGCCCCATGCCCGTGCTGGTATTGCTCAATGAAAAGGGCAGTGCGATTACCCGGCCGCCCTATGATCCGCAAACGATCAAGCAGGATTTCCCCGAACTCGCGTTGACCCGGCGTGACGTTGATTTCGCCAAAAAAGATGGTCGTTTCGCGGTTGTGACGTCCACGATCCAGGAAATTCTTTGTCATCAACTCGATCATCTGCCGCTGAAAATACCTATAGACTGGAACAAGGTACGCACAGAACTGTATCGCTACCGGGACCAGGAACATCGCAATCACATCAACGCTGCTGAATTTGCGGCTATTTGTGAGGAGAATGGGGTAAATAACAAACAGAGCCGCGACGATTTAAGCCAATTATTGCATGATCTCGGCGTGATTCTGCATTTTCATGAAGATCCGGCATTGGCGGATTTTATCGTGCTCAATCCGCAATGGGCGGCGAATGCGGTGTACGAAATCATGCGGCATGAGGAAGCCGCGCAACATAATCCCGGCCGATTCGACCGGGCATTGCTGCGCCAAGTATGGACGGATTGCCGATTTTCAGATGAAGAACAGGGGAAACTGCTCAATCTGATGCTCAAAGACAATTTTGAAGTTTGTTTTAAAGCCACCGAGAATGGTCAGGAAATCTTCATTGCGCCACAGCTTCTGCCGTCAGAACGTCCTGCGGGATTCGACTGGCAGCTGGAACCAACTGTATTGCGTTATATCTACCAGTATCCGTTTATGCCCAAAGGGATTATCGGGCGTCTTATTGTCCGTCTGCATGAAGACATCGAAGCCGTGGATGCACGAAAAATCGTCTGGGAAAAAGGCATGCTTCTGAACAAGGACGGTTGCAGGGCGTGTATCATCGAAACGGAGAACCCCAGCGACGGTCTCAAGCGGATTCGCATTGAGATTCACGGGAAAAAAGCCGAAGACCGCAAGTACCTGCTTCGCGGCATCAGCCAGGAACTCGATCGTATTCATCACCGCTCCTTTCCGGCATTAAAAGTTTCCCAGAAGATTCCCTGCTGTTGTCCGCGTTGCGATGATGATGTCGAGCCGTTCGAACACGATTATGATGTGCTACGTGGTATGGAGGCTGAACATAGGCCGCTTGCGCAGTGCCAGCGAAGCTATGAAATGGTCGCTGTGCAAAGACTCCTGAATGGCGTTTTCCCGGGCGACGACGCGGCGAAAAGCACCCGGGCGAAAAAAATCTACTTTTCCTATGCCTGGGGTGATGAAGAATCGTACGGGGAGAGCCGTGAAAAAATCGTCGATGAATTGTATCAATCGCTGAAAAATGACGGATTTAACGTGCTGCGCGATAAAATGGACTGTCACTATGGCGATATGATCAGTAGCTTTATGCAGGAAATCGGAATGGGCGACTTAATTGTCGTGTTTGTGAGCGATAAATACGTCAGATCGCCTTATTGCATGAACGAACTTTATGAAATAGCGCGCAATAATAAACTCGATAAACAGCTTTTTACCCAGCGGGTATTGCCGATGCGTGTTGAACAAATTAAATTTGACGATCCGGCAATATTGGAGAACTATTTTGAACATTGGGAACAGGAAGAACAAAAATGGGCGGCGTTTATTAATAAGCGAATGAGTAAAGTGACGAAGGCACAGACGAATCGTTATCACATGGCGCAAAAAATAAGCAATAATTTTGGTGAGCTTTGCGATTGGCTAACAGATATCAATGCGTTCACATATAAGTTACTTTCCCGAGATGATTTTAACACCGTTAAAGACGTCATAATCACCCGCTTCAAAGCCAACAATGATGAGTGATCCGCCATGTATTAGCGAAACCATCGGAAACAATGTTGTCTTCGACATGCTTCTTGTTGAAGGCGGCGATTTCAACATGGGAAGTGACGATGAGGAGGCCGATGGCGATGAGAAACCCGTACATCCGGTAAAGGTTGACTCGTTTTATCTGGGTAAATATCCCGTCACCCAGCAGGTATGGCAGACGGTGATGGGGAATAATCCTTCGCAGTTCAATGGCAGTCGGCGGCCGATGGATTGTGTTTCATGGCGCGATGTTCAGGAATTTATATCGAAACTGAACGGAATGACCAACAAACGTTACCGTTTGCCGAGCGAAGCGGAATGGGAATACGCCGCCCGTGGCGGTATCCGCCGGCGGCAGGACGGCTATCTTTATGCCGGCAGCGACAAACTGAAAGAGGTGGGGTGGTATAGCAAAAACAGCGCTAAAGAAACCAAGGAAGTGGGGCTAAAATATCCGAATGAACTGGGATTGTACGATATGAGCGGTAATGTCTGGGAGTGGTGCAATGACTGGTTTGATAAAAAATATTACCAGGCGTGTCATGAAAAAGGACGTGTGCAAGATCCACAGGGTCCCGAGCAGGGCGTTACCCGCGTGGTTCGCGGCGGCAGCTGGAGCAACGATCCGCGGTACTGCCGTGTTGCGTACCGCCGCAACAACGAGCCGGCGAACCGGGTCACCTTTCTCGGCTTCCGCCTCGCTTTGTCCCGCCAGTCAGTGGAATTGTCAATACCGGCTTTCCTGTGAGCGGGCGGCATGCGCTAACGCAGCGAAGTAGGCAAGCAGCAGCGCAGCCAACGCAGCGGAGGAAGCGTATGGCGTTTTCGGCGCATTCATCTGGGCTGGATTGTTTTCCAGTTGAGGCGCGAAGAATCAGAAAATATGTCATGAACCTTTTAGGCTAAGATGCAAATACAAATCTATACCATTCCTATCCTGGGCGGTGAGGAGTTGAATGATGAGCTGAACCGCTTTCTCCGTTCGAAAAACGTGCTGCAGGTGGAAAGCCAACTCGTTAGCTGTGGGCAGAATGCCTTTTGGTGTTTTTGTATCAAATACATCGAGGAAAAAAGCATGGAGCGCGGTAAAAAGCGCGTGGATTATCGGGAGGTGTTGGACGATGATAGTTTCAGGCGGTTTTCACGCATGCGGGAAATCCGCAAACGACTGGCGCAGGCAGAAGCGATTCCGGCGTATGCCGTGTTTACCGATGAAGAATTGGCAGAGATGGCCAAATTGGAGGACCTGACGCTTGCCGCAATGAAAAAAGTGAAGGGAATCGGTCAAAAGAAAGTGGAGAAGTACGGCGGGTATTTCATTCCTGGTTCAAGTCAGAATGAAAAGAGTTAATCATTTGTCAGCATTCGTAGCATCACCAGAGAATCTGCGTCTGGCATTCTGGAAAGCACGAAAAGGCAAAAGTCATGCAAAAGAGGTAATGGCCTATCGCGTTAACCTTCAGGCTAATCTTGTTCAATTGCGTAACCAGATTCTGACCGGCCTGGTGGATGTCGGGCACTACCGGTTTTTTAAGATTTTTGATCCGAAGGAACGCCAGATTTGCGCCAGCGCCTTTAGCGAGCAAGTGTTGCACCACGCATTAATGAACACTTGTCACGATTACTTTGAGCGCGTGCAGATTTATGACAGTTATGCCTGTAGAACAGGCAAGGGGACATATGCCGCGATTGGCCGCGCGAAAAAATTTACCAGGAAATGCGATTGGTTCCTGAAACTGGATGTGCGAAAGTATTTCAACAGTGTTAGTCACGATGTTTTACAGGGACAACTGGCGCGTATGTTTAAGGATTACAGGATACTCGAGATTTTTGAAAAAATTATCGCAAGCTACAGAGTGCAATCCGGTTGCGGATTGCCTATAGGGAATTTAACCAGCCAGTATTTCGCCAACCATTATCTTTCTGGACTCGATCATTATGTCAAAGAGGTGCTGAGAATTAAAGCTTACGTACGCTACATGGATGATATGATATTGTGGCACAATGATAAAGCGATGCTGATACAAGCAAGGGACGCCATTCGGTATTACGTGCGCACTAAACTGCGCTGCGAGCTGAAGCCGGCATTGTTGAACAGATCGGTGCGCGGCCTGCCATTTCTGGGTTATGTGCTGTATCCTCATTATGTTACGTTGTCGCAGCGGAGCAAGACGCGGTTTATTAAAAAGATGTGTGAATTGGAGAACCGTTATCGGTCTGGTGACTGGTGCGAAGCAACCTGTCAGCGACGGCTGTTTCCGTTGTTGGCGTTTGTCCGTTACGCTGATAGCAGGATATTCAGGGAAAAGCTGTTAATGCGTATTCAAGGTCAATTGGCGTAGGGCGTTAACCGCGTGATTCGCGGCGGCAGCTGGAACAACGATCCGCAGAACTGCCGTGTTGCGTACCGCAACAACAACGAGCCGGCAAACCGGGACAACAATCTCGGCTTCCGCCTCGCTTTGTCCCGCCAGCTCACAGGAAAGCCGGATGGCTACCACTGAACAGCCGATTGTCCTGTCCCGCGAGACAAGTCTCCGGGCGAAAAGGCGGGGTGCTTAGGGAAATTGGCGTAGCTGACTTATTTCACAATCACCTCGTACCCGGCAGCAGTATTAGTAGGGTTGCGCCGAACGTTCTGCTGCCTATTATTTTAACTTTTGCATTTCCGGTCGTATGCTTTTAAAACGGCCAGCGCTGACGATCCAATCCGCAAGTCTAGGACCAGGGAATCTGCACGTCGCGGGTTTTCTTTTCAGCCGGGTATACGTTTCTCTCTGGATTGATCGTTCAAAGCGTCTGGCGCCATTTCTCCAATACCGTCGATCAGTTTCCGCAGCAGTGAAATGGTGTCGAGCAATTGTCCGGCGGTGTCGAAATATACCATGGCTCCGCCTTGGCGATACCCGCGGATCCAGGCCGGAACACGGGTGACAATATCGTTATTGTTGACGAAGTGAAAACGCTCGTCCGCCAAAGGTACCGTTAAAAGCCGCGGTGAATCCGGCATTTCCCGCGCGTGGTTGACCGAGGGTGTATACGCCATTGGCCAGGATAGCGGGTCGCGTATTCCGTTGCACCGCCGCCAGTACGGCTAATTCCCCGCCCAGACTATGCGCGGTGATTCACGCGGTCTGTTCGTTATCGCGCAGGTTGTTGATTTAAACAAAATCGGGCTGACAGGTTATACTGCATGGCTGAAAGCAAAATAGATACGGGTCAATTCCGGCCGGGATACGAATAGGAGGACAGATTTTGCAAGAGATTGCCATGCGGCCGAGTATCGTCGCTGCACCAGACCGTGCGGCGGAAGGCAGGCAGCGGATCGATTGGGTTCGCCGTCATATGCCGATACTCAGTCAGCTTGAAACGGTGTTTCGCAAGGAACAGCCTTTACAGGGGTTGCGGGTCGTGGTCAGCGTGCATCTGGAGGCGAAAACCGCTTACCTGGCATTGGTTCTGCGCAGTGCCGGGGCGCAGGTTGCCGTGACCGGCAGCAACCCCGAGTCAACCAAAGACGAAGTGGTGGCAGCGCTGGCTGCAGCGGGTCTGCACGTTTACGCCCGCCAAGGGGCAAGTCCTGACGAGATGCGGGGAATGATGGGCATGGCGCTGGACGTGCAGCCGAATATCATTATTGACGATGGCGGGGATATCGTCGAACTGCTGCATGAGGATCGTGCTGAACTGCTGCCGCATGTACTTGGCGCCTGCGAGGAAACCACCAGTGGCGTGATGCGGGCCAAAGCCCGTTGTTTGGCCAAACAACTCGCCTTTCCGGTCCTGCTGATTAATGACGCGCGCTGCAAATACCTTTTTGACAATGTCCATGGCACGGGTCAGTCGGTATGGGATGGGGTGATGCGTTCGACGAATCTTGTGGTGGCTGGAAAGACGGTGGTTGTTGCGGGTTATGGCTGGTGCGGCAAGGGGGTAGGGTTGCGTGCGCAGGGCCTGGGTGCGCAGGTGATTGCCTGTGAAGTCGACCCGGTGAATGCAGCGGACGCCTTGATGAACGGGTGCCGTGTGATGCCCTTGGCCGAGGCCTGTCGGGAAGCCGACATTATCATCACAGCCACCGGTGTTCGCCACACGTTGCGCGCCGACCATTTTGCCGTTCTCAAAAACAACTCGCTGCTGGCCAATGCCGGGCATTTCTGGGATGAGATCGATGTGGCGTCTCTGCAGGCCGCCGCTGCGGAAAGATGCCGTCTGCGCGAACAGGTGGAAGGATACCGCATGCCTGACGGACGCTGGCTGTATCTCCTTGGCAAAGGTAACCTGGTCAATATAGCCTGCGCTGACGGACATCCCGCAGAGATTATGGATACCAGCTTTGCTCTCCAGGCCCTGGCAGCAAAGTATCTAGCGGTGCATGGGCATTCCATGACGTCAGCTGCCAGCAAGGTCCCGGAAGAACTGGATCAACACGTCGCACGGCTCAAGCTTTCCGGCGTGGGCGTGTCTATCGACACGCTGACACCAGAACAGCGGACCTACCGCAGCAGTTGGCAAGCCTGACCGAATGAGAGACGACGGCGCGGAGAGTTGCTAACCGAGCTCAAAGGTTGTGATACCAAAAATTTTCTCATCGTCAAGTCTGGGTTGACCTTTCAAATACATTCTTCCGGTCGTAAAGACGACTTGCATGTTGTATTTGTCAACCAGCCGTTGTGCGACCGGATTGGTTTCCATAATGTCGAGATATATCGCGTCGCCGGGAATATCTTGTTGCAGCGCCTGAAATAATGCGTCAGCAATGGCATCATTATCGGCGAATAAAGGACCGATTTTGTGACCCTCAATGCAGCGGCGCCGTACAGCATAACCTTGTAATTGACCGTTCTCAATTAAACCGAGCGCTTTTGCGTCAGGTTGATTGATCCAGGCGTATAAAAATCTATGCCGCTTGGCAGGAAAACAAAATCTGTCGTAGGTTTCGATATTCTCAATTGGCAATTGTGATAGCGGAACGACGCGCCGATCTATAGATGCCGGATCAGCTGCGATACCCCGATAACGGATATTGTGATAGGCGAGGCGGTAGCCGATTCGTTCATAAATCGGAATATTTTCTACAACACCATCAATGCCGGCATTGCGCTGACCCACATAGCGCAGCCTTTCCCTGGTTAATGCAATACCGTACCCCTGGCCGCGATATTCTGGATGGACGATATACAAGCCGCAAAACGCAAACTGATCATCGTAGGCGACGGCGCTGCCGACCGAAACTGCCTGGTTGCCGATTTCGCCAATAAAGAAACCATTGTTGTCTGCCTGATAAAAGGTTTCAGCATCATGAATGCCAGGATTCCAGCCTTCCTGTGCGGCCCAGTTGATGGCGATTTGAAGTTCATCGGCCCGCATTCGGCGAATTTTAAAGTCTTTATTCATCATCAATCTGTTGTTCCGGTATGGGGGTGGAAGCGGTACCAGTGTTGGGCGATTTGCTGGCGCGTTGCAATCCAGATCTGGGGGAAATCCTGTAAAAAATCCAGAAATCGGTGGATAATTTCGGCGCGTCCTGGACGCCCGCTAATTCTGGCATGAAGTGCGACGGTCATCATTTTTGGGAAATCTTCTCCTTCGCGGTACAGGTAACGGACGGTGTTTTGCATATAGTTAAGAAAATCCTCACCGGACATCCAACCCGGTGTCAGGCAGTATTTGGCATCATTCACATCAAATGTATAGGGAATCACTAAATGTATTTGTTCGTTAACTTGTAGCCAGTAGGGAAGGTCGTCCGCATAACTTTCCGAATCGTAGCGAATGCCTGCTTCAACCAGAAGATTCCTTGTTTGTGCGCTTTTTCTGCCGGTATACCAGCCGTAAGGTTTTTTGCCGGTATAGTATTCGATAATCTCAATGGTTTTTGCGATGTGCTGCCGTTCAGTTTCAGGCGGTATGTTGCGATAATCGATCCAGCGATAACCGTGACCGGCAATTTCGTGTCCTTTTTCCGCCAAGTGGGTTGCCAATGACGGATTTTTTTGCAATGCCAATCCGCAAGCCAAGGCCGTGACTTTCAGTTTGCGTTGCTCAAACAGATGCAACAGCCGCCAAATGCCGCAGCGAGAGCCGTATTCAAAAATCGACTCGGAAAAATAATCGCGTTCTCCGTTCAATGCCTGCCTTAAAGCAAGCTCGGTCAGATAGTTTTCTGATGTCGTATCACCTTCAAGAATATTGCGCTCCGCACCTTCTTCAATATTGACCGCGAAATTGATGGCAAGCCGGGCGTTATTCGGCCAGTTGGGATGCGGCGGCGATTTGCCGTAGCCAATAAAGTCGCGGGGACGCGGGATCATGGTAACGTTATCTACAGCTGTAAGGGTACAGGAACAGAAGCTATAAATGACAAGGTAATTTACATGATAGAACAATAGCTTCGAGAGTTCAAATATTCTCGCTGAGAGTTTTCCGATTAGTTCATCATGAGCCTGTTATCGTTTTTTCGCCGCGATTATGCCGCGTTTTTACTTGTAAACCTGACTGTATCTGTCTTCTTTTATTTTTTTACCGATCAATTGAATGCGTTGAAGCTAGGCGATTAAAGGTTTCTTTTTCCGGTATGTTTGACTGCCAGGACGAATTCCCTTAAATTTATCTGTGTTTGGTTTTAATGATTGCATGCGGGTGTCAGTCAAATGATAGTTTTCGGGAAATTTTACCGGTTCTGGCGGAATCACCAGTGGATTAA
>BQJD01000068.1 GCA_021604525.1 marine bacterium B5-7 | reverse complement strand
CATAAAAATCCTGTGCCGTTGGCCCAATATGACGAGACATGTTTTGCCTGTCATCAGAATAGTTCCAGTATTGAATCGGTATTTCGGCTATTTTGTTGAGAATATTGACATCATCGATCGGTTGGAAATTCTCTTTCAAGTCGCGGTCGCTAAACATCACGCTTTCGTTGACCCATACATTACCCTGTATATTCCCAACTAGGTTACCTTCACCCGCCGTTATCTCAAATGTGTACTTAGTTTCCTCGTGAGCAGGAAAACCGCTGAGATTGAAATCACGATTTAATGTGTTATCAAAAGCAGATGAACCCATGAATCCTGTATTTACTTCTGTGATTGTCGTGACAAACTCAAACGTGAAGGCACCGGAATTGAGGTTATAGTTGACACGAAACTGATCACCCCCTTCGGAAGTAATTGTCACAACGAGAGGCAGCTCGGCAAACTGGAAACCGGATTCAGTGCAATTACCACTAAATGGTCCTCCTGCACGCTGGAAACCTGTATAAATATTGGCAATCGCCGGAGTATCTCCTGGAGTTCCATCGAATGTCAGATCGAACGGAATACTGCACGTGAAGGGTGAAGCGGAATCTGAGTTCCCGCCTGTCGTTTGGGCGTGGGCTGGAAGAACAACTGATTCCACAATCGGGGCTTGCCAGGTGTCTGGAAGTTTTTTTAGCGATATGGCAATTCCGCTACCGAAGGTCATTCCTTTCAGAATTTTACGACGTTTTTGCGTTTCGTCTTGATGATTACTATCGTTCATTCGTATCCCCCTTATAATTTTAGTTTGGGATGCACTCGTAGATCCTTCGCTTAGAGTCTACGAACACTACTTACGTGTTCGCAGGAACAATTCTACACAAATTCATCATGACTGCACATTTGATGCAATATTGTAAGCCTGAAGACACAAAATTCGCGTTACAAGGGGTGATCTGCACCCCGATTTCAATACCACTGATAGTTAGTAAACTCTTTTCCCCGTACATGTATGAATTTTACTGTGTTTAATTAATTATCATCACTTACAAATAACATTATGCATTCGCACGATTATGTAGCCAGCGTGGATGATTGTGCTCGAACTCAGAGACGATGGTGTCATACGGCACGTCAGCATACACCCCTCGATATCTGACGTACTCCATGTGCCGCATACCTTTGGTATTGAACTCCTGGAAAAGCGAATCATCCCGACCATTGAAATCGAGGGGATGAACACCAAACTTCTCGCACAGCGAGAGATTGAACGCCGGCGTCGCTTTAACCCATTTTCCCTCAAGGTATACGTCGGTGTAGCTGTGCCAGGTATAGATATTGCCACCGACAAGTTCGTGCAATTTGGGTGTGGTCAGATGATTTTTGACATCGGCATAACCCACGCGCGCAGGAACACCAAGGGCGCGAGCACACGCAGCCATCAGCGCTGCTTTGGGAATGCAGAATCCACGCTGTTCGCGTAAACAATCACTGGCGCGAAAATAACGAGGGTCGGGTCCGACATGGAAAGGGTCGTAGTGTATTTTATCTCGTACCGCATAGTAGATACGCAAGATCGCATCGAGATCATTTTCTGCTCCCGCGCTTTCACGCTCTGCGAAATCATGAACCATTTTGTCGTCGTAGTCGATAAAACTTGCTGAATCCAAATAGATGTCGGGTGATGAATCTTGAGGCTGAACATTTTCGTGAGACATGTCTGATCCATGGTTTGTTGATATAAACAGATTAGTTCATATAACAGTCGGCAATCAATCTCTCTGTCGCCTATCATGAGACCTCCGAGCTTTGCTGGGGGATAGTTAGGAACCCTGATTTCGGAAGAAATTCAGCTTACGCTCGCAGGTATTTATTCTCAGCCTGGACGATTGGATGATGCTTCTTAGGTAATAGAAGAAGTTTTGCTAACTAGACCGCATATCTCGTTATATTAATTACGCCACGGACTGAACTGTAAAAGCAAAGAAAACCTTGATCTCCATCTTGTGTCATTGCGAAAGCCGGGCTGCCGGAACAGTGATTTATATTAAGGTGCCTCAGCATGCTGAACTATGCTTAAAAAATATCACTGAAATCAATGGGTTGTTGATTTGGTATTTTTGTTTGAAACGTGAGCTTAAACAGGAGTTGCGCAGTTCGAATTAGAGATACTTGTACTTGTTTGTGAGAATCCTGTTTGGAGTTGCTTTTTTGCATTGCAACATATTGGTTATTTCAGCAAACACTGACTATTTTTAAGACTGTATGAATGGCTTATATAGTTTTCAGTACGGATATTCAGTAGCTACTGACGCCCACTGGGTGTCATAGTAGTTACAATATGGCGGAGTACTTGGTAACTGATTAATTGTATCAATCGAGTTCCCTGAGGGATTTCATGCGCCCAGTCAAGCATCACTCGCAATCATTGATTCTGCCAGCCGGGTTCGCCGCAGTTATCGTGATGATGATTCTTGTAACTGGAGTCGGGGTCATGAGGATGATTGACAACAATGATCTGTTAAAAACTATAGTCACACAGTACAACGCGAAAACTAATCTCATCCAGTCCATGTATACGGCTGCCCGAGAGCGTTCAATAACGTTGCTACGAATGGTTAGTATGAGTGATCCCTTTGATCGAGAGGAGCAGTTTGAATATTTTAATGAACTCGGCACCCAATTTTCGGTGGCACGTGTAGCGTTGTCTGGGAAAGACTTTGATGAACAAGAGCGTATCCTGTTCGAACATCAAGGAGAGTTAATCAGAGATACCATACCGCTTCAAATGGAAGTCATCGAATTATTAAATGAGGACGATGTTAACGCTGCGACCTTGACACTCCTTCACCAGACGATTCCTTCACAAGACGCAGTTCTTTCACAACTTCAAGCCATGTTGGACTATCAACAGACTTCCGCAAATAAGGCGTTTGACACTGCAACACAGGTTGTTAGAGACACTACGGTATTCATGAGCATATTGTCGTTTGCCGCTATTTTGCTCAGTGTAAGTATCGCATTCACGGTAACACGAAGATTGCAACGCGATGAGCGAGCATTGCGCGATGCACATGACAGTCTGGAAAAACGTGTAATGGAACGAACCCGTGAACTGTCTGAGGCATATGACGAGTTGAAGATACATGAGCAACAAATTGAAAAGAAAAACAGGACGCTCGAAACCGTATCAAACAAACTTTCCAAATATTTACCGCCACAGGTTTTCGCATCCATATTTTCAGGTAAACAGGAGGTTCGCATTGAAAGCGAACGCAAGAAACTCACCATATTTTTCTCGGATATTGCGGGATTTACCGAAACCACCGATAAAATTGAGTCTGAAGATTTAACCAATCTGATAAATCATTATTTAACGGAGATGTCTAAAGTAGCACTCGAATATGGCGCAACAATCGACAAATACATTGGCGATGCGATCATGATTTTCTTTGGTGACCCGGAAAGTCGCGGAATAAAGGAAGACGCTAAGGCTTGCGTGAAAATGGCTATAGCTATGCAACGACGAATGAACGAATTAGCTGAGACATGGCGCGACTTTGGATTTGATACACCGCTGGCATGCCGTATTGGAATACACACGGGCTACTGCACTGTCGGAAATTTTGGTAGTGAAGATCGAATGGACTATACGATCATCGGTGGCGCAGTTAATCTGGCCTCACGCCTTGAACAGGAAGCTGCAACAGGAGGCATACTGATTTCATATGAAACCTACGCACAAGTTAAGGACGAAATAGCCTGTGAGGAGGCGGGGGAAATCAAGTTGCGGGGTATTGCCTACCCCGTCGCGACATATCGGGTAACAACTCTAGAGAAGAAATCTATAGATAACGAAATGAAATTCCACGCCGACCTCCCGAACCTTAAAATCAGTGTTGATTTTCGCACCATGAGTGACGCAGAACGTCTCAAGTCAAAAGAGTTACTGACGAAATTGTTGAATAGTTTGTCAGAACCAAAGACGAATTAGCAACCTTACAGATATAAGCTCGGACATCCGAAATTAATTGCTGGCCGGTCTCCCCAGTCGTTTCCAATACAAAG
Source organism: marine bacterium B5-7 (assembly GCA_021604525.1). Lineage (GTDB taxonomy): Bacteria > Pseudomonadota > Gammaproteobacteria > Arenicellales > CAJQKF01 > BQJD01. The sequence continues at coordinate 6,117 of BQJD01000068.1, read as the reverse complement.
AGTTAGCCATAAGAAAGTTGTGCTTACGTCCCTTAATTACAGCAGTATATAGAAGCTTTTTACTTGTCAGTGACTGCTATCAAATCAATCACAGCCAATTTAGTTAATCTATCATGGCAAAGGGAATAGCAGAATTGTTGGTGTTCTGGTTTACATAGACAATGAATGGCAACAAGAGAATGGATTTAAGTGAGACAACCCTGGATGTAAGGTCGGATGCTTCTAACGTATCGACAGATACCAGTTCCTTGCAGGCACAATCATGGCTCTTCCCTGATTGACCAGATTAAAAGCTGTTTTTTGGCAGAGGTGATGTCAGGCAGTATATGGCTCTCCTTTACTCGTCTGCTCCATAATAACAACCAGCCACATTGGGAGAACAAACGATGGAACATTTTCAGAGGTGCAAATACAGCTTGGTTACCTTATTGGTTTTCGTCGGGTTTTTTCTGGGTAGCGCTCAAGCGGAAACCCTCTTGGAGCGCGGCACCTACCTTATGCATTCGATCGCCGCTTGCGGGAATTGCCATACGACGCAGGGTCCGGAAGGGCCGATCCAGGGTATGGAATTGGCCGGAATGGCCGACTTTTTTGAGGTTCCGGAATTCAAGATAAATACCCCGAACATTACCCCCGAGCCCGAAACCGGGATCGGCAACTGGACTGATGAGCAGATTATTGCGGCCATACGCGAAGGTCGACGACCGGATGGCTCGATACTCGGTCCGTTTATGCCTATCGGACTATATCGGAATATGTCTGACAATGATGTTCGGGCCATCGTCACTTATTTGCGACAGGTACCTCCCGTGCGTCACGAGGTGACACGCTCGATATTCAATATCCCAATTCCACCTGGCTACGGTCCGCCGATCGACAACGTCCCGGATGTGCCGAGCGACGATCAGGTGGCCTACGGCGTCTACCTGGCAGGACCTGTCGGTCACTGCATTGAGTGTCATACACCAATGACCGAGACCGGGCCCGACTTCGCAAACAAACTTGGCGCCGGAGGAAATGTTTTTCCGGGTCCATGGGGAACAAGCATATCATCCAACATCACGCCGACTGGTTTATCTGCTCGCACCGACGAGGAGATCAAGACGATTATCACTACGGGAACTCGCCCGGATGGATCGAAGATGCTTCCACCGATGCCTTATGCGTATTACGCGAATATATCTGATGAGGATATCAACGCGATCATCGCTTATCTGAGGTCACTGCCACCAAAGTAGAGGGAATTCAATGGTGATCAGATCGGAAGCCACCGTGACTGCAATAACCATCTGGGCCTTTCATTGGCCTCCGGTCACGGCTATCGACAGAGTGCGGGGTGAGTCTGCGAACACGCTTGGTCGAAGCCATGAAGTGATGTTGCGGGTCAACGTCCGGTCGCCCTGTACTCCAAGGTCGCCTGACTGTATTGCCTCGCGGTACGTACGATCTCCCATCCACACATCGGACAGGGTACGGACCGAGCAGTTGAAGTAAACATCGATCTCTTTTCCTGGGTCTTTAAGGCAGACCTCGGCGCCGCCGTCCTTCACAATCAACCACCAGTCACGCTGTTCCGCGAGGTCCGAAAAGCGGAACTTGAGGATGGTCTCGTTGCCCTTGAGCTTCGATGGATCGACGCTTCGCTCCAGATAGAGCATCAGGAACTCCACATCGAAGTCGGGATCAAGGATGGTATGCCGAGCCCATACGAGACCCCATTCACCGAGTGACACCAGCACTGGCAACAACGCCTCACAAGCCTCGGTTGGAAAATATTCGTATCCCTTTTGTCCGGAGATACGCCGGCGTATCACCATCCCCTGGTCTTCCAGCGACTTTAACCGCTTGGTCAACAGCGCCGGCGAGATATCGCCGAGGCCACGTTGCAGTGTATTGAAGCGACGCCCGCCGAGTAGCAGCTCGCGCAAAATCAATATAGTCCACCGCTCTCCAAGAATCTCGGTGGCCTTCGCTATCGGACAAAACTGGTTGTATTGCATGAAATTCTCCCGCACAGCCCGGCGATTTAACTTCAGAAAGTATAGTGGGTTTCTCCACTTTTTGTAGCGTGTTTCTTCATCCCGTGAAGTATTCAGGTAATGGGGTAATCCGTATTGTTTGATCCATCGACGGCCGGATAATTTTCGGACGCCGAACCAAGCTGCAAGTGAACCGATAAACGAGGAAAAATCCATGCGACTTCCATTCGCGCTTCCATTCAACTTCCGTCATATCAATCGAATTCTCGAATCGGTAGACGGGTCACAATTGTACCGTCAGCGGACCAGTCTGACATGCATCGATCCGCATCTGCTAAAGGATATCGGCATCTCGCCACTGGCCGCGATGCTCGAAATCAGTCACCAGGGAATAACTATCGCGGCCGATGGGCTCGACTGATAACAATCTTTTGTGACACATGGCACATCATTCAATTACCAAGAGGAATAAGTCAATGAATATCCAGAACACGATCGCTACCCAGACTATCGATCAGCCGGACTATAACGCTATCAAGGCTAAGCAGAACGCCACATGGTCCTCGGGTGACTACGCCGTAATCGGCACTACACTACAGATCGTCGGCGAATTGCTGGCTGAAAGCATGGACCCGGCACCCGGTGCTCGCGTGCTCGACGTGGCCGCCGGTAACGGTAATGCAACGTTAGCCTTCGCCCGTCGATGGCATCGGGTGACCTCCACGGACTACGTCCAGACGCTACTGGATAAAGGTCGTGCACGAGCGGAAGCAGAGGGGCATTCTGTCGAATTTCGAGTCGCGGATGCTGAAGATTTACCTTTTGACGACGGTGACTTCGATGCAGTAATTTCGACCTTCGGCGTCATGTTCGCACCAAACCAGATGCAAGCGGCGGAAGAGATGATCCGCGTTTGCCGCTCAGGTGGTCAGATCGGTTTGGCTAACTGGACCCCGCGAGGGTTCATAGGTCAATTATTCAAAACAATCGGAAGCCACGTACCACCGCCCCAAGGCGTTCAGTCACCGGCGATGTGGGGAGACAGTGACTGGATTGATGCCACCTTTGGTCCGGCGGCGCGAGTGATCCAGGTCAGCAACCGGAATTTCACGTTCCGTTACCGCTCACCGGCGCATTTCGTGGAAGTATTTCGTACTCTCTATGGTCCGGTGCACAAGGCATTTCTGACCCTGGACGAAGCCGGACAGGGAGCACTGGAAGCCGACATCATCGCGTTGATCGATCGGCTAAATGTCGCGAGAGACGGTTCCATGTCGGTACCCGCTGAGTATGCTGAGATTATCGTACTCAAGACTTGAGCAGACGGTGGTCATTGGCGCCGGGGAAGTAGAATCTGAACAGTGTGTTCAACGAGTGTTTCACTTGATGTTGATCTGGCGAAAGTCTGACAAAGTGTTCAGATCTTTTTCGTCAGACACCCCGGCGCCAGAGTTCGTCTTACCGTAAATAACGGTGCCTAAGAACTTGTTAATGTGTAAATCGTAAGTCGGAGGCTTTTCGATCTGCCGGGTGAGAACGAATTCGAACCCGTCGATGCAGAGGACGTCGGAGCAAAACGACATCATCTCGAAGGGGTGAGGTGTTGATAAGTCGAATCAATTCCTCTTATAAATCGGCCAACAGTAACCCATTGCTACATTGTACGCAGACCCGGAACAACATAACCACAAGAGCCTCAATCGCGATCGTCAGGATGACTGGCGTCCGACGTCATGCGGAAGATCCACGGCCCTAAATGAGCTGCTGCGCGACTCCTGGATAGTCGATAACGACGGCGTCGTCATCGACGATGATGTCTGCTGCAAAACTGCTGCCAATCGATTCGTAACGAATGATATGCCGTTCGCCGTCCGTGCGGACGTGGCTATACTGTTGACCACTCGGTTGTACAGACAAGGCCGGAACTGCAACCCATGCCATCGTAAATGCAATCGGCCCGCCACCATGCAGGAGGCCGTGGCGGTATATCGGCATCATGTTTGTCACGGGAGAAAGCTCGATATCACAATCGAGCGCTCCGCCGAGTAGCTCTGTGTCGCCACCGGCAGGCGGAAGATCAAGTTGGCCGCTTTCGTGTGCGAGTATTGTCCAAACGCCTCGATCGTCACGGCACAAATCCAGATTACGGCACCAGCCTTCACCGTGGCAGGTTGCGTGAAGCCGTGACGTTACAAAATCGGCTCTCGTTTCCGGTACGTAGTCGAGCCGATAGGGAACCGGCGAGTTACCGATAGCAACACCACTTGCGGTCAGACTTTTTGCGTTGATGCGAATCTCGGCAAATTCGACACCGAAGGGGTCATCCTTCACCTAGGCAACTGCCCGGACAATATCGCTACCATTTGCATTCGTATGCGCATCTTTCCCGGTCATCCTGATCCCTCTTCGCTAACACCTTCGTCGACGTTCAATTACTTTAAAGCTCGACCACTGGAGCAAAACCGCCATAGATCATCCGCTTGCCGTCGAACGGTATCGGATTCTTCTCAGGATTGAAGCGATCATCTGTTTTCATGAGATCGTGCATCCGGCTCATGGCAGAATCTCGCGTGGTCTTATCTGGCCATTCGATCCAGGAAAAGACGACAGTCTCATCTTCCTTCGCCTGCACGGCCTTGCGAAAATCGGTCAATTTACCGTTAGGTATGTCGTCATCCCAACATTCGATGATGCGAAGGGCGCCAAGCTCCTTAAAAAGGCTATCCGTCCGATTTGCGTGATCGATAAACATTTTTTTGTTGGCAGTCGGTACCGCCATTACGAAACCATCTATATAACTCATCATAATCTCTCCTGCAGATTGTGCTGGCTATGCTTCCAATCGTCTCTGTTCTGTTCATGATTATGTGCATCAGGGCGGGCTATGTACAGGCAACTGGACATACCTTTTTGCTTGGAATAACGAATGTCGCAGGTCATGGCTGCTGCAGATGTGGTACTCATTGTGAATCCCTGAAGTCCGGGTTTGTAGACAAAATCAAATTGTCGAGTAATATTCGAAATTTTCCACAATCGGCATCCCTGGATAAGATCGGGTATATTTCCATTGAACCCGACAAATCATTTCAGGGAGTGGTTAGTTGACATGACCTGATGCCTGATATAGGCCGAAAGCCTTTAACGGTTCAGCCTGGTTCAGGCATCAGGTATGCAATAGCAATTATTTATAAGAATAGAGGGACGGACAATGGGATTATCAAAAAAACTGGCAGCCGAATTTATAGGCACGTTCTGGCTTGTTCTTGGAGGCTGCGGTAGTGCTGTTCTAGCCGCTGCATTTCCGGATGTTGGTATCGGCTTGTTAGGTGTTGCCCTGGCGTTTGGATTGACCGTGCTGACGATGGCATTTGCTATTGGTCATATTTCAGGTTGTCATTTAAATCCTGCCGTATCATTCGGACTTTGGTCGGGCGGTAGACTACCCACCGCTGAACTTATCCCCTACATTATTGCGCAAGTAATAGGCGGTCTCGCGGGTGCGGCAGTTTTGTATGTTATTGCCAGTGGGCAGGCGGGTTTTGATGTAACTGCCGGCTTTGCATCAAATGGTTATGGGGAGCATTCACCGGGTGGATACAGCCTGACTGCAGCTCTCGTAACCGAGATTGTCATGACATTCATGTTTTTAGTCATAATTTTGGGTGCAACGGACAAACGCGCACCACAGGGTTTTGCTCCTATTGCAATTGGTCTTGGCCTGACACTTATTCATCTCATCAGTATCCCAGTTACCAATACATCCGTTAATCCCGCCAGAAGTACCGGCGTTGCATTATTTCAAGGCGACTGGGCCATATCCCAACTATGGCTATTTTGGCTGGCTCCAATTGTAGGTGCGATTTTAGCTGGAATCGTTTACCGCTGGTTTGAAGGAGAAGACTAACGAGGCAGGTTAATCCGACGCTATCTGGATTGCCTCGACATTACTGTGAGACTTTGTGATGATCCGTTGTTCTGGATAAGACGAAATTTCCTTGTTGGCGAGCACCTTGTTAATTGAGTAATCCCGTCTTATCAATTGTTGTGCCGGCATTCAACGAAGAGCGACGGGTGAGTGACTCGTTGGCAAAGATCACTGAATACCTTGCAACCCGTCAGTATTCTTCCGAGGTCATTG
>BQJD01000067.1 GCA_021604525.1 marine bacterium B5-7 | reverse complement strand
ACTTCATGACCGCCAACTTCAAAGCCATCCCCTTCGAGATCCTTGCGCGAATATCCAACCGAATCATCAACGAAGTACTCGGTGTCAGCAGAGTCACCTACGACATCTCCAGCAAGCCGCCGTCCACTATTGAGTGGGAGTAACGGGAATTTATAACCTATTGAATTATAATGATAAAAATCATTATATTGATAATATAATCTGCATCATCAATGGTATTTTTCATGGTATCTGCCGCGCGCTGTAATAAAAAAAACAGCGATACCATGAGAGGCGGATTGGTGCAGTCATGGTATTAGTATGCCGCGTTCAGATGCCTTTTCTCGAACGGGTGTGGCGTGATTATGGCGTATAATCACGCCATATATGACCTATAATTTGGCGTGAATAAGTGCTAAAATCGCGCCATGACAAAGTGGCAGGATCGACAGTTTGCACGGCCGAAGGCCGCCCGTCAGGGTGTGGCACATGGATGTGACACATGAAATGGACATGGCAACAGCCCGACTGGCCAGATTTTCGCTATGACAATCGCGCGCTCAATGATCGGGAACTAGAATTTCGCCTGAACTCAGAGCGGCTGGCGGGCAGCTTCGATGCGTTACCGATGGCGTCCCAAGAGGATGCCACGATTGACTTGATGCTTTCCGAGGCCATCAAAACCAGCGCCATTGAGGGCGAGGATCTGGACAGAGAGTCGGTCAGGTCATCGCTGCTCTCATTAATTACATCGGATACGCTACCGGACAAATCAGACCAGAAAGCTGCTGGGGCTGCATCGCTGCTGGTGGACGTCCGCAAGAACTGGCAAACATCCCTGACGCATGACCTGCTGGGCAAGTGGCAATCCATGGCTGTCCCGGAACAGCGCTACACGTCTATTCTGCGTGGCGCATACCGCAATGATCCTTCACCGATGCAAATAGTGAGCGGGTCTTACGGGCGGGAAAAGGTTCACTATGAGGCCCCGCCAGCGATTCAGGTGCCTGATGAAATGGCAAGGCTTATCGACTGGTACAACCAAACCAGTCCTTTGAGCGAGGATAAGACAATATATGGGATCGCGAGAGCAGGTATTGCTCATCTCTGGTTCGAGGTCATTCACCCCTTCGATGATGGTAATGGTCGAGTTGGCAGGGCGATCGCTGACCATGCGCTTTCGCAGTCTCTCGGCTATCCAACCACGGCTTGTCTTGCGACGGCAATAGAGGCGGACAAGAAAACCTATTACCTGCAACTGGAGAAAGCGAGTCGTGGAAGGCTGGATGTTAACGTTTGGCTGGATTATTTCGCAGACACAATAATCAAGGCACAGGAAATTGCCAGCGAAGAGGTGAACTTTGTACTGGCCAAGACACGTTTTTATGAAGTCTATGGCAACCAGTTGAATGACCGGCAGGCCAGGATGGTATCGCGGGTATTCGCTGAAGGTCGGAAGGGCTTTGAAGGCGGAATAACGACTAAAAAATATGAAGCGATTACCAAGTGTCCCAATCGAACGGCCAGCCGTGATCTTTCTGACCTGGTTGCCAAGGGTATTATCATCCCGTTACCAGGTGGTGGAAGAACAACCCGATATGAGTTGACGATTGTTGAACCGGCTCAGTCTGGTCTGATGAGGAAATGATTTTCTTCGCTCTGGAGCGAGCAATTTTATCTGCACAAGCCTGAACGATTTAAGGAATTTCCGTTTCGTCCTATGAACGTCGATACACTCAAAGAAAAACTGGCTGATATTGATGCAGATACCTTGCGGAATTTTATATTCGACCTCTACCTCCACTATCCGGAGTTGAGTGACAAGATCGAAGCATTGACATTGGCAAATGATCCAGTCGCCCTGTCCAGGGTGCTGCGCAAGCGTATTGCATCACTGAAACGAAGGCAGAGGTTTATCGATTATCGGGCGAGTTTTGATTTTGCACGCGAAATGGAAGCGACCCTCGCCGATATTGAAAGCGGACTGCTGGAGCGCTCACCGGAACATGCGTTTGATTTGGTCGACCGGTTCCTGGCGACGGCAGAATCGGTGCTCAACCGTGTCGATGATTCTGGCGGGGCGGTGGGCGAGGTATATCGTCAAGCCGTACTGTTGTGGTTGACGGCGGCTAAAGGCTGGCGGGAGTCTAATGTAGACTGGCTCGAGCGGATGTATCAGCTGTATCAGCAAAATGATTATGGTGTGCTTGATCCGCTATTGCCAAATGCCAACCTGCTGTTGACCCCGGATCAGCTGAAGCAACTTGCCTGGCGGTACGAAAACGTGTTGCGCAAGGCGTTAAAATCTCCCGAGGAAGAAGACAAGCTCAATCTCGCGGCCTTGCGTAGCGGCGTGGCATTAGGACAGATAGCCGATGCCTTGCGTGATCCTGCCTTATACGAGCGATCGGTATTGATACATTCGCCACAGCCAAACAATCTGCAAATGAAATCGATTTGTGAAAAATATTTGCGATATGAACAGCCCGAGACGGCAATGCGTTATCTGAACCAGGCATGGGAGGACCGTTTTGAGCGTGATCGTCTGGAATTGCTGGATCAGGTTTGTGTGAAAACGGGTGACCGGAAACAGCTTAAAGTGATTCGTTCTCGGCTGTTTCAGAGCGAGCAGAATTACCCCAAATTCACGCGATATCTGGAGGCATTGGACGAGGATGAGAAAGAGAAAGCCTGTAGCTCAGCAATCAAGCAAGCCGAACAGGGTGGCAATATCGTACTCAGCGCAGATCTGTTATTAAACCTGAGCCAGACGGAGAGAGCTCAGGCCTTAGTCTTAGGTCGGCATCAGGAGTTGGCGGAGTGTTTTTATGACAGTCTGCTGAGGCTGGCCAAGGCGTTTGAAAAAGCGGATTGCAATCTGGCGGCTACGGCATGCTACCGCGCCTTGTTGCTGGATATCCTGGCACAGGCGCGCAGTAAGGCTTACGGCCATGGTGCACGGTACTATGAAAAGCTGGAAGCGCTGGCGAAGCGGATCAAGGAATTCAAACCACTGCCAACACATCACGCCTTCGTGCAGCAATTGCACTCGGCGCATGGGCGAAAGAAGAGTTTTTGGGCGCGACTGGAATCATGATGTGCCGAAGCCTGCAGCACAGCATGGGGTGGCTCCTCGACATTTCTGGTGAGTATTCGCAGCAATTTCTGAGCATGGTATTTTTCATGGTATTACTAATTGTTGGGATAATAAGTCATTGAATATAAAGAATAAAAAAGGCTTATTTACAATCGAGTGGGAGTAGGCCAGATCTGGCACTGGCTGGCACTGACAGGCACCAAGACGCAGTCGTCTCAAAAAATCAATAACTTACCCGAATTTCTATCTGGCAACATCTGGTACTGGCAGGCATCGGCAAGCAGCTAGTGCTATTTTCCAATGGTATAAATCATGGTATCGCCACCCCTGGTTTCAGCGCGGTGCGCCAATACCATGCCTTGCCTGTTGGCCTATTCATGGTATCGGTGAATCCACTTGAATAATGTAATATTCATGTTACATTAAACATATTTAATGCTAACTGAATAGAACATTATGCCAAAACCCCATATGCCGTCTTCTGCTATTAGGCGTGTCTTGCGCAAGTTGGGTACCGATCTCCGCGAAGCCCGGCAGCGGCGCCGGCTGACCATGGCTGTGGTCGCAGAGCGTGCCTTTACCAGCCGGGCAACCCTGCAGCGGGTTGAAGCGGGTGACCCAGGTGTGAGTATGGGTATTTACGCTGCGGTTTTGCAGGCGCTGGGATTACTGGAAAGACTCGATCAACTCGCTGATCCGGCACATGATGAAATCGGTCAGGTGCTTGCTTCCGGGGACCTGCCCAAGCGCGTGCGTATGTCGACAAAGCGTGGCAAGAAATCGGATGACTGACGTTGAGGTCCATATTGATCTGGAAGGGCAGGTACGACCTCTCGGTATACTTCATCGGCAGGCATCACGCCGGGGAGAGACCGTTACTTTTGAATATGATGAGACCTGGCTCGGGGATGTAAACCGGTTTTCGATTGAGCCTGCACTGACGCTGACTGCAGGGGCATTCCCGCCGCAGGCGGGCCAGCCCATATTCGGGTCGATTGGCGACTCGGCACCGGATACTTGGGGCAGACGCCTGATGCAGCGTGCTGAACGACGTCTGGCGGAACGTGAGGGACGGCAGGTGCGTACGCTGGGAGAATTACATTATCTGCTTGGTGTGGCGGATGAGACCCGCCTGGGTGCGCTCAGGTTTCGCTGGCGTGGTGAGGAGGTATTTCAGTCCCCCGTACGTGACGGTGTTCCTGCGCTCATTGAGCTGGGTCGTCTGCTTCAGATCACTGAACGGATAGAGCGTGACGAAGAGACGGATGATGATCTGCAACTGATTTTCGCGCCGGGGTCGTCACTGGGTGGCGCTCGTCCCAAGGCATCCGTGATCGATCAGCATGGCCATCTGTCGATCGCGAAATTCCCCAAGGAGTCCGATGACTACAGCATTGAAACCTGGGAAGAAATCGCGCTCAGATTGGCGGAACAGGCGGGTATTCAAACCCCCAGGCATGCTTTGCTGCAGGTTGCCGGTAAACAGGTGCTGTTGTCCCGTCGTTTTGATCGTGATAACGGTTGGCGGATTCCCTTTCTGTCAGCGATGTCAATGACGGGGTCACGCGACGGTGAACGTGGCAGTTACCCCGAACTGGTAGATGCTTTGACGGCGCATGGTGCCCAGGCCAAGGGAGATGCGTTGCAACTTTATCGCCGTGTGGTTTTTAATGTTCTGGTGTCCAACGTTGACGATCACTTGCGCAACCATGGGTTCCTGTGGTCAGGGCAGGGGGGCTGGATCCTTTCGCCTGCCTATGATCTCAATCCGACCCCGGTGGATGTGAAGGCGCGAATCCTGACTACAAACATTGACCTTGATGAAGGCACCTGTTCGGTGGAGCTGCTTCAGGATACGTCCGGTTATTTTGGTCTTGGCGACGTACAGGCATGTACGATTATCCGCGAAGTGGCCGAGGTGACACGTACCTGGCGGGTTGTGGCGGCAGAAGTCGGGGCTAAGCGAGCAGAGATTACACGTATCGCCAGTGCATTCGAGCACGAAGATCTACAGACCGCATTGAGATTATAGGACGGCAAGGAATGCAAGTTTATTGAAGGATTTTCTGAGCATGGTATTTTTCATGGTATTACCGTATAGCAGGAAAATAAGCCATTGATTATAAAAGACAAAAAAAGCTTATTTACAATCGAGTGGGAGTAGGTCAGATCTGGCACTGACAGGCACCTGCAGGCATCAAGTTACGGCAATCTCATATAACCAATCACTTATCCTCATTTCTGTCTGACACCTGCTGGCACTGGCAGGCATCGACAAGCAGTTATTATCATTTTCCAATGGTATAAATCATGGTATCGCCGCGCTCAATATCAGCGAGGTGCTCCAATACCATGGCATGCGTGTTGAGCCGTTCATGGTATTCGTGATTATGCCTGTAGCCAGTTTTCCACTTTCAGCCCCGGTACCCGGGAGAATTCCCCGATATTGGCGGTTATAACTGTAAGGTCATTTGCGAGAGCATGTGCAGCAATCAGTAGATCGTTTGGCCCGGTGAGTGTTCCCTGACGTGTGAGGTGATGGCGTAATGCTGCGTACTGGTGGTCGGCGGGTGTTTCCAATGGCAGGATTTCCAGTGCAGAGAGGATCAGGTCGATGCGTTCCGCAAGTTTTGCAGAGTTTGACTTGGTTGCACCATAGCGGAGTTCTGCGGCTACAATGATGCTGGTGCAGACGGTATCTTCGCCTGCCTTGGTGATCCGTGTTGCAACCACGCCTTGTGGATTGCGAACCAGATCGGACAGGATGTTGGTATCCAGCAAATACGCAAGCGATGCACTCACAACAGCACGTCATCCACTGGAGGCATGTCATCATCGATATCGGGGAAGGGTTCAGTCAGGGGGGGCAGGGAGCTTAGCAGCGACAGCAGCCTGCCTTTACGGATCGGCTCCACGATCAGCCGGTCACCTTCCTTGTGGATGAGTGCTTCCTCACCCTCCAGTTCGAACTCCCGAGGGATGCGTAGTGCCTGGTTGCGCCCGTTGCGAAAGAGGCGTACATGGCGTTCAGAGGTAGACATTCGAGTATCCTCGGCTTTAATTGGCATATGTCACAGCATATGCTGATAAGTTCAGTAAGTCAAACCAGGCTGGTTACCATGTAACGCGACAGCATTCCCGGGGTAATTTACAAGACGATTAGCAACAATTTCTGAACATGGTATTTTTCATGGTATTTCCGAGTGCTGTAAGGCAGAAAGCAGCAATACCATGAGTGGCAGATTGGCGCAATCATGGTATCGGCGGTCGGCACTCAGATATCGCCTTTTGAACGAGCGTGGCGTGATTATACTGGTGGGCAGTGTTGATCACGGTGCCTACCCCCATTTCCAAAAGCGTGTCCTTGTGTTATTTCAGTGCCTGCCAACCAGGTACGGCCTTGGTGAACTCTTTTTGAAATGCCGGACGTTTGATGTTGTCCTTTTTGACTTTGAGTGCGAAGTCACGCCAGCGAGATGGATCACGCAGCACATCAACCAACACATGGTGGACCTTCTTCATTACCTGTGCCTTGCGGGTGTATTCCCTGCGCGTGGCGTTGGTCTTGAGGTTGCCCAGTCCTGATATATAGTATTTTAATATTGCCTCGGGATACCTGCCTTCAAGACGCTTGGCGGTCTGCAGTTCATAGGCGCTGTCCCAAGCGTAGAGGGGGTAACGGCTTCGGGTCAGCACCGCCACCGCTTCCTCGTACTCCTTGCGGTGCATGCGGATACGAAGTTGCTCCGTGTCCCGGGCGTTTTCCAACCGTGCAAGGATTTTCGCTTCGTAACACTTCCACTCAGTGACCGTGCATAGTTTCCGAAATGTTTTGTACTTGTCGCAGGTCAGAGAATCGATCGCCTGATCAAACTGTAGTGCCAGGTAGCGTTCACGATTGCCGGCGGATTTGACACGCTTGGCAACGAACTGACGCAATTCATCCATGCGGCCTTTTCCCTTGAGCAGTCCTGTTTCCGCGACCTCCACGGCCTTCTGTATTTCACCGGCCTTCCAGTGGAAATCCGCCAAGTCGAAATAGTCGGTGCCAGTGGCCAATTTACGCTGGCGCAGCTCGAGATATTTTCCACGGTCACCGAGGCGGCGATAAATGCGGCGGGCATGGTCGAGTTTCCAGTCCCCTCGCATGGTCTCGAAGGCTTGCGCCAGTGCGCGCCAATCGGCGTCGGTGTAACAGGCCGCATAGGCCAGGTCGTAGAGGTCGTCGTCAAGTCCGGCATTACCACTTTCGATATAGGGCAGGGCATTGTCGAGAAGTTTTTGCCGGTAGTCTGAATCGGTCTTTTTCCGTGAAAGCCCCTGTGCGATCTCCTGCAACAGGCTCGAAACATGGATGTCGGCATCATAATCGCCGCCGCCGTATGCATCCAGCTCGTCCAGATCTGGCGCGAGTTCGGCCCACAGGGCCAGCAGTTTTTCACTCTCGGACTGTTTCTTCCGACTGGGTGACAGGGCAGTATGCTTGTTCAGGTAGTCGAGGCATTCACGCCGGACAGCGGGGCGTGAGGCCGCCACGCGTACGATCAGATTGACCAGCTTTGCTTTCGGCGCGGTCTCCAGCAAAGCGGCCAGTGGATCATCCTGTTTACGCTTTCCCGCCATGATGAACTGTTACCTGGGAAGCTGAAATTGAACGATCTGGTCCAGTAACGGCAACGCCTTTACCCGGTACTCGTGACACAGGAGCTCGTCGGAAACCGGCTCCACCGTCGCTAGACCCATAAAGTCTGTGAAATGCACCAGCGAACGCCAGGTGTAACCGCGGCGCACTGTCTCATCGGGGGAAATTACCTGACTCGGTGGCGCTTCATCCAACAGCCGCGGAAAGGCGCCCAGAAAGGCATTTTCATAAAATGCCTGCGGTCGCCAGGCGTCACCGTAGCGGGTGAGCAGGTAAAGTGTGAACAGGAAGGCGCTCTGCATGAATCGCAACTTAGGATAGCCGTCTCTGTATGCCCAGTTGAACTGTTCGACATAGGCCCTGAGCAATTTGGGGTAGATGGCAGTCATGCCGTCCCCTGCCAGCAGCTGGCGACAATCGCGGCTGAGAATAAATCGGCCCTTGTATTTGCGAATCAACCCCGCCAGTTCGGCCACAAGCCGGGTGACATGCAGATTGTCAAAATCCTCCTCCCGATTGATGCCGCCATATCGGGTCCGCTCCTGATATTTCTCTTTACCCAAGTAGGTCAGGGCGGCCTCGCGGCAGAAGTTGCGCGGCAGATTGCCCTTGGCGGTCGGTTTGAGGCCCTGCTCGCCGATGGCGTCGGTCAATAGCTCGAACAGGGTCAGTATTGGCGCGACCGGGTTGGTGTGGAGCACCTCCGGAAAACGGACCAGCCCCTGTGATGCGAACGGAAAATTCAGTATCCGGTGCATCTGCTCGGGCGATAAACCGTGAAACTCGTCCAGCTGCCGACGGTTTTGCTGTTGGGTAATCTGGTCTAGAAATGCCTGCGCCTCTTGCAGCGAGTTGAATTGCCGGCCTTCGAGTGCTTCGCGCAAGGCTTCGGAAGTGCTTACCGCGTCAGGGTTGGATGCCGTGCTGTTCTCCTTGCCCAGGCAGCAGTGCTTGAATTTCTTTCCGCTGCCGCAAGGGCACGGATCATTGCGTCCGATGCCTGGTGTTTTCATATCACGATCTGCTCAGAGTCGATTTCATGCCACGATAGTACAGTGACATCGGAACGTGTCTGTCGACTGTCGCCGCCGTAAACCAGCCATGCCTGTCCGGCGGTTCCGCCTGCCAGATTTTGCCAGAACTCCAGCCCTTTGAAGTAATCCTTGTTGATGGTTTGCCCAGATTTGATTTCCAGCGGTGACAGATGGGTTCCGTGGTCAATCAGCAGATCCACCTCGTGTCCCGAACGATCACGCCAGAAGTAGAGGTTCGAAGTTTCGCCTGCGTTATAACGAGCCTTAAGCAATTCGCTGATAACCCAGGTTTCAAACAAGGCACCTCGTTGAACGTGGGTAGCCAGTTGCTCGCTGTTTTGGATGCCGAGCAACCAGGTGGCAAGACCCGTATCCAGAAAATAGAGTTTGGGTGTTTTGATCAAGCGCTTGTTGAAGTTCTGGTGATGCGGTGGCAACAGATGCACGATATAACTGGCTTCCAGAACGGAGATCCAGGCTTTGGCGGTGTTATGCGTAATACCGCAGTCGTTGGCCAGCGAGGAAAGATTGAGGAGTTGCCCGGTTCGGCCTGCGCACAATTTCAGGAAGCGTTGAAATGTGCCCAGGTCCTGTACCTTGATCAATTGCCGGACATCGCGTTCCAGGTAAGTGCGCACATAGTTTCCATGCCAGGGGTGCGGTTCGAGTCCGCGGTCGAAGATGGGGGGATACGACCCATCAAAGAGTATCTTATCGAGGTTCTGGCCAATTTTTCCTGAGCGTTGTAATTCGCCGTAAGTCATGGGTAGCAGCGTCAACAACGCGGCCCGGCCTGCCAGACTCTGCGTGATGTCTGTTAACAGACCAAACTGCTGAGACCCCGTCAGAATAAATTCACCGGATTGTTGGCTTTCATCGATGCGTGTCTGAATATAGGAAAACAGGGAAGGACAACGTTGCGCCTCATCCAGGATGGCCCCCTCGGTAAACTGGTTTAAAAAACCCCTAGGGTCTGTTTCGGCAAATTCCCTCTGGTCAAGATCCTCAAGCGAAACATAGCGGTGTTCGGGAAAGGCATGCCGCACCAAGGTGGACTTGCCGGATTGGCGTGGACCCGTGACGACAAGCACTGGATAGCCGTTGGCGAAGTGTTTAAGTCTGGATTCCGCGTTTCGAGGGATGTAGGTCACGGTTGGTTTCTGCTGGATTTCCATGACTACATTATGGAATTAAGCGGCTAATTGTCAATATAATTCTCAATTAGCCATTTTATGGGTGTTGGTTAAACGCTGACTTTCAAGGAGGTAGGTACCGATAAACACATGCTCAGTAGTTCTAATTGATCAATAAATTCTGAACATGGTATTTTTGATGGTACCGTCACATATGTCAATATCTAACCTATTGAAAACAAGCAGAAAAAATCGCTCGTTTACAATCGAGTGGGGAGTGATCACCCGTTAGGTACAGGCTGGCGCCAACAAGCACTAAATCAAACAAATCCCAGCGTAATAGATGAGCTTTATTATATGTCTGGTATCAACAGGCATTCTCTATCACCACCAGGCAGAATGTATCCGACATGGTGATGAATGCTAAGCGAGAGCTGGTCGAGCGACTTTACGCAGAAACCCGCCAAAATCCCGGGCTCGGTATTGAGTTGGATCGTGTCCTTTTTGTTGGTGGCGGCAGTGCTGCATTGTCATCAGAAGCTTGGGTAAGATGGCAGTCTCAAAAGGGTTGAAGAAATAGAAAACTGCTATGGATCTTCCTCATACCATTCGTCCGCATCAGAACTGGCATGCAATCTGTCGGTACGAAAATTGTGCTCGCCAAATCGGTCTGAACCATTTCTTATGGGGGCGGTCTTCGCTTCATCGTCATCGGTGCAGAACAGAATGCCCACAGCTGTTACGAGGAAAGCGGCACAGGCCTTGAAAAGAGTTAAAACGCTGGTAGTAATTTCACCGGTAGACTCCACTTGCCCGCCAGGATTGCCTGGTGGGTGAGATAGGGTCGCACGGCATCGTTCCAGCCTGACGTAAAGGACGGGTAAATTGAGGCCGAGGGGGCGCCGCTGAAATGCACAATGATACTGCCGTCTCTATTTTTGGCGACGGTCTTCGCGCCTGAGTAAGTGCCATTGCCCCGTGTGCTGTTACTTGAAATACTCGATCAGGTTTTTGGTAATCTCATCCGGTTGCTCTGAGCTTAAAGCGTGGCCGGCATTGAGAATTAAAATGTAAGTGACCTGATCTCCCAACTCCTGCTTTAACACTTCACCCGCTTTGTCCGGCGGCGCAATGTAGTCGTCCTGTGCTTGCAATACAAGGAAAGGCTTGCCGCCGGCGGTTTTAAAAAAGTCACCGTTGATCATCGAGGCTGATAGTATTTCAGCCATGGCAAGATCGGGATACCAACCATCCAGCCATACGCTGGCGTCGATTATTGGTAGCGGTTTTCTGGTCTCTGTGCCACTGCTGGCAAGTGTGATTGGCATCTGGTCAATTGCGGCTGTCATTAGTCTGACGGTGATGGCCTATCTGATTGGAAGTGCGATCAGGTATAACATACGTT
>BQJD01000066.1 GCA_021604525.1 marine bacterium B5-7 | reverse complement strand
CATCGCCCGGTGCCTTGAAATCGGGGACCGTGATAAAGGTGAGGATCCCGGTCACGGGATCGATGGTAAGCAATGCCGCATCGGCACCGCCGATAATACTGTAGGTCAGGGTATCGCCGTCGGCATCCGTGGCATCGACATGGGTGACGCCGGTGGTGCCGGTGATGACGGATATGCTGGCGTTGGCACCGCCTCCATTCGAAGCAATGATCGGCGCATCGTTGACCGGAGTGACGGTCAAGCTCACCGTGACGGTGTTTGAGATGGCACCGGCTAAATCACGGATCGTGTACGTGAAGCTATCCGTGAGGGTTTCCGAGCCATCATGCGTGTAATCCACTGTTCCATTGGTATTCACCATCGTGATGGTCCCGTTCGTCGGACCGGAGACAATGGTGATGCTGGTCAGATCGAGGCCGTCATCCACATCGGTATCATTCCCGGCGAGGTTCAACGTGTTGGTGGAGCCCTCGGTGACGGTAAAACTGTCCGCCACGGCAACGGGGGCATCGTTTTGTGGGGTGACATTCAGGCTCACGGTCACAGTGTTAGACGTCGCTCCGCTCTGATCCTGGATCGTGTACGTGAAACTGTCGGTGAGAGTTTCGGAGCCATTGTGGATGTACGTCACCGTCCCATCAGGATTAATACTGGCGATGGTGCCGTTGGTAGGCCCGGCGACAATGGTGATACTCGTCAGGTCCAGGCCGTCATCGACATCGAGATCATTTCCGGCAAGGTTCAAGGTGTTGGTCGAACCTTCGTTGACGGTAAAGCTATCGGCCAGAGCGACGGGTGGCACGTTCAGCAGATTCACCACCAGGTTCACGGTGACGGTGTTCGAGGTGGCGGAGGCCAGATCATTGATGGTGTAGGTAAAACTGTCTGTGGTGGTCGCCGACCCATTTTGGGTGTACGTCACCGTTCCGTCGACATTGATACTATCGATGGTCCCGTTAGTAGGCGCGGAGATAATGGTGATGCTGGTCAGATCCAGGCCGTCATCCGCATCGAGGTCGTTTCCGGCCAGGTTCAGGATCGTGGTCGAGCCTTGAGTGACGGTAAAGCCATCAGCCACGGCCACGGGAGGAATGTTCGTCGCGTTGATGGTGACCGTGATCGAGCCGGTATCATTAAGGGCCCCGCCACTGCCTTGGCTGCTCGCGTTGCTATCGTCAATGGTGAAATCGATCTGCACGCTAGCCGGTGGCGTGCCACTGCCATTGGCATAGGTAATTTGTTGCAAGGCGCTGTTAACCAGCGCCGTGGTGGCATTGTTATTGAAAGTCAGCACCAACGTGCCCCCGCTGTTGGTGGTGACCGTGCCGATGGTCGTGCCGCTCACCACCAGACTTCCGCTTTCGACCAGCGGAAGGAGCGTGCCGCTACCATTAAACAGGTCATCGCCATTGGCCCCGCCATTGCGAACCAAAGTCAGTGTGGCACCATTGTAATTATTGGCGGCATCCAGCTCGGGGTCGGTAACGGTGGCGTTGCTATCGAGGACGACCGCCGCGCCACCTTGCACGAAGGTGGGGGGGTGGTCCAGACCGGTGAAGGACGGGGGGTCGTTGATGGGGGCCACGACAATATTTGCCGTATCCATGGCCGTGAGTGAGCCGCCACCGGTGTTGCCCAGATCATCGACCATCAGTGTCAACAGATCCGTCCCGGCAAAATCAGGGTCAGGCTGGTATCTGAGCGTGCCCAAGGCATTATTAAGATCAGCAATTGTTCCGGTCACAGTCATCGTTGCGCTATCGTTGGTGCCGCTGACAAACGTGAGACCTGTTGTCGTCACCAGTCTCAAAAGACCGTCGTTCACCGACAATGTGACGGACAAATCATTCGTTCCGGCATCGCTGTCTGCAACGCTGACTCCTGCCATGAGTCTATACGCATCATCTTCGTTCACGCCGAAGGATGCGGCGATGATCGTCGCCGTCGGTGGGTCGTTGACGGGATTGACGTTGATCGTCGTGCGGGCGGCGGCGCTGTCGGCCGTGCCGTCGTTGACGATGACGTCGATCAACCGGTTACCGTCGGTGGGGGTCACCGTGTCGGTATGTTGATATTGTACGGCCTCGATCAGGGTTTCGGTTTCCACCTCGCTGAAGTTCCCGCCGCCTTGTTTGGTGATGGTTAAGGTAGCGGTTCCCGCTCCCGTGGTGAGCACCACACGGTAATTGCCGCCGGTGGTGTCTTGCCCGGCGACGGCTGTTGCCATCGCAAAGGTGTCGCCATCGAGTAGGAGGGTCTCGGCATTGCCATCCAGCAAACCACTGACCGTCAGTTTCACATAGGCGAACGTCGTGCTATCCACATCCAACAGATCCGTATCGCTGTCGGCGATACCGATGGGGCTGCTGCCCTCGGCGAACGTGACCGCATAGTCGTTCCCCGTGGCCCCGGAACTGTCGTTCGCATCCAGATCTATAGTCGGGGGATCATTGGTAGGAGTAAAGGTGACCGTAATGGACCCCGTATCGTTCAGCGCGCCGCCGCTCCCCTGGCTGCCGGCATTCCCATCGTTGATCGTGAAGTCGATCTGGACCGTGGCGGGGGGCGCGCCGCTGCTATTGGCATAGGTGATCTGCTGCAAGGCGCTATTGACGCGGGCCGTGGTGGCATTCCCATTAAAAGTCAAAACGAGTGTGCCGCCACTGTTGGTGGTAACCGTCCCGATGGTGGTACCACCGACGACCAGGCTGCCGCTTTCGGTCAGGGTACCCAGTGTACCGCTTCCGGCGAACACATCGTCGCCGTTGGCGCCGCCGTTGCGGACCAACGTGAGGGTGGCGCCGCTATAGTTGTTGGCCGCATCCAGTTCCGGATCGGCGATAGTGGCATTGTTATCGAGCACCACCGCCGGGCCACCTTCGGTGAAGGTCGGCGTATTATCCAGACCGCTGAAGACCGGCTGGTCGTTTGCTGGAGTGATCGTGATGGAAAACACCCCGGTCGCAGGTGTGGCACCGTCCTCACCGCCGTCAGCCAGGGAGAAGCTGAAAGAGTCGGTCGTGGTCTCACTGCCGTTGTGATCGTAGGTCACACGATTGGCATCGATATCGTCCTGGGTAAAGATATCGTTCACACCGAGTGGCGTCCCGGAGAGTCGTAGGGTGCCGTTGGTCGTGACGCCGGTCACCGTATAGGTCAGACCGGTGCCGGCATCATCAGGATCGCCTTCGTTGAGCATCGCCGTGGTCACCACGTTGCCAGTCGAGGCTTCACTCACCGTGGTTCCCGTGTTGGTGGCAACAAGGGGGGCATCGTTCACGGGAGTGACGTTAATCGTGACCACGACCGTATTCCCGTCGACGGTGCCATCGTTCACTTTATAAGTAAATGTGTCGACGCCGGTGAAATTCGCCACAGGCGTATAAGAGAAAGAACCATCGGCATTGAAGGTGAAGGATTGGGCATTGGCGGGATCGGCGCTCACCTGGATGGCCGTCAACGGGTCACCGTCTGTGTCGGTGTCGTTGGCCAGTACGCCGCCGGGACCTTCGGCCGCCGCGAACGTGACGAAGGAATCGGTCATCGAGAGATATTGTGCCTTGACCCAATCCGCGGAACGTATCGCTGTTTCAATCCGCGTTTCGTCCAGAATTCCCTGGAAGGTGCGGTCTGTTGAACCGGATCGATTGCCGATAGACAGATCAAGCCCGGCATCGGAATTGGCTGTTCCACTCGGTGTGCTCGATTCAGTGAGGGCCAGAGCCACGCCGTTTACGTAGATCGTCGGAACGTTGGCGGCCGAACTGCTATCATAGGCCACCGTGACAAGTTGCCATGTATCCAGCGAAATGGAACTGATGGATGATCGCCACCGTCCCGTGTTGCCCGAAAATCCGAGTTCAAAGGTCAGTCGATTGCCGGTATTTTCAACCTGGAGCGCCCAGCCGTTGGTGACGGCGACGGCATTACCCTTATCCAGGATCCTGCCAAAGCCTCCCTCGCCCCAACCGCTGGGGTTAATCCAGGCCGACACCGTGGCGCCCCCGGAAAAGATATTATCGATGCCTGCCCCTGACGGGATGTCAATCCGGTTATCCACGCCATCGAACGATTGTCCATCACCAATGGTGCCGGTGATGTCCAACGACCCATTGTTGATGCCATTGTGGGCGTTACCGGTCGAGTCAGTGAAATCATCGTGCAGATGTGAGAGGGCCTCGAAGTTATTGGACCACACACCCGCCGCGTTTTGGTTATCAGTGGCGCCGGCGTTGTCGTAATACATCCAGATGTAATCCGTGCCGGACGACGCATCGATTTGTGGGACCCTGACCCAGACGTAAGATGTGCCGGCCTCATTCCAACTTTCAATTTCGTAGGCCAACTCGGTGCCATCGGGATCGACAAACCGGAGATCTTCGCCCGCGTCTTGGACTTTCGTGTAATCAATATTCCCGGCATTGAGCGTGATCAGCACGGGAAAATCGATCAGACTTTCGATCTGCCCCGTGTTGTTAAACGTGAGCTTCTGTCTGCTCAGCCACGCCTGATCAAACCAAGTCGGTTCGGTCGTCAGCGAGGTGTCTTCATCGATCGTGTAGCTGTCGGGAGTGGCCACGGGCGCCGTGTTGGGTTCAATGGTGACGGTGATCGATCCGGTATCGTTGAGCGCGCCACCGCTGCCCTGGCCCCCGGCGTTGCCGTCGTCAATCGTAAAATTAATCTGCACGGTGGCCGGCGGGGTGCCGCTGCTGTTGGCGTACGTGATCTGCTGCAAGGCGCTGTTGACGCGTGCCGTGGTCGCATTGCTGTTAAAGGTCAGCACCAATGTGCCGCCACTGTTGGTGGTGACCGTCCCGATGGTCGTGCCGCCCACCACCAGGCTGCCGCTTTGGGTCAGGGCACTCAGCGAGCCGCTGCCCGCGAATTCATCGTCCGGATTCGCCCCGCCGTTTCGGACCAGCGTGAGCGTCGCACCGTTGTAGTCGTTCGCGGCATCCAGTTCGGGGTCGGCAATGGTGGCGTTGTTATCGAGCACCACCGCGGCGCCACCTTCGGTAAAGGTGGGGGTGTTGTCCAGACCACTGAATGCCGGATCCTCGTTGACCGCTCCGAGGTTGATGGTGATGGTCGCGGTGTCGGATAGTCCAAGGTTGTCGGTTACTTGCACCGTCAGATCGAAGGATGGGTTCGTTTCGTAGTCCAGTGCAGCGCTATTCACAACCGTGATTTCTCCACTCACCGCGTTGATGGCAAATGCGCCTCCTGTGTTACCACCGATGATGGCATACGTTAAATTGGGGACCGCCGGCCCGATTGCCAGGCCGCTTGGCCAATCCCCGGTGGCTGTCACCGGTGGCAAAGGCGATCCACCCAAACTCGCACTTTCGATTCGGTCAGTGGTTGCGGCAGACCAGTAGATTTTTCCCTGAACCAAATCCAGCGTCAGATCGCGCGGCTGGTTCGCTCCGGTGACAACGGTTTGGGCCGTTGCGCCCACCATCATATCCGCGCGTTGTATTTCATTTAATGTGGCATCGCTCCAGTAGACCTTGCCGGCGGTCACATCCAAGGCGATACCCCACGGGTCGTTGAGTCCGCTAACGATTGTCTCAATTGTGCTTCCATTCAAATTCGCGCGTTTGATCGTGCCGATTCCCTTGTCGGTCCAGTAAAGTTTTCCGCCGGTGGAATCGACGGTGAGATCTTTGGAATCGGTGATGCCGGTGATTAACGAAGCAGGACTGCTGCCGTCCAGATTAGCGTGCCAGATGGCGGTCGCGGCGGTATCGACCCAATAGATTTTTCCCCCAGTCGGATCGACAGTGATCCCAAGTGGATTGTTAAGCCCGGTCAGAATTTGCTCCGGGTTGCCGCCATCAAGGTCGGCGCGCCAAAGAGAGTTGGTCGTGTTATTGGTCCAGTAAACCTTTCCGTTCACATCATCAATCGTGACACCGCGTGGTCCTGTCCCGTTCATGCCGTCAAACTGCACGGCCAGTTGCTGACTTCCGCTGCCATCCAGATTAATTTGTCGCACCTCGTCGGTAGCCGGATCCACCCAATAGAGTTTGCTGTAGCCTTTTTGTGGATCCGCATCTGTTCCCACGACGGTTCCCACACTTGTGCTGTTTGCGCTGTTTTCTGCAACCGGGAAAACCTGGTCGTTGATCAGCGGCGGGGCGTTGGTACCCGCCTCGAACGCCCCGATATCGATGCTCGCGTCGCGGGTCACGCTCCGCTGGTCGACAGTAGGCGCACCAGTTGCCGTGCCCGCGTTGATGGCAGGGCTTCCGGCCAGCAGGGCATGTGTTCTGGTCGGACCGCCGTTGTCCGCCAGTCCTGCCAGCATAGGGTTAATCGGCCCTCCAATACCTGCCGTGCCGTCACTGTCGATATTATTACCAGCAGAGGTGAGTGCTCTGTTGGCATTCCCGCCAACATTATTAGCGAGGATGGTATTCTTTAGGACGGCATCGCCGGACCCTACGGTGTGTATGCCGCGACCGCTCAAATTCGAGGCGATCGTAGAGTTGGTGATAGTGATGGACCGGTCGGTATAAATTCCGCCTCCATTTCCCCCAGAGGTGTTTCCGCTTATGGTCACGTTGGTCAGGGATACGCTATTGCCACCGAAATTATAAATGCCACCACCATTATTACTGGACATGTTGGCATCTATTGTCACCCGATCTAAAATCATCGTATTGGTATTATAGATGGCACCGCCCCATACGGCGGAGTTGCCACTGATGGCGGTGTCTCTGAGTGTTAAGGTTCCGGCGTTATATATTCCTCCTCCATCATCACTCGTAGTATTGCCACTCACGATCACGTTGGAAAGGGTCAGATTGGTCCCGCTATCAACATTGATGCCTCCACCACTGTTCGCATTCCCGCCCTGGACCGTGAGCTCTGATATGGTAACGACAGAGCTGGAACGAACATCAAAAATCCGTTCGATCCCACCGCCGTCAATGATGGTGTTCCCCACACCGTTGCCGATGATGTTCACACTTTCGGTAATGTCCAAGTCACCGGTTGAGGCAGCATTTTCGCCCGTTCCGGCAATGGTGAGCAGATAGGTCCCACTCCCCACAAAGGTAATCGTATCGGTGCCTGAATTTGCATTGGCATTGATAATGGCTTGTCGGAGGGACCCGGCTCCTCCATCCGTGGTCGTCGTGACGGTAAAGGTCGCGAGCACCCCTTCCCAGGCATCCTGGGTGGCCTGGCCGATCACGCCCGAGGTTTCAATAAACCCGGTAGAGACTTCCAAATTCCAGTTGGCATATTCACTCACGTGCCCGGTCCGATCCGTGCTGGCGGCGATATCGGCTCCTGTCAGTTTGGCTAAGGTTTGCATCGCGGATAGGCCGGCCTGACCACGACCAAAATTGCAGCCGTAGATCAACAGATCGGCGTCGGCAGACAGACTCTGCCCAATCCGGATAAACAGCTCGGCATACTGATTGGTTATGGAATCATTGGTGAGAAAGGCCGTGCCCAAATGCATCTCGGCCTCGGTGCCTTCCCCAATGAGGTGGATAGCCTCGATATCGCTTCTGCCCTTGAGGGCTTCCGCAATTTGTTCGATGCCGTCACGCCTGGCATCCAGGAGAATAACTTCGGCGGCCGGATCGATGTCTTCCATGAGCGTCTGGTAATTTTCGACGCGCGTATCGATGAAGACAAGTTCCTGACGATCGGTTGGTGTAGCCCGTGAGAGACCGGCGGCCCATAAGGTCTCATAATCAGTGGCGATGCTTTCGCCGGAACTATTATCCGCATCGGCATTGGTGTCCGGAATAGTTTGATCCTGAGTCGTGGTGTCCTGAGCCACTTCTGCTCCCGTGGCGAGGGCGGCTCCATCAAAGAGGATTCTGGGTTCAAGCGCTAACAGTGTGTTCATTCCAATGCCATTCCTATTGCCGGTGAGCGCTGGCGTAAAGGTTTCGTGTTGCAAC
This sequence comes from marine bacterium B5-7, assembly GCA_021604525.1. Taxonomy (GTDB): domain Bacteria; phylum Pseudomonadota; class Gammaproteobacteria; order Arenicellales; family CAJQKF01; genus BQJD01. The sequence continues at coordinate 5,874 of BQJD01000066.1, read as the reverse complement.
CATTCGCTCTGCTTGTACTGGTTGCTCTAAGATCACGAACCTACCCCGGTATGCAATTCTTCTTGTCGTATTTCACCAGTAGACATAATTTCAACCGATCTTCCATGAAACATCTGACATCTTGTTGTCTCTTTTGACACATTCCCCCGACATGAGATTGTCCCATCTCCATATTCGGCCATTGGTTTTATTTACTGTATGCAATAAGGAAAAGTTTTCCCATCTGGATTTTTAGGGGTTGGAGGATGGGAACGGATTTTTGAACACGAAGGGGTTGTATGATCAAACTGTTTCGGGTCCTTGCTTGCCAACAAACCGGGCGGGGTCTGGTTCATAAAGAAAGTGAAACAAGACTTAAGGGAAAAATGAAGTGAACGGAAAAATATTTTCGGGGTGCCATGACGCTCAAACTATGACGGTATAAGAAGTTATGAGAACTTATTGCGTATTGTTTCACGCGCAGGCAGAAATGACATAAAGGAAAAAGCCTTGCTGGTTAATCTTGACAAAGGAAAAACCGAGAAACAGAACTGGAAAGTTCCTAAGGGGTAGTTCCGATATCTATTGTGAAAAAAAATGGTCAAAAGGACGGGAAGGACGGACGGATTTGAGTTGCGGATCAGCGCAGGCATTCGAATGGTGACGATGCGCAGGCAGGTCCTTGGGGGCATGAGATTCGTGCACTATTAAATTGTATCGACTGGATCGTGGGTTTTTAACTATGGCAGTACACAGGCAAAAATTTCTGATCGGTGTGGTGGTGATGGGATTGGTCCTGCTGGGTTCCGGCTGTGCCGTCATGCCCACTCCACTCACGCAGGACGAAATTCAACAGCGGGTCCAAGAGGACCTGGCACAACTCACGCAATATCAGGAACCCGTGGCTCGTCCCATTACGCTCTTTGAAGCGATGGCGCGGGCGTTGAAATATAATCTGGAAACGCGGGTGCAGGGATTAAAGGAAATGGTCACGCATCGCCAACTGGATCTGGCGCATTACGATATGCTGCCAAAAGTGGTGGCTGATGCGGCCTATAATGGACGCAGCAACTTTGCGGGAGCAAGCAGCCAGTCGTTAGAGACAGGCCAACAATCCCTCGTGTCCTCCACGTCTTCTGACAAGAATATTTACACGGCCAATTTAGCCCTAAGCTGGGATGTGCTGGATTTTGGACTATCTTATGTCCGGGCGGAACAAGCGGCTAACGACGTGCTTATTGCCGAAGAAGATAAACGTCGCATTGCCAATCGGGTTATTCAGGATGTCCGTTCAGCCTTCTGGAAGGCCGTGGGAGCGGAACGGGCGTTGGGTCGCCTGGCGTTTCTTCAGGATTGGGTGACGCAAGCGCTGGGTGAAGTTCATCTAATCCGGGAACGGGCCTTGGCGGATCCACTCACGTCACTCCAATATGAACGAGAACTCCTGAGCGCGCAACGGGAAATTCAACAGCTGTATCAGGAACTATCGCTATCCAGAATTCACCTCGCCGAACTCATGAACCTGGATCCCGGTGAGCCCTATGAATTGGCGGTGCCGGAACATCCACCCCTCGTGTCGAAGGTCTCTGAGAAGCTTGAAGATTTGGAATACCGGGCACTCATGAATCGTCCGGAACTGCGAAAGGTCGACTACCAAAAACGCATTAACGCCAAAGAAACCAAAGCCGCCATCCTGGAATTGCTCCCCAACCTTAATGTGTATATGGGGGGCAATTACGATAGCAACAATTTTCTGTTTCATAATAATTGGCTGAATTACGGAGCCAAAGTCAGCTGGAATCTGTTGAATGTATTCCGGCATCCCGTCCGCTTGCAGGTCATTGACGCCCAGGAGAAGGTGTTGGACATGCAAAGCCTGGCGTTGACGATGGCTTTGATGAGTCAAGTCCATGTGTCGGTGGCGCAATATCATGCAGCCATGAAGGATGCGGCCACGGGGAAGCGCTACCTCGAGACCCAAATGGCCATTGCCGATCAGGTTCAACGTGCCTGGTCCCTGAACCGGCTCAGTGAGCACCTGGTCATCCGGGAAAAAATGCAAGGTCTGGTAGCTGAATTACGGTATGAGTCGGCACTGGCCAAATTGGAAATGGCCTATGCCAATGTGCTGGCCGCGATCGGAGAAGATCCCTTCCCCACGGACATCACGGGAGACGGTGTCGAAGAATTGGCTGTGGCCTTGCAAGAACGTTGGGAATGGCTTGAACGCCCCGAGGTCCTTGCGCAGGTTCATCCACCTGACGCTCAAACTCAAGCGCCAACCACTCAATCCCAAGGGGCCGAGCCTCAACCCCAAGAGAGGGCCGGGCAATCCCAAGAGGCTGACGCGCTATCTCAGGAATCTGAGGCCCAACTCCAAGAGACTGGCGCGCTATCTCAAGAGCCTGAGGCCCAACTCCAAGAAACTGGCAAGCAACCTCAAGAGACTATCGCGCAATCCCAAGAGACAACCACTCAACCCCAAGAAAGAGTTAATCCATGATACATCGATACCCTATCACTATTCTGTGTTTGGTCCTGGGTCTGATCATGCTGCCTTCAGGCGTCAGTCTGGCAAAAAGCGGAGGACGCAGTAGTATGCCCTCATCGGATCTTCAGACGATACGGGGCATTGTGAAACCTGTCGTTGAAGCGGTGCTGGCGAGTGAAATCCAAGCGTTAGTGAAACGGATGCCGTTTCGAGACGGGGATGCATTTAAAAAGGGAGATGTCCTCGTTGAATTTGAATGTGCCAAATACCGGGCGGAATTATCGGCCGCCCAAGCGGATTTGGATGCAAGGCAAAAGACCGTCATCAATAACGAGGAGCTGGCCGCTCTTCACGGGATTGGCCGGTTGGAAGTGGACATCTCGCAGGCCGAATTAAAAAAGGCTCAAGCGGTTCTCACCAGAGCACAAGTGATTGTTCAGGGTTGCCGGATTCCTGCCCCTTTTGCCGGACATGTGGTCAAGGCGTTGGTCCACCCCTATGAAAGTGTGAATCCGTACGATGATCTGATGAGTATTGTCAGTAATCAGGATCTGGATATTGAATTGATTCTGCCGTCGTCATCGCTACGGTGGATCGCCAAGAACAGTCCGTTTTCATTTAGTATCGATGAGACGCAAAAGGACTATTCGGCGGAAGTGGTGGAAATTGGTCCTCGTGTTGATCCTGTGAGTCAAACCATTCGGGTCTTTGGCCGATTTCACAAACATCCCACAGGTGTCTTAGCCGGTATGAGTGGAAGCGCGAAATTTCCGGAAGGCACGTTTCCCACTCAATCAACATTTTCGCCAAGCACGAAGTCTGCAGCCTCACCGACGTCCACGAGTAACCAGACTGCCAAACATTAACTCCTTCCCGGATCGACCGTTCTGTTGATCCAAAGGAGGGAAACGAGCGTGGTGCAAACAGCAACCCAGACAGAGTCCCCTTCGCGAGGGACCGGGAAGAACTTTAGGCCCTCCTCAGGCCTGGCCGGCGCCCCTTCCATCGCATCCAAGGTCAAAACGGAAAAAGACCCAAGTATTTTCCTGGCGCTTCTTCAACTGGAAAGTCAGGTTCGCAAGGCTCAAACGATAAAAGAACTCTGTTTTCTTCTGGCCAATGAGACCCGACGTCTCGTGGACTTTCGACAAGCCTGTATTTTTTCCATCACGCCGAAGGGGCGGATGCGGGGCAGGGTGGAAGCGGTCTCCAGTGTGGCCGTGGTTGACCGGAATGCGCCGATGATCACTTGGATCGAACGCGTCATTTCCGAATTATGGGAACACGGCAGCCTCAAAGATCCCGGTCCTCTCTCCTCCACTCATTGTTCGACAGAACTCCAACGTGATTGGAAGTCCTTTGCATTTCCGCATGTCCTCTGGTGTCCATTAATCCGCGCGGATCAGCAGGTGATTGGTGGCTTGTGGTTGACCAGGGAGATACCCTGGCAAGACGGGGAAGTGCAATTGATCCGGCGGTTTGCGGAAACGGTGGCTCATGCCTGGCAAGCGCTCGGGGGCACGAAACGGAGTGTAAAAAACTGGAAGGGTCTCAAGAACTGGCTATGGGGAGTGCTGGTGGTCGTGATGGCCGCCATGTGGCTGCCCGTGCGATTGTCCACGCTGGCTCCGGTGGAAGTGGTGCCGCGGGATCCGTCGGTGGTGACGGCCCCATTGGATGGGGTGCTGGGAGAAATCCTTGTCCACCCGAATACCCTGGTTCAGACGGGGCAAACCCTCTTTCGCTATGAGGACACCACATTCCGGAATCAATTTGAAGTGGCCGAAAAAAATCTGTCCGTCACCTGGATGGAGTATCGCAAAGTGTCGCAGGGTGCGTTTGTCGACCATGACACCGGTGCGGGCATGCCCGTGCAAGCCTCGGAAGTCCGGCTGAAAGAAGCCGAACGGGATTACGCCTGGGACATGTTACAGCAGGTGGAGGTCAAAGCTCCCCGGGCGGGCATCGTGATTTTCACGGATAAATCCGAATGGATCGGCAAGCCGGTGGTGGTCGGCGAACGCATTATGGAAGTGGCCGATCCCCAGGAGTTTGAATTGAAAATTGATCTACCGGTGGAAGACGCTATTGTGTTACGGGAAGGGGCCGAGGTGGAGGTATTTTTGAATGCCAATCCCTTACGAGCCATACCTGCCAAATTAATCCATGCCAGTTACCATGCGAGTATTCTCCCGACCAATGTCCTGGCCTATCGGGTGGAAGCGGAGTTCATGGATCCGCCTGAAAATATTCGAATCGGCTGGCAAGGCACCGCCAAAATCTATGGGGAACCGGTCACCCTCTTTTTCCATCTCTTCCGGCGCCCCCTTGGAGTTCTTCGACAAACGTTAGGTTTCTAAATGGGTCAGCCAAAGCCTCAAGAAGACGTTCCCCTTCCACCCTTGCGCGAAGATCTGCAGATCCTGCCGGGTACCCCCACGCCCGATGGTGTTCCCACCTGGACGATCGTGGACACGGTTCGAAATCAATTTTTCCAAATTGAATGGTCCGCTTTCCAACTGCTTTCACATTGGCAGGCGGGAACGGCCGATAGACTGGTGGATCTGGTGACCCGAACCACCTCGGCCAAGGTCTCAACCGAGAATGTGATGGAGTTGGTCCAGTTTCTCTATCGAAACAATTTAACCCGGGATTCTTTAGCCGGTGGCAGTCAGGGGTTCTTAGGACAGGCGGAACAGGCGAAACAACATTGGCTGCTGAGAGTACTCCACAACTATTTATTTTTCAGAATTCCCCTCTGCAATCCCGACAGATTCTTACGAACAACGCTTCCGTTCGTCATCCCGCTGTTTAGTCGCTGGGCCTTATGGTGTGTGGTCACCCTGGGTGTGATCGGGTGTATCGGGGTCGTGCGGCAGTGGGAATCGTTTGCCAATGTCTTTTTATACTTTTTTACGTTTCAAGGGATGACCGGTTATATCATCGGGTTGGTGGCCGTGAAGATATTGCATGAACTGGGGCATGCCTATACCGCCGTTCGATACGGGTGCCGGGTCCCCACGATGGGCCTCGGATTCCTCATTATGGTGCCTGTCCTCTATACCGACACGACCGATTCCTGGCGGCTCACGGTGCGGAAGCAACGCGCGGCCATTGCCGCTGCCGGAATGGTGGTGGAACTCAGTGTGGCGATGATCGCAACCTTTTTGTGGAACTTCTGTCCTGATGGCATTGTCAAAAGCATGCTTTTTGTGTTGGCGACCACCAGTTGGGTGACGGGCCTGCTGATCAATTTAAATCCGCTGCTCCGGTTTGACGGCTACTACGTCCTCTCCGATTGGCTGGGTGTCCCGAATTTGCAATCACGGGCCTTCGGGTTTGGTCGTTGGAAACTACGGGAATGGTTGTTTGCCTGGGGAGATGCTCCTCCGGAACACATGCCC
>BQJD01000065.1 GCA_021604525.1 marine bacterium B5-7 | reverse complement strand
TTTCCGATACCGTTAAAAAGGCTGCCTGATCAGGCAACCATCACCGCTGTCCGCCCAAGGGTCATCACCCCAGGCGGACAGCCGGTGAGAAAGTTCTCCTCCTAAGTGTTATGCGCCGATTCCACATCGGCGCTTTTTTTTCGCCTTGCTGTTATGTGAACGGTTTCTCACCCGGATTACCACCGACACGAACAACCTACAGGTAGCTGAGCAGCAGTCCGAAGAAAATGGTACCACCGATCCAGCTATTGCTAACAAAGGCGCGAAAACATGCGCCACGATCACGGTGACGGCATTGAAATACCAACAGCGAGGCAATGGCGATGGCGATAATCAATCCAAGATTAAAGTAACCGCCGAATCCAAGCCGTATGCCGAGCCACCAAAGAATGACAAAAAACGCTGCATAGAAAAGAGCGATGAAAGCGAGGTCGTGCCGGCCAAACAACACCGCGGTGGACTTCACGCCTATCTTTAAGTCATCCGGTCTATCGCTCATGGCATACATGGTGTCGTAGGCAACCGTCCAGCACAGGTTGGCAACCAGCAGCCACCAGGCAATAGCCGGTACTGTTTCGGTCAACGCACTGAAGGCCATGGGTATACCCCATGAAAAAGCGATGCCGAGCCAGATTTGTGGCAGATGGGTATATCGCTTCAGAAACGGATAGCTGACGGCAATAAACACAGCCGCAAGCGACAGCAACAGGGTTAAGCGGTTGAGTTGCAGCACCAGCACTATGGCCATGACACCGAGAATCACACCGGCAATGATGGCATCACGTGTTCCAAGGACACCGCTTGCCAGCGGGCGATCACGGGTACGTTCGACATGAAGATCGAAGTCGCGGTCAGCGTAGTCGTTAATCACACAGCCGGCGGCACGGGTAATGATCACGCCGGCCACGAAGATCACGACAATGAAGGGCGGCGGCGCACCGTCACCGGCAATCCACAGTGCCCACAATGTCGGCCACATCAACAGCAGCCAACCGATGGGCCGATCGAGACGCATGAGACGAATCATCTGCCACAAATATTGCTTTAAGGATATATTCGTAGTTGACGATTCAGACATTGACCAGTTCCATCCTGGTTTTAATCCAGCGACGAATGATTCTCGTCGCACGATCAGGGGCGTCTTTGGCAAGCGTTTCGGCGGCCTGGCGAACCATCGGCAGCATTGGCTGATCACGCAGCAGATCTGCCATGCTCATTTGCGCCAGACCGGTTTGGCGTGTGCCCATGAGTTCACCCGGGCCACGCAACTCAAGATCCTTGCGGGCGATTTCGAAGCCGTCGTTGCTGTGTTTCATGATGGCGAGCCGTTGCCTTGCCAACTGGCCTAGTGGCGGCCGATAGAGTAATACGCAGAAACTTTTTCGAGCGCCTCGCCCTACCCGGCCACGCAGTTGATGTAACTGGGACAGGCCAAGGCGTTCGGCGTTTTCAATTACCATCAAACTGGCATTGGGGACATCGACGCCAACCTCTATCACGGTGGTTGCCACCAACAACGTCACCTCGGCGCTTCTGAAGCGATTCATCACCGCTTCCTTGTCGGCAGGCTTCATCCGGCCATGCACCAGATCGACAGGGATATCTCGTAACACCTGTTTAAGTGTCTCGGCTGTTTTCTCCGCGGCCTGCACTTCCAGCACATCGGATTCCTCGATAACCGGGCAGACCCAGTAGACCTGTTCGCCGCGTGCGCATGCGCTCTTGATTCTCTCGAGGACATCGTCGCGACGTGATTCTGATAGAACCACGGTGTTAACAGGCGTTCTGCCCGGAGGTAGCTCATCGATGGTGGTGACATCCATCTCCGCATACAGCGACATGGCCAACGAACGCGGAATGGGGGTCGCGGTCATGGTGATCTGGTGCGGCACGTAACCATCGCTTACACCCTTTTCACGTAATTGAAAACGCTGCAATACGCCAAAGCGGTGCTGCTCATCGACAATTATCAGCGCGAGTTTATGAAACTCCACTTCATCCTGAAATAGCGCATGGGTGCCGATAATGAGCTGTGAGACGCCAGTGCGAATCGCTTCCAGCGTGGCGCGCCGCTCGCGAACACGCTGTCGACCAAGGACGATGGCGACATGAATGCCGAGTGGTTGCAGCCAGTTACGCAAATTAACCTGATGCTGTTCAGCGAGGATCTCGGTCGGTGCCATAACGGCGACCTGGTAACCTGCTTCGATAGCGTCGAGACAGGCGGCAACAGCTACCAGCGTTTTACCCGACCCGACATCGCCCTGCACTAACCTGTGAGCCGGGACTCCACGCTTTAAGTCGGCCCGAATTTCACTAATTGCTTGCTGTTGCGCCGCTGTCGGTGTGAACGGCAGTTTCGATTCAAGTTGTTGCCACAAGGTGCCGACCGGCTCGATCAATCGTGCCTTCTGTCGCCCGCGACGGCGCCTGCTCTGCCAAGCTGCCAGATGGTGGGCGAGCAATTCCTCGAATGCGAGACGGACCCGTGCCGAATGATCGAAACGCAGTAAACCGGCCGCGTCGGTGGCTGTGTCGGGATGATGAAGTTGCCGCAGTGCGTCGGCGATGGATGGGAAGCCATTGGCTTTCAATATGGATTCGGGCAGTAATTCTTCCGCAACGCTATCGACGTGCTCGAGCGCCTGATCGATCAGGCGACGTATCTGCGGCTGACCGATTCCTTCTGTGGCTGGATAAACCGCTGTCAAATGGGGGACATCGCCATCAACCCGGTTGATATCGTCTGAGCTATCTACCGGTTCATCCGCATAGGCAGTGTATTCGGGATGCACCATTTCAAGACCGCTCGGGCCGCGTCTCACCTCGCCAAAACAGCGTATCCAATGGCTGGCCTTGAGGGCTTGTTGCTGCGTGTTCGAAAAGTAAAACTGACGCATGACGATCCGGCCGGTATCGTCTTCAATCTCGGTAATGAGCGATCGTCGCCGACCGAACTTTACCCGGCAATCCCTGATCCGGCCTTGCACCAGGGATTCGCGGCCCGATTGTAGCGAGCCAATCCTGCGCACGGTGACACGATCCTGATAACGCAGCGGCAAATGGAACAGCAGATCCTCAACGGTGCACAGACCGAGGCGTTCAAGCTTTTCCTTGAGACGGGGGCCAACGCCCTTGAACTGCTCGAGATCGGTTGGCGTTCCCTGCTTCAAACCCGGATCAGATCGAAAGATCCACGATGGCGTCGATTTCCACCGGCACGCCCTTCGGCAGGGCAGCCACACCCACCGCGACCCGTGCCGGATAGGGTTTATCGAAATATTCGGCCATGACTTCATTGACCAGCGGAAAGTGATTGAGATCAGTGAGATAGATGGTCATGCGCGCCACCTGGTCAAGCGTGCCGGTAGCGGCTACGGTAACGGCTTTCAGGGAATCGAATACCCGGCGGATCATGGCATCGATATCGCCTTCGACCACTTCCATGGTGGCCGGATCCAGCGGTATCTGTCCCGAGATATACACCGTGTTGCCGGTACGAACCGCCTGGGAATAGGTGCCGATGGCGCTGGGTGCGTCGTTTGTACTGATCACTTGCCTCATTTATACGATTCTCTTTTAAAGGAATAATGGATTGTTTGGATTACCGCACATGAATGGTGCTATCCGTCATCTGGTTCCTCAGCCTTTACGCCGGAACACCCGAATAACCGAGTTCTTGTGTTCCTTCAGGGTCCTCAGGATATCTGCCAGGTGTTTGCGGTTTTTGACCGTTATGGTGAAGTTGATGGTCGACTGCCGACCATCCTTGGATTCTACCGAAACGTTGGTGATATTACTGCCTTGCTCGGCAATGGTTGCCGCTAGCCGGGCGAGGACGCCGGGTCGGTCGCGGGTATGAAATCGAATATCGACCGGAAAGTCGCCGGCTACCGTTTGCGCCCAGTCAACATCGAGCCAATGATCCGGATGTTTCTCCTGTTCAGCGATGTTCGGGCAGTCGCTGGTGTGGATTACAAGACCCCGGCCACTGGAAAAATGACCGGTAATACGATCTCCCGGAATAGGACGACAACAGCGCGCGTAATTAACCAGAAGACCCTCGGCGCCCTGGATTGGCAACGGCACACGATCATCACCGGGTTCATATTCGCTGTCCGGGAATAGCTGACGGGCAACCAGCATCGGCAGCCGTTTACCGGTGCCGATATCTTCAAGCAGTTGATTCCAGTCTTCGAGATCGAGCTTTTTCAACAACCACATTTTCTTGTCGGTTCGAAGCCGTTGCTTCTGCCCGATCTTGCCGAGTGCGGCGTTGAGTAGCTGACGACCCAGCTTGAGTGCGTCTTTCTCCCGACGTGTCTTCAAATAGCTGCGAATGCTGGAACGGGCCTTGCCGGAGACACAGAAATTAAGCCATGACGGTGTCGGGTGGGCGCTTTTTGAGGTCAGAACCTCGACATGGTTACCGTTGGCAAGCACGTGGTGCAGGGGCACCATCTCGCGATTGACCTTGGCGGCAACGCAGTGATTGCCGACGTCGGAGTGCACCGCGTAGGCAAAATCCAGTGCGGTCGCCCCATTCGGTAGTTTTTTGATGTCTCCCTTGGGGGTAAATACGTAGACCTGGTCGGGAAACAGATCCGTCTTGAGGTGTTCCAGGAATTCCGAGGCGGATCCCCCCTGAGGCTGCAATTCGAGAAGCTCAACCAACCAGCGTCTGGCCAGTTGCTGAGGCGCCTGACCATCTGAACCCTTGGTTTTATATCGCCAGTGGGATGCAACGCCGGTTTCGGCGACCCGATGCATGGCATGGGAGCGAATCTGTACTTCCATGGACTGTCCGAAACGACCGAACACCTGGGTATGCAGGGACTGGTAACCATTCACTTTGGGAATGGCGATGTAATCCTTGAAGCCATCACGCACCGGTTTATACAACTCATGAACGACTCCCAATGTTCGGTAGCACTGATCACGATCATCCACCACAATCCGGATTGCATAAAGATCGCCAAGATCGGAGAAATGCAGACGTTTGGTCTGCATTTTTCGGTAGATGCTGTAAACGTTTTTCTCACGACCCGATACATCTGCCTCGATACCCGCCTCGGCAAGTCCGCGGACGAGTGTGTCACGAACCTGTTCAATGGTTTTACGGCGGTTACCGGATACCTTGCGAAGTTCGTCGCTAAGCGCCTTGTAGCGTTTTGGATACAGGTATTTCAAGCTCAGGTCTTCCAGCTCCTGAGCCCAGGTGTACATACCGATACGGTTGGCTATGGCGGCGTAGATATCCAGTGTCTGGCGTGCAATCCGTCGCTGTTTCTCGGGTTTCAGGCTATCCATCGTACGCATGTTGTGCAAACGATCGGCCAGCTTGATCAGGATGACGCGTATATCACGCGACATCGCCAGCAGCATCTTGCGGAAATTTTCCGCTTCGGCTTCCTCGAGACTATCGAATTCAACCTTGCCGATCTTGGTGACGCCCTCGACCAGTTCGGCGACATCCTCGCCAAAACGGGTAACCAGTTCGTCACGGGTGACCGGCGTGTCTTCGAGCGTGTCGTGAAGGATGGCGGCAATGAGGCTGCGGCAGTCGAGACGCATTTCGGCAAGAATGCGTGCTACCGCAATGGGATGATAGATATACGGCTCACCGCTTGATCGCGACTGGCCTTCATGGGCCTCGGCGCCCAACAGGTAGGCGTCGTAGATCCGGGAGACTTCGTCTTTATCGAGGTAAGTGCCGAGATAGCTGATCAGATCACTGATCAGCAGGCGGCTCTCCGGAACGCTGCTGTTGGCCGCTTTCGGCTCCCTGAGGACAGATTTGGCAACGATGGCCTGGGGCACCGAGTTGCCTGAAAGGGCATCGCGACGACGATCAGCGGATTTAGCGCGCACCACCGACCTCGCCCTTAAAATCAGGTCTGGTCGCTTTTCGCGCCGTCGTCGACATCATCTCCAGCATCCGGAACTGCGGCCGTCGCGTCGTCTGCGTCCGCAGTCGTCTCGGGCAGTACGTCTACCGGCTCGCCATGTTCGTCAAACTGAAGGCTGTCGGCAAGGATGTCGTCCATGGGGTCGGTGGAAAATGTTACGGTTTCCACCGGCTCGTCGAGGATTTCCCGGGTGACCTTGCCTTCGGCAATCTCGCGCAGTGCAATGACGGTATCCTTGTCATTGTCGCGTGTTACATAAGGATCGTTGCCGAGGGCCAGTTGACGGGCGCGCTTGGTGGCGACCAGGACCAGTTGAAAGCGATTATCGACGTGTTCGAGACAGTCTTCTACAGTGACGCGTGCCATGAAATTACTCTTGGAAATCGAAAAAAGGAGGTTGAAATTTAAAAATTCGCTGATTCGGCAGGCAGCTCGATTGACGGGCAGGTTGTGCTACTTGGGAGGTTGGCACGCCAATCGGGCGATGTACCGCGCAAGGATACACCACCGAACAGCATCTCAGCCGACCAGTGTAACCTTTTTGTCAATAGAAACAAGGGTGTCGAAATCGATTGTGGCCGGATCAAGCCCTGCATCTTGACCTTCGACCAGGCGTTTGAGGTCGGCAAGCGCGGTATCAAAATCGCTATTGATGATGACGCGATCGAACTCCTTGAAGTGTCGCATCTCATCAATGGCTTTTTGCATTCTCGTCTCTATGACGTCATCACTATCCTGACCCCGTCGCGTCAGGCGCTCGCGTAGCGCCGAAAACGACGGCGGCAGGATAAAAATTCCGTAACTATCGGCGACGTTTTCACGAACCGTACGGGCGCCCTGCCAATCGATTTCGAGAATGACGTTATAGCCTTCCTCGCGCAGACTCTCAACGGGCCCACGGGCGGTACCGTAGTAGTTACCAAAAACTTTGGCGTACTCGAGAAACTCGTTGTTCTCGACCATCTTCATGAACGTATCGGAATCGACAAAATAATAATCGCTGCCATCGCGCTCCAGGGGTCGTGGCGCGCGGGTAGTGTGCGATACCGACAATACCGTATGATCAACGTCGCGAATCAGTGCCCGCGTCAAACTGGTCTTGCCGGCCCCTGAGGGTGCCGACAGGATGATCAAACGGGAATCGCTGCGGCTGCGTTCACTCAATGTTCTGCACCTGTTCGCGCATCTGTTCGATGAGTACCTTGAGCTCGGTGGAGGCGGAGGTAACACTCATGTGGGCTGCTTTCGAACCGAGAGTATTGGCCTCGCGATTCAATTCCTGCATGAGAAAATCGAGACGCCGGCCGATGGGGCCACTCTGCCCGAGAATGCTTTGCACTTCGTCCAGATGGATAATAAGTCGATCGATCTCCTCGTCGATATCGGATTTTCCAAGCAGCAGAATCAGTTCCTGTTCAATTCGTTCGTTATCGACTTTGTCGAGAATCTCGTTAATTCGACTCTCCAACCGCTCTCGCACATGAGCCTTGATGGCCGGGATACCGGTTTTCAGGCGTTCAACCTCGTTGCGACATGCCTCGACACGCTGCGATATCGTTTCGGCAAGACGCTGCCCCTCGCGACCGCGATCGTCGACGAAACGTTCAATAACCGTGTCGAGTAGTCCGTCAACTGCTGTCACGAGTGCCTCATCGTCACGCGGCGCTTCATCCACAACACCCGGCCAGCCTAAAATTTCGTGTACCTTAAGGCGTTTGCTTTTTGGTAAAACCTTACGCACCTGACGCTGGAGTTTCGCCAATTGTTCGATCCGCGCGGTATTCACGCGGAGCTCGTCACCCGCGGCTGAATTGGCATCCAGACGAACCGACAACTCTACCCGACCGCGTTTTATCTGTTGCTGGACGCGCTCGCGCAGATTTGCCTCATGCCGTCTCAATGGATCGGCAAGACGCAGATTCATATCCAGAAAACGATTATTGACCGAGCGCATTTCCATGGTCAGTTTTCCTTGCGGGATATCGACTTCACCACGCGCGAACGCGGTCATGCTCATCGTCAAGGCAAGGTCTCCTTTAAAAACCGGTTATTATATGGTTCGCAGTCGGCCCACGCGATAACCAGATTGAAATAGCTTTGGTCAGTGCTGGTTTTTAGCGTGTTGCGTAAAAGCGTCATTAATCAATAGAATGTAAGTAATATTTATAATCCTGCTAGGAGCATGTGGTCTTAAGGGGTGCTCTTTGCTTATCTGCGGATAGTCACGAATTTCTCATCTCCATGGTAACTAAACAAAGGTCGCCCTTGAAAGAGGGCTACGTGCTCGAAGGCTATCGGATTTCCGAAGTCCTGGGCGGCGGTGGATTCAGCCTTGTCTATCTTGCCAATGAAGAGAGTGATGGCCAGCAGGTGGTCATTAAGGAATATTGCCCCAAGGGGCTGGTAACCCGAGGTACCGGTGGCGTGGTGGAGCCGATGTCGGACAAGGCGCGAGGCGCCTTTGTTCAGGGCATGAAACAATTTTTTAATGAAGCCAGTGCGCTGGCTAATCTCAAACATCCCAATATCGTTAACGTCTCCAACATATTCCGTGCAAATGGCACGGTTTACATGGTGATGTCCTACGAACTCGGTCGGGATTTGCGCTGGTTTATCAAACAGTGCAATGGTCAGCTCGACCAGCCGTTCATGCTCAAGGTGTTTCCCGCCATCGCTGCGGGCTTGTCGGCATTGCACGATGCTTCGTTTCTGCATCTTGATGTCAAACCCGCCAATATTCTTCTGCGTGCCAGCGGTTCACCGCTGTTGCTTGACTTCGGCGCGGCGCAAACCGCCAGCAGTGGCGAACGCTTCAGTTCTTTCCAGACTCTCACCCATGGCTTCGCGCCACCGGAGCAGTACAACGAAGGTGAAATGGGCCCGTGGTCGGATATTTATGCGCTCGGCGCCACCATGTACGCCTGTGTAACCGGCAAGTCACCGCCACCCGCTTTGAAACGCCAGAGCCAGGATGCAATTGAAGCATTGACCAGTGTGTATGCCGATCAATACTCCTTCCCGATGTTGCGTGCTATCGAATGGTCGTTACGCCTCAACCATCGTGAGCGCCCCACCAGTGTGCGGGTTTTTACTGAACTGGCGTTTTCCGAGATCTCGGAAGAACTGGAACTGGACCCATCCTGACATTTCTTTAAGGGACGCACCCCCATTACTTGCACGATCGATGCAACGAGAGGGTTTCATCTTCGTCATCAATATTATTATTTCTCTTTTTAAATGGACAATTATTTAATGCGACCCAGCCAGCGACAACCCGATCAGCTCCGTGAGATTTGTATAGAACGTCATTTTACCCGCCATGCCGAGGGCTCTGTATTAGTCGCCTTCGGCGATACCCGGGTGTTATGTACGGCCAGTATCGAGGAACGCGTGCCACCATTCCTGCGTGGCCAGAACTCAGGATGGGTCACTGCCGAATACGGTATGTTGCCACGCAGTACCAATACACGAATGCCTCGCGAGGCGGCGCGGGGCAAACAAAGCGGCCGCACCCAGGAGATCCAGCGCCTGATCGGACGATCACTCAGGGCGGTCACCGACCTCAAAAAACTCGGCGAGCGAACCATCACCCTGGATTGCGATGTTCTACAGGCCGACGGCGGCACCCGTACCGCCTCGATCACCGGTGCCTATGTGGCACTCGCCGATGCCATGAGCCATCTCGAATCAAGTGGCAAATTGCAGACGACGGCTCTTAAGGGTCAGGTGGCTTCGGTATCGGTCGGGGTTTTCAACGGACAGCCGGTGCTTGATCTTGACTACGCCGAGGACAGCACCGCCGAGACCGATATGAACGTGGTTATGGACGATAAGGATCGGTTCATCGAAGTCCAGGGCACCGCCGAGGGCGACCCATTTTCGTCAGCCGAGATGCAGCACATGCTGGCGCTTGCCAGTAGTGGCATCAAATCCCTGTTGCAGTTCCAGCGAGAGGCATTGACGGGATGACCCAGCGAGTCGTTATTGCCAGCAATAATGCCGGCAAGATTCGCGAGTTCAACCGCATATTGGAGCCGAGCGGGCTTGACTGCATTCCCCAGGGGGCCTTCAACATACCCGAGGTGCCGGAGGATGGCTTGAGCTTTGTCGAAAATGCCATTATTAAGGCCCGCCATGCCAGCCGTTACGCGGACTTGCCGGCCATTGCCGATGACTCAGGCCTTGAGGTCGAGGCGTTAAACTCGGCGCCCGGGATTTACTCGGCGCGCTTCGCCGGCCCGCACGCCACGGACGCCGACAACAGCCAGCGGCTCCTCAAGGTCCTGGCAGACACACCAGATGATGCTCGTGATGCGCGCTTTATCTGCGTGATTGTCTATATGCGTCATGCGAAGGACCCGGTGCCGATCATCTGCACCGGCACCTGGCGCGGCAGCATTCTGAGGTCGCCGCGCGGCAGCAACGGTTTTGGTTACGATCCTGTATTTAAAGTTGCCGGTACCGAATCGAGTGCCGCTGAACTGTCTGCCGAGGTGAAAAATACCCTGAGCCATCGCGCGAAGGCGTTGTCGTGTTTGATGGAGGCGTTGTCTGCTGTGTGAGTGTTAATAACAATGAATCGCCACGTCGTCAGGCGACAACAATCAAACCAGCCTGACGGATTGCAATCGGCTCCTCAAGCGCTCTCGATCAGGCTGTCTGTGTAGTTGCCGGGGGCTTTAAAGCCGAGCAGTTCAGCCAGGGTCGGTGCAATGTTGCCAAGCCCGGCCGGGTCGATGGGCCGCAGTTTGAATGTGCGGTTGGAGAAATCGGCAATTGCGAATGGCACCGGGTTCAGGGAGTGCGCGGTACGGCGACGCGGTCGGCCATCATCATCAAAAAGCGGTTTACCCGATTTATCTCGTTCCACCATGTCCTCGGCATTACCGTGGTCGGCGGTCACCACCAGGCAACCGCGAGCCTTGCGAACCGCATCCACAACACGCGCGACGGAAAGCTCAATGGACTCTAGGGCAACAATGGTCGGTAGCAGGCGACCGCTGTGACCGACCATGTCGCCACCGGCAAAATTGGCGCGGATAAACTGATAACGCCCCGTTTCAATCGCGTCAATTAACGTGTCGGCGGTCTCACCTGCCTTCATCCATGGTTTTTGCTCGAAAGGGCAGCGATCCGAAGCAATTTCCACGTACTCTTCCAACGTTTCGTCGAACTTGCCGGAACGGTTGCCGTTCCAGAAATAGGTGACGTGACCGAACTTCTGGGTTTCGGCGCAAGCAAATTGTGAAACGCCACTGGCAGCGAGAAGTTCACTCAGGCAGCCTTCGGTCTTCATCGGGGTCACGAGATAACGCGCCGGTACACCGAGGTCGCCGTCATACAGCATCATGCCGGCAAAAATCACGTCAGGTACGCGGCGCCGATCAAAGCCTTCAAATTCGCTACCGGACTCGAAGGCCATGCACATTTCGACGGCGCGATCGCCACGAAAGTTGAACAGGATGACGGCGTCGCCGTCATCGACCGTGCTCACATTGCCTTCATCATCCAAAATGACAAAAGCGGGCAAATACTGGTCGCTGAGATCGTCGTTATCAGTACGTGCGTTGGCAATGGCGTCGACGACCGAAGAGAACTGCGGACCCTCACCGTGGACGATGGTATCCCAACCGGTTTTAACGATAGACCAGTCAGCGTTGTAGCGATCCATGACACTGACCATGCGACCGCCACCCGAGGCGATACGATAGTCGCGTCCATCTTTGCGGTGGGATTTAAGTACATTCTCGAGCTCCGATGCATAGTCCGCCGCAGTGAAATCCGGCACATCGCGACCATCGAACAACACATGTACGCGAATCCTTGCAATGCCCTCTTTAGCAGCACGATCAATTAACTTGAACAGGTGTTGCTGATTGGAATGTATGCCGCCATCAGATAGCAGACCGATGAGATGCAATGTGTTTCCTGATGTCACCAACTGATCGCGTATGGTGCACCAGTCACCGTTAAAAACGCTGTCGTTGGCAAACGCATTGTCGACGAGCGTCGGCCCCTGATCGATCACACGCCCGGCACCCATGACATTATGACCGACTTCCGAGCCACCGAGATCGGCATCGCTTGGCAAACCCACCGCCGTACCATGGGCACTCAAAGTGCGATAAAGCGGACCTTGAAACAAACTATCGAGTGTCGGTGTTCGTGCCAGATAAAGCGCATCATATTCATCGCGTCGACCGATGCCGACACCATCGATAATGAGCAGGACAACGGGGCCATCGGGCTTTTGGATATGCGAATGAGGGGTAAGCTTGGAATGCCGCACAGTAATTCAGGTCGCTCTACTATTAAGTAAATAAAACACGCTGAAGTATATCGGTTTAAGCATCGCCACGCGCGCAACTATCGGATTGCTCCGTGTAGCGCACACTGCTGGAATACGGACATCCGATTTTATTGGCAGATGCGTTTTATGAGTATTCAATTGGCCATGGGGCCGCTTCAGTGGCTGATGTTGCTAACCTTGTCCGTGTTATGGGGAGGATCGTTTTTTTTCATTGAGATTGCCATTGAAAGCGTTCCACCGTTGACGATCGTTCTGTCTCGTGTGTCACTGGCATCGTTATCGTTGCTGGCTTTATTGCATCTTAAAGGCGTTCAACTCAATACCCTGCCATGGCGTGACTTTGCCGGTATGGCGATCCTGAACAATGTTATTCCGTTCACTCTCATAACCTATGGACAAACGGCAGTTGGCAGTAGCCTGGCATCGATCCTGAATGCCACGACGCCATTATTTACGATTGTCCTCGCTCATTACCTAACGGGTGACGAAAAACTTAATGCCTGTCGGCTGACCGGTGTGGTGGTCGGTTTCATCGGCGTGGTGGTCATGATTGGCGGTGAGGCGTTGCTCGGCGCGAATACTTCGATCATTGCCGAGGTTACCATATTGGGCGCGGCGGCCAGTTACGCGCTGGCGGGTGTGTTCGGACGGCGCTTCAAGGAGCGCGGCGTTGTGCCACTGGCGGCAGCCGGTGGACAGGTAACGGTATCGACACTATTATTGATACCCGTTGTCCTGCTGGTAGATCGTCCATGGGCCCTGTCGATGCCAGCAAGCGATGTAATGATGGCACTGCTGTTACTCGGATTGCTCTCGACCGCTACCGCTTATCTGTTGTATTTCTCATTGTTGTCGCGGGCGGGAGCGACCAACCTATTACTGGTCGCATTCCTCATTCCGGTGAGCGCCAGTTACCTTGGCATTACCTTTCTGGGTGAAACGTTAAGTCTCGCACAGATAACCGGTATGTTGTTGATCACCACCGGACTCATTTTTATCGACCAGCGTTTGCCCAGGTGCGTCGCGTTGGCGATTCGCTGAGGCTAAGACCATACTCGTGACGTTATGCGCCCGAACTCTCCCGAGCCGCCTCGCGTGCCGCATAAGCGGCCTTCTGTTGCTCGGTTGCTTCCGGCTGATGGTTTTCCTTCCAGGTCGAATACGGCATCCCGTAGACGACTTCGCGGGCGGTATCGTAGTCCATCTCAATGCCCCGTTCCTCGGCAGCAGCGCGATACCACTTCGATAGGCAGTTACGACAAAAGTCAGCCAGGATCATTAAATCGATATTCTGAACCTCGGTGTGGTCGCGAAAATGTTGTACCAGTCGCCTGTAAACGGCGGCTTCGATTTCAGTTTGCTGTTGTTCGTTCATGCTAGCATCCTATAAAACAGGGTCTATAAAATTGTCGGTTTATGGTAGCGATGCGAAATTCGCCTCGACTCGGCCGAGTACGCCAAAATCTGCGACGATACGGCTGTTGGGCTCAATCGTAACCGGCCGCCCTATGACTCCGGTGGTGACGAATTCACCGGCTTTCAAGGCAAGGCCGCGTCGACTGCATTCGTTGACCATGAAGGTCAGTGCATCACGCGGATCGCCAAGCACGTCGCTGCCAGTTCCTGTGGTGGCGACCTGATCATTGGCGTATACGGTCACAGGAAAACGATCGAGGGCGATATCACGCCACTCGCCGGTGACTTCATCACCGAGGACGAATTCACGGGCGCAGGCATTGTCTGCGACAAGGCATGCCGCGCCGGCACGGATGAAATCGTTGAAGCGTGAATCCGGTACCTCGATGGCGGGAAACAATGCATCGACATAATCCATAATCGTCTCGCGGGTCAGCGTTGTGTCACCGGCAGGTAAATCCCGACCGAAGCGTAAACAAAACTCCGCCTCGGCGACCCGCATGCGATTGTCCCTGAGCAACAGGTTTGCCGGGCTTGCGTAAACCCGGTCGCTCATGATCTGACCGATCAGTGGATACTCGACAGCAATATGGCGCTGTCCGGCGATGCTGGTCGCTGCGATTTTCCAACCGACCCGTGGGCTATCGATCATTGTGCACAAAGCTTGCTGAATGGCGTAACCATCGTCCACTGTTACTGGCGTGCATTCCTCGGGCAATGCGTCGATATGATTATCCTGTTGCCAACAGACGGCGATGTATTCGGCGGCTTTTTGAATAGCGTTCTGATTCATGATCTATAGTTATTTTTAAAATCGATGAAGTGTGACACAGCACACAGCCACTGTCATGATGGCGCAGCCATCGTGTGCATGCACAGATGACGATGATAAAAGTATTGCCACTCAATGTCCGCTGGGCTTTTTACCGGCCGCATGCCAAGTCGATTTAATACATGAGTATAAATCATGGTCGTAGCGACATCTCCATGACCAAGCAACTCCTGCACAATACGAATGTCATATCCTGCCTCTAGCAGGTGAGTTGCAAAAGAATGTCGTCATGCATGGCTATTCACCTGCTTGGGAATGCACGCATTTTTGCAGCTCGTCTTATTAATGCAAACACATACATTACAATAACGAGCGTCCGAATATGGTACTGGAAGAAATAACCCCGAAACAGAAGTCGGCGCTTGCTGACTGATGACCACTTCTTCCATGTGCTGTAATAAATGGGGAGCTTACAGTGATATCGCTGCCAACCAGAAGGCAGCGGTTTTGTGATTAAATCTGGTTTCATTTTCCATGAATTTTTGCCTAATGAACACATATTAATCAGAGGGTATTAATGGGTTAGGCAAATTGTATCTAGCCCATTAATATCCTGAGATGACCTGTTTACTGATATGCGGCTGAGCAATTTCCAGGAAATTCCAAAAAATGAAAGATCCACCATTTAAACCAATTCACGGACGATGTGAGTGTGAAAGCGTGTCCTACGAAGTTAGAGCGCCAGCAGAAGAACTCTATCATTGCCATTGTTCAAGATGCCGTCGACTCCACGGAACACTATTCGCCACTTATGCGTACGTACTACGCAGCGATATTGTCATAACGAAGGGCACGGAGAATATTTCTATTTATCGCAGCCCATTGGCACACTGGTATTTTTGTCGAACTTGCGGTTGCCATCTGCTTGCAGAGCATGATCATAGTCCCGGAGTAATGTGGTATATGCCTGCAACGCTAGAGGATGCAGCAGTTCCTCAACATCCTAAAGAAAGTGAAAAACACATCTTCGTTGCATCAAAATCGCCAATAGAAACGATCAGTGATGATATTCCACAATACGATGAATATGCGCCGCCAGAAGTTAGCATTACTGCGAGGAAAACTGATGGCGCCGCATAACAAACGCATGCAGTCTGACCAACAAACCGCTACGCGTTTTGTTGGCCGCTGATGCGGGGC
>BQJD01000064.1 GCA_021604525.1 marine bacterium B5-7 | reverse complement strand
GGCCTTCGCTTCTCCTCCATACTTCAATGACAATACCCGTGTCATCGCCGCCGTTAACGTCGTCTTGCCGTGATCTACATGCCCTATCGTCCCGACATTTACATGCGGCTTCGAGCGCTCAAATTTCGTCTTCGACACGGTAAATTCCTCTAGTCTAAATCAGGTAAAACTATTAAAAGCAGCTCTTAGCTGGCCTTTTTCATGACCACTTCGGCGACATTATTTGGCGCCTGGGCGTACTTTTTGAATTCCATTGAATAGGTTGCTCGCCCTTGGGTAGCAGACCGCAATGTCGTGGAATAACCGAACATTTCGGCCAACGGAACTTCGGCGCGTATGATTTTGCCGGCAGGGGCGTCCTCAAGCGCAAGAATAATGCCGCGACGAGAATTAATTTCTCCGTTGACATTACCCATGTATTCTTCAGGCGTAACCACTTCGACAGCCATAATAGGCTCTAGTAGCACAGGCTTGGCTTTCTGGCTTCCTTCACGGAATGCCTGGATAGCGGCAGCACGGAAGGCATGCTCGCTGGAATCAACCTCGTGATAGGAGCCATAGTACAGAGCGACTCGCACATCCACAACTGGATAGCCGGCAACTACACCAGAGACCATAGCGTCCTTGATACCTTTTTGTACGGCAGGAATGTATTCACGCGGAATGACGCCGCCTTTAATTTCATCTACGAATTCAAAACCGCCGCCAGGCTCCATGGGCTCGAGGCGAATTTGCACATGGCCATATTGGCCGCGGCCACCTGTCTGCTTGGCATACTTATGCTCCTGCTCGACAATGCGGGTGATGGTTTCGCGATAGGCCACCTGCGGCTTACCGACGTTACAATCAACCTTGAATTCACGCTTCAGGCGATCGACGATAATTTCAAGATGTAATTCACCCATTCCTGAAATGATTGTCTGTCCGGACTCTTCGTCACTACGAACCTGAAACGACGGATCTTCCTGGGCCAGCTTCGACAGTGCAACGCCAAGCCTTTCCTGATCGGTTTTGGTCTTCGGCTCTACAGCCTGAGAGATAACAGGATCAGGAAACTCCATACGCTCAAGCGTGATCACACTGTTCGGATCACACAACGTGTCACCGGTCGTCACGTTTTTCAAACCGACAGCGGCAGCGATTTCACCAGCGCGAACCTCTTTCAGTTCGGCACGTTCATTCGCGTGCATCTGGAGAATACGGCCAATTCGCTCCTTCTTGTCCTTGATCGGATTGTAGACACTGTCGCCAGCCTTCAGCACGCCAGAATAGACACGGAAAAATACAAGCTGCCCAACGAAGGGGTCAGTCATGATCTTGAAGCCCAGCGCCGCAAACGGTTCATTGTCATTGGAACGACGTTCAGCTTCTTCGCCATTTTCAAGCTCACCACGAATGGCCGGAACTTCTGTCGGATTAGGCATGTAGTCGAGCACAGCATCCAGCAGCGCTTGAACACCCTTGTTCTTGAATGCGCTACCGCAGAAGGTCGGTACGATTTCACCGGCCAGAGTGCGTTGACGGATGGCCACCTTGATTTCCTCGGCCGAAAGCTCGCCACCTTCAAGATAGCGCTCCATTAGCTCGTCGGTCGCTTCAGCCGCAGCCTCGACCATCTTTTCGCGATACTCATTACAGACGTCGACAAGATCCGCCGGTATATCCTGCTCTTCAAAATTGGCGCCCTTGGTTTCCTCGTCCCAGATGATCGCTTTCATCTTGACAAGATCAACTACACCACCGAATGATTCTTCGGAACCGATTGGAACCTGCATTACGATAGGATTAGCGCCCAAACGTCCCTTGATCTGACTAACGACACGGAAAAAATCCGCGCCGGTACGATCCATTTTATTGATAAATGCCATACGCGGGACGCCATATTTATTGGCTTGTCGCCATACCGTCTCGGACTGCGGCTCTACACCCCCAACTGCGCAGAAAACCGCACAGGCGCCATCAAGCACACGCAAACTACGCTCCACCTCAATGGTGAAGTCTACGTGCCCGGGGGTATCGATGATATTGATACGATGCTCGTCACGACTGCCGTCCATGCCGCGCCAGAAACAAGTAGTCGCCGCGGAGGTAATCGTAATACCACGCTCCTGCTCCTGCTCCATCCAGTCCATAACGGCAGCACCGTCATGTACCTCACCTATTTTGTGTGAGATACCGGTGTAGAACAGAATCCGCTCAGTGGTCGTCGTCTTGCCGGCATCAATGTGCGCCATGATGCCGATATTTCGGTAGCGGTCCAGAGGTGTTTTACGAGCCACGGCTAAATCTCTCTCGGTTGCAGGTGCTGGTTCAGCACTTCGTCGTCAATTCTAGAATCGGTAATGTGAAAACGCTTTGTTGGCTTCTGCCATTCGATGCGTGTCTTCTTTCTTGCGTGCCGCCCCGCCGCGGCTATCTGCGGCATCCAGAAATTCACCGGCAAGCCGGGCAGCCATCGATTTTTCACCACGTTTTCTGGACGCATCAACCAGCCAACGCATTGCCAAAGCAGTACGCCGTGAGGGCCTTACCTCAACTGGCACCTGATAAGTAGCGCCACCAACTCGGCGACTCTTGACCTCGACAACCGGGCTAATGACTTCCAATGCTTTGACGAACACGTCAAGCGGCTCGCTGTTGCCGCGTTCCTTGATGATATCGAGCGCGTCATACAGAATATTTTCTGCAATGGACTTCTTGCCGTCTCGCATCAGGACATTGACGAATTTTGCTACTGTCTGATCGTGAAACTTGGGATCAGGCAATATTTCGCGTTTGGGTACTTCTCTTCTTCTTGGCATTACACCAATCCAGTTAGTCTTGGAAAAATCAGATGCCGGGACAGTGACTCGCACTCTCCTGACGCACTAGAACCGCCACCGAGGCTAAGGCGCAAAATAACGCCCACTCTCTTGCAGCGGTTCAAATTTTTACGTTCTGATAAACAGAAACGAGTTCGATGAGCCGACCCACTGTATTCAAGGGGGCGGGAATCAATAATCCCGGTGCCAACATGACGCGCGGTTTAGCCGCACGGCAACGTAGGTCAGGATTTCGGTCTTTTTGCTCCGTACTTCGAGCGGCCTTGACGGCGACTCGCGACGCCCGACGTATCGAGGGCGCCTCGCACAGTGTGGTATCGGACACCAGGTAAATCTTTCACGCGGCCGCCACGAATCAGAACGACGGAGTGCTCTTGAAGGTTGTGACCCTCACCACCGATGTAGGTGGACACTTCGTAACCATTCGTCAGACGTACCCTGGCCACCTTACGAAGGGCCGAGTTCGGCTTCTTCGGAGTAGTGGTGTAAACCCTGGTGCAAACTCCACGTTTTTGCGGACAAGCCGCCAGCGCAGGAACGTTCGATTTGGTAACCTGCTTGGTTCGCGGTTTTCTGACTAACTGGTTGATTGTTGGCATATTCGAAAAATTTTAACCTTGGCGCCGATTCATTTCGGCTCAATCACAAAGGGCGGCGATTCTAGGCCCGATCAGAGGGGCTGTCAAGCTGGATCGGTCAGCGGATCAACCGCCGATCCAGCGATTGTCAGACCTTATGCAGAAACCGCCTCGTCATCACCATCACTCACTGGAATATCGGCACTCAGAACCGCTGTACCAAGCAACTCTTCAAGTTCATCCGCCTGTCGAACAGATCGGGATTTCCTCTTGCGACGCTCAATATGATAGGCGAGTCCCGTTCCCGCAGGAATCAGCCGACCAACGATGACATTTTCCTTGAGGCCACGCAGTGTATCTACCTTGCCATTGATGGAGGCTTCAGTGAGCACCCGCGTAGTTTCCTGGAACGATGCCGCCGAAATGAATGAATCAGTTGTCAGTGACGCCTTGGTAATACCTAGCAGTACGGGTTGATAGACGATGGGGTCGGCTTTTTTCTCAACCAACCGCTCGTTCTCCTCAAGCACCGTAGCACGGTCCAGCTGGTCACCAGGCAGGAGCGTTGAACCACCCGCCTCCTCTACCCGGACCTTGCGCAACATCTGCCGTACGATGACCTCAATGTGCTTGTCGTTGATTTTCACACCTTGCAGTCGGTAAACCTCTTGAACCTCATGCACGATGTATGCACACAGCGGTTCAACACCGAGCAATTCGAGAATATCTTCTGCCACCAACGGACCATCGACAATCACTTCGCCGCGCTCAACACTCTCACCCTCGAACACGTTGATTGGCCGTGTTTTAGGAATAAGATGCTCGATGCTTTCTCCGTCTAGCGCAGTAATAACGAGACGCTGCTTACCCTTGGTTTCCTTGCCGAATGAAATAACCCCGCTCATTCGCGCGAGAATTGCCGGTTCCTTTGCTTTGCGAGCCTCAAACAACTCGGCAACGCGAGGCAGACCACCTGTGATGTCGCGTGTTTTGGAAGATTCCTGGGGTATTCTGGCCAGTATGTCGCCAGCACCAACCTCCTGGCCGCTTTCAGCCACGATGGTTGCACCTGGCGGTATCTGGTAACGAATTGGCATATCGGTTCCGGGAATCATGACCGGTTCACCGTTTTCGTCAAAGACACCGATCGACGGCCGCACGTCATGTGCGCTGCCACGTCGCTGCTTGGTATCGAGCACCATGAGAGTCGACTGGCCGGTTAAGTCATCAACCTGACTATTTACACTGACACCCTCGATCATGTCGGTGAAAACCACCTTACCACCCGTTTCTGTAACAATAGGATGAGTATGAGGATCCCAGGTGGCGATCATTTGTCCGCCAGTCACATCGTCACTGTCGTTAACGGTAATAACCGCGCCGTAGGGTACTTTATAGCGCTCACGATCGACGCCATGCACATCCTGTATCACCAACTCGCCCGAGCGTGAAACCGCGACGTGCGCCTTGTCACGATTGATGACGGTTTTGACTCGATTAAACGTAACGGTACCGGTGTTCTTGACTTCGATACTGCTGACCGCTGCGGCACGTGATGCGGCACCACCAATATGGAATGTCCGCATGGTGAGCTGGGTACCCGGCTCACCGATACTCTGAGCGGCAATAACACCGACCGCTTCGCCAATATTGACCAAGTGTCCACGACCCAGATCGCGGCCGTAGCATTTGGCACATAATCCGTATCGCGTAGCGCAGGTTACAGGTGACCTCACAATGAGATTATTGATGTTGTTAGCTTCGATCAGATCGACTTCGGCTTCCTCGATCACTACGCCGGCTTTTACCAGGAGTGAATCATCCATCGGACTGATGACGTCGTCGACTGCTACACGTCCAAGTATGCGATCTCGTAACGGGATGACCACCTCACCACCCTGAACAATGGCTTCCATTTCGAGACCCTGGTCAACACCACAGTCATCCTCTGTCACCACAAGATCCTGGCAAACATCCACCAGACGCCGTGTCAGATAACCAGAGTTAGCAGTTTTAAGTGCGGTATCAGCCAAACCCTTACGGGCACCGTGAGTCGATATGAAGTACTGCAATACATTCAGGCCTTCACGGAAGTTTGCTGTGATGGGGGTTTCAATAATGGAACCATCCGGCTTGGCCATCAGGCCACGCATACCGGCGAGCTGACGAATCTGCGCGTGAGAACCTCGGGCACCGGAGTCAGCCATCATGTAGATGGAATTGAATGATTCCTGATCCACCTCATTACCTTCCGAATCAACCACTCTATCGGTCTTTAATTCGTCCATCATGGAGTTCGCGACCCGATCACTGGCATGAGTCCAGATATCAACAACCTTGTTGTAACGTTCGCCATCAGTCAATAAGCCGGAGGCATACTGGTCCTGGATATTCTTTACGTCACGCTCAGCAGCGGTTAAGACATCCTTCTTGGATTCCGGTATGGCCATGTCGTCGACACCGATCGACACGCCGGCACGAGCCGCCATGGAGAAACCGGCGTACATCAACTGGTCGGCAAAAATAACGGTGTCCTTCAGACCAACATTACGATAGCAAGTATTGATCACCTGCGAAATCGCCTTCTTGGACATGACACGGTTCAACTCAGCGAACGGCATGCCCTTCGGCAAAATACCAGACAGTAAAGCCCGCCCCACAGTGGTGTCCGCTCGGCTGACATGACTTTCAAGTTCGCCCGCATCATTGCGGCGGTATTCAACAATTCGCGCCTTGACTTTAGCGTGCAGGGACACTTTGCCATTGTCATAAGCACGGCGTACTTCTTCGACGTCGGCAAAAATTGTGCCTTCACCGACGGTATTTACCATATCCCGGGTCATGTAATACAACCCGAGAACGATGTCTTGTGATGGCACAATTATGGGTTCACCGTTGGCCGGCGAAAGAATATTGTTCGAAGACATCATCAGCGAGCGCGCCTCAAGCTGTGCTTCCACAGACAAGGGTACGTGGACTGCCATCTGGTCACCGTCGAAGTCAGCGTTGTACGGCGTACAAACCAACGGATGCAATTGAATGGCCTTGCCTTCCACCAACACAGGCTCGAATGCCTGTATTCCTAACCGGTGAAGGGTTGGCGCACGATTGAGCAGCACAGGATGTTCGCGGATGACTTCTTCAAGAATGTCCCATACCACCGGCTCTTCCGACTCGACCATCTTCTTTGCTTGTTTGATGGTAGTTGCCAGACCGCGGAATTCGAGCTTGCTGAAAATAAATGGCTTGAATAGCTCGAGCGCCATTTTCTTGGGAATGCCGCATTGATGCAGTTTCAGGGTCGGCCCGACAACTATAACCGAGCGTCCGGAATAGTCGACTCGTTTACCAAGCAGATTCTGTCGAAAGCGGCCCTGCTTACCCTTGATCATGTCGGCCAGTGACTTGAGCTGACGCTTGTTCGGCCCGGTAACAGCTTTACCGCGACGCCCATTGTCAAGCAGTGCGTCACAGGCTTCCTGAAGCATTCGCTTTTCATTACGAACGATGATGTCCGGTGCATTCAGGTCGAGCAGGCGGCGCAGACGATTGTTTCGATTGATTACCCGACGATAAAGATCGTTAAGGTCGGATGTGGCGAAACGGCCACCATCCAACGGTACCAGCGGTCGAAGATCGGGCGGCAGCACCGGCATTACATCCAGAACCATCCACTGCGGCTTGTTGCCAGAATGGATGAATGCCTCAATGACCCGCAAGCGTTTGGAGAGCTTCTTACGCTTGGTATCGGAATTGGTTTCCGACAGTTCCTGACGCAATTCTCCGGCTATCTCTTCTATGTCAAGCCCGATCAACAGATCTTTAATCGCCTCGGCTCCCATACGCGCGTCAAACTCGGCGCCAAACTGTTCGATGGCCTCAAAATAACCATCTTCAGTCAGAAGAGTTCCGGTGGTCAGGGTAGTCATACCCGGGTTAATCACCACGTAGGCTTCGAAATAGAGCACACGCTCAATTTCACGAACTGTCATGTCAAGCATCAGCCCAAGACGCGACGGCAACGATTTCAGGAACCATATATGCGCCACCGGGCTGGCCAACTCGATGTGACCCATGCGTTCACGACGCACCTTGGAAAGTGTTACCTCAACACCGCATTTCTCGCAGATTACACCACGATGCTTGAGACGCTTGTACTTGCCACACAGACATTCATAATCACTTACCGGACCGAACAGCTTGGCGCAAAACAGTCCATCGCGTTCGGGCTTGAAGGTGCGGTAGTTTATGGTCTCGGGTTTTTTGACTTCCCCATAGGACCATGAACGAATCTTCTCCGGCGAGGCGATTCCAATCGTGATGGAATCGAAGTCCTGCTCGGCGTCTGCCTTCTTATTGTAAAGACTGAATAAATCTCTCATCTTTTAACCTCTGTCAGGCTGTAAGGGCTGCGGCTCATATATTCTCAATCGTCTTGCTTCATCTCGATATTGAGAGCAAGCGAACGAATTTCCTTGACCAGCACATTGAACGATTCCGGGATACTCGCTTCCATACGTTGATCGCCCTTGACGATGTTCTCGTAAATCTTGGTACGACCCGGTACGTCATCAGACTTAACCGTCAGCATTTCCTGCAGGGTGTAAGCCGCGCCGTAAGCCTCAAGCGCCCATACCTCCATCTCACCGAAACGCTGGCCACCGAACTGAGCCTTGCCACCCAATGGTTGCTGGGTGATCAAGCTGTAAGGACCGGTGGAACGAGCATGCATCTTGTCATCCACGAGGTGGTTGAGCTTAAGTATGTACATGTAACCGACGGTAACTTTGCGATCGAACGCCTGACCGGTGCGCCCATCGAAAAGCTGGGTTTGACCGTCCTCAGGCAGATCAGCGAGCTTCAGCAAGGCTTTAATCTCTTTCTCCGACGCGCCGTCGAATACTGGAGTAGCCATGGGTACGCCATGCTTGAGATTACCGGCGAGCTCAATTACTTCCTGATCGTTGAAGCTGGCAATGTCTTCTGCCCGCCCTGACTTGTTATATACCTTATCAAGAAATTTTCGCACCTCGGTAATCCTGGCCTGACGCTCAAGCATCTCGTTGATCTTGTGTCCCAAACCTCGCGCAGCCCAGCCGAGATGTGTTTCAAGCACCTGGCCGACATTCATTCGCGACGGCACGCCGAGCGGATTGAGGACAATGTCAACGGTTGTCCCGTCTTCCATGAACGGCATGTCTTCAACCGGGACGATTTTGGAGATAACACCTTTGTTACCATGACGGCCAGCCATCTTGTCGCCCGGTTGCAGACGTCGCTTCACGGCAACGAAGACTTTAACCATCTTGAGCACACCAGGAGCGAGGTCGTCGCCCGCTTCCAGCTTGCCTTTCTTTTCCTTATAACGTTCTTCAAATTCACGATGCTGCGTCTTGAGACTATTACGTACAGTCTCAAGATCCTGGTTAGCATCTTCACTTCTAAGTCGAATTTCAAACCACTGGTCTCGCGGCAGTTCACCAAGGTAGTCGGCGGTGATCTTCGCACCGGCCTTCATGCCACTTGGTCCACCTTCGGCAATCTGACCAATCAGGAGTCGTTCAATACGATCGAAGGAATCACCTTCAACGATGCGGTATTGATCATCCAGATCCTTACGAATCCGACTAAGCTCCTCCGCCTCGTTGGAAAGTGCCCGGGCATCTTTCTCGACACCGTCGCGGGTAAACACCTGTACGTTGATAACTGTACCGCTCATACCCGAGGGCATTCGCAGCGAGGTATCTTTTACATCCGACGCCTTTTCACCAAATATTGCGCGAAGCAATTTCTCCTCTGGCGTTAGCTGGGTTTCCCCTTTCGGCGTCACTTTACCAATGAGTATGTCGCCCGGTTCCACTTCGGCACCAACATAAACGATTCCCGATTCGTCGAGTTTCGCTAACGCCGATTCACCAACATTCGGAATATCACGGGTGATCTCCTCGGAACCAAGCTTGGTATCACGCGCTACACAAGTTAACTCTTCGATGTGAATAGAGGTGTATATGTCATCCTGAACGAGACGCTCGGAGATAAGTATCGAGTCCTCGAAGTTGTAGCCATTCCAAGGCATGAAAGCGACCAGGACATTTCGCCCCAACGCAAGCTCACCCATATCTGTCGAAGGTCCGTCGGCAAGTACGTCGCGGTTTCGGATGACATCACCCACCTTGACCAGCGGTCGCTGATTAATCGTGGTGTTCTGGTTCGAACGGGTATATTTAATCAGGTTATAGATATCAACGCCTGAATCACCGCTACTGGCCTCGTCATCGTTGACCTTTACAACGATTCGTCCGGAATCGACCGACAATACGCTGCCACCACGACGGGCAAGCACTACAACGCCCGAATCCATCGCCACCTTGCGCTCCATACCAGTGCCGACAAGTGGTTTCTCACTCACCAGCGTCGGTACTGCCTGACGCTGCATGTTCGAACCCATCAGGGCGCGGTTTGCGTCGTCATGCTCAAGAAACGGGATCAGGGAAGCAGCCACCGATACAATTTGTGACGGCGCAATATCGATGTAGTCGATCTGTTCAGGCGTCGATAAGGTGAACTCGTTCTTGTAACGACAGGAGACCAGCTCATCCATTAGTTTGCCTTTACCATCCACCGTGGCGTTAGCCTGGGCGATTACAAACTTATGCTCCTCGATAGCCGACAGATAATGTATATCGTCGGTTACCTTGGCATCGATGACCTTCCGATAAGGGGTCTCGAGAAAACCGTACTCATTGGCACGTGCGAACACCGCAAGAGAATTGATCAGGCCGATATTCGGGCCTTCCGGCGTCTCGATCGGGCAAACCCGACCGTAGTGTGTCGGATGCACGTCACGAACTTCAAAGCCGGCACGCTCGCGTGTCAATCCACCCGGGCCTAGCGCCGAAACACGGCGCTTGTGGGTAACCTCGGACAACGGGTTAGTTTGATCCATGAACTGAGACAGTTGGCTTGAACCAAAGAACTCCTTGATTACAGCCGATACCGGCTTGGCATTAATCAGATCCTGCGGCGTCAACTGCTCGGATTCCGCTAACGACAATCGCTCACGGACAGCACGTTCGACCCGAACCAGACCGATGCGAAACTGATTTTCAACCAGTTCACCGACAGAGCGGACGCGACGATTTCCGAGATTATCGATATCGTCGACTTCACCACGGCCGTTTTTAAGATCGACCAATGTCTGCATCACTTCGATGATGTCCTGCTGACTCAGCGTACCTGGACCTTCATCAGTATCGCGGCCGAGGCGGCGATTAAACTTCATACGACCGACCGCAGACAAATCATAGCGATCAATATTGAAGAACAGGTTTGTGAATAATGCTTGAGCGGCTTCCTTCGTTGGTGGCTCACCAGGGCGCATCATCCGATATATTTCAACCTGCGCTTCCAATACCGAACGTGTGGTATCCAGCCGCAGGGTGTCCGATATGAATGGGCCGCAGTCAATATCGTTGGTATAGATGGTTTCGATTTTATCGAGACCGATCTCGACCACTTTTTCAACAGCTTCCTCAGTCAGCTCGTCATTGGCGGCAAACAATACCTCACCGGTTTCTTCATCAACGATATCGCGCGCCAGAGTTCGCCCGGCAACATAGTCGGCGGGAATTTCCACGCGATCGATGCCGGCCTTCTGGAGCTCGCTTATGTGACGAGCGGTAACTCGCTTGCCTGATTCAACCAGCACTTTGCCGCGTGGGCCTATGAGATCGAAGTGAAGCTGCTGGCCACGCATCCGTTCCGGCACAATATCCATAACGAACTTGCCGTTGTCGATGTGAATCGTGTCGTTATCGAAGAACAACGCGAGGATTTCCTCGGTCGAATATCCAAGCGCCCGCAAGATGATCGTACCGGGAAGTTTCCGGCGCCTGTCGATACGGATATACAGGTTATCCTTCGGATCGAATTCGAGATCAAGCCATGAACCGCGATAGGGAATGATTCGCGACGAGAACAACAATTTCCCCGAAGCATGCGTCTTGCCTTTGTCGTGATCGAAAAACACGCCCGGTGATCGATGTAGTTGAGATACTACAACCCGTTCGGTACCGTTGATCACGAATGTCCCATTTTCAGTCATGAGTGGCACTTCACCCATGTAGACATCCTGTTCGGTAACGTCCTTGACGGTTTTGGTATTGCCGCTGTCATTCTTGTCGAAAATGATCAGTCGCAGCACCACCCGCAACGGCGCCGAATAAATCAGGCCGCGCTGTTGACACTCGCGAACATCAAACGGCGGGTCTCCCAGACGATAGCTGACAAAATCCAGAGAGGCTTTGCCATTGTAGCTTTCAATCGGGAACACGCTTTTGAAAGCGGCTTGCAACCCCTGATCGATACGCTGCTCAGGCTTATTATCCAGTTGCAGGCAACGATCGTATGAATGCTTCTGGGTTTCCAGAAGATATGGAATCAGTGACGTATCGTTACGAGTACTGAAATTCTTGCGTATTCGTTTCTTTTCGGTGAACGAGTAATCCATGCAGACCTCTTTATTTGGCTCTAGGCCTCGGAGAAAAGCTTGACTTCACAAACACGACAAGGCCGATCGCAACCGCGATCAGCCTCGCCAATCGACGTGGCGTTACCGCGCCTTTCAGACGCGGCATATTCACCCGTACTACTTGAGCTCAACAGATGCGCCGGCTTCCTCAAGTGTCTTCTTGAGCTCTTCGGCTTCGCCTTTGCTGATGCCTTCCTTGACAGCGCCAGGTACCGCCTCAACCATGTCCTTGGCTTCTTTCAAGCCAAGACCGGTAATCGCACGCACTGCCTTGATGACGCCCACTTTCTTCTCACCGAAGCCGGTCAGAATGACATCGAACTCTGTTTGTTCTTCGACAGCAGCAGCATCGCCACCCGCAGCCGGTGCAGCTACGGCAACCGCAGCAGCAGCAGATACGCCGAATTTTTCTTCCATATCCTTAATGAGTGCGGATAAGTCCAGTACGGACATTTCAGAGATCGCATCAAGGATCTCTTCTTTAGATAATGCCATTAGGGTAACTCCTGATAGATTTTCAAAAATACGTTAGTAAGTGTGTAACAAGGTAACAAATTGTTTCGCTGCTCAAGCCGCCTGCCTGCTTTCCTCAAGCGCCGCCAGAGTTCTGACGAAGCGTGAGGGAACCTCATTGAGCGTTTGGACGAGTTTGGCGATAGGTGCCTGCATCGTGCCAACCAGTGTCGCCAGAAGTTCTTCGCGCGACGGCAATTTGGCCAACGCCTGTATCTGCGATTCGTTGATCAACTCTCCGTCCATAACTCCGACGGTGATTTTCAACGGTTCGATATCCTTACTGAACTTGCTGACCAGTTTTGCCACCGCGACCGGATCATCCGATGCGGTCATAATGACAGGTCCAACAAAATGTTCGCTAAGGCCTTCGAATGGCGAACCGGCGACGACCCGACGAGCCAGGGTATTTTTAACAACCCTGACAAATACGCCCGCCTCGCGTGCCGCAGCACGCATTCCAGTCAGTTGCGAAACGGAGAGCCCCCTGTATTCGGCAAGAATCATTGCCTGGGCAGCGGAAATTGATTCCGTCACCTCTGCAACTACTGCCTGTTTCTGAGTGAGACTCAAGCTCATAAGAGCATTCTCCAAAAGTTGAATTTAAGTGGCCCCATCAGGTAAACCTGACAGATACACACCGCCTGCGCAGGCCGGAAATCCATTAAGTCCGAAACACTAGAATTCCGGACACCTGCGGTCTTTGACAACGCCGACAGCGACTACGCTTACACGCACACCCTGTCAGACATCAAAGTCTTTCCCGGCCAAGTAATCGGCCGGCATGAAAATCAAACGTCAAGTGACGCCCGGTCAACGCGCACACCCGGACCCATTGTGGTCGACAGAGTCACACGCTTTATGTATTGACCTTTCGATGTGGCCGGCTTCGCCTTGATAAGGCTTGACAATAATGCGCCAAGATTTTCCTTGAGCGCATCCACATCAAATGATGCTTTACCGATAGTTGAATGGATGATGCCGGCCTTGTCGATTCGAAACTGAACCTGTCCCGCCTTGGCATTTTTTACTGCTTGAGCAACATCCGGCGTTACAGTGCCCACCTTGGGATTAGGCATCAGACCACGTGGGCCCAGTATTTGCCCAAGCCGACCTACGACCCGCATGGTAGCGGGGGTGGCAATACAGACATCAAAGTCCATCTCGCCTTTCTGAATACGTTCAGCAAGGTCATCAAGACCGACAATTTCGGCGCCGGCCTCAGTTGCCTTGACTGCGTCATCACCTTCTGCGAATACAGCAACACGCACTGATTTACCGGTACCACGCGGCAGCACGGTGGAGCCGCGAACGGCCTGATCGGACTTACGAGCGTTTACACCGAGATTAATAGCGACATCAACAGACTCATCGAACTTGGCCGTTGCTGCCTGCTTTACAATAGATAACGCTTCGCCAATATCGTAATGTGAGGCTCGATCAATTGATTTCAAGGCGTTTTGCAGCCTTTTTCCACTACCAGCCATTACACGCCCTCCACGTCGACGCCCATACTGCGCGCGCTGCCGGCAATAATACGCACGGCATTGTCCATATCGTACGCACTCAGATCTGGCATTTTGATTTTGGCAATTTCCTCGAGCTGTGCGCGAGTGATGCTCGCGACCTTGTCGCGATTTGGCACCGCACTGCCCTTGGCAATACCGAGTGCTTTTCGAAGAAGCACCGCAGCCGGTGGCGTCTTCTTGATAAAGGTAAAGCTCTTGTCGCTGTAGACAGTAATGACCACCGGGATAGGAAGGCCTTTTTCAATATCCTGGGTATCTGCGTTAAACGCCTTGCAAAATTCCATGATATTGACACCGTGCTGACCCAGCGCGGGCCCCACCGGCGGGCTCGGCTTGGCTTCACCTGCCGCCACTTGCAGCTTGATATAAGCCTCTACTTTCTTCGCCATGTTACGAGTCTCCGTCGGGTTCGATCGAGCGGGCTTTGCCCCGGCTCTCCCCGTGTTTATATAAAATTACCATCGCCCGGCACACGGCCGGCGGCAGTGATGTTGTCAGCCCTTTTCGACCTGACTGAAACTAAGCTCTACAGGCGTTGAACGCCCGAAAATCGATACCGAAACCTTCAATTTATTCTTATCGAAATTGACATCTTCAACCGTGCCGTTGAAATCCTGGAATGGGCCATCGATAACCCGCACCATTTCACCGGGTGCAAAGGTGTATTTTGGTTTCGGATTATCGGAACTGTCCTGAACCTGTTGCAAAATCGCCAGTGCCTCTGCATCGGTTATCGGCGCCGGTTTGGCCGCTGTACCGCCGATAAATCCTGCAACCCTGGGGACTGATTTGACCAGATGCCAGGTCTCGTCGTTCATCTCCATCTGCACCAGGACATACCCCGGGAAAAATTTTCGCTCACTGGTACGCTTCTGACCATTGCGCATTTCCACGACATCTTCAGTGGGCACCAGCACATCGCCAAAAAATTCTTCCATGCCGGCACGTCGAATATGATCCTGAATTGCCTTCTGCACAGACTTCTCATAACCGGAGAATGCCTGAACAACAAACCATTTTTTTTCCGTCATGACCGGCTCCTCCTAGCTGCGAACATTTAGAAGCAGATCGTAGACCGCCCATAGGGACAGCGCATCCAGGATCCAGATATACAGGCCGATAACGAGCACCATTATGATAACCACCAGTGTCGCTTGTGCTGTTTCACGACGGGTTGGCCAGATAACCTTGCGTACTTCATTACGTGCACCCGATGCAAATGACCATACTTTTTTGCCCTGCTCGGTCGTCATGGCTATACCAGCCGCGACGCCAAGGGCTGCGATTATCGCGAGCGTACGCAACAGCACCGAAACCTCGGGCCACTGGTAATAACCGACAAGCGCAGCGATGATGATCGCTGCTGCCCCGGTAAGTTTGACTTTGTCCACTCAGTCTACCTTCAATACATGGCAGGCCAGGAGGGAATCGAACCCCCAACCTGCGGTTTTGGAGACCGCCGCTCTGCCAATTGAGCTACTGGCCTGTACGTTTCGACTGTACTAATTACGTCTTGAAATTCGTGCCTGGCCAGACGAGAAATTAACTGCTGCCCACTGCCCGCCTGAGACGTAAGCGTATTATTCGATGATTTTGGAGACCACGCCCGCACCCACCGTGCGGCCACCTTCGCGTATCGCAAACCGTAAGCCATCTTCCATCGCTATCGGCGCAATTAACTTCACCGTGATACTGATGTTGTCTCCTGGCATCACCATCTCCGTGCCTTCCGGTAAA
>BQJD01000063.1 GCA_021604525.1 marine bacterium B5-7 | reverse complement strand
TGTTGCAATTAAACCAACGTCAAGTATTCGTTTAGGCCGAAGTTCAATTGATAAAAGTGGTCAGCCTGTCGTTGTCGAGACGCATGGCAGGCATGATCCTTGTGTTGGAATTCGTGCGACACCAATTGCTGAAGCAATGCTGGCGCTGGTATTGATGGATCACGCATTACGGCACCGTGCACAAAATGCTGATGTAACATGCACAACACCGAAACTATCTGATGTGGCAAAAAATCAGCAGACAGCTTCTACTCAAATCAGGAAGAAGCCGGCACCGAGAGAAGATCCGGAACCTGAAGAAGATTGAAACTTAAAACCATATAGAACGTTTGGAAATTGGAGCAACCGCATGGTGTTTTAAGTGCATTTGCTGGTTACAACATTAATTACCCTGGCGCATATATTTTGAATAGTTATTTTAAGCTTATTCCTCAGCGTTAATTGATGTTTTTTAATGTTGATTGACGCTATCTATATTGTTGATATACAAGGATATATCTCTATGTCCTGAAAATATTCGGCAACTTTATTGTTACTTCGTGTTGCTCCTGAGAGGTCAAAATTACGATCCCGTGTATCCCAGGTGTATCCCAAATATTCAGTTAGGAGGAATAGAGAGTGGGAAAAGCGTCAGCCAATCGATTCAAGTTCAGCAGGCAAAGCCTTCGGGTCATAGAAAAGCGAATCGATAAGGGAGAATTTGCCACAAAATCGTACCTATATGATTCCGAGAGCCACCTGGCCATCCGAGTAAGGCCCAACCAATCATACATCGATAGCGGTTTCTGCCTGTATGCGCGTATTCGTGTGTGTGGCCAGCTCAAAGGGCAGTTATACAAGCGACAATTAATGAAGGTGGGTGAAGCTCGGAATAGCGCCACCACTTTGACTGAGCTGCGACAGCAAGCCGATAACCTATTTCTCGAGATTCAGAACGGCCGTGATCCACAGATTCTCGCAAAAAAGGCGGCAGAACAGCAGGCCAAAGAGGAGGTACACTCAGCGGCAAAAGCCTCTTTGAGAGAAATGATCCACGGTACTAAATCCAAGAGTGGTGAAGTTTTGACTAATGGCTTCATATCGGAGCGCCAGTTGAGTCCGCGATATATTTGGGATATTGAGCGCCACAGTCGTCTCTTGTTATCCGATTTATTGGATGAACCGCTGTATCTAAATTCTCCTGAGCAAATTAAGACTGTTTATTTACAGAAAGCAGGCCGGGGCACCACACAGCTACATATAGCAATGCGGATGCTGCGATCAGTGTGGAGGCACAGGCCAAATATGATGAACCTGACCTGTTCATACGCAACCCTGTCAGTCGGGCGATGAAACAATTGGGTATCAACATCAACCGCACCAATCGACGTTCTGTCAGGCTCGATGATGGTGATTTAAAACCGTACCTTACCATCAGTGCTTAATCTCAGGAATCATGATCATACTTCTGCGCTACGAAACGGCAGAGATGCATTGCTGTTTATGCTGTTCTCTGGCGTGAGAGTCACGGGTGCGCTAACCATCCGTATGAAGGATATAGATCTCCACGAAGACAAACAGCGTCTTTTCTGATTAATGAGCTTAAAAAGAGTTCAGATGCGATTACATAAAATTGAAATAGTCTCTATAGACTGCAAAACGTTTTCAACGTGGTATTGATATGAGGCTGTAAACAGGCACTTGTCAGGAAAAAGGAGCTTATTTTCTTGCGACAAACACTATTAAGGAAATTCTATCGAATATGCCGTTCCTATCACTTCTAGATGACCGAGCTAAACCCAAAGGTTCGAGAGATCCGCTGGGTTTCGAGCTTATATGGACGCACTACGGGCGGCAGGTCATTGGTAATCTCACAACCATTACCGGCTCATTGACCAACTTTGCCGTTGCCATTCTTGGGTTCAAATGGGCGAATGATCTTCATGCCCACCTTCCAGAAGCTGATCGGCAGTCCAGGATTCGGGATTCCTTTCTTCGCTATGAGCAGTTGGCGGCCTACTTGCGCTACCTATCTGGTGATACTCAGATCATGGGTATTACGCGGGTGCAACAACGAATGAGAGACAAGAAGTCTCGAGTAAATTTCGGAATAGGCGCTGATTCACAGATACTCAGTGACCAGGCCAGTTACGGACTCTGGGGTTTGTATTCTTCAGCCATGCGTGATGCCGGGCTGGTTCAGGGAGATATCCGGCTGCCGACCCCTATAGGTTTGGCTATTGCCGAGAAGATTGAGCACAAATTGGATCAGCCGTACTTTATTGACATGTTTTCCTCTGTTAAGCCTTTAGCGATAGATGAGTTGGAGCCTTTGGCCTCAACCTTTAAGCGAGCCATTAATAATATAGAAGCTCGGAGAGATTTGATGCATACCCTGATGGGAGGAACCCAACATAAACAAATGCAGCAGAAGCTCTGGTTGTTAACCCAGGATATGTCAAAAGAGAGTTCTGGCGTTAATGGTATTCCCGACTTTATTACCCAGGTCAAAGCTCGTAGCAATGGTTCTGATCTCGCACAGCGATTGACAGAGATTGAGTGGGTGGAAAGGGTACTGGTCGCAGCCAACAATATTTTTAACTATTGCCGCCGGAAGGACGGCGCAATGGTCGCTGAGATAGTCAGTGAGCTGGAACAACGTTATAGCTATAGCCATTTATCTGACGGCCTTAGCTTTGAGGGTTTGCGGGACGTTTTGGGCGTCCAGCGTGTGGATATCCTGCAGCGCCTTTTACAGGCTTTAAGGAATCATAATCAGTATGAGGCGGTAATGGCCTTGCTTGAGCTTAACCGGATAGTGATGGAACTCAGGGGAGGTTGCCCTTGGGTTGAGTTAGAGAGTGGCAGCACACTACGCGTTAAGGTACCCAATGAAACCGCTGCTTTGTTAGATCAGGTGGAGCTGGAGTCCCAGTGGGATTATGACTACTTCATTGCTTCATACATCAATATAGCAAGCCAGGGATTGGGGCTATCATGGAAAACGCAGTAGTTTCAGATCATCTGGAGACGCTGCTTGCCGGTCGTCAGGTCAAAGCGGCAGTATTTACTACTTATAATTTTGAGCCAGATTTTTTTGAGCTGGAGGTAATTCCGCTTCTATTGCCTGGAAATACCCAGTTATCTTCCCATGCCTCTATCAAGTTATTTCAAGTGCGAGAAGCCCTGCGTGAGTCAGCGGTAGAGCTGGAAGTGTTTTATGACCTCAAGATTTTTCGCGAGAACGCCAGCTGTTCTCCTGCTATGGAATATCCGTTTCACGGGGTTTATCGCGGCAATAATGCCTTTCATCCCAAACTGGTATTCATCTTGGTTTATGACGAACAAACCCAAATCG
Organism: marine bacterium B5-7; assembly: GCA_021604525.1. Lineage (GTDB taxonomy): Bacteria > Pseudomonadota > Gammaproteobacteria > Arenicellales > CAJQKF01 > BQJD01. Next base: position 12,575 of record BQJD01000063.1, on the reverse strand, counting down.
ATTGTCTACTGGTTGGGGCTGGATCCAACAATCTGACACAAGCTGGCTGGTGGGACAATATTGAGGGCGTTCACTGGGAGATGGTTTGGCCCTGGAGTACTGATTCGGGCTTTATTGAACGCCTGCAGGCTGATATTGAATGGCTTCAGAACGAGCGTTATTTGGTTTCCAATGATGGATTGTCCGCCCTTGATCTTGTGGCAGAACATCTGGACCTTTGCTTGGAAAACTCAGGGGTCTCAACCACGGGGAAGACTCCTCCTTCTATAGTTCCATACTTTGGCATAGCCGATAGCAGCGAATTCCGGAGTTTTCAGGCCTTTCTGGAAACTGAGGCCAGTCAAAAGCTATCAACTTATAGCAACTGGACTTTAGAGATTATTTCTCCGTACTTTGCGGAAGACGCCCACAATAACCTGCATGAACCCTTTTTTGATCTAGGGGTGCGACAGATTCATCTCCTATTGCCGACTAACCAGGAATGTGTGCCCGTATGTACGTCCGAGTATTTCAATTACATCGAAGAGCAACCTGATATTCATTGGGCACAGTGGTCGGAGCCAGTAGGTCGTAGCCTGGGTTTAACCGGGCAGCATTTCCGACGTTTGCATGCGAAGCTCTACCACTTCTACAACAAAATGCAGTCCTGGGTATTTGTGGGTTCCGTTAACTTTACCTATAAAGCGTTTTCAGAAAATATTGAGGCGGGATATTTCGTTAAATTGCCGAAAGCAGGGCCATTGTTAAACACGATTGAAGATACCCAGTCATTTGATTATTTTGAACCACCATCCGAGCCTGCGCCTGGAAACGAAGAAACAAGCGCCTCGGAATCGTTGCCGATAATTGACCTGGTGTATGACTGGCGTACTCGAACACTGACTGGCGTGACAGAGTCTCGTAAGAGCTACCGTATTAACATACACAGGCCTGAAGGTAACTTGGCTGTCGTTGACTGGGCCTTAACAGGAACACCCCGTGAATATGATGGGGACTCAAATAAGGAAGGCTTGGCTGCCCTGGAAATTCTGCTTAAAAATGGTTCGCTGGTAAAAGTGAGCGGGGTAAATCAGCGCTCAAATGAAGCCTTTGATGCGCACTGGATCATGATGAAACAGACCGGCTGGAGCCATAAGCCGCTGGACCTACCAGAGATGTCTCCGGAACAAATTCTGGCAATTTATACAGGGATGTCTCCTGACAAGCGCCAAGCCCTGTTAATGAACGCCCATATCCGCAAGCTGGTGTTAGCCGGGCAGGGTGGGGACATGACTTTACCTGCTGATGACTTCGTAGCAGAAGAGTTCTTCAGTGAATACGCAGAGCTGTTCCATGCTTTCCGACAGCTACGACGAAAATTGTTTGAAGCGCAGGAACATGATAACGAGGCCCTCGTGGAGTATTACCTGACAGGAGCTGGTTTCGATAGTCTACCGACTTTGCTGGATAACATCATGGATGATGAGGAAACCCGTAGTGTCACGGCATATCTCATCCTGCTATGCGCCAAGGAAGTTTATCAAACGGATCAGTTCAATGACTATTTCGGTGTGCCTGAACGTCTGCGGCAGGTGGAATCAGCCATCTGTGAATTGAAAGATAATGGTTCGATTGTTCTGGAAAAAAATGCACCAGAAGATCGGACGCGTTTCTTCTCTTGGTTTGAATCACAGTTCTTTAAGGCTTATCGGCAGCAGGAGGTGGCGGAGTGAACCTCAAGCCGATAGACCTGGATACGTCACGCCGAATTCTGGACTTTTCCGGAGGAGATGAAAGCCTCGCAAGTCTCGGGGAACTGCAATTAGAGGGGGCCGTTGCCCTATACAATATGATTGCTGACCCCAATGTCGGTATTGGCTACCTGGCCGACGAGGTGGGTATGGGTAAGACCTATATTGCCCTGGGTGTGGTTTCGTTAATGCGTTACTTCAACCCTGCGCTGCGGGTGCTCTATATCTGTCCCAGCAGCAATGTGCAGGAAAAATGGCACGCACGGGAATACCGTAGCTTTTGTAAGCACAATGTCAGGGTCAACCAGTATCGTGTCCGAACCCCGGACGGTAAGTCTGCAGCACCGGCCATCAGTTGCCGTAGTGTGACAGAATTGATCCGTCATGCAGCCACTGGCTATTACGCCGATTTTTTTGTGGGGATGAATGCCTTTAGCTTGGCATTGAGCAAAGATGACAAGTCTGCGTGGAAGGCAAAACTGAGAGAACTCCATCAGCTGCTACCTGCCTTTGAAGTTCCAACTTCTGGAATTACCTCAATGGCGGTCAAGGACAAGTACGCGGAAGCATTAAATTATGTGCTGCCATCTTTTGATCTCGTTGTAATCGATGAGGCTCACAACTTTAAACACGACTTTGAAAGCAGTCATCGAAACCGAGTGCTATCGGCGGCGCTGGGGTTTCGGGAAGGAGAAGGGCGTGTTCAACGGGTCAAGAGTGCATTGTTGTTATCGGCGACACCTTACGACCGGAATATTAACCAACTACGAAATCAGTTGCGGTTGGTAGGTCATGAGGCACTTCTTCCGGATGACTTTGCCCATGATGAAAAGGATCGTGTGGAGGCTCACCTTTCCCGGTTTATGGTTCGTCGGCTGAATGTGCTGCAGATTGCCGGTAAGGACCACACTCGTAACATGTATCGCAACGAGTGGCGCTCCGGCGAGCGTGCCGAGATTCGACTGGCTTCCGATGAGCAAAAATTGGTAACAGCCCTGGTACAGAAGAAAGTCGGGGAGATGCTGTCGAAAGAGAATGGCTCACCAAGTTTTCAGACTGGCTTATTGGCATCGTTTGAAAGTTACGCTGAATCTACCCGTTCAGGTCCGGTTGAGTTTGATGGCGAACTGGCGGAGAAGGGTGGCTCGGATGCCCAGGATAAGCACGTCATTGCAGCCATCTCGGATAGTTATATTCACTCTGATTTGGGGCGGACGCTCCCTCACCCCAAGATGGATTCCGTCAGCATCCAGTTGGCTGAAGAGCTGTTTCAACGTAGCCGCAAACAAATTGTCTTTGTACGTCGCGTCAAGAGCGTGAAGGAAATCAAGCGTAAGCTGGATGATCTCTACAATGAATGGCTGGCGACCTATGTTCAAAGCCAGTTGGACACGGCATCCGAGGTGCGTCGGTGTATGGATGGCGTTATCCAGGGATATCTGGAGTGTAGCCGCTTCCAGGATGAGGATATTTCTGGTGGGGATTATGTTGGTAGTGGGAATGTTGGCGGCGGTAATGTCAGCAGTGACGCAGACGATGCCGATGACCGCCAGCCACCGAAGAAAGATACCCTGTTTGCTTGGTTCTTCCGGGGAGAATTACCGGCAGAAGCAGAGTATCTATTTGACCAAGGGAAAAGTTCGCTGATTGTCCCCGAGGCCATGCGGAAAGGGCTGGTGGCCAAGAATCAGAGCGTCTCCATATTACTGGAGATTAACTGGGCGAATCTTCTTGCGCGTAGCTTAGGCGAAGATCTCGATCAGCTGCTTCAACAGTATGGTGAAGAAATCTGCGGAATAGCTGCTCGGTATATTGAAAATTCCTCGGTGATTAATTGGCAGTCAGACTTTGTGGCTTGTCAGTTGGCCTTTTTAGTTTTCCTCGCACGGCATCGAAATTTGCCGGGACTGCAGCAGTTGGCGGATCACCTTGAACCAACTGAGTCGGTTACGAACCCCGCTTCGTTATCGTTGAAGCGCTGTACCGAGTTGTTACAAACCCATACATTGTATTGTGCACTTTACCAGGTCGGATTGCTCAATAAGCTGTTCCCACGTGTCATACCATTACTGGAGAAATTAATTGCCGGTCAAGATGTAGATCGAGAACAGTTTCAAACCCTGGATATACACAATGCATTGTTGTCTTTATGCCTGCGAACCGGGCATGGGCTTGTTGATTTATATCTGGCACGAATTCGCCGTGGCTCTGGTGATTTGAGCTCAGAATCAAGAGCTGAGTGGATGGATGATCTGGCGTCGGTACTATTCCGACAGTCGCCTCGGCAATCCAGTGAAACGGGGTTCAATACGTATTGGGAGTGCCAGCAGCTAGCTCAGCATCTCGACTTAATTATCAAAACCAATTTTCCGGATATTTACGATAAATCTGCGGATCAGTACCGATTGTATTTGGCTCGTTCTTTAAATCCAGTAGCGCCCATCATGGGGGCTACCGGTGATACGTCGTCCACGCGTTCGGCTCAAGCTAGGAAGTTTAGAATGCCGGGGTATCCATTAGCGTTGATTAGCACGGATGTCTTTCAGGAAGGGGAAGATCTGCATACCTTCTGCGATTCTGTCATGCACTATGGTCTATCCGGTTCGCCCGTCAGCATCGAACAGAAGATTGGCCGTGTTGACCGAGTAGGATCACAAGCGCAGCGCCGTCTGTTAGCTTTGGATGAAAATGCCACCCCGTCAGATAATGATTTTATTCAGGTGACCTATCCCTTTGTGCGAGAGAGTATTGAGGTTTTTCAGGTTCGGCAGCTTTGCCATAACATCAACGATTTTATCGAGTCGCTGAACACCTTGGGTGCTGGGTCTCAAGCTGTATTGGATCAAGTGGATGCTGACGCCGCTGTGGCTGATAGATCCGAAATACCTGAGCAAATCCGTAGTTTTCTGAAGTCGCCGTATTTGCCGCAGGTGGCTGAGTGCGACTCTACTCTAAGTCGCGAGCAGTTTGTGGAAGAGCAGGCGCTACACACGCAACGCGTGGTCGACAACGTCAGTGAATTGCTATCAAAGAAATTTGCCCGGCCATCTGTTCTTGATGCAGAAGGCATTCATCTCCCGTTGCGGGAAGGGAAATCAACCCCGGCAATCATTAGCCTAAGAGCTGCCCGTGCCAGCAGTGAGATGCTGTTACATGTTTATTGGCAGGGGGAGACGGTCTTCTTGCGTGACATGGATCGGAACCAGTTGCGTGACCGGATGCAATACTCTTGGCGCACCTATTACCGAACCTATGCTAAGAAAACGGCTAATCTAACACTTCGGTTAGGTTACGATGCCGAGTTATTGGTGGGTGACGACAAGGCGACAGAACCCGAGGAATTAGAAAGTTTCTTTAATCGCTTTCAACAGGCCCATGATCCTAAAAGCTACCACAAGCCAACTTCGGATCAGGTACTTCGTTACTGGTCGAAGGCTGCGAGAGTGGGAAAGGCAGATTTCGGTCAGTTCCCTGCATTAATGGATGCATTCGAAAAAAAAAAGAGCTTGGACTGACCTTCAGGTTTGGAACCGGTGACCAAGAGAGAAAGCATCATGTGCGTATTTATGAGCTGAATGGCCGCTGCATTTTTCTGGCACAGGCGGCATCAGCAAAGCGTGTTGAAGCGCTTTCGATAGATCAGGTTGTTCAGTTCACCTGGCTGTTTAACAGCAATATTGATCTGGCTGAATTTATGCTTGATGACAGGATGGCGTTAGTAGGCAGAACTGTTCATCCAGTTAAGGGAATGGACTACAAAGAGTTTATCTACTGCGCGTATACCTTGGCGGTAACGACGGACCGCTTGGAATTTTTGATCCAACAGCCCGATCGGTATTAAAGGGAGTTAACTATGAATAGGCATGAAGCAAGGGTCGGCCATAAGTATGGAGCTAAATTTTGAATGAAACCATTAGTCCATTTTTTATTAGTTCCTGATAGCAGCGCCGCTCGTCGCCTGCGTCGAATAATCGCTACACAAACTCCCTGCATGGGTGTGCAGATAGGCACATGGCCAGAACTTATTGAGCAGGCCAGAAGCGCTTATTTAATTCCCAAACGGTCAAATGACTGGAACCAGGTTTTGCACCACGCACTTGAAAATGTTCCAGACGCATTCTGGTCACAAAGCTTTGAAGTGGCACCCCAAGAAACGGCTGTGGAAGTAGAGGCCGCGTTATCACTCCTTATCAGTGCAACCCAGCCCGGTGACGAAGATGGAATTGCCAAGGTTGACTTTGATCAGCTTCCCGAGCGTCCGAGAAAGCACGTTGAAGATCTTGTGCGATTGCTGGTCGAGTTAGATGGCAGGCAGCCGGAGGAATTAGAGGTAATACAACAGTTGATGATTGCAGAGTCCAGTAGCGCAATACGCAAACTGGTGGTCTGCCATGTCGATGAATTCCCGGTGTTAACACGTTGGCAGGCGGTGTTGATCGATAAGCTCAATAAAGACGCCGATGCCGAACCTGATGCAGCTTTGCTTGCCGCCCTGGAGTCGCTGCATCCCGCTGTTGCTTCGAGCGCTCCAGAGCGTAGTCTGGAATTTATACAAAAACATCTATTTTCTTCGCCAGACGAAAAGACGTCACTGGATAACAGTGTGCAATGGTTAGGTGTTAGAGATTATCTCCAGGAAGCGGAAGTTGCAGCTGGTATGGTGCAACAGATACTGGCAGAAAATCCAGGGCTATCCGCTTCTGAAATTGGTCTACTTCTTCCAGATACATTTGAGTATTCACTGGCAGTCCACGATGCGTTTACCACAGCCGGTGTCCCTCTTTCCGGATTGCCTGTAGATCATTGGCAAAGAGACCTGGGCAAAGAGGCGTTATTCCATTTCTTGTACTGTCGCCAGAAACCTTCTCCTGCGATGGCCTTGGCCGTTTGTTTGTCGTCTCCCTTGATGCCCTGGACGAAAGAGCAGGGTGCAGTGTTAGCTCAGACAGTCATGGACGGTGACTACCGATTACGAGCATCGCGGTCTGCTACTCAGTTTGATTGGCAAATGCTGGATCTGCTGCGAGAAGGCGATGAAACCCCAGAGACCTTGGTAGCTGCTATCCGGGCGTTCGTGGAGCTACTGGATGGTGGTGAGCAATTTGATGCCCATGTGTATCAAGCGAGGTTGATAGCAGAGGAACTGTGTGCAGCCCTTGAAGGTAAACAGGGCATTGATTGGATCTCGCTGCGGCGTTTATCGAGCCCCAAGAATATCAGTACCGGTGAATTACCGGACTTTAATTTGGATGGTGTCACAGTTTGGCGGGAAGGGCACGAACCCTGGCGCCCAGTTCGTTACTTGATTGTGCTGGGCTTTGCGTCTGGCCATTATCCTTTGGCCAGTAAAGACTCCGCAGTCTTTGTCTCGGAAGATTTGGCTGCAATCCAGCAGGCCTTGGGGCTCATGATTGTGACCCCCGCCGAGCAGATGCGAGACCACAGAGCGAAGTTTAAGCGCCAGTTGGGTGCCGTTCGTGACTCTTTGACGTTTATGATTTCTCGCAGGGATCCCACAGGCGCATCGCAATCCCCGTCAGAGTCGCTGGTGTTCATGTCTCAGTTGTATAGCGGTGTCGATGACGCAGAATTGTTGATCCTTGAGATGGATGTTGGTGCAGACCGAGAGCGTATGCAGTACCTTCCGGCAGCTGGAGTATGTTACGCGAGCCTTCCAAGAGACATAGTCGTCGAAGATATCGAGTTCGACTGTAATCTGCTTGCACTTAGGAAAGATGAAGAGGGCAATTTAAGGCCAGAGTCTCCCAGTAGCCTGGAAACCTTAATGGTCTCTCGCTTCGCGTGGTTGTTGCGTCGGATCAATGCAGAACCATTGAGTTGGGAACCCGAGCGACTTGATGTGATGCTTCAGGGCACATTGACCCATCAGGTTTTTGAGGAGCTTTTTCAGGCATCTAATCCGATCCCAGAGACAGAGGCGATTAACTCACAGATTGAGCCGCTCCTGGATTCAGCCATCAGGACTCATGCGCCATTCCTTCGCGCTGCGCAATGGCAGGTCGAGCGAAAACATTCGGCATCCAGCATTCACAAAGCGGCCTTAGCCTGGCGTGAGGTGTTGACCACATTGAACGCAGAAGTACTCGGGACTGAAGAATGGCTAGCGGGAACGCTCGACGGTCTCCCCATTCATGGCCAGGCGGATATTTTGTTGGGCTTGCCTGATGGTCGACTGTTGGTGGTGGATTATAAAAAATCCAGTGCAACAAGCCGTAGGCCCCGGATGCAGAAAGGCTATGACAGCCAGGCAAATCTGTATCGCACCATGCTGCAAACGGGAGGGCCCAAGAGCGAAGACAATACCGCGTTGCTGGAAAAACTGCGGGCAGGGGGCACGACCGGTATTGTTTATTTCATGACGAATGACCAGACCTCTCTGACCGATGCGCTGGCTGTGGAGTCTGGGTCGATTCCGGGTTGGGAAGTTTTGGAAAATGATGTGTCACAGCTGGCCATGGAGTTGATTAGGGAGCGCCTGCAGGAGGTTAGAGCAGGCCAGTTGTATTTGAATCGGGAAGGAGACCACCAGTTTTTCGACAAGCAAGCTGGCGTTAAGCCATACGCACTGGATAACAGTGCGCTGATACCGTTATTCACCATCCCCGGTGAAGCCAGGGAGACCGAATGATGTTACCACCATTAACGATTATCCCTGCTGGAGCGGGATCCGGAAAAACATACACCATCCAACAACAACTGGGTGAATGGGTTGTCGAGGGGCTGATTGCACCCGAGCGAATTGTGGCGGTGACCTTCACTGAGGCTGCTGCAGCCGAGTTGCGTGAACGCATACGTGCCAAGCTGCTCAGTCTTGGTCGATTGGAAGATGCGTTAAAACTGGATCAGGCCTATATCTCCACGATACACGGATTTGGTTTGCGCCTGCTAACGGAGTTTGCTTTCGATGCAGGCCTATCACCAAAGCCCAGACTGTTAAACGAGGATGAAGAAAACACGCTGATTCGACTGGCACTCTCGCGTACCGATAAGGCCGATGTCATCACCTCTAACCTCACTAAATTTGGCTACACCTTTGATTTCAATTCCAAAAAGGGTTCGGAGGACATTTTCCGCGATGATTTGCTACGGATCGTTATGCTGCTGCGGTCTGCAGGTTGGAGCGAGGAGAATGACACCTATGCGGAATTTGCGGCCAACTGGATTAGAGATCGATATGGCATTACCGGTGATGGAGACCAGCTAACAGCGAATTTATGCCGCGCGGTCACCCGGCTTCTTGAGGCCTACCCAGAGAGCCTGGCCAGGGAGTTTGGGAATAACGCAACGGCAGAAAGGGCATTCCGTCAGGACTTCAGAAACCTTAAAGCGGCATCAGACGACAGTACTCTGAACTCCGACTGGAAATTGTGGAAAGGGTTGCGTGAATTGCGGCAGTCAAAGCGGGGATGCGCTCTACCAGAGGACTATGAGGAACTGTCTGGCGCTGTTATTGAAGCTGCTAGTGCGTTGCCTACACACCCAGGCCCGCTTGAACAGGCGGTGTTGCATATCAGTGCGTTGATTGCAGCCGGGCAAGATGTACTGGTTCACTACGCGGAAGCCAAACGTGAAGCAGGGCTGGTCGATTATGGCGATATGATTGCTATGGCGGCAGACATGCTGCGTTCGCGCCCTGATGTGGTAAATACGCTGGTCTCGCGAATCGATTGCCTGGTTGTCGATGAATTTCAGGATACTAACCCGCTTCAGTTTGCGCTTCTCTGGCAGCTCAAAGATGCTGGGGTGCCGACTGTAACAGTGGGTGACTTGAAACAAGCCATCATGGGATTTCAGGGTGCGGATCCGCGATTGTTTGATGCACTCATACAGCAGAACCAGGATGTCGCTAACCCCTTGACCAGCAACTGGAGATCACAACCAGACTTGATGCATTTTATCAATGCGGTTGGGCCTGGTTTGTTTAGGGAAGGCTATGTGCCGCTGACACCCCAGGGAACTGGCAGCACACAGGAGCCTGTTGAGTTGATTGATTTCGCTGTAAAGGCAAGAAAAGGTCAGCATACTGTTAGAGCCGTATCCGTTGGTGAACGGCTGCAAGCCCTGTTGGGCGATTCTACACAGCAAGTCGTTGACAGGCGCACAAAGCAAAGCCGTGGCCTGCGCGGTGGTGACATAGCCGTACTTTGTCCTACTCATAAGATGCTTTCTGACTATGCAGCTGTATTACGCGGTATGGGGTTGAGAGTACGCCTGCAGGAAGACGGCTGGCACGAATCCCGGATTGTTCAACTAGCCTGTCAGGCTTTGGCATATGTCGCCAATCAGCAAGATCGTCATGCTGCGCTTTATCTATCCGTTACCGAGTTAGGCAATTTGGATCTAAGAACTGCCTTGGAGCAGTTAATCGCCAACGGAAAGATAGATGATCCGGTGCTTGATCAACTGGATGCATTGGCAAGTCACGTTGAAGATCGAACCATATTCGCACTGGTCGCTGATACCTTCTCTGCACTACACCTTTTTGATGTTGTCTCGGCGTGGCCGGATGCTGACCAAGCGCGGGCTAACTTGCTGCGCTTGCAAGCCGAAGCCGGTGAGTTCATGGATGCAAATCGTGAGGCTTTAGCGAGTGGTGGCTATCATGGATCCGGAATACAGAGCTTTTTAGCCTGGCTAAACGCAAAAATCGAGCAAAAGGATAAGAACAACCAACCTGATCCCCGAGTTATTGATGAGGATGCCATTCAACTGGCCACCTGGCACAGTTCAAAAGGCCGGGAATGGCCTGTGGTCTTTGTTTGTGGCATGGACCGGGAGCTAAAACCAAGACTACCCAATATGGCGCTCGGGTATAACTCGTTTGATGATTTGTCTGAGCTTATTGAGAAAACGCAGATAGAGTATTCGCCAAAATTCACGGCCTCGGAATCAGATGATCAATTCTTAGGCGATCTGGAGAACGAAACCGAACTCGAATCCAGGAGGCTGATTTATGTCGCGTTGACCCGAGCCAGAGAAAAGCTGGTTATTGAATGGCCCAGCTTTTTAGCAGGCAAGGATACCCTGACATACTGGTCAATATTGGCTGCAGAGGCTTCTGTATCGAAGCCTGACAAGACAATTTCTATCGGTGACTCGACGTTTCCTTGTTTGATATGGGATGGGGAATCAGAGCTTCCTGAAGAGATTGATGAATCCCAGGAAAATGCTGAAGCAGAATTATTGACCGTAGGTCGCCGAGCGATCAAACCAGGGCAACCTCCTGAACAGCAAATACCCGACAGCGTAACCCCTTCCGGAATGGTTGCTTCTACCGATTCGGTAGAGGGCATAGAGCAAGCCTTGGAAACTGCTCAATACTCCCAAGAGTTGGGACTCGATATCGGACTCTCCGGTACGGTTCTGGGTACCTTCCTTCACCAATGCTTCGAGATCCTTGGGGCCAACCCAGGGCATGCGGAGAATATTGCGACCATCACAGGCGTTGAACTGAGCGGTGATGCCCGAATCAGCATTGCCGAGAGTGTGGCTAGCTTCGAGCAATGGATGGCAGATCACTTCTTGGCAACAGCAGTCCATCGGGAACTACCGTTATTGGGTGTTGATGAGAGCGGCTCTGTAGTATCAGGGACCGCCGACCTGGTTCTGGAGACAGATGGTGGTGTGTGGATCATTGATCATAAATCTGATCAGGTCGACGATCCTGAAGAGGCGTTCAATCATTACAGGCCGCAGCTTGACTGTTATTCGAACCTGCTACAAAGCATGGGGCATAACGTGTTAGGCCATGGAATTAATTGGATTCGGAGGGGAGTGGTGATCCTCGCTGTACAGTGTTGAAGTTATTTGTGCATTGGGATTTCGTGTTCTCATAGGGCGATGGTTAAGAAGAGCCGTGTGAATCGAGAGGTTCACGCACGGTTGTGTTTCCAGCGAAGGCTGGCGTGTTCAGCAGGAGATAGACCTGCCGGGGAAAGAGTCAGAAGCCCCGTAGCTTGGATAGCAGGGTTGCGGGTAACCAATATCCTGAAGCCTATCGACAAGACTTTCCTTGGGGAAGCGCGAGTCACCGGGCCGTAACGAAAGTAAACGCAGAAGTAGCCTCGAAAGTGAGGAAATCCAAAGGCCGAGCCCGTATCCGTAGGGCGAAGGCAGTATGGGTAGTCGAAATCTGACCGATACGACTATTCCACTTTGGCGGGGTAGTAGCGACAGCACGGTGATAAGGACACGCTAAGCAACTGGAGAGACCCTACTCGCCCCGATGCGAAATCGTCGGAGCAAGGTAAATCCTATAACCGGTGAACCCGAGAAATGGATTGAAGGCGAGAGGGAGGCGGACGGGCTTGTATGAGCGATGAAACGGCGTAACGGCTGTGGAGCGAAGGAGTCCTGCCGTATTGTAATTTCTCTAACTTCGACATGGAGGGTACTGGAAACGTGACAAGGGGACGATTTGTACATGTTACCCGAGTTGGCGCGCCAGCACTCGACCCTACCTGTGAGGGCCTGAAGGGGAAGTTCCTCTGGACTACTCGACTAAATCAGCACTTGATTTCGCTAACAGCCTTTTTTGTGAGTAAACGCATTAAAAATAAAATAATTGATTTAATTTGTAACAAAATAACAACATTCCAGGCCACAAACTTTATTTCAGTCTGATATAATCGCTTTCGTTATCTGGGCAGTATGTGTCAGATAAGGCGAATTGGCAAGTTAATCTATTAGTGCGCCCGTAGCTCAGTTGGATAGAGTACTTGGCTACGAACCAAGGGGTCGTGGGTTCGAATCCTGCCGGGCGCGCCAGCAGATCAGGTTTCAATTTGCTACAATTTTTACTTTCTTCGTCTTTGAGAAAGTTTA
>BQJD01000062.1 GCA_021604525.1 marine bacterium B5-7 | reverse complement strand
GAGGATTAGCAGGAGAGGATTTGATTCAGGAAGGATACGGCGTCAGAGCTGACGCGGGGGATCTTGAATCCGCTGGCGATGCTGACACCGCGGATGAAACGAAAAAGAGGCTCGTTGATAGAGCCCCTTATTCGTCTTTATGCAGCTTTGGCATGATCGTTGCGCTCGTTGCTTTCGACTTGTTGAGCCGGAGCAACTGACCTAGCCATTGAAGCAACTTCGGTCGAGATGGCAAAACGTCGGTTGACGTTACCCGCGACATACTCGGCAATCATCTCGCGACGGATACCAATATCCGCAAGCAGATGATCCGGGAGTGCGCTGAGCTCACGTTTGGCATGGCGACGCTCGTTCCATTGTGCGAATGCATCGACTATCTTTCGACCGAAGCCGATATCGTCGATGTCGCTGGCGCGCATTTCAATAATCTTGTCAGACATGTAAATTCTCCTGTATACGATAAATGTGGTGTATTTCCTTTAAATAAGTGCCACAAGCAGGGTGAGTGTGGTCACGGCTGCGATGAAGGCAATACCAACGCGGGTGTGAATTTCAAGTGCCATTTCTAAAAACCTCTATAAATAATTGAACTGTAGTAAGAAAACGTTATGATCGGACTATTCATCTGATGGTTTGGAATATAGTGATTGCTGCACTGCAACACAAGCGAATATTCGTCATCAGAGGTATGAATAAAACTTCATGGGTCAACCCGAATAATCGATCACCCGAATGAACGTCAGACTGCCACCAACTGCTTCATTACGTGCCCTGGAATCGGCTGCCAGACACCTGAGTTATACCCGGGCAGCAGAAGAATTATTCATCACTCAGAGCGCGATCAGCCATCAGATCAAGCATGCTGAAGATATCTGGAAAGTTAAGCTGTTCGACCGTCGCGGTCGCAATCTGGTGCTTACCGACGCCGGCAAGGCGCTTGCTCCGGTTGTACGCGATTTTCTTTCAGCACTTGATCAAACCCTGACCGACCTCGGACGACGCGGTGAAAGCGCTTCGCTGAAAATCAGTATGCTGCCCTCATTCGCGGTCAAGTGGATGGTGCCGCGACTTGGACGCCTCAAGACCCGTTGTCGCGATCTTGAGGTGTGGCTCAGCACCACCGAAGAGGTGACCGACCTCAATTACTCGGATGTGGATGTGGCCATTCGACTCGGTCTTGGCAACTGGCCGGATCTATATACCCGCCTGCTGTTTCGCGAGTACGTTTTCCCGGTGTGTTCGCCGCGCTTTATTGAGCGATACGGGATGCCGGAAAGCCCGGCAAATTTACTCAGGTTTCCGCTTCTGTATCGACACAGCAACGATATCTGTCCGCGCTGGCGTGACTGGTTCAAGTCGGCCGATACTGAAATCCCGTCTCTTCCCAAGGGCACCCGCTTCCAGGATACCGGCATGGCCGTACAAGCGGCAATTGACGATCAGGGTATCGCTCTGGCACGCAGCGCCCATGTCGCCGACGATCTTGCTGAAGGCCGTCTGATCAAGTTGTTCAATGTGTTCAGCCCTTCCAACGTCGCCTATTACCTGGTCTGTCGCAAAGGGCGTGAACATGACACCGCAGTGGCCGGATTCATAGAATGGCTGTACGAGGAAGCCGAAATCGCCCAAGAGGATTTCGATCGGGTGGGCAAAGGCATCTCACCCAAGTAATCGCACTCACCTAGCCCAACCATTCGTCGATCGTGTTGATTTGTCCGTCTTCCATCAACATTGGCGCATGCCCAATCCCCTGAAACTCGACTAAATCGGTTCTGGCATTACGCTCAAGCATGGAAGTGGCAACGTCATGGGAAAGAATGTCGCTGTCGGCGCCCCTCAAAATCAGCACATCCTGGTGCACCATGGACCATACCGGCCAAAGATCGACATCATCAATATCACCATCAAATGCCTGACGGATTTGGGGATCGTAAAGTAGTACATATGATGAATCCGTCTCATCAGGATTAACGCGTCGCGTACCGTGTACCGCAAGATGTTGCCATTGCTCATCATCAAGTGGCCCGAAACCGGCACTGACTTCTCTGAGATAGCGCTCTACTTTGTCGAGATCAGCAAAGGTCGTCTCGCGACCAACGTATTCACCGATACGCAGCAGCCCGGCGCGCGGTATAAATGCACCGATATCGTTTAATATCAGCCTTCTTACCGGATTTTTGGGCATTGACGCCAACATCATGCCGATCAGGCCGCCCATCGAAGTGCCGATAATGTCGATCTTGCTGGCGCTGCTACGGGCGATCAGTACAGCCATATCGGCCAGGTACTGGGGATACTGGTATGCGGATTTATCATTCAACCAGTCACTCAAGCCGCGTCCGACCGCATCCGGGCAGATTACCCGAAAGCGGGATGCCAATCGCCTGGCGAGATAATCGAAATCCCGACCATTGCGGGTCAGTCCGTGCAGGCAGAAGATAACTTCGGGATTATCCTGCTCACCCCACTCGGTATAGTGCAGGTGATGAAATCCGCTGCCAGACAAACCCAGGCAGGTGGACTGCCTCATTTCAGTACTCATGGTTCCCCTCGTATGTGTTGTATGGCCTTACCAAGTGTTGATGGACCAATTACGCTGTTCATGTATATCAAGGCAACACCAATGTGAGGCGTATGTATTATTCATTGATATTAACGCAACCATTGGGTACAACAACCAGACTCAGCCAGGCTTTGGACCTGAATCTGAATCCGAACTCTTGATCGAGGATATCCTTGTGAATGATGACAACAAACCGATACAGCCGGTCAGCGGCAAGATACTTCCACGTTACGCAGGTCCAGCAACTTTCGCGCGACTCCCGGAGCTACTCGATGTGCCACATTGCGATGTTGCAATCATCGGCATACCGTTTGATTCCGGCACCAGCTACCGCCCCGGGGCACGCTTCGGTCCATCGGCAATCCGGCAGGCGTCGAGACATCTGCGCACCCAGTACCATCCGGATTACGACATTGAACCCTTCACGACGATACAGGTTGCCGACGCGGGTGATATCGCCTGTAATCCGTTCAATATTGAAGAAGCCATTACCGAAGTCGAACGCCATAGTGGTGAACTCCTCGATAACGTCGACGCGATAATGAGCCTCGGTGGTGATCACACCATAGCACTGCCTCTGCTAAGAGCAGTTAACCGGCGCCATGGCCCGGTTGCGCTGGTGCATTTCGACGCTCACCTCGATACCTGGGATACCTACTTCGGTGCGCCGTACACTCACGGAACCCCCTTCAGGCGGGCCGCTGAAGAGCAGCTATTTCGCGACGACGCGTCGATGCATGTGGGGATACGCGGGCCGTTATACAGCCGCACCGATCTGATCGACGATGCCGAGTTCGGTTTCAAGGTGGTTCATTGCGACGAATTTCAAAAACATGGTGTTGACCATGTGGTGCAACGCATACGCGAGCGGGTCGGCGATCATCCCCTCTACCTGTCCATCGATATCGATGTGCTCGACCCGGCCCACGCGCCCGGCACCGGAACGCCCGAAATCGCCGGCATGAGCAGCCGCGAGCTGGTGGGTGTGCTACGCGGCCTCAAGGGACTTAACCTGGTATCGGCAGATGTGGTTGAAGTTGCCCCTGCATACGATCACGCCGAGTTAACTTCGCTGGCTGCGGCAACAATCGTCTACGAGTTGATCAACCTGTATTGTGCTGGAATAAATAACCGCTAAATTCAACTAACGATGTCGCCACGCCTGGGTCCTGCGCAATAATTTGCGGGTGATCAGCAGATGCAACAATCTTGCCGTCGCGCAGGTATAGGCAATCATCATTGCCATGGCTGCAGCGAATGGCAGTTCACCCTGATCGTCCATGTTAAGAACCGCGACGGATGCAAGCTGGGTGTCGCTGGAGTAAATAAACACCACCGCCGATACCGTTGTCATGGCGTTCAGGAACAGGTAGATCATGATGTCCAGAGAAGCGGGCAGACACACCGGAACGGTTACCTTGAAAAATGTTTTGTAAAACGGCGTTTTAAGCGAAGCGGCGACCGATTCAAACTCATCATCCATTTGTTTCAGCGCGGTCACTGCGGTGAGATGGCTCACGGTATAAAAATGCGCGATGGTGGAAACCACCAATATGGTCATCGTGCCGTAAATAAAATTGAATGGGTTGTCAGGGTTATTAAAGAAAAAGATATACGACAGGCCGAGCACCATACCGGGAACCGCCAGGGGCAACATGGCAATTCCATGGAAGACGCCACGGCCAATAGCAAATCCCCTGCCCTTCTCCAGAAGGTAGGCTCCGAAGAAAACGATAATCGTGCCGAAAAACGCTGTGAAACTCGCCATCTTGATGGAGTTGTGATACGCATCCCAACCACCGCCATTGGCCACATCGAAGTTATAGTTTGCCAGGGTGAACTCAAGGTTATACGGCCAGAATTTAATCAACGCAGCATATTGCGCCATGCCGATCATTAAAATAATGAGCAGCGCAACAAATGAGCAGAAACAAAACATCATCATGTCGCGACGACGATCCGGTTTGGGTTCAAGCGGCACTGCACGGGCCGATAACAGCGCAACCTGTTTCCTTTGCACCAGTCTGTCGACCGTGAAGGCAATTACTGCTGGAACCAGTAAAACAACCGACACCACCGCGCCCATCTGAAAATTTTGCTGACCAATGACTTGCTTGTAAATATCGGTGGCCAGCATGTTGAAGTTGCCGCCGATGACCTTGGGCACGCCGAAGTCGGTGAACACGAGAATAAACACCACGAAACCGGCACTGATCAAACCGTATTTACATCCCGGCAATGTAACCTTGAAAAATGTTCGGATCGCGCTGGTTCGAAGGGCTGCCGCCGCCTCGTACAACCTCGCATCGGTAATGGACAAGGCAGTGATGACGATCATCAGTGCATGGGGGAAAACCCAGTATGTGGATCCAATAATGATGCCGATCGGTCCGTAGATGGTCTCACCAAAAAGCATGTCCTTGGCAATTCCCTGATTACCAAACCAGTACACCAGCGACACGCCCGACAAGAGTGACGGTGTTAACAGGGGAACAATAGCGATAAGCCTGAAGAACCATTTGAATGGCATGCAGGTACGGGTCAGAGCATAGGCATAGATAAAAGCTGTGACTATTACAATGAAAGTAACAAGCAGCGATATCGCCAGGCTGTTGATGCCGGAGAAAAACAGCGAAGGCGTGGAAAAATACTCGGCGAAATTGGCAAGACCGACGAATGCGCCATCACGATCCTCCATGCTCTTTGCCATCATGCTGTATAAGGGCAGCACCACGGCGACCAGTAGAAACAGCGCAATAATGCCCATGCATACTCGCATGACGCGTTCGTCACTGCTTATTCGTTGCTTTACTCGTGCACCCAGGGAAGGCTGGTCAACGGTATCCATTAGAGTCGTCATAATGACTATCGCAGCGCAAATATGCGAATCAGGTTTTCGGGAAAACACACCGAGATACGTGTACCAGCATCAATATCCCGATCGCGCATCATATGAATCGACAAATCGGCTCGAACATCGCTATCAGCAAAAACTGCGCTATCGAGGCCAAGACGACAGAACGATCCAAGGAACTCGATATAGCGCACGTCAGCCATAACGGTATTTTGCTGATTACCCTCACCCTCATCGACCACAATATCCTCTGGCCGAATTGACAGGGTGATTTTGGAGCCAACCTCAAAATCAGACGTATCACAGCGAAATCGGTGATCGCCGAGACTGACTTCACCACTTGCGCTGACAGTCGCCTCGAGGAAGTTCATGGTGCCGATAAATTCCGCTGCAAAAGCCGACGACGGTCGATTGTAGATATCGCGTGGGGTACCCACCTGCTCGATCACCCCGTGGTCCATCACCACGATGCGATCGGCCATGGTAAGGGCTTCTTCCTGATCATGGGTCACCATAATGGTGGTTACTGCCAGTCGGCGTTGTAAATCTTTAATTTCAAGACGCAAATGTGCACGAACCTTGGCATCAAGTGCACTTAGTGGTTCATCGAGTAATAGCAGTCCAGGAGAGGTCGCGAGTGCTCGCGCGAGGGCGACACGCTGCTGCTGACCACCAGACAGTTGCGCCGGATATTTATCGCCCTGATCCGGCAGACCCACCAGTGAAAGCAGCTCGGTGACGCGCGATGAGACTTTGTCACGCGACATGCGACGGTTTTCGAGACCGAAGGCAACATTGCGGGTTACAGTGAGATTTGGAAACAACGCATATGATTGAAATACAATGCCGAAATCTCGCTCCGATGGCGGTAACCCGGAGATATCGCGACCTTCCTGCTCTATCGAACCGGCTGTCTGGATATCAAGGCCTGCAATCGCTCGAAGCAGTGTTGTTTTGCCGCAACCTGACGGACCGAGAAAACAGACGAATTCACTTTCAAAAATATCGAGTGAGATATCTTTTAAAGCAACGAACTCACCAAAATTTTTGGTCAGAGCGCGTATCTTGAGATACGGTTTTTTAGATTCTGCCGGTTCGTTCATGACCCCGCCTTATAAGATTTTTTCGTTCGTGAACCCATAGTCCTGGCGCCGAGTTTGTAACTTTATTTTAATAACTATCAAACAAACCGACATCGCTATCGACAATAGCAACTTGTAAACGTATCGATAAAATTAATGTCAATCGTAACAAGTCTTAACATAGGCATTTGCTCACGAACTGCAGAATAGAAAATGGCATATCGCTGGCGCGTTTGATTTGAATAACACGACCGTCTGACAACTACCCGGGCAATTGCCCGGGTAGTTTCTGCAGTTAATTGAGAAATTAATCAGCTTTTTGGCTCAGACTTCGAATCGTAGCGTCGCTGCCATTCTTTCAGAATTCGATCGCGATTGTTCGCAGAGAATTCGAAATCATTGTTGATCATTTTGTCACCAATATTTTCCGGGTAGAACTCAACCGGTTGAGCAACGCCTGGATATGCCACTACTGCATACACGGTGTTGTACATTGTATTGGCTTGTTTGGACACAGCAAAATCTGCCAGTTTTTTAGCAGCATCAAGATTCTTGGTACCCTTGATTATCGCCGTAGCTTCCATATCCCAGCCAGCGCCTTCGGACGGAATTATGATCTCCACCGGGGCACCCTTAGCCTTTACCTTGGCGCCACGATAGGCGAATGACACACCAATGGGAGCTTCACCTGCACCAGCCTGACGACAAGGTTTGGAACCTGAATGGGTATACCATGCGATGTTTTCATGCAGGCCATCCATAAACTTCCAGCCTTCATCTTCACCAAAGAGCTGCAACCAACTTGATACATCAAGGAAACCGGTGCCGCTGGAATTGGGATTCGGCATAACTATATGGCCCTTGTACTCCGGCTTCAGCAGATCCTTCCAACTGGTCGGCATGGGCAGATTATTCTTCTCCGCCTCGATAGTGTTGACACAAATTGCTGCAACCCATGCATCCATACCCGTCCAGTGCATGGGCGAATCGGAATCGACAAACTTCTTATCGAGCTTGTCGGCGCCAACCGGTGTATAACCCTCGGTCATACCTTCGGATTTCAATAACATGAGACTGGTCGCTGCAAGTCCCCAGACAATATCTGCCTGGGGATTTTCTTTTTCAGCGAGCAGTTTGGCGGTGACGATACCAGTTGAGTCACGAACCCATTTAACTTCGATATCAGGATTAACCTTGTTGAATTCTTCGGCATAGCGTTTCAGATCGTCCGCTTCTATGGCGGTATATACCGTCAACTCGGTGGCGGCATAGGACGCCATGCCAAAGGTGAGCAATGCAGCACCAAACAGCGTTGACACCGATTGGGGGATGATGTTTTTTCGAGTCATTAATTTCTCCTCGTTAACCATGGGTTATTTTTGATTCCGCCAGCTAATGCCGACGCGATGCAGCGTTATATGGTAATACGCCTGTATGTCCCTTCGGTTACAAAGTATGACATAAACTGGCACCAGTACAGAAATATCTCTTGACCTCAGGCCAGCCCGTTCGCTTCAGCCAGGACACACACGCATCACGACAAGCCGATTAGCCACCTTGACCGAAGGTTGGCGCGTCGTCAGCCAGCCAGGCCGTCTCCGCTGCGTTTGACGTTCGACCCAGAACTCTGTTGCGATGCGGAAAGCGTCCGAACCGCGCAATGATATCGTGATGAAGTCGCGCAAATTTGGCATTACTTTCCAGAACCTTGCGAAAGCTATCGTCACAAGATTCGACCAGCGCCTCAAATCGCTTAATCGAGCGTTGTTGGATATCAAGGTTTTCAGCATGCTGTAGCGGCATCAAGGCGAATACCCGGCTCATCGGGCCGAACGATTCAAATGTGCCATTGTCATCGTGCTCAAGGCATAACTCCAGTGCCCTGGAATCACCCGAGAACGCATCGGCCGTACCGCGAAAAATATTCCGGGTGAACTGATCCACTAGAATAATTAACGCCAATGTACCGTTCGCAGATACCGTCCAGTCATCACACCCACCTGATAGTGCACGATCGACAAGCGAACCAAAACGCGTCTTGATCGTATTATCCACGCTACTGGAACTACCAAACCACATTGCGCCTTTCTCACTGACAGATTGTGGATCGGTATCCGCATTACCAATCCAGTAATGGATTACCCCACCTGCATCCGACGGCAATTCTGAATTTGTTTTACTCATGACAATTCTCGCTAAATAATTGACCCATCTTTATCGTTTTGTGGTCCCTTGTTTTTTTATAGTCGATTTATGAGTCGAAGGCTTGACTGACGATGCAGGTTTTCCAGTTGACGATCCTTCGCCGACCCGACGTGCATCGATGACATTTGAGACCTGACACAACCGTGCCAACATCCGGCTGAGTTCCTCGACGTCGCTCACTTCCATTCGAATACGCATCAATGCGGTGTGATCATTGTGATTACTGTTGGAAGCAGTGGATAACACATTGATATTGGCATCGTGTAACACCCGCGTCACATCAAATAAAAGACCTTTGCGATCGAAGGCAACTATCTCGATGTCAACCGAGAAGGCATCATGACTATCGACACCCCAGTCGATGTCGATCAGTCGACCGCGCCGATCAGAGTGAATACGCAGCATGTTAGAGCAATCCCGACGATGCACGGTAATGCCTCTGCTCTGAGTGATGTAGCCAATTATCTCGTCCCCTGGTAGTGGCTTACAGCAGTCAGCGAATCGGGTCAGCAAATCACCAACTCCCTGTACTGACATACCCTGACCAATATGTTCCGAACCACTCACCAATGAACCGTGTGATGACCTTGACGTTCTTTTTGAACCGGCGGATAAGTTAGCATCACGCGGCGGCGGCGATGGTCGTAACGAAGCAACCGCTTGGGACAGTTTCAGATCACCGCTGCCGATAGCTGCCAGAAAGTCATCGACCTTGCGATATCCTCGATCAGAGGCAAGTTTGTCGAACGATGTATCGCTTGCTCCAAGCCGATACAACTCACGATCAAGCGCGGATCGACCAGCAGCAATGTTGTGTTCAAGATCTTCGTCCTTAAACCACCTGAGTATTCTCGACCGGGCTTTTTGAGTATGCACATAACCAAGTGACGGGTTAATCCAGTCGCGACTCGGTTTGCCACTCCTTATGGTCAAAATCTCAACCTGCTCACCACTACTTAACTTATACGTCAACGGAACCATGCGACCGTTCACTTTTGCGCCTCTGCATTGATGGCCGATATCGGTGTGGATGGCATAGGCAAAATCAATCGGTGTCGAACTCTGCGGCAGATCGATGACTTTACCTTGTGGTGAGAAGACATATACCCGCTCTTCTTCCGTATCATTACGAAAACGTTCGAACAGATCCGTTTCCTGGCCGACCTCCTGCTTCCATTCCAGTAGCTGACGCAACCAAACTATTTTTGAATCGGTTGCCTGGTCACGATCGCCACTTTCCTTGTAATGCCAGTGTGCAGCCACACCGAACTCATTTTCTGCATGCATATCATGAGTACGTATTTGCACTTCGATGACTTTTCCCTGTGGTCCGATCACGGCCGTATGAATCGATCGATAGCCGTTTTTCTTGGGCATGGCGATATAGTCATCGAATTCGCCAGCGATGGGTCGGTAAGCTGTATGCACGAGTCCAAGCGATGCATAGCAGTCCGACACCGACTCAATCAGAATTCGTACAGCACGAACGTCAAAGACGTCGTCGAAGTGAATGCCATTCTTGCGCATCTTCTTGTAGATGCTGTAAATATGCTTGGGCCGCCCGGCAATCGTGGCACGAATTCCCGCGGCATCAAGAGTCTTTTCGAGATCAGACTTGAAATGCTCGATATATGCTTCGCGATCAACCCGTCGCTCGGCAAGCCGGTGTGCCAGTTCACGATATGTATCCTCATCGAGATACCGAAAGGAAATATCTTCAAGCTCCCACTTCAACTGCCAGATCCCCAGGCGATTGGCAAGCGGTGCAAAGATCTCCTGAGTCTCGCGTGCAATTCGTATACGCTCAACGTCATCGTGATCGCGTGCTGCACGCAGGCGTTGTAACTGACAAGCGAGTCGAACCAGAACGACGCGCACGTCGTCGATCATCGCGATTAGTAATTTGCGAAAATTCTCGTCGCGGGAATCGCGGTAACGGGCGCTTGAGCCAGGGTGTTCGGATGCATACCCTGAAAGCCCATCCATCTTGACTACACCTTCAACCAGCACTCTCAACGAGCGGCCGAATCGCTTTTTCACCGTATCGAGATTGATGTCGATACACTCCATGGCACTGTATATCCACACTGCATCACAGACCTCACCATTGGCTTCGATCGAGTGCAGTATTTCTATCCGTTTTGTTACAACTTCCTTGAATTCATCGCATAGTGTCGGTGCCAATCGTTCGATCTCGGCACGACACCAGGTTGCGACCAGAGTCTGCTCGTCGATACCACCGGAGCGATGTTCTTCAGGAGAATGATGTAACGAACGCATGCTGGATAGAATCGTTTGATTTCTCTTCAGTTACTTTAAAGACTCACGCTCAATCGACAGATAGACACCGTAGGCATTCGAGCGGTTAGCCTCAGTAAACGCAGGAAGCTCAATAAAATCGCTCCAGTCCACAGCATCATAAGCCTCATCAAAAGGAATCCAGTTTTCAACTGCCTCACCCATGACACGTCGCATGAATTGCAGATAGTCCCGGGTCAACGCAACCAGTTCATCGGCATTAGTGGAAAAGTGACCATGCCCCGGAACAATTGCGGCCACATCAACATCAACCAGTTCGTTGAGTGTAGCAAGCCACAGGTCGGTGTTATTCGAACCGAGCAACGGGATACGGCCTTCGAAAATAATATCTCCCGACAACATGACACGGTCGGTCTCAACCAATAACACCAGATCGCCATCCGAATGCGCGCTACCCATATCAAGGGCTCGAAATGATACGTCGCCCAGCGTGAACCTCTCCTCTCCTTCAAGGTATCGATCAGGAACGACCAGACGGGTGTTTTCATTCACCCATGGGCTCAGGCTGACGCGACGCTCATGCAATCGTTCCCTCGATACATCGCTGGCAAGATAATCGGCTGCACCGGATGGGGCAATAATCTTTGCACCCATGTCTGCAAAGATTTGCGCCCCATAAAAATGGTCGGCATGGTAGTGACTGATATAAACACGGCGTATCGGCTGGTCGGTAGTCTTCAAGATAGCCTTGTGCAATAACATGGCCAGTGCGGGAGAACCCAGTGTATCGAAAACCACAACACCATCACCGGTCACGACGAATGTAGCGTTGGAAACAAAGCCGGCATTATCTGTTGCAATACCCGGCATGCCTTCCACAACATAAACATGCTCTGAGACCGCTACCGGTTGCATGGTGATATCTGGTAGTGACCTATCGGCGAATGCCGTACCGATGTAGATCAAAAGCGTAATAGCGGCTAGTAATCTGATCTGATTCATCGATTTAAACCTCGCGACATCACGAACATGTTGGCAACAAGACCATAACAAATTCTGACGGATCGACGCCTTAACGACGAACTCTAAAAAAGTCCTGCACGAGTTCGCGACAGCGATCTTCAAGTACGCCAGCAACAATATCACACTGGTGATTCAAAAATGGTGTTTGCAGTACATTGACTAATGACCCGGCCGCGCCTGCACGATGATCGGCCACACCGTACACCAACTGCTTGACGCGTGCATTGACGATTGCTCCGGCGCACATGACACAGGGCTCCAGAGTGACATATAAGGTCGCACCGGCAAGACGATAATTGCCGACCTCTGCGCCTGCCTTGCGCAGCACGTTAATCTCCGCATGCGCACTTGGGTCATTGTCGGCTACGCATGAGTTAACAGACACCGCGATAAGCGCATTATCCACTACCAGTACGGCACCCACAGGCACCTCACCCTGCTCGGCAGCCTGTTGCGCCGCATCAAGAGCGATTTTCATCCACGATTCGTGACCTTTCACTTGCATGTAATTTTATTCATACCCATATGTAATGATGACGCGGGAACATTCGATATATTGAACGATCATACGTTATGTTGCAGATACTTCGTTCATGGCCGAATTACTTGTAATCATTGGCTGTGTCATAGCACTACGGTGAGACACATCTTGCCGACAAATGAAGGATCCGATTATCATCAGTCGTTGAAATCATTACTCGCGACATTGGCTAACACGAGGAAAATAATGATGGCTACACCCAACACAAATCGCGTCAACCTGCTCACCTTACCGTCAATGAACGTCAGGACAATACTAACCATTCTGTTGGCCGGAGCATTAGCAACGATTTGCTTCGACCTCTTCGGCCAGAAACTCAGTCCTGCTCTCGGCTTCGCCAGCCTTGCACCCGTACCCTTGGCCAATAGTGTCATTAAAACACTGTTTGGACAGACCTATGATCCAGGAGCTCAGCTTCTTCACTACTTCACCGGGCTCATCGCTTATCCACTTGGCTGGATGGTCGTTGTCCGGCCACTCTATCTACGGCTGACACCGGCCATCCCGTGGTGGTTGATAGCCATTTTATACGGTGTCGCATTATGGGTGTTCGCGCTCTATGTCATGGCGCATCTGGTAGCCGGCAACCCGGCGTTTCTCAACTTCACCGGGATCACATGGGTTGCTTTGATCGGGCACATTTTGTTTGCCCTTGTTGCTGCAGCAATCGTCGAATGGCGCGAGCGGACAAGACCCGAATAAATCACTAACGATCTCTATGCATCAATGAAAGGCCTGTTGGTCCCGATTGCCTACCGAAGCTAGCAGTTATAACAGATTGCCATCCGGATGAGGGCATTGAGCTCGCTGATATCCTACAGGGTTTCCAGCACTTGCTTAAGCACAACCGCCTGGTTGTGTTCAGTATCTTTTGCGGCGTATAGAAGCGTCATCGAGCCATCGCCACATATTTTCTTCAGACCAATAAGTGCCTCAGAATGATCCTTCAGCTCTATGCGATATCGCTTCTGGAATTCATCCCACTTTTCAGGATCATGATTAAACCACTTCCTCAGTTCAGTTGAGGGGGCGATCTCCTTGACCCATTGGTCGATGGCCGCATCATTCCTGGATACACCACGTGGCCACATACGATCGACGAGCACACGATAACCGTCATCTTTCGAAGCTATCTCGTAGATACGTTTGATTGAAATCTGTTGCATAACCCTGTCCTGATCGTTCACGACTGCAATGTTAATACTCTATTGCGTATAACCACCCAACCATTGCTACCAACCATTGTAATATTCGATTTAATTCGACACACAAACATCAGAATTGATCATGAAATCAACCAGGGCATACGTAACGTACGTGAAGCAAAGATACTGCCGCAGTAAATAACCAGATCAGAGATGGTGAGTAATGGAGGAATTTGCGGTCGACATTCGTGGCCTTACGATATAAGTTACCAGGCTGCGAGGATAGTGTCGTACGAGTGCTTGACAATGTTTCGTTGACAATAAACGACAACGGGTTCTTCACCCTTCCTGCTCCTCGGGTTGCAGAAAAACAACCTTACTGCGACTGACGGCTGGCTTTGAGCAACCAACCCGAGGTTCGATTCGGTTATTCGGAAAACCAATGAACGAGCCGGCTCCAAATGCCCGCCCGGAAAACACGGTTTTCAAAACCATATGCTCTTTCCTCACATGACCGTTGATGAGAATATCGGTTTCGGCATGAAGATGCTCAGTCAGTCTTCATCTGAGCAATGACTCATGCGGTTGTCCCTAACTCATGTATCTGTACCGTCCCTTGCAATTGCTTTGACTGCTCGACGACCTGCGAATGATGAGTAAACAGGATAACTTGTGTCTTTTCGGCCAATTCAGACAATGCATTCAATGCGGCTTTTGAACGTGCATCATCGAAATCCACCAGTACGTCGTCCACAATAAAAGGCATAGGCTCTGCACTTTCCATGTATTTTTCTAAAGAGGCCAGACGCAACGCCAGATAAAGCTGATCCCGCGTCCCTGAGCTCATGCCTTCCACATACACTTGTTCTCCTCCCGACCGAATGCCCGCAAGGACAGGCTCATCCCTTTCATTAAAGTCAGTCATAAGCCCATCGAAAGACCCAAGTGTCAGTGTGGAGAAATGTTCGCTGGCACGCTTGAGCAGCGGTCCCTGGTTCTTTTTGCGATAACGCTCAATCTCGTCACGCAAGATCTTGCCGGCCAGTTTTACCTGAATATAACGCTCGGCATCTGAGCGAATACGGGCGAGTACAGCGTTAGCCTGATCAGCGAGCAGGGCTGCCTGATCACTGCCATCCATGAGCTCCAGTTCTTTTTCTTCACGCCCCTTTGTCTCCGCAAGTTCGGTACCTCTCGGTTCGAGTTCATATTTGATGTTGTCACTCAGCGCTTTGATTCGCCCGGGCAAACTATCCGGATCGATACCATTAATCTGGGCCTCCAACTCTGCAATAGTGACGCCTTCGCCCGTCTCCAGTATCTCCTGCTTAATCGAAGTGATTGCTTCCTTGATTTTAAGATACTCAATCGAACGACGTTCCGCTGCCTCAAGATGATCGTGGCTGTCACATTTTGCTTCCACACATAATGCAGCCAGCCGATCCGACATGGTCTGAATGGATGCCTTCGAATCCTCTATATCCTGCGTTGCCTGTTCGATCTGCTCTTCAATTTGTAGCCGTTTTGTCTGTCTCGATCGGTTGTCCGATAACAGTGAGTTGAGGCGCACGACGACATCATCGGCCGGTAAATCACCCAGTTCCGGGGCAATGGTGGAGACCATGGCCTCCACCTGGTCACGGAAAACAGCTGCATCTTCGTCAATAGCATGGATGCGAATTCGCAGTTTTTCTGCTTCGTCCTGTTTTGTAAAAAGTTCTCTGACGTTTTCAATGAAATCGTCAACCTCCGATGGTGAGGTCTCGACTTGCAGGCCAAGACTCTGCATCAGATCACCCCACTGCGCCTTCCATTCATCAAGTGCCTCAGTTGCCAATCGGTGCTCTTCACCCAACGATTCAACATCGGCTTCCCGGTCGTTGACCTCCTTACTCAACGAATCGTGTTTGCGTTTGGATTCATCAAGCTGCTTTGCTAACACCTCGCATTCCAGGAGCACGGTTTCAAGCTCCTCCGATGTGGAGCCCGCTCTTCCCAATCCAGCCAGCCGCTCACTAAGCCGTTGGATATGCTTGGTACGATTCTGCCCCAGCTCACTCACTTTCTGGCGTAGCAGATTGAGCTGTCCCACCTGATCACGAAGTTTTTCAAACTCATCCAGCCAGGCCCGCATCTCTCGCGGACTACGTGGGTCAATCTGACAAGGGATCCACAATGCCTGCCAATCCGCATCCAGTTGAGATTTCTCAGCGCTTGTTACTTCAAGCTGCTCATCAATCTGTTGTCCTTGCTGTTGCTC
>BQJD01000061.1 GCA_021604525.1 marine bacterium B5-7 | reverse complement strand
TACCTCAGCGGCCATAGTGCGAGAGAAAGAGCGGGGGAATATGGAACTGCTTATAACTACTCCAGTACGTTCCATGGAACTGATGATCGGTAAAATCGTGCCGTACGCCATCATAGGGCTGATTCAACTGGCCATTATCCTTGGTCTTGGAAAATGGGTGTTTAATGTGCCGATCAGAGGTGACATCAGTCAAGTATTTCTTTCATCCCTGCTGTTTATCTTCGCCAGTTTAACGCTGGGTTTGATAATTTCTACTATCGCAAAGAGCCAACTTCAATCGATGCAAATGACCATTTTTATCCTCCTGCCATCAATACTGCTGTCCGGGTTTATGTTTCCCTATGAAGGAATGCCTGAGTTGGCGCAATGGATTTCTGAAGCATTACCTGCCACACATTTCATCCGCATGATTCGCGCAATTGTCCTGCGGGAAGCAGATCTTCTTGACTTGAGTGGTGATACCCTTTGGTTGATAGGATTTACCGTGATTGGTTTACTGATTGCATCCTTGCGCTTCAAGAAGCGACTGGATTAGATGGCCATCTGTCCAAATTACGCTGATAATCGTAATGCTATCGTCTGAAGCCAGGATTACATCGACAAAGGTTTTCCTGGTCTCAGATTAAGCTGTTTCAATAAAAACTATTGTGATTGCTCGCTTGAATGTGGCAAGAAAAACTTGCACGCCAACAGGTAAGGCAGAATTGTTAAAGCGCAGCATGCCGCAACAATAGTAAGCGCAAGAATAACGTCGAAAATTGTTGCGGATGCTAAGCCCATCTTGGGCTCTCCAGTGGAACCGCAAATTTGAGCGTGTGTTGATGGGATGGAATTCGATCTTGCTGGATGAGATTCACGAAGTTGTTAATGCCGTGAAACGCAACTTTTGGCGAAGTCTTATCTTCATGATACAAATCAGGGGTGTCTCTTGGCAGGATTAAGTTCTTTAGTAATGGCTAAAACGTCTGAGACGTGTTTTTCTCCGCCACGGATTTCACTGAACTGCTTAACATAATACAGATTCAAACACTGCAATGAATAGCCAGATCGTGTTCGGTACTCAAGGCCGCGCACCGGTTGTCTTTTTGGTATTCGACGACGACTGTCCAAAGCAATATATTCGCTCTCGGTTTCCTCAAAAAGGTAGACATCAAGCTTGTTGAGATAGGGATTCTCATTGGCTACTCCAGTCTTTATAAAACACAGTCGACGCGGGCGTAGCGTCAGTAATATCCCCGACGGTTGAGTGCGCATATGTACACACACACCGAGTCGGCGGTGCTTCATCAATTTTCTTGTATAAAGCTGGTAGCCGTTTTGACGCAGCCGCTCATATATGGGGGAGAAGTGGCTGCAATTGATAACCAGATCGAGATCCGAATGGGTTCGGTAGAACTTACCCAGGTTCAAGGCGATGGCTACGCCGCCACCTAATAGCCACTGCTCACCGTGAAGCAATTTGGCCATGTGGTCGAGCGCTGCCACGAGTAAATCGACAGATGGGAGGTGCCCAAGGATTTTACAGTCCGGATCGTAACGAACCAGTTTAATCAAATCGCGGGGTGCAAATGACATTATCGTTTCCAATCCAGGGCTGCGGACTACATTCGTTGAGCGCCGATGACCATCTGCCCCGATACAACTTCATACATCGCATATCCACCAAAGGAAAGCGCGATAAGAAGTAGCACGGTGACAGCATAGCGGGTAGTCTTGCGTCGGTGTTTCACAAGTGAGTAGTGCCGCGTCGAGATCAGGGGAATTAACAAGAAGCCTAGCATTGTTGGCCATAACCATTTCAGATTGCGGCTTAACTCGTCGCCCAGGTGGACAATCGAGGCAACGGTCAACACATATAGATAGGCGGCAACAATGTAGCGCGCGTGTCGCGCGTATAGCACTCCACGTGGCGAGAAGCCCATACGCAGCTCCTTCCATTCAACCCATGTCAGTATGCAAGCTACAATGGCGAGCACTCGAACAGGCGTGTTGCGAAACACTGCTAAAGTGATCAAACATACAGCAACGCCGGTCAGAATAGATGCCATCACATAATCGATTCTGACCGGGCAGGAAACGTTGGGTCGTCGCAGCAGGTAGATCGACCGAAATCCAAGAACAGCGAGGTAGAAACCGAAGAAGTTGAAGACGAGATTCCGGAAGTATTCCCATGATCCGAACTCATGTCGGGTCAGGGACATGTACAGGCCAGTCACATAAAGGAATGTCATCAAGCAGACGAAAATAATCCCGCTTGTGCGATGTCCCTTCGCACCGCCGAATGTTGCGAGGGCGAACGGTGCTACCAGAAATGCCGTCGGATATCCAACCACTTGATGGATCGTCTGTATTACTTGCTGTGCATCTGGCACCTTAGTCCTCCCATAGGGTAGCCATGCAATCAACTAACTCATACATCGTTCGGCGAAATCGACAATCTCCGATTGGCGCTATTGGCGTTCGATGATCTTATGTTACAAGTATAACCTGAGTTCAAATTCTTATACGTTTTACTCAAATGTCCTTTCATTACTGATAATTGACTGGATACTCAGCTGATAAGCACCAGGCCAATCGAACGAGCATACTACCCGCCCGTTGTCAGATTTTTTATTGATAGGATTATCGACCTGTAAGCTGTGTATATTTAACGTGTCGAAGGGGCTTACAGGCGTTAAAAATATGGTAAGCCCGCTACATACCTATTGAGGATACTCTCGTTGACTCAGGAATTTGGATCAATTACCACGACAGACTGGACCGCGGGTCAAATGGCGTTCGATCCATCACCCGTCCTGAAAAATTATCTTCTCGATCACACCTCAGGATTCACACCGGTTATTCGACGGCTCTACGATAAAACTGTCGCACTGGGTGATCCATCCGTAATGATGCTGGGTCATGAGCAGGTGGCGTTTTTTCAATTGCTGGTTAAGTTGATGGGTGCCCGACGTGTGTTAGACCTTGGAACGTTTACGGGTATTTCCACTCTGGCCTTCGCAAGCGCGCTCAAGGATGGGGGCCAGGTCGTCACTGTGGACCGCAATAGCGCCTGGATCGATTTTGCCAAACCGTTCTGGGAGGAGGCGGGTGTCATTGATCAGATCGAGGCGCGAGTGGGTGAGGTCAACCAAATCCTGGCCAGGATGCAGGATAACAATGAAGAGCCATTTGACATCATATTTATCGACGTGGACAAAGCGAATACGGCGTTATACGTGCGCGAGAGTTTCAAGCTGCTGTCGCCAGGCGGAGTCATTCTGGTGGACAACGCGCTATGGCATGGATGGGTGCTTGATACCGAAATGTCAGATGTGGATACCGTGGGGATGCGTTCCTTTAACCGTCAGATTCTTGCGGACGCAACGATTGATGTTTCAATGCTACCGCTCGGTGACGGCCTGACAATTCTCAGGAGACATGACAAAGAAAAAACAGACGCCAATCAGCGCTGAATTCCTTGATGAAATGTTGTCAGATCAGAATGTTTCTACGCTTCTTGAACTCAGACATATCACTGGGCGTCTGTGAGACCTAGCTGTTGGATGATACTGGCCGAGTCGTAGTAATCACGGCCTTCAACCACCTTGCCATCATCAACACGCATAACACTGCAGTAGCGATTTTCCATTCTGCGTCCTGTGGGAGCGAAAGTGCCGAGGCTGGAATGTAGGGGTCCGGTATGGGTGCCGCGATTAACAAACTCCACCACCGCCCAATTGCCCTCGACGATGACATTTATCACTTTAACCTCTCCATCGGGAAAAGCCTCACGCCATCGATAGTAATCGCGTTTGTAACCCTCGGGGCCTGATAATAGTTCGTTTCTGGCAACATCCTCAAAGTGACAATCCTCGGCAATAACAGTCATACCACGGTCAGGATCCCGCAAGTCCCAGGATTCGTGGAATACACGAACAATTCGTTCAGTTTCAGTCATATTTGCCATCAACGCGTACTCTGCTAAATCAATGGGAGTCATTAGGAAAAACGGGTGGTGGGCCATGCTGGTGTCGAACCAGCCACCTTCCGCGTGTGAGGCGGACGCTCTCCCGCTGAGCTAATGGCCCCTGAAACAGATACGGCCGTCATAGTTTCCGTCATAGCTGGTTGTAACGTCTTGTAAAACCAGCGAAAAAAGACGAGCAAATGCAGTGTGAAGACAGTGCTCTCCCGCTGAGCTAACCGCCCTTCCGGATGCGAGGATGGCAATTATACATTAGAATCCCGCGCCGTTAAGTCCACTCATTGATAGTATCCAATCTCATGACAGTACGCACCCGTTTCGCCCCAAGTCCAACTGGCTACCTGCATATTGGCGGGGTTCGCACAGCACTTTTCTGCTGGCTTTATGCTCGTCGCACCCAAGGCACGTTTGTTCTTCGTATCGAGGATACGGATCGCGAACGTTCCACGCCGGAGTCTATTGAGGCAATCTTGAAAGGCATGGCGTGGATGGAATTGACCGCGGATGAGGGGCCATTTTATCAAACGGATCGAATGAATCGTTATCGTGAGGTGATTGATGATTTGATTGAACGAAATCTCGCCTACCGGTGTTATTGTACACGGGAGGAGATAGAGGCGGAACGTGAGGCGCAGCGCGCGCGGGGTGAGAAGCCGCGTTATAACCGCCGTTGCCGGAATCTGACTTCATCGCGAGAGGGCATTGAGCCGGTGATACGATTCAAGAATCCGATCGAAGGTTCGGTGGTCTGGGATGATGCAGTGAAGGGGCGAATCGTCATCAGTAACGATGAATTGGACGATTTGATTATTGCTCGTTCGGACGGCTCGCCAACCTATAATTTCTGTGTGGTGGTGGACGATCTCGATATGGAAATCACCCATGTCATACGCGGCGACGATCACGTCAATAATACGCCAAGGCAGATCAATATCCTGAGGGCGCTCGGCGGCGAATCGCCGGTCTATGCACACGTGCCGATGATCCTGGGTTCTGACGGTCAGCGCCTGTCCAAGCGTCACGGTGCGGTCAGCGTGCTTGAATATGAGGCGATGGGCATCCTGCCGGAGGCCATGCGCAACTACCTGGTACGGCTCGGCTGGTCACACGGGGATCAGGAGATTTTTTCTGACGAGGAAATGATCGCGTTGTTTGATATTTTTGACGTTAACAGGGCGCCGTCGAACTTCGATCTGGAAAAGCTGTTGTGGCTGAATCAACACTATATAAAAGAATGCGAATCCTCTCGACTTCAACGTTTGCTTGAACAGCAGTTAGTATCCATGAATATTGATGCCAATACCGGTCCGTCACTGCAGGATGTGGTCGAGGCACTGCGTGAAAGGGCTCGTACCATCGTCGAGATGGCGGAGAAAAGTTTGTATTTTTTCAATGACTTTGATGACTATGATGAGAATGCGGCGAAGAAACATCTGCGTCCCGTGGCTCGTGAAATGCTTGCCGACGTTCGGAATCGTCTGGCGGCACTTGGCGATTGGCAGCCTGAAGCACTCCATGCCGAAGTCGTTGCAACTGCCGAAGATCATGAGGCGAAGCTCGGGAAACTGGCACAGCCAATTCGTGTCGCGGTTTCAGGAACGGCTGCAACCCCTTCAATTGATGTCACTCTCGCACTGGTTGGTCGTGACAAAACGCTCGCACGACTGGATCGTGCTATTGGCTACATTGACGAGCGTGTGGCTCAAAACCCTTGACCAAGCCACGCTGAGCCAGTAAATTACGCGGCCTTCCGGGGCCATAGCTCAGCTGGGAGAGCGCAACACTGGCAGTGTTGAGGTCGGCGGTTCGATCCCGCCTGGCTCCACCAGTTTTCGCTATTGTTTGATGTTTTAAGTCCCCATCGTCTAGTCGGCCTAGGACACCGGCCTTTCACGCCGGCAACAGGGGTTCGAATCCCCTTGGGGACGCCATTAATTAAAAAGCCCGCCTTGTGCGGGCTTTTTAATTAATTGACTTCGTAAGGGTTGGTTTTAAGCCCTTCGGTTCGAAAAATTCGTCGGGAGCGAATTTTTAACGACCATCGGGAGCCCGCAGGGTGAGGCCCAGGGATGGGCCGAGTAATCCCCTTGAGATAACGATTTCACCATTCAAGTAGCAGCCACCCGCCTTGTGCGGGCTTTTTAATTAATTGACTTCGTAAGGGTTGGTTTTAAGCCCTTCGGTTCGAAAAATTCGTCGGGAGCGAATTTTTAACGACCATCGGGAGCCCGCAGGGTGAGGCCCAGGGATGGGCCGACTCCCGTCACGATTCAATGAAATATCAAAGATGTGTCGTACCTCGCCGATGAGTATCCATGGTATAGCCAAGGACCTCATATCCTGGCGAGGAACTTTTACACATGATCTGGAAATTATTGCGACAAGTTGATTTCCGGATGCTTTTCCAGAATCTCTTCACGAGTTATTTTTGGGAACAACTCGGCATACATGTAGCTGTATCCTTCATTCTCCCACTTGGCTATATCGATAACCGCGGCTGGGACAACTGTCATAACATCGTAAAAATCTTCCGGACCATATCCACGACTCCGTGCGGCATTACGACAGACATGTATTTTGACGCCCAGATCAGTCAGTTCTTTGAATGCTGAATAGGCTTCTGGATAAGCTGCTTTGTTTAGTCTTGAAAATGCATGCAGATCGTTACCATGCGCCACAATCACGATGTCCGATTTCTCCAGGTCGCCGAATTCCTGAAGCGCTTTGATATGATTGCGAACAAATCCGAGCGCGCGTAAACCTGCCTCAGGTGTCGGATAATTCCAGTCATAGAGAATTTTCTGAGCGCCGTATTGGACCGGGTCAAACTTCGAGGGATCATCAGGGCCTGCATGTGCGATCTGCATCAAAAATAGTAGAGTGAAAGCCGTGACATATGTCGACAGTGTAAGTCTCAAGGACATTAGTTTTTCTCCTGTGCGTGGGTTTTAAAGATAAGAAAGAATGTATGCATAATGGCTGCAAGCCACTTTTCAGCCTTGTTCCAATCCTGACTCAATGACCGCCATGTAGCTATTTCATTTATCGAATATGATGATTTAATTATCTGATTTGCATTAAGTGATCAGCCAAATTGTTCACCCACCGCGAGCTCAATATAGTACACACGGGTCTTAGCCAGTTGATTTGTTGATGTCCACACCCAATTTGAAATACAAAAGAACAAGACCCAATGCCTCATAAAGCTGCAAACCCGCGAACCAAAGGCCGAGGGACCTATGCCAGGCACACCTTTCAGCATTTTATCTTTGTTAAGATTGGTCTTGAGATTTTAGGTTGCAATGCAAAGATTTAAAAATTATATGTAAGCCATGTGCCGAAAAATATACAACGATTAACCGGCAAGAGTCTGAAGCTGATGAATTGCTATGGCGACATTCAGGCCCCGACAATTACTCAGATCACAGGGTGGTGAACAGGTGATTCGAGTCTACTCCTATCATTCAGCTATTTGTCAAATATCAGTACATAGGCCTGATATCAATTGTTAGTGGATAACATTCAGTATGAGGAACGTTTCTGATAGATCCGGAACAAGCGCGACCTTGATCAGGGATATGCGCGATTTTTCCCAGCGCGTGTTGTCTCCCTGCTTGCCGAATCTCGGGTCGTGCATCGCTTTGGTTGATTATCCCAATCACCCCAATGTAGGAGACAGTGCAATCTGGGTCGGGGAGTGCGAATTCCTTGCTCAACATGGTTTTAAACCAGACTATGTATGTGAAATAGATACCTATTCAAAATCTGCACTCGCTAACGCAATCGGCGATGGCACCATATTCATTCACGGCGGCGGAAACTTTGGCGATCTGTGGCCTGAGCACCAGGTGTTCCGTGAACAGCTCCTCAACGACTTTCCTGATAATCCCATTGTCCAGTTGCCTCAGGGTATTCACTTCAACTCGAAGTACAATCTTCAGCGGACAAAAGATTTATTTCAGCAATATCAAAATTTCACTTTATTCGTACGCGATTCGATCAGTCTGGACATTGCCCATTCAGACTTGGGAATACCAGCAATGCTTTGCCCCGATCTCGCATTTTGGTGTAATCCCGAACAGGTAGTTGGTTCGGCTTCTGTACCATGTATCTGGTTAGTGCGTAACGATAAGGAATCTGCAGAAGCCCACACCGTACCTGATCAAAATGGTGTCATGGTGTACGATTGGAATATCGATAATGACACAGACCTGATTCGACAAAACAACGAACTACGGAAACAATACGTAAGTGCCAACGGTTGTCAGCAAACACAAGAAAGCATAAAAAAGCAGTTTGCGAAGATTTACTCCGATCTGGCTCTGGAGCGGCTACACAGAGGCTGTCAGGCGCTTGCTCGGGGGCGGAGTGTGATTACCGAACGTCTACATGGACACGTGTTCTGTTTGCTTCTCGGGATACCGCACAAAATAATCGATACGCGGTACGGTAAAATTCGTCAGTTCATTGACACTTGGCAGTACAGAAGTCCGTTGATTAACTGGCCCTGATTGAATTACAAGCATCACCATAACGACGAGCAGGTTGTACAGGCGACTATTATGGTATCTCTGTCAAATGGCTAAATTCGCTTCAGGCGATCGACGGATATACACAGTATTGGTCGGTGACCTGTTTCATTATGGTCACGTTCAATTTCTCAAGCGCGCAAGGTCACTTGGGGATTACCTGATTACGGGTGTCGTACAGGACAATGTCGCGCGGGCATACAAACGTACACCGATACTTACTCTTGATGAGCGGATCCAGGTGATCGCTGCATGTCGCTATGTCGATGAAGCCTGGGAAATGACGGAGGCGCTCGACAACGATTTCATGCGACGACATAATCTCCATCGATATGTGTATGCCGTCGCTGACGACACAGAAGATGAACGTATTAAAAGCGCACATAATAAGCGACTGGATTCACACTACTTTCATCGCATCGCATACACCCCGGGAATTTCGACAACTTCGATCATCACACGCGTGTTACAACGTGATGAGTTATGTCAAGAAGTTACGCCAATCGACGTGTAAAGCATTTCAATGCAGAAAATAAAACAAGACAGGGGGAGTATCCAGGTCTCCCCGAATCCGAGGGCCATCCGCGATGGAACGCTGCGGATCTCGGCATGTGTGACAGAACCAGACAAGGATCCCTGGGACCTATGGTTCGAGTTACCAGCCTCATGCGAAGAACAAGTTGCTTCCGGTGGAGATCCCTTCGCGCTCGCCCTGGTCTTTCTTGCCATGAGCCGTGATCTGGATCTCGTTGTACATGATCGAGTCAGTCCGCTACTACTGCGAAATCTTGAGGAATTTCAGGCAGCGTTCCATGCCTGGTACCCGCATCGCTACTGCCCGATTACCATCCATGCGGACGATGAAGAAGAAGGACCGGTTACACCACCTGATGCACCCGTTATCGCTGGTTTTTCCGGTGGGCTGGATAGTTCGTTTTCGATATACCGTCATGTGATGCGGGCGGCTGGAAGACGCACCGTTTCAATAGGCTGCGGTCTCATGGTCCACGGTTTCGATATTCCTGTGGATGATCCGATCACTTTTGAAAATGCGTTCCGCAAGGCGTCCGATTCATTATCATCTATCGGTTTATCGCTGATACCAGTCAGGACAAACCTGAAGGCTATGCTGGATCTGAGTTGGCGGGGTATCCACGGCGCTTTACTGGCATCTTGCCTGCACCTTTTCTCGGGGAGTTATTCTGCCGGGTTGATCGCCGGTACTTATCACTACGCGCGTACCGGGTTGATTTCTCACGGCTCGAATCCCCTCACCGACCCGTTGATGTCAAGTGGAACCTTCAGGATCATTCATGATGGCGCGGAGTATTTCAGAACGCAGAAAGCTTATGCGATTCGGGAATGGTCGGCAGCAATGGACAATCTGCGCGTTTGTTGGGAAGGTGAGCGACTTGACAGGAACTGCGGTCGCTGCAGCAAGTGTATCCGCTTGATTACGGCATTTTGGGCTAACGGACTTCCGGCGCCACAATCGTTTGACGTGCTCCCGACGTCATCGGATATCAGGGGCTTGCAGCTTGCCAATGTGGATTATCTCGATCCCGTGTGTGAGATTCTTGATCTGGCAGATAAAAATGGACTG
The DNA here is from genome assembly GCA_021604525.1 of marine bacterium B5-7. Lineage (GTDB taxonomy): Bacteria > Pseudomonadota > Gammaproteobacteria > Arenicellales > CAJQKF01 > BQJD01. The sequence continues at coordinate 5,948 of BQJD01000061.1, read as the reverse complement.
ACAGACGAATCGTGGCTACAAGACCTTCGTATATGCTTTGAACGGAATCGGGAGTGGTTTGTAAATTCCACAGAGACAATTGCTACACAACTGTCTTAACTGGACACGGGTTTGAGTAGTTCGAGAATTAGCCCTTGTTGAAGCAATGATTTCCTGCGGCACCTGGAAAAGTGGATTGCCGATAATCTGACACACGATGCGTTTAAAACAGCGCCGTGTCATCTTCAATTCTCTCTTTCGGGGCAGGTATCCAAAGACGCGTAACCTCGTCGAATTTGGCGTCGTCGCCGAGATATCCAAATATGTGTTCCAGATATTTCCGGCATCGGGCCGGAGCAGGCATTTCACGCCCCTCAATCCCGATCGTGGTCAAGGGGAAGATTAAATCATAAGGTACGACACGACTATTCTCATTATCAGAGGGTAAGCATAAATATAACTTTCCATCTGACTCCCAGGGTTTGCTCCATTCCTTGGGCGTACAGTCGTGGTGCTCGTTAATCCTGTGACAGTAGAGATCGAGATTAGGCTCCTTATCCCAAGGGCATCCTTTCCAATGCACTGTCAGCGCGGTCGCGGTATGGTAGCAAATCTCATGGTCCGACCCTTCCCGGTGTGCCACCAGGAATCGGCCATCCGCATTCTCAAACCATGGTGCGTGTGTATTACATGCAAGGTCATGGATGACTGATTCGTGATGAACAGCGGTTACCTTGAGGTCGCGCGGTAGCTGTGCGCTTAGTGCCTGATAGGTATTAAGCCAGTCATGGTGTGCCAATTTAATATCAATGTCGGTATCCCCGGGAATCAGGGTTCCTGATCGATATGCTCCGAGTAATGTTCCCCGGTCGAGGCAAAATTGGATACCGTATGCAGTTAGTATGTCACTGACAATATACAAGAGCTTACGAAGCCGGGAGTATGCTTCGTCAGGCACGCGCCTCGTGTTCGAAAAAGTGACGTTAGTCAATGGATTTTGTTTCCGAATTATGAATTGTCGCAGGTGGCCAGACCGTATCCGGTCATGGAGCTATACAAACAGGGAATCAGGCGTTTTGTGTATCTGATGATACGATAGCCATAATATTTGGTACAACTTGCCTGACCACGTTACAGTATCTCTTTTCAGGTGACACGCGACACCAGTGTCGAACCGGGCAGTTATTGATGGCTGAACTTTTCCTAATCGTGTGTACTTCATGGACAAAAAACAGAATCGAAGAATAATGTGCGCATTGCGATCCGATAGTTTCTCAGCTCAACGACAATTTGGAATACTTACAACCGGGACTACTTGTGGACGGCGATCATGAGCGTGCCCAATATGCGGATCGGAATCGTTAGTCCAAAAATTGTTGTTGATAATGACGAGGAGTGGTTTTTAAAAAGGCAATTTCTGCTTTTTATTCAGTACCAGGTCTGTATGGCGGGATTGCCGTACGAGTTGATTGAAGTCGACGAATATCAGTCCAGGTCAGAAAGGGGATCGCCGTTTACCGTACTGATAGTGCCTGAACCCAATGCGACCATCGGGCAGATTTCTGATTCCCTGGTTGAGTGGGTGGCGAGCGAACTTCAACGAGGCGGTTGTGGGTTGTTGCTGATCGGCGACGAGTGCGAATCCGAAAACATTAACCCTACCACTCAGGCACTCTACAATCTTTGTGATGTGGAGCTTGGTGAAAAGGTCGAGATGCAGCATGCAGAGTTTCGTGCCGGTTCGTATGGAGAAAAAATACTCGGAGACGACTTCGACTGGACCGGCATAACTGTTGAGGATTTGTGGTTTCGCTCTTTGCAACAAAATCGCAGACCGATCATGGACGTAGCGCAACTTCACAACGGTGACCTGAATGAATCTGCGATTATCGCGGGTGATGCATCGTTTCGATATCTTTGTATCGCGGATAAAAATCTATTGATGCAAGGTAACTGGCTATGGCGTGCCATTCGATGGGCGGCTTTCGGTGATGCCATTCCAGTTGGACTCAGGGTGAGCCGATCGCCTTGCATTATGTCTACACGACTTGATATGGACCTGTCGATGGTCCGGGTCGATAACGAAGCGATCAGCCAATCGCTTATCGACCGATTGACTACATGGAAACGAGACTATGGCTTTGTATGCTCGGCCTATATCAATATCGGCGCAAATCCCGAAGCGGGAAAATTCACCGACTGGAGTATTTCAGCTCCGATCCATCACGAGCTTGTCAGACTCGGTAATGAAATCGGTTGCCACAGTTTCACTCATCCATTCTCATTGTCTGAACTATCTGGAAATGAACTCGACTTCGAGTTCAGGGAAGCAAAACAAGTTATAGAAGACCGGTTGGATATTTCTGTCCGCGGCCTCGCGGTACCAGGCAATCCGGAGCCGTTGGAAACGGCACTTCGAATCGGGCTCCATTACGAGTACATGTCCGGTCGGTTTTTCGGTCCAGGTGACGGTTATCCCGGCGCTGTGGGACGTCTTGCTGCTGACTGTCCATTCGTGTATTTCTGTCCTAATCTTTGGCCTGATTTTACGTCCGTCTGTTACTACGACTGGCCGATGGAAAAGACGAAATCCGAGTGGCAAAGTCAGGCGAATGCGTTATTGATTAATACCAGCTTGTCTATATTTCAGCCCTTGTGGCACGACTACGGAATTACCAATTATTTTCACAATGGATTCGAAATTGAAATCTATGAGTCCCTGTTAACGTGGGCGAAAGAACAACAGGCTGAATTCCTCACTCTCGGCGAGTTGACTGATCGGATTTATGCACTTGAGGGCGCGGCTCTATCAATCTCTTCCACTCAACAGGAGATTGAAGTCAGTGTATCCACGGACCGTGCATCACTGGGCGGGATGTGCCTCGACGTTGGCGCCAACATGCCTATATCGGGTGTCGATGAATGGCCTGCCTATAATGCCAGACAGATATTCCTGCCTCGCGATGGTGGAGCATTTCGAATTCGACTGGGCGGGATTGCCGATGATATGCCCAGAATCACGGCACTTCCGAATGGTGCGGAACTGGTTCGGCTGATCGCGTTTAAAGATGGTTTCGAATGCGAGATCCATGGTGAGGGATATGTGGAAGTATTTACCGCTGGTTGGCGTGTCAGTGTTGATACCGATGTCGGCGAGAATCCTGTACTTGGTGAGAGTGTCGCACAGGACTACATACAGATCCCGCTTCACGGCAGACAAGATAAACCGCATGTATTTCGCGTCCAGGTCATGGACAGGATTTCCCGGATAACGGATATAACCAATTAGACGCCGTTCACGCTGCACCTTATCTATCTATCCTGAATCTATCTATCCTGACAAGTTCGGTTATGCCAATCCCACCAACCTGAATTGCATGGAGAGAACCACGTGTTAATATTATGAACTTCTCGGTGGGAGTGAATAAGGTCATAATAATGAAGAGGATCAAGGTCTGCCTGATCGTCGAGGGGACTTATCCGTACATCATGGGAGGCGTTTCGCGGTGGGTGCACGACCTCGTTACCGATCTGAATGATGTTCGTTTTTCTATTCTGCATCTGCGCTATGGTTCGCCTCCTGAACACGCCGCATTCGATCCACCTGATAATGTGGAAGAAGTGGTCAATATTCCAATGGAAGAATTTCACGATGCGGACGTGAATTCACGGTGGTGGTCGAGTGTCATGAAAATACCTGACGCTGATATATACCATGCCCTTGCCACTGGTTTCGCAGGCGTACTGGGTGTCCAGATCAAGAATGCTTCAAAGCGTCCGTTTTTGTTAACAGAACACGGTATCTACTGGCGAGAAGTTCAGAACGGGTCAGACGAACTGGAATGCGGTTTCAAAATTACCGGTATTAATAATCAGCTATTCGGCGTCACGGCAGAACGACACCATTGGTGCAAGAGTCTACGTGGTCTCGCCGCCGAAGCTTATGCACATGCAGATCGGATTACGACGGTCGCGCGAGTTAATCTTAAATACCAATGGGAACTGGGTGCACGTCCTGACCTTTGTCGTGTAATTCCAAACGGTGTGCGCAAGACAACTCAGGTGGCTGACGATCCAACACCCCATTTTGCATTCGTGGGCCGTGTCACACCGATCAAGGATGTTACTACGTGCCTTCTTGCCATGGCGAGAGTCAGGGACAAACATCCGAATGCTCGATTTTCCATCGTTGGTCCATTGCAACACGATCCGGAATATGTTGCGCATGTACAGGACTTGGCAAAAAAACTGAAATTCAATTCAGAAATCTTCATCGGGGAATGCGATCCTCAACAAACGTATTTATCATCTACAGCATTGGTTCTGACCAGCATCAGCGAAGCCCTGCCGTATGTTGCCCTGGAAGCGATGAGTTATGGCGTTCCTTTGATCACAACAGACGTTGGCGACTGCCCCGATCTGGTACACGGTGGTATCGGTGACAATCTGGGTGATGCCGGATATGTGACACCGGTAGCGGATCCTTACGCCACATCGGATGCGATGCTGGCGATGATGGATCATCCCGAACAACGCTCGGAAATGGGCCGGATTGCACGTTTAAGAGTTGTGCAGCATTACAAGCGCGATGCCGTTGCAAACGCCTACCGTGAAATCTATCAGGAGTTGGGTCGTTCGGCGGTGAATCAACAATCCGTTGTATCAGCTTGGGATGCTGACACTGTCTCGCACTCGGTCAGCCAACAATCTAGCCAATGATTCAACGACGACCCGGCCGAATCTGTCGGTGTCTCATTCTTGTCTAAAAGTACATTTTCGATGCTGGATCTTGTGGCGACGAATCGAGGATTACTATCCGAATGGCCGTTACGCCACTCTTGTGAATCATCAGACACTTGATCAGAAACACTGAGCAACGTCTCATTGTCTAAAGATAGCATCGGGTCCAGGAAAGCGATCAGGGGATTTCCGGAATTCATCACGATACGTTCAAGTAACTGAAGCCCTCTAGCTTGTTGCTCCTTCAGGTGGACAGTCCCTGGTTTTAAATAAAACTGACTTAACGACAATCCGCCAAGTTCGATAACCACGACCTCGTGACCTGTATAACGGGATTCAACAGACGAAAGCAATATCTCCAGTTGCTCGATATCATCCGGCGTATGTGCGGCTAAGGCTAGTACAAAGACGAAGCTGTCCAGCACATATCGCGTGGGTACAGACTGGCTAATCGAGAAACGTTCTTCATTGTTGACGATATGAAGCGACTGGGACGTATCGAATATGATTCGTCGAAAACCATTGTCAACATAATGCCGAAGCTCCTGTTGCGACATGCTACGCACATTGTTGAATTCCGCTCGGTTCGCGTAAATAAATTCGTTATATCGACTTTCCTGTCTGCGTCGATGCTCGAGGTGGTAGCAGTTGTAGTTATCAAGACGATAAGGCTTTTCTAAAAGAGTACGAATCCGATAGTCGAGTTCCCCGTCGTCGACTCCGTAGGAAATGATATTGGGGTTATATCCGCCACACCTGAGGAACACTCGGCGATCAGCCATGATCGCGCCACCGACACTCGGCCAATTGGGCCCACCATACAATAGTTCAAAACCATCGTTGCCTGACATCTCGCCGAGGCGAATATCATGAAAAGGAAGTGTACTCAGGAAAGTCGAATCGAGGTAAGGGTGATTGTTGGCGACTTTGCGTTTGATCTGCATCATGAGACCGTTGTATGGATATACGAACGAAGCAGCGTTGCTCAACAGGATTTCACATGACTCGACCAGCGCCTTTGGTTTAAAGAATACGTCTGAATCTAACAACAACACAAGCGGTCGCGAGGCTATCGCAGCACCGTGATTCAGATTGCGGGTTCGGTAAAAACAGCCGGGCGCGCACAAATGCTCATAGATAGCTCCGGCAGTTCCGCTCACAAGTTCGTAACACATCGGTTCAGGCGACTGCTCAACGACGACGATTTCGATTGCCTCGAAATATCGAGT
>BQJD01000060.1 GCA_021604525.1 marine bacterium B5-7 | reverse complement strand
GCTTTGCACATCGGCGCTGAAGTCGGAGACATTGACCTTCACTGCCTGATCAACAACCAGGGTATTGATACCATTGACATATCCGATCTGTGCTGTCAGAGCGGCGTTGGTTGGATTGGGGTTGTAGATCAGGACGGATTTACCGATTGCATCCGCATCGACCATAAGTGCGTTAATTCTTTCCTGTATACCCGCTGCACCACTGAGAAATTGCTCACTGTCGGATTCCCCATAAGCCCGGGCCGCACCATAATCGGGCATCAGCACAATGGTGTCATCAATTTGATATTCGTGGATTTTGACGTCGGCAGGTGTGTCCGGCCTAATCTCTCGTATTTTGATGAAATCCGGCAAATCCTCGGTTTTTGGTCGACCCTCGCTGTCAAATATCTGGTTCAGTTCCTTGATGTCCATAGCCACTTCCCTGTCTAAAGTTGTTTGAAATTACTTTTGCAAATTCTATTTTTAAAAGCCGGTTAGATTACTGAAGGCTGCCGGTTTTCGAAAATCGTTCCATTTGTTTCAATGATTGACTGACACTGACCTGATGATCGGTCCAGCGAATCTTGTATACCTTGGGTATCCTGACCTCCACCGCCGCCTCGGGCTTGCCAATACGGTTCTCCTGCAGGCGATTGAACAGTCTCTCATACCGATCAGTTCGCGACATGAACAGCAGACGATAATCCCGCATTCGAAGTTTTGTTTCTTTTTTGTCGTCTTCCCATAAGGCGGGCACGGTGCATCCCCGAGTCAGCGAGATCATTTGCAGCCCTTGCACTCGCCGCTCGTGGGCGCGTGCCGTGATGCCGGCACTTCCCCACCACTGCTCATCCGACCAGTAACCAAAACCCAGCAGCGATTTCCGGTGCTGCTCGATCAACTGAAATCCAATCGGTGCGGTGACTCGACTACTCTCATCACCACCGCCGTAGACAAATTCTGACAATCGTGAAACTTCAATCGACTTGTCGGTAAGATCCCAATCATTAATTTGCAGGAATCGTATCGAATGGTCGTGACCCCCACTGACGCTGGAGACCGGCCAATCCACGTACCACGGCAGGGGCTTGTCATCCGGCACATATATATCCCAGATACATGTCTCAAACCGTCGACAGTTCTTGAGATTAAAACCACCGCCGCATATGCCCGAAACATCCCGTTCCACCCGAAATCCCAGCGCCACGGCATCGCCAAGATCTTCCTTTGATACCCATTTCGCAGGCATGCCGAATCGATCCGCAAATTCCTGTGTATAGGTCCAGATGTGAATGTCTTCGTCGTATAAACCACTGGCCTTATCCGTGAATCGACGGTTGTATTCGGCAGGGGTATCCCTTTGCATATCCATATGCCAGGGCGCATCAACGATGGTGTCGTGATAGGCCGGCTCCCAGGCGATATATTTATCATGCAGCGCCGTCCAGCGAGGATAGAAGCCCTTGGGTATGGTGATGACCCGGTTAATGCGTTCACCGGCTGTGACTGAATCGCCTTCGCCGGATGCTGTCTGCATGAGCTGCTGCTTCAGATCTTCGGCAGACACCCCGGCATTTCCCATGACAATACGCAGCGGCCCATCTATGTCCTTAAGTTTGCCCGGCAGGTTGCAGTCGATCTGAAAACTTATAGCGTCCAGGTTGTATCGACGACGTTCGTACTGGAAGGTGTTGGTCTCATCGTTCCGGACATGTCCCCCTTTGTCCTGATAGTTGATCACCACTGCACTCGCCAGTGTCACGCTGTGCCTTAGCTCGGCAATCTGTTGCTGATCGACGGGACTCTGCGGACTCAGCCAGTGCAGGGATTGCTCGCCGCCGAAACTGTCAAGGTTGACCTCAAGGTCATTGCGAAATGGCAGGAGATTGGCAGCAGCATCTACCTGATCAAAATAGGCATCCATGACACAGCGCACGCGCTTTCGGCAGTGGGGCGCGTCGCCATAACCACAGGTACGACCACTCATCCACTCAACCCGATAGGCCAGCGCCAGCGTGCCGGTCAGATCGTCATCGATCCAGCGGGCCGGCATCTGAAAGCGTTTGGCGGAAGTAGCTGGATAAACCCAGGCGTGGATATCGTAAGCAAAGGGCGAATTCTTTGCGTTTTCAGTATAAATATCCTCATAGGGTGGAATCGGCTTGCGCGCCTTGGCTGGTCTATCCTGCCCGGCGAATGCCCCGGTTGCGCCGGTTGCGCTGGTCAGCAGCACAACCAGTCCACACAACAGGTGAGAAAACTTAAGATGAATGTGTGTGGACATGACCTTCATGCCCGCACGAGATGAGCCATCAGGAACAACGATATCTTCTCAGCTGAGCGATATCGAAATACGATGGAATGTGTGATATTCATACGCGACGTCCTGTCGAAATCTTCCCTTTTGTCAGCGCATTATAACGAGATAACGAAATAGGTAAACCGGTTTGTTTTGAACAGGCAAGCAGCCTGCTTCCGCATATCCGATAACACCGACAATTCGAAGCAGCTGTTTGTATGGTTATTTATACGTACCAACTTTAGTTTCTCATTCGCCGTAATTTCTCATCGACGAAATCCCGTGCAATCAGATATTCGATAGGCGCGTGATTGTCAGTCAGTGTTATCGCCATTGGGCCAATTTCTTTAATTTCATCAGCCCAGTCTATTTGTTGTTTTGATGCGATTACAGATATGTTTGTTCGTGTTTCTGTCTTCGCGTAAAGATATGGGAAAACGTCCGATAATGTTTTTACGAAACTAGATGCCATGTGGCTTTGACTCGGATGTCCGCGCACATTAATTATGTAGACACCTTTGCTTGATAGTCGATTGGATACAAGCTGATTGAACTCTCGCGATGCAAGATGAAAAGGTATTTTTCGTACTCCGTGAAAAGCATCGTTTACGATCACATCATATCTACTCGAATCGTCTGCCAGAACATTTCGACCATCGCCAATAATCACCTCAATATCTTTATTCAGTTCAAGATATTTCGTACCGATCTGCACCACGTCAGGATCAACTTCAGCAACCACCACTCTCATTTCCGGGTTAATGTGCTTAAGGTAACCAGGCATGCTGAAGGATCCACCGCCAAGAAAAAATGCGCTGGTTACTGGATGCTCGGTATTGATCAAATTCGTTTCTATCATGTCAACGACTCGGGTCATATATTGAGCTACCGGTCGTGGATTGCCGGTTCTTACTTGCCCTTCCAGTGTCGTATCAAGATACAGACTGCGAACTGAACCCGTTTCTTTAACCTGTATTCGATGGTATCCATTACTGAGATCAACGAGACTCTTTGGTATTTGCTGCGTTGTAAATACAATTGCCCCAATACAAAGAATAGCCAGGCAACTAGCCGGAAGATACCAACGCATCGGTATCATGGCGAGTGTAATAAGGACTACCCCGGTTAGCAGGGCCCCGGAAATACCAAGCTGAGGGAGCAAAACATAACCGGTAAACACGACACCGAGAATGCTACCGATGGTTGACCATGCAAAACAACGTCCCGATACGTCACCACGTTCACCTTCAATTGCCTGGATTACCATCGGCACTACAGCTGCATCGAGAAAAGCGGGGAGTGCGGCCAAAATGGTTGCTGCTATCAGTGGCCCGAACATCATATTAAATGGACGCATGTACGGAACAATTACGTCGCCGAACAAGCCAAGTAATAGCCCCCAAATTGCAGCGCCCAGACTAAATACCAGGATATAACCATTCATTTTCTTTCGTGTGGCCAGAATGCCGCCCACCCGATAACCCGCAGTTAACGCCACTAACACCACGGTGATAATTGCTGTCCAACTGAATAATGTATTGCCAAACACCGGGGCAATCATACGGGGGATAACTAATTCGACAATTAAGGTATTTGCGCCTAACGCAAGTAACAATGCGAAATATGGAAGTGTTCGATTATTGTTATTCATTTTAAGGCTTGCGCTTGGTTTCTGATCCCCGCGTGATGTTTCATAGTGAGGTAATCGATGCGCGGTGTAACCTTTCCGTCGACTCCTATTCCGACGGCGTTGCCGGGTTGGTCAGACTTTGGGCGATAACCCGGCAATCGACGTTGTTGTGTTGATCGCTTTCTTTCACATGCCGATCCGGATCGACAATGACACACCAGTAAAGATCCGTGTCGGGTAAATTCGCGGGCAGATCAATCGACACCATTAGATAGCTTCCGGCGCCTTCATCGGGGAGGTTATCAATGGGTGTTTTCACAACCGCAATGGCACCGTCGAGGACATTGCCCCCAAGCGTGAGATCGGGCTCGCGCGGGAATACGCCGGTTGCTATTGTGAACGCTTTCGGCCGATCGGAATCGACGTTGAGATTTTCCACCTGGACCCGTATCTCGTGCGTCTCGCCGGGAGTAGCGGCAATAGGCGTGATGGCGAGTATTCGACCCATGAGATCTACCTCGCTCTTCATCTTTGCAGCGGATTCACAGGAATCTTCGAAGCGTGCCTTGTATACGGTTTTCTCAACCGATGACATTGTTGAATAGCGTGCGCAGAATTCGTCCTCCACCTTGCTTGAATCCGTACTTTGAGCAAAGACAGGTCGCGCCAACAAAAGCATTACCGTCAGTGACACCGCAATGGTTTGCATCCGGTCAAATTTCATGGGCGCTACCTCCTGATTTTGTACATTAAAAATTCAAAATTGATATGTCGATCAAACATTGCCAGATAATCTGGCAGATGGTGCCACACTGTTTGTTGAAAGGTTACTCGACCGTAACCGACTTGGCGAGGTTACGCGGCTTGTCGACATCGGTGCCTTTGATGAGCGCCACGTGATAGGCGAGAAGCTGTAGCGGAATGGTGTAGACGATGGGCGATATCAGGTCGTTAACCGGTGCAACATGGACCACCTGAACACCTTCGTCTTCCTTGATGCCGGCCTTAAGGTCGGCAAACACCAGCAGCCGACCACCACGCGCGCGCACTTCCTGAATATTGGATTTAAGCTTTTCGAGAAGCTCGTTATTGGGTGCGACGGCAATCACCGGCATGTCGCCATCGACGAGGGCCAGCGGTCCGTGTTTTAGCTCACCAGCGGCATAGGCTTCGGCATGGATGTAGGAGATTTCCTTGAGCTTCAGCGCACCTTCCATGGCAATGGGATAGTGCATGCCGCGTCCTAAAAACAGCGTGTGTTGCTTGCTGGAAAATTGTTCGGCGATAGCCTCGATCTGGTCATTCAACAACAGAGCATTTTCTATCCGTGCCGGCAGGGCGCGCAACTCACGAACGATCTCGACTTCTTCGACCTCCGACATGTTGGCACGACGACCCAGTGCGATAACCAACAGCAGCAGGGCGGTAAGCTGAGTGGTGAATGCCTTGGTGGAAGCAACACCGATTTCAGGACCGGCATGGGTCAGCAACGACAATTCGGATTCGCGCACCAGGGAGCTTTCGGCTACGTTGCAGATGGTCAGCGATTTACCGAAGCCAAGCGCCCGCGCATGTTTCAGTGCACCGAGGGTGTCGATGGTTTCACCGGACTGCGAGATAGTCACCACCAATGAGTCATTGGGCACCACATGGGGCCTGCTCTTGAACTCGCTGGCTATCTCGACATTGCACGGCACGCCGAACCTCTCAAGCCAATGACGCGCAACCAGACCGGCATGAAAACTGGTGCCACAGGCAATTATCTGTACCGCCCGGGTTGCATCGAATATCGCTTCGGCTTCGGGTCCAAAGACCTGCTCGAGAAGGTGTTCCCCCGAGATTCGTCCTTCGAGGGTGTCGGAAACCGCCTGTCCCTGTTCGAAAATTTCCTTTTGCATGAAGTGACGATAATCACCCAGTTCCACGGCACCGGCCGACAGCGTGCTTTTGGTCACTTTGCGAACGACTTCCGCACCGCTTTCGTCGGTGATGCGCACCATGCCGTGATCGATCTCGACCACATCACCCTCGTCCAGAATAATAAAATCCCGTGTCACGCTGACCAGCGCAGCCATGTCCGAGGCAAGGTAGGCTTCATCCTCGCCAAGGCCGACTACCAGCGGGCTGCCACGACGCGTACCGGCCAACATACCCGGTGAATCCAGACTCATGACGACCAGTGCAAAAGCGCCTTCCAGCAGTGCAACAGTGGCCCGCAACGCGTCGAACAAGGTGTATCCCTCGCCGATAAACGTCGACAACTGATTGACCACCACCTCTGTATCGGTATCCGACTGAAAAGTCATGCCGCGGGCGAGCTGCGCCCGGCGTAGCGACTCGTGGTTTTCGATGATGCCGTTACACACCAGCGCGACCGGTGTACTCACGTGGGGGTGGGCATTACGCTCACTGGGAACGCCGTGCGTGGCCCAGCGGGTATGAGCGATACCGGTGGACCCTTGTACAGGTTCAGCCGCCAGGGCTTTTTCAAGTTCCCTGACCTTGCCAACCGCACGAGTTCGGTGCAACTGGCCGTCATTGATGACGGCGATACCGGAGGAATCGTAGCCACGATATTCAAGGCGTCTTAAGCCATCGAGAAGCACGGGCAGGATGTCCTGCCTTGCAACCGCGCCGACTATTCCGCACATACTGTGAGCCTCGTGATATTGGAATGAATCATTGTAAATCAGCGCACCTGATGCCGTCGCCTGCATTGAACCAGACCGATGCTTGCCTCATACCGGTTATGGATCAGGTTTTCTTCTTCGGTCGACGCCAGTGACTGAACGTCTGCTGAGCATGCCGCGACACCGTTAGCTGACTTTCCGGTGCGTTGCGGGTCAAAGTCGTGCCGGCACCGATTGTTGCGTCACGACCGATAGTCACCGGCGCCACCAACTGAGAATCGGACCCGATAAACGCGTTGTCGCCGATGGTGGTGGTGTGCTTGTTGGCACCATCATAATTACAGGTGATGACACCTGCGCCGATATTCACATCGCGACCAATAATACTGTCGCCAATGTAGCTCAGATGATTAATTTTCGTGCCGGCACCGACTTGGGCCTGCTTGGTTTCGACGAAGTTACCGAGCCGTACTCCCACATCGAGCATGGTTCCTGGACGCACCCGCGCGAACGGTCCGACCGCGCAGCGTGCGCCAATGTTCGCGCCCTCAATCACACTATTCGCCTCGATGATTGCGTCATCGCCAATATCGCTGTTACGAATTACACAGTTAGGCCCGATACGAACGTTATTCCCGACATGTACCTCGCCTTCGATAACAAGATTGATATCAAAAAAACAATCATTGCCGGTGGTTAGTTTGCCACGTACATCGATACGCGCCGGGTCTGCCAGGGTGACGCCGTTTCCCATAAGACAGATGGCTTGGGTCGTTTGGTAGTGACGCTCGAGCCGGGCAAGTTCGATTCGGGAATTGACTCCCTGAACTGCAATCTCGTCGGTGGATTTAATGCCTTCTACCGATATTCCGTCGGCCACCGCGACTGCAACGACATCGGTCAGGTAATACTCGCCCTGGGTATTGTCGTTGCCAATACGTTCCAGCCAATCGGCAAGCAGGCCGCGCGGCGCGGCGATGAATCCGGTGTTGATTTCATGAATGTCGAGCTCGGCTTGAGTCGCCTCTTTTACCTCGACAATACGTGTTATCGCATCGTCGTCATCTCGAATTATCCTGCCATAGGATAGCGGATCATTGAGCTCTATCGTTAAGATGGCCAGGCCGCCGTTTTCTTTCACCGAACGAATCAATGTGTTTAAAGTGTCGCTGTCGATCAACGGCACATCGCCGTACATGACCAGAATCACCGTTTCGTCCGGTACATCATCCGGCAAACCGACCTTTACGGCATGCCCGGTACCACGCTGTGATTCCTGCAGGACCCAGCGTATCGATGGATCGCTAATCACACCACGAACTTCATCCGCGCCATGGCCGTGGACCACGCTTACACGATCTGCCCCAACACGCTGTGCGCTGTCGAGCACATGGGATATCAATGGACGTCCGGCCAACGGATGGAGTACCTTGGGCCGGTTCGACTTCATTCGGGTGCCCTTTCCGGCGGCGAGGATGATGACTTCAATGGACATGATCAGTTACTGGCAGGCGGGATGTCGCTTGATTATAGAAAACTTCGCCTGTCGACGCGCAATTGATAATTTATCAGGTGACGCTGGATAATGGATTCATCAGGATGACATATTGTAGCCGGCAGAAGACGATGCGCCGGGCCGAATCGCAAGTGTGATGGAAACAGCTCAGCGAACAGGCACCGTTGGACCACTGATTGCACTTGTCCATCGGCATCACCCGTATCACGCATGATCACTTTTAAGGTATTTCGTTCACCAGCCAATGGATAATTTGCATCGCCGGTAATCCTGCCGCCGGCTTACCGTGAACATAGTGATCCGTAAGTCGTTTGCTCGAATACCTGCTGACGGGGGTCGAGTATGCGACCTTCGCACAATTTGAGATAGGTTCTAGTTCTTTTTGCCACGCAGCTTCTGTATCGCACGAAGCTGTGCCGCGGCTTGTGCCAGTTCGGCTCGCGCCTTGGCGAACTCCATTTCGTTACTGTTGTCCTTCATTGCCTGCTCAGCACGACGCTGTGCTTCGAGTGCCCGCGATTCATCGAGGTCTTCAGCGCGCATGGCGGTATCCGACAATATCGTGACCATATCAGGTTGTACTTCCATCAGACCGCCGGAAACATAAAAGAACTCCTCGCTGCCATCTTCCTTTTCGACCCGCACATCGCCAGCCTTCAACGGAGATAACATCTGCGAGTGGCGTGGTGCGATACCGACCTCGCCCATCAGTGCCGGCGCATACACCATGGTCCCTTCACCTGACCATAGTTCCTGCTCAGCACTGACGATTTCGACTTTGATGGTTGCTGTCATAACGTTATTACCCAAGAAGGCGGTTAGCTAAGCTGCTTGGCCCTGTCCGCCACTTCTTCGATGCCACCTACCATGTAAAATGCCTGCTCCGGAATGTCGTCGTAGTCACCGTTGACTATGCCCTGGAAACCGCGAATGGTGTCTTTCAGGTTAACGTATTTCCCCGGTGTACCGGTAAATGTCTGGGCAACGGCAAACGGTTGCGACAGGAAGCGTTGAATTTTTCGCGCGCGGTTGACGGCACGCTTATCATCGTCTGACAGCTCGTCCATACCGAGAATGGCGATGATGTCACGAAGTTCCTTATAGCGTTGCAGAACACCCTGCACCGCGCGGGCGGTATCGTAATGCTCTTGTCCAACCACCAGCGGATCAAGCTGCCGGGAGGTTGAATCGAGCGGATCAACGGCCGGATAGATTCCGAGCTCTGCAATTTGCCGCGACAGCACCAGGGTGGCGTCAAGATGGGCAAATGTTGTTGCTGGTGACGGGTCGGTCAAATCGTCGGCCGGTACGTATACCGCCTGGAATGAGGTGATCGATCCCGACTTGGTGGAAGTGATTCGCTCCTGCAGGGCGCCCATTTCTGCAGCCAGTGTCGGTTGATAGCCCACTGCGGACGGCATACGGCCGAGTAGTGCCGAGACCTCGGTTCCCGCCAGGGTGTAGCGATAGATGTTGTCGATAAACATCAATACGTCGCGGCCTTCGTCGCGGAAGTATTCAGCCATGGTCAAACCGGATAGAGCGACGCGCAGACGGTTGCCCGGTGGTTCGTTCATCTGACCATAAACCAGCGCAACCTTATCGAGTACGCCGGCTTCGGTCATCTCATGGTAGAAGTCGTTACCCTCGCGAGTACGTTCACCCACACCCGCGAAGACCGACAAACCTTCCTGCTGAACGGCAATATTGTTGATGAGCTCCATCAGGGTAACGGTCTTGCCCACACCGGCACCACCGAACAGCCCGATCTTGCCGCCCTTGGCGATGGGCATGATCAGATCGATAACCTTGATACCGGTTTCCAGAATCTCGACATTGGCAGCCTGGTCGGCATAGGCTGGCGGCTTACGATGGATCGGATACCGCTCCTCGCTTTCCACTGGACCCAGGTTGTCTATGGGATCGCCAAGAACATTCATGATCCTGCCGAGGGTTTTTTGGCCGACTGGAACGGTAATCGGCTCACCCGTGTTGGTCACCTCGAGTCCACGTTTCAGACCGTCGGATGTACCCATGGCGATAGTTCGCACCACGCCGTCGCCCATTTGCTGCTGTACTTCGAGCGTAAGCCCGCCTTCAGTCACATTCAATGCGTCATAGATTTTCGGCACGTCGCTTCGCGGGAAACGTACGTCCACTACTGCACCGATGATTTCAACAATGTTTCCGGAACTCATAGTCCTTCTAACCTCAATCGTTTTCTAAACCGTGGCTGCGGGCCGACCGCACGCCCTCATGAATCGTTCGTATCAGACAGCCGCCGCACCACCCACGATCTCGGAGATCTCCTGGGTGATTGCCGCCTGTCGTGCCTTGTTATAGACCAACTGCAGCTCGTCGATCAGGTCGCCGGCATTGTCGGATGCCGACTTCATGGCGACCATCCGTGCCGCCTGTTCCGATGCCGCATTTTCAACTACTCCCTGATAAACCAGAGATTCAACATAACGGGACAACAGCACATCGATGACTTCGACGGCATCGGGCTCGTAGATATAGTCCCAGTGATGATCGAGATCTTTCGATGGATTGTCGGCTGTAATCGGCAGAAGCCGTTCGATAACAGGCTTCTGGCTCATGGTGTTGACGAATTCGTTGTTAACCATGTAGAGCCGGTCGATCTTGCCTTCGTTGAAAGCATCCAGCATGACCTGAACAACACCGAGAAGATCGTGCAGCGTCGGTCGGTCACCCAGATGGGTGCTTTCGGCCACAATCCGCCCGCCGAAACGCTTGAAAAAACCCAGACCCTTCGAGCCGATGCAGGCAATGTCGATTTCCACACCTCGCTCATGCCAATCACTCATGCTGGACACGGCGCGACGAAACAGGTTGACGTTGAGTCCGCCGCACAAGCCGCGATCGGTCGACACAATAATGTAGCCGACCCGTTTGACCGTGCGATCGATGGTGTAGGGATGTTTGTATTCCGGATGTGCCTGGGAAAGATGCGCGATCACGTTACGGATCTTGTCGGCATAGGGTCGCGCACTGAGCATGCGATCCTGCGCCTTGCGCATCTTGCTGGCTGCGACCATCTCCATTGCCTTGGTGATCTTCTGAGTATTCTGGATACTCTTGATCTTGGTCCGGATTTCTTTAGCGCCCGCCATGAGCTACTGCCTCCGTCTGTTAGCCAATCGGACTACCACGAACCGTTGGCCTTGAAGTCTTCGACAACCCGTTTGAGCTCGGCGACCACGTCATCGTCGTACTTGAGATCCGTGTTGATCTTGTCAAGCAAGTCAGAATGGTTTGATGTCACATAAGCCTGCATCGAGGCCTCGAAGTCGACCACCTTATTGACCGGCACGTCGTCGATATAGCCTTCATTGGCAGCAAAAAGGGACAACGCCATAGAGGCCACACTCATCGGCGAATACTGCGCCTGCTTCATGATCTCGGTGGTACGCTGACCGCGTTCCAACTGTTTGCGTGTCGCATCATCAAGATCCGAGGCGAATTGGGAGAACGCCGCGAGTTCGCGATATTGCGCCAATGCCAGACGTACGCCGCCACCGAGTTTTTTGATGATTCCGGTTTGCGCCGCGCCACCTACACGCGATACCGACAGGCCGGCATTGATTGCAGGACGGATGCCGGCGTTAAACAGATCGGTTTCGAGAAAAATCTGACCATCAGTAATCGAGATAACGTTGGTTGGCACGAATGCCGATACGTCACCCGCCTGGGTTTCAATAATCGGCAGGGCGGTTAACGATCCGGTTTTACCGGTTACCTTGCCTTCGGTCAGGCGCTCGACCTCTTTTTCGTTGATACGTGACGCTCTCTCAAGCAGGCGTGAATGGAGGTAGAACACATCGCCCGGATAGGCTTCACGACCGGGCGGACGACGCAGCAACAGCGAAATCTGGCGATACGCCCAGGCCTGCTTGGTCAGATCATCATAGATTATAAGAGCGTCTTCACCACGATCACGAAAATATTCGCCCATGGTGCAACCGGCATAGGGTGCAATGAACTGCATGGCAGCAGAATCCGATGCGGTCGCTGCCACCACGATGGTGTGTTCCATGGCGTCGTGCTCTTCGAGCTTGCGCACCACATCGGCCACTGACGATGCCTTTTGGCCGACCGCGACATAGATGCACTTGATGCCGGTGCCTTTCTGGTTGATGATCGTATCAATAGCCACAGCGGTTTTACCCGTCTGTCGATCGCCGATGATCAATTCGCGCTGACCCCGCCCCACCGGCACCATGGCATCGATGGACTTAAGACCGGTCTGTACCGGCTGGTCTACCGATTTCCTTTCAATAACGCCAGGGGCAACCTTCTCTACCGGCTCTTGTCCGGCGGCTTCGATGTTGCCCTTGCCGTCAATCGCCTGTCCCAACGCATTAACCACCCGACCCAGCAGCCCCTCACCAACGGGCACTTCAAGAATTCGCCCGGTGCACTTGACGGTATCTCCTTCAGAGAGATGTTCGTAGTCGCCGAGTATGACTGCGCCCACAGAATCCTGCTCCAGATTGAGAGCGAGACCAAAGGTATCACCCGGAAACTCGAGCATTTCACCCTGCATGGCGTTGGCAAGGCCGTGTATTCGTACAATGCCGTCGGTTAAAACGACAATCGTACCTTCCGATTTCGCCTCTGCTGCCGAATCGAAGCTTTTTATACGCTCCTTGATCAGTTCACTGATTTCGGACGGATTAAGTTGAATGGACATGCTGTTAGATTCCTCGAATTTATGCGTTCAGTGCAGCCGACATTTTCTCAAGCTGCGCACGGACAGAACCGTCATACACGAAGTCACCGGTGCGTATGACCGCACCGCCCAGAAGTTCGGGACGGGTAGTACAGTGAAGCTTTACACTGCGATCGAGTCGCTTTGACAGAGCTTCGGCAAGGCGGTCCTGATGCTCCTGGCTCATTTCGGTAGCGGATTCAATTTCCGCCTCGACCGTGTTCTCTGCATCGGCGCGTAGTACTTCATACTGCGTGGCAATTTCATCAATAACCGACAAACGACGATTTTCCGCCAGCAATCTGACCAGATTGCGTGCCGCATCGGACAGCTTGTCGCCACTTACATCTATAACAAGCTGCGCCATCTGAGATCGATCAATACGCGGATCGCCGTCCAGTGCTGTGACCTGCGGATCGGTTGCCACCGCTTTGAGAACAGCCAACTGCTCGCTCCAGGCAGACAGATCACCGTCTTTGCGAGCAATCTCGAAGATCGCCCTGACATAAGGTCGCGCCAATGATGCCGTTTCAGCCATGTGTTATTTCCTGAAAAAGCTAGAGCTCGCCAGCCAGTTTGTCGAGCATGTCGCTGTGCGCGCTGGCATCGATTTCGCGGGACAGAATACGCTCGGCGCCAGCAATTGCCAGGGCACCGACCCTGCTACGCAACTCTTCCTTTGCCTGATTGACTTCCTTATCGATTTCCGCACGCGCCGCAGTGACAATACGCTGACCTTCATCACGAGCATTATCTTTTGAGCTTTCGATGACCTCGTTACCACGCTTTTCTGCCTTGGCAATGATCTCGTTGGCCTGCGCCTTGGCTTCAGCAACCAGTTTTTCTGCTTTTTGGTGGCCAACCTCTTCGGCTTTTACGCCTTTTTCGGCAGCGGCCAGACCATCGGCGATCTTCGTCTTGCGCTCGTTTAGCACACCAATGATCGGCGTCCACACATATTTCTTCGTAAACCATACGAAGAAAAAGAAAAACACCATCTGAAACGCTAGCGTGAGATTGATATTCATCTCGCTACACCCTTAAGTTTCCGAGTCGAACGATTAGTCGACAATTCGCTGATATTCCGAATCGCCTTACGCAGCAACCGCGAAAATGATGTACATGGTGATGCCCACCGCGATCATCGGTATTGCGTCGACAAGGCCCATGACGATAAAGAACTGCGTACGCAGCAAAGGTACGAGTTCAGGCTGACGCGCCGCGCCCTCGATGAATCGACCACCGAGCAGGCCGATGCCAATTGCCGCGCCGAGCGCGCCGAAGCCCATCATGATCGCGCCTGCGACATATAGAAGTGCTTGTTCCATTGTTGTCTCCGAAGCTTTTGTAGAGGATTGGGGGTTGAACGAAATTACCTAGTGATGCTGATGCGCCATGTCGAGATAGACGATTGTCAGTACCATAAAGATGAATGCTTGCAGGGTGATTATCAATATATGAAATACCGCCCAGACTAACTGTAGCGCGCCGCCGAATACCGACATCACTGCACCGGTGCCGAACATCAGCGAAATCAGAATGAATATCATTTCACCGGCGTACATGTTGCCGAATAGTCGTAACGAATGTGAGACCGGCTTGGAAATGACGCCCACTGCTTCCAGAAAGAAATTGATTGGTATGAGAATTATCTTTATAAGCGGATTTTTGGCCTGGAACGGCTGCATTGTTAATTCAGCCGCAAATCCGCTAATACCTTTGATCTTGATGCTGTAATAGATCATCATCGCGAACACGCTGAGTGCGAATCCGAAAGTGATGTTGGGATCCGTGGAAGGCACTACCTTCATGAAATGGGCGATGCCCAGTTTGTCGAAAATCCACGGCAACAGATCGACCGGCACCAGATCCATCAAATTCATTAAAAACACCCAACAGAAGAGGGTCAGCGCGGTGGGCGCTACAAAATCGTTTTTGGCGGTGAACAGGCCGCGAACATTCTCGTCGATAAAGTCGACGATCCACTCGACGAAGTTCTGGGTACCGTTGGGTATATCAGCAGTCACCTTTTTGGCGACGCCGCGAAATAACCACAGAAAAATACCGACCAGGAACAGGGACCACAGGATACTGTCCACGTGAACCGCCATAAATCCCATTTCATTGGCTTCCTCAATGGTATGGGCTAGTCCCCAGGCGCCATCGGAATGTTGGCCAAAGGTCAGGTTCGTCAGGTGATGACGAATATATTCGGTTGATGTAACGGTATCTGAGGATGCCATTGTTCTTTAATTTTCAGGTTAACGATTGCCGGTTAGTGAGATCACCGAAGCTAACACATATCCCACCTGTGCCATGATCAGTCCGGTTAACAAAAACAAACCGTTCAAATCCAGCACCACCAGACCGAAAGCTACTCCCACGCCAATAATCAGAAATTTTTGCAGTTCACCGGCATACACCGGCACTAGTGAACGGGACGATTCCGTTCCCGCCCGGCCACTGGCACGTTTGACACTGCGAGCCGACAGTAATGTTCCGCCGATACTCAAGGCAGAACCGAAAGCGGCCGCAGCAGCCGATGTCGTTCCCGACCAGATACCGATGGTAACAACCAGCACTGCGGCCAGTATCATTTGTATACGGACAATCTGGCCCAGGCTACGAGTCAACGAGTCGTTTGCAAAAAGCCCCTTCATCCGGTCTCCGGCGTGAAAACATGCGAAATCGACGCCCACAAAGAGCGGCGGAGTATAATTATGCTGTATTGAAGGGTCAAGGTGGGCTTATAGGACTATTTTCAATAATTATCGTAAAACCTGATCCTGAACACGCCCAGTTAGGGTCACAGGTCGCTTTTGGACTCAAATTACTGTTTTACCGAAGAGAAAACACCACTGGAATCTCGAAACGCCAGGGTGCACGTCCTATTTGTGGCGGGATTGGGGGTAACGGCGCAGTTCTGCGCACTGCCATAAGCGCAGCATCGGTGAGTTCGGTGGACGATCCGTTCCGGATCGCGGCGATATCAAACACCTGTCCGTCGCGAGCCACCGTAAACGCAACAATCACCGTGCCCTGAAGACCCCTTAGTCGCGCTACTCGCGGATATTGTTTGTGACGCTCTACAGCGCTGCGAATGAGTCTGATGTAGTTCGCCTCCACTGCCATTAAGCCATCATTAGTCGTCGCCGCGGTTGATAATGGCTGAACACTTGCAGGCGTTGGATCGGGCGTTGGATCGGGCGTTGGATCGGGCGTTGGATCGGGCGTTGGATCGGGCGTTGGATCGGGCGTTGGATCGGGCGTTGGATCGGGCGTTGGATCGGGCGTTGGATCGGGCGTTGGATCGGGCG
>BQJD01000059.1 GCA_021604525.1 marine bacterium B5-7 | reverse complement strand
ACCACCGATTTCGTGCTCGATGCCCTGGAGCAAGCGCTCTACGCCCGTCAACCCGAAAACTCCGATACATTGGTTCACCACTCTGACAGAGGTTCGCAGTATGTCTCAATCCGCTACACGGAGCGCCTCGCCGAGGCGGGCATTGAGCCGTCGGTTGGCAGCCGTGGCGACAGCTACGACAATGCCTTGGCCGAAACGATCAATGGATTGTTCAAGGCGGAAGTGATCCACCGGCGCGGACCCTGGAAATCTCGGGAATCCGTAGAGTTGGCGACCTTGGAATGGGTGGCGTGGTACAACCATGAACGCCTGATGCAGCCGCTGGGTTATATCCCTCCAGCCGAAGCTGAGGCAAACTACTACGAGCAGATCAACCGCCACACAGCGGTAGCTGCTTAACTTAAATCAAACAGCCTCCGCAAAACCCGGGGCGGTTCAGATTGGTTGAAGAAGACTTCTCAGAACTTGTCTTCCTTTACAAGATAACTACTAAAGAAGGCAAGGCGATAGAGTTCACCGGCAAGCATGTGCAAGTCTGGAGTAACGGGAAGATAATTAAAGAAGAATTTACTAGCTATCAATTTGACCAACAGAGCTAACTGGGAAATATTTTTTGCGTGTATTCATGCTCTTTACTGAATCTTGCGAAAGAGCCGGCTCATTTGAACCAGCAGTGCACTGGATTTATGCCTAAGACGTAGATACCAGCTATGACTGGCTTGTCGAAGTGGGTGCCGATATCTTTGACGATGAAACTGCAATATTCTTCAGAGGCAGATAACCATGGAATGTAGATTATGAACCTGGAAGATTTGTTCGATCGCTCGCATATTATCGATTTGAGTTTTTTTAATTTCAGTAACGCTATTACTGCAGCGTACTTCGCAGGCAGTGATCTGCGAATTCATAAAGTTAATGCGAATTTCAAGAAGTTTTTCCCGGTCCTTGAAAATATCTCGAACGCCTGGCTTCCAGATATACTTGTGCAGCTTGGCCTCTCGGGAGAAATGGTCGAGGATTTTCAGCGAGTACTGGCAGAAGAAGGGCAGGTTCTGATACCGCGGATTGATATTGTTATAGATGGAGTTGAAAGAACATTTTCGCTTCTTTCCACACAAACCCATGACGAGAGTTTCACTTATCTCAATGGAGTACAAGGGCAGTTCGTTGATCGTACTGATGAGTTCCTTTTACGACGTGAACGTGAAGAATTGCTGGAAGAAAAGATCCGAAGTCAGGAGTTGATCGAGGAAAAAACCCGGCAACTTGAACGACTCGCAAATCGTTTAGCGAAATATCTGGCCCCACAAATATATCAATCGATATTCGAAGACAAAGACGATAAGCAGGCTGGATTTAAAAGAAAGAACCTCACGATATTCTTTTCAGATATCGTTGGATTCACCGATATCAGTGATGGAGTCGAACCGGAACGGCTCGCCTTTGTTATCAATACATACTTGAGTGCAATGTCGGAAATCGCACTTCAATTTGGTGGGACGCTCGACAAGTTCATTGGCGATGCAGTACTCATCTTTTTCGGTGATCCGGATTCTGAAGGCGAATTGCAAGACGCCATACGTTGTACACAGATGGCGCTGGCAATGCAGGAGCGTATTCAAGACCTGCAGTCAGTGTGGCGATCGCATGGCATCTCACAGACTCTACAGGTGCGTATGGGTATAAATACGGGTTATTGCACTGTTGGGAACTTTGGTTCGGATCATCGGCTCGAATATACCGCGCTCGGCGGGCCGGTGAATCTGGCTGCGCGACTGCAGGCTCGCGCCGAATCAGATTCCATATATATTGGTGAGTCAACCTGGCTGCTTATCAAGGAATATGTCGAGGGTACGGAGCAAGAACCCTTCACGCCGAAAGGGTTTGCGCGACCAGTAAAGGTCTATCGCTTAGAGAAGTTTTTTCATGAACGCCTGGGTGGTGGAAATGAAGTGGACAAGTTGAAGCATGTTGGTAAGCATGTGGAGATAAATATTCGCAGCGTAGAATATATCAGGGAAGCGATAGAAGAATTACGCCGTATATCAATATCGATAGAAGAAGACCTTAATGACGGATGATGTGCTGTTTGCAGCCAGAGAGAACGCGTACACTAATACTACTGGTCGTGTAATCGGGTAAGGTATATGTTTATTTGCCGGTCGGAAGTTATTGCATAGGAAGCCGAATATCTTGTTGCCTCCGCACCGAAATAGATAGTGGTGTCCGGATCCAGTCTCCGCTCATTTTGAATGCACTCCCATACTTCATTCCCGAGAATTTGCTTTGCATTCGTGATTTGGTGCTTTTCAAACATCTCTTGAGTCAGACGGCCCGCCTCGACGAGGTCACCGTTACGCGCAACGCGAAAAACCGGGTCCGGCTTTCTTTCCGGGAAATCGGCGATCGATTCGATTCTGCGATTCTTGTACCGTGTTGTAACTGAAGAGTAGATTCCCACGCAGAACGGAAAGGCATAGCCGAGAAACACTGACAACGCCGTCGTCATGGGATTGTCCGCAGAAACTTCCGCAAACAGGTCAATGGGATTAGCGTTTCCGCGAAGCCAGGGTACGAGGAGTTGGCCGTATAGGTTTATCAATGTACCCACTACAAGCGCAACGACGTACGTGCCCTTATCGCACAGCTTTTCACGTATCAGGCGTCTAATATGCCGAGTATCCAAATTGCGTTCCAGGTTAACCAGGATCGATCAGGAGGCATAGTTGAAAATATGCGCATCTGATACTCACTACAATCCCTTCCATAATTCTTAAAAAATCCCATGCTTGGACTCTGGACCTGGCTCAAGCCTCATTCCTTCAGTTTAACGAGGAGGCGGCCTTCGGTGACTTGAATGTAGTCGACGCCTTCCGAGAAACTTTTCCAGAAGCCCGCATCACCTCCGAATTCACGAGCGAGGTCGACGTTCTTAAGATTTCCCAGCCAGGCATTGGGAATGGGTACACCCATTACGCTGACTCCTTTCAACACGATGACTGGTCGAGATTCTTTGTATGCAAACTCGACACCGGCATTAACACGTAACGTCTTACCACCGAGTATCGGGAAATCCGGATCGAGAGGCACCAGAATCTTGACACTAACCAGATCGTCGGAGAGATCGACAGCCATCTTACGGGCGAGGTCAGTATTTTTTGCGAGCATTGCGTTGATTTCTCTCTCGTTGAACGCTACCTCACGGTTCGCACCCACTTCGCTATAGGCTTCCGGTTCAAGCGTATTGGTCTTGGACGATGTTGGCTCGTCACTAATTGTTACGCCAATCGCCTTCAACTTCTGATTTAGCACCTGTTCCTCGGCGGGTTTCAGAATGGTTGGTTTGAATTCTTTTAGAAATACGTACTGGCTTAGAACCCAATATGTCAAACCAATCGTAATTGCGATCGTTGCCAGAACAATCATGACAACCTGAGGCCAACGAAGTCCAGAACTCGTAATTTTTTTATTCGCTTCAACTGGTTCGTTGGTCATACTGCAATACCTTCTGGAAGTGTTTTAGTTCTCCTGGAGAATAGTGCGACTATACAATAACCACCGGCTGTATAACGCATAAGGTGGGGTGTCGCCTGCTGTTTACATCACCAGAAGGCGGAAGACCCTGGCTCCGAATTGTCCACTTGTACGATCGAAACAGGTCATAAACCGCAAACAATTATTTATCTATTCTCTGGCGAAAGAGTTTCCAATATTATGGAGCCAAGTGGATATATTTTGTCCCGATAGTAGTCATGTGCCACCTTCTTTCTCTATCCAACACGGGTGTTTGGGAGCGTAATCCGCGCGTATCAGTTGGCGACGCCTTGTGCTACATTGGCCGTGCTAATCCAACCTTGTGGGAATTTCTTCCCACAGCAATCCAGCCTGGTTGGGACTACTCGTTGACATTCGGCCAATTCTGGTCGGCAAGATCCTGTCGCCTCCCCTGAGCATTACTCGGAGGAGTGACAATGATCACACCCCCTCTGCACGAGTCGTTGAACGCGTCCGTCATCATTCATAACCAAACTGCCCACAACAACATGCCGATCTCCATTCCGGTTCGAAGTATTGGAGATAAGGAACAAGTATCCACCGCAATCGTCTATTGTGAAGCCAACTTTGGTGCTATCGATGGCAAGACTGCCAACGGGCTCGTTCGACACTCAGAGCGGTACAAGATTCTCTCGGTTATTGACAGCGAAATGGTCGGTTTCGATGCCGGCATGGTGCTCGACGACAAACCCAATGCCATTCCCACCTGTCGTGACCTCGCTGGCGCACTGGCTCTGGCTGGTACTGTGCCCGATTACTTCATCTATGGGATGGCGCCATCCAGTGGCATGCTATCGATACACGAGCGCAGCCTCATACTGGAGGCCATGGGTCATGGAATGAACATTGTCAACGGTCTCCATGAATTTCTGAATGACGACCCGCTATTTGAAGCAGCGTGTGCAGAGAACAAGGTGAAGATCATCGACGTACGAAAACCCCGACGTGATTATTATCGAAGGGCAAGACGCACTGAGTCACCCCGCCTTTTCGTCGTCGTCTTTCATTCTTCGTGGTAGTTGCCCGAACGGTGTTGTATTGCAGCATGCACCGGGCCGCGGCAATCGCTGCGATTTCGACCAGATGACGATGCCAACACCTGTTACTGAAATCAACCTCATCCAGACCTTTGCTGATACGAAGGTCATCGGTCTGACTATCAACCACGAGAACATGACTGATGATGAGATTAGCAGGGCCATCACGCGGTATGAGTACGAACTCGGTATCCTGGCCACTGATGTCCTGACCCGGTCACCCAATCGCCTGGTGGAGATGGTTTTTTCCCATTCCCGGAACTCAAGGAGATGCCGGTTAGATATGCGCAATCGACATGTCTGCATGCGTATCACTTGCAAAACGGGAGTACTCCATAGATATAGTAGGTCGCATCCGAGATGCCGTGCTTACGACAAAACTCCGAGACCATCATCCCGGTGTCTGCCTCTTTCAGGATTCCAACAATTCGGGTTTCGGTGAATCGTGATTTCTTCATCAGAGCCTCCTGATCTTAGTGTGCCAGAAAACCCCAGTTGCAAATCGGCAACCATCAGGGGAAGCTTACAGCCTGACCCTTCACTTTTGAGTTTCAGGAATACGTGATGAGTAATGCAATTTCACCGCCTGCCGAGGCAGAACGGTTCAGCTGGCTGGAAAGGAAAGACGACGATTTCCCATACTACCGTGGACAGCCCGTGGGAATATCCAGCCAGGGCTGGCTGATCGTTCTTGTCGGTGTCGCGCTCGGATTCTCCGTGCTCTATTTGGGCGTCGAGTTCACGGGTGGGGCATTGCCACCGATGCTGGCAGCCTTGCTGTTCTGGGCGATCCCGTTGGTGGCGCTGGCGCTTGTCGCGGGGCGGCACTGGACGGCATTGTTCCGACCACTCAGGGGCGTCGATTTTCTGTGGATGATCGGCTTTGCCATCCTCAACCTGGTCGTCACACTGGTTACCGGTTCCCTCATCAACGCGCTGACCGACGCCACTGCCAACACGGCGGTCACCGGAGCCGGACAACACGGGTCCAGCGACTTGCTGCAGTTCTTTGTGATGACAGGGATCCAGCTGATCGGTGAGGAAGTCACCTCTATCCTGCCGTTTCTGGCGCTGCTCTACTGGTTCAGCGGCAAGGGCAGGATGGGCCGCAAGAGCGCGATCGTTCTCGCGACCCTGATCGTCGCGGTGCTCTTTGCTTTCGAGCACGGGGCAACCTATGACTGGAACCTGATACAGATTCTGTTGGGCGTCGGCGTGGCGCGGATCATCCTGTTCCTGCCTTACTTCATGACCAAGAACCTTGCAGTTTCAGCCGGGGCGCATATCCTGAATGACTGGATGTTCTTCGGGATCGGAATTCTCGCCACATCGACAGCGGCTGCTCAGTGATCCGGGCAAGGCGGGTGAAAAGCGGCAAAGCCAGATTGCTTTGGCTGGAATATAGGGTAACCTTAAATGGGAATTGTAATGGCATCGGCCACGAACGTCTGCTGTTGGCCGTGTCCGACTTAATGCGCGAATTGACCGGGTGACTGGATAGGGCAAAGATCAATACATTAAGGATTTTGCATGCTTTTCAAAAGCCGTCATTTCTTGACACATCCCTAGCAACAATTCACAGCCGACATTCAAGCAAATCACTGGCCCGGCAAGTCACGATCTTCTACGGAGGCCCAGAGCCACGAAGTGAACTTCAGTCTCCCACACCAGTCCTTGTGAATGTGCCGCCAGCTGCGAACCTGGGGGTAAATAATCTGTCAACGCGCCTTGGGCAGGGCAACGTGCAGGTAACGAGACAACGTTATGTCAAGGGAGACTGTTGTGATCGCCTAGGTGGAAGGTGTCGGGTCGCCGTTAAGCGCCCTCTTTCCCTGCCGGTAGATCGCGATGACGGCGAACGCGGTCAGGACCCAGACGACTAGCTGGCCAACCAGAGTCACCGCTCCAACGATGTCTGCGTCGCCGACCCGGCCGAGGATGCCAAAGTCCCACAGGGCGTGCAGGAGCATCGCCCATACCAGCTTCCCGGTCAGTCTCACGACGATGTAGAATCCGGCGCCGCCGATACTGGCGGCCCCAATCTGGACGAGCGTTTCGCCGAGGTGTGCGCCGTTAAGTATGTTGACACCGTGGACCAGGCCGAACAGAAGCGATGTGACGACCAGAACGACAAATTCGCTGTTCGTCGAGCCCCGTATGGCACGCACAGCGATCCCTCTGAACGTGGTTTCCTCGGCGACGCCCACGAGCAACACACCGATCCCCAGTGCGATCATGTATTCGACGCCACGAGCCCCCCAATCGTTCACAGCGATACGGGCGACCGATGCGATGATCATCAGGATGGGGATGAGCCACATCCAGCGGGCTACTGGTGGCTTGTCCTGGACGTACACACCGCCGTCCCAGGCCTTGTTTGCCCACACCCCGATCAGCGTGAAGATGGTGGCCGTCATAGCAAAGCGAAGCGTAAATCCCTTCCTCATCTCATCGGTGTTGTCGGTCATCGTCTCGTAGTCGATGCCGAGCAGTCGCCCCAGTGTGAACTGTGTGATGAAGAACAAGATGGTGATAAGTACCGCCATCGTCCATCTCGGTATGAGAATGCTGGACATGGTTTTCTGTCACTCTGTTGTAAATTATAGGGGGAACTATTACCCGCCGTGCTCTGCCTCCTGTACCAGACGGACGACCCGTTTCCAGATCTCAGGGAAATAGCGTTTTGATGTTTTTATAGCTCCATAGTCTCAAAGTATGGGGCCTCCGGTAAAGCGGCGGTGGTTCACAATCTTCGAAGCAGCAGGTGTTATGGGTATTCAATCGCAATACGGATACCTGTTTGCGTAATTCGGATAGTCGTTTGTCGATCCTGGGCATTAAACTTGGTTGAGAACTCGAAACCTGAGTTGACTAACCTCAATCCTGCAAAAAGAGGTGAGGAGATGTTTAGAATGGAAAAGGCTATTCCGTTATTCCTGGCATTTATGTTTGTTCCACGATCACGTGCGCTGCGATGATGATGCCGATGGTGACATGCCGCGCTGCCCCAGGGATATTCGTAAAGGCGACAAGGGCAAGCGCGCCTTGCCTGGGAAGATGGCAAGCGGCGTAACTACGAGCGTTGGGATGACAAGTTCAACGACAACACCGAGGATGCGTTTGAAGACGGCTATCGTCGGGGCTACCGCGACTACGATTAATATATGCATCGGTCTGGCGAACGAGAGATCGCTCGCCAGACCGCAATGATATTAGCCACGCTCCCTTACGTTCGCAGCTAGTGGTGGAACGGTATTTATGCGTCGTATTTCTACATCATTTACTCCAATTTGATCGCCGTTGACAGTACCAGGTGCTACGCCCCTCCGGTGAAGTACTTGTTGGGAATTGATTAATGTCACTCTATACAGAGAGAAACCGGAAATTGAATATCATCCGCACTTTTGCAGTAAGTTCCGCCATGGCGATGATCGCCGGATCGGTCGTGGCGCAGGACATCGACCTGCCCGAACTCGGCCCTGACGACCTGTTGTTCTCGGTCGATAATATGGACCAGAACGCAGATCCAAAGCAGGATTTCTACCGGTTTGCTGCCGGTGGTTGGCTCGACCGCATCGAGCGTCCTTCGGACAAGGCTTCCTACAGTTTTGCCTCGATCCAGGCTCAGCGGATCACGGATCAGATAAAGGTGGTTGTTGCCAGGGCGGTTGAAGGGGCGCCGAAAGCGCCAAAGGGGAGCCCGACGCAACTCGTAGGCGATTTCTTTACTGCCTACATGGATGTCGAGCGCCGAAACGAGCAGGGCATGGCACCGTTGCAGGAAGAAATGGACCGGATTGCAGCCATTGCCTCACTGGAAGACCTTACGCGCTACGCCGCGCATATTCAGAAAGCCGCCGGGATTGCGTTACTCGCCGGATTCGTGCCATTAAGCGACCTGGCCGACAGCACGCGCTACGCAATGTACTCGGGGCCGGGCGAAGCCGGGCTCGAGGCACGCGATATCTACAGCGCGGATGATGACGACCCTCGCCGCACCGCCTACCGCAACTTCGTCCACGATATGCTGACAACGGCGGGCTACGAGGCCGCCGAGGCCGAGCGCGTGACCGCCCTCGTTCTCGATCTGGAAACCGCGCTTGACGCGGCCCAGCTCACCCAGGCCGAGAAGCTCGATCTCCGGAATCTCAACAACCGGATGTCGATGGAGGAGGCGCAGAAGCTGATTCCGAATTTCAGCGCAAAAGCTTACCTGGAAGTGTTCAAGCTCGATCTCCCCGAAGAGATCATCGTGACTCAGCCGAATTATCTCAAGGCCCTATCGACAATGTTGCAGGAACGCAACTTGGAGGACTTCAAGGACTACGCGCGTTTTCGTCTGATCAACAAGTTTTCGCGCGTCCTGTCGACCGACTTCGACGAACCCCAGCGCGCACTGAGCGAGGCGTTTTCGGGCGTTGCAACTTTGCGACCGCTTGAGGAGCGGGCCCTGGCGCTGCTGCAAAAATCACTGGGTCATCCGCTCGGCCAACTCTACGTCAATGCGTACTATGATGAGGATACGCGCGACAAAACAGTTGAACTGGTCAATTACATCGTTAGCGCATTTGCCGAACGCGTGCCGACTCGCGAATGGCTGTCCGATTCTACGAAAGAAGAGGCGATGGCGAAGCTCAAAGCTTTCGACAACAAAGTCGGTTATCCCGAAACCTGGATCGACTACTCCTCGGTCGAGATCGTCCCCGACAATCCGGTCGCCAATCTGCTGGCGATTGCCGAGTCCGACACTCAACGGCTACTGGCAAAACTCGGTGGCCCGGTAATGGAAGAGGATTTCAGCAGGGAGAGTACGCTTCCGGTAGCAATGAACGCCTCTTACAACGCACAGCTCAACGGTTTCCAGATCACGGCCGCGATTTCGCAGCCGCCGGGCTTTCAGCCCGATGCGGATCCGGCAGTTCGTTTTTGCCGTTTCGGCGGCGTGATCGGACATGAAGCCACGCACGGGTTCGATACCCTCGGCCGTCAGTTCGATGCCAAGGGCAACCTGCGTGACTGGTGGACCGAGGAAGACACCGAGGCCTTCGTTGTCGAAGCAAAGAAACTGATCGCGCAAACCGCCGAGACCGAACTCGTCGAGGGCCATGTCGGTAACGGTGCTCTCTGGGTGACCGAAAACATGGCCGATGTGGGCGGTGTCAAGCTCGGTTACACGGCATTGATGAATTACCTTGCCGATCATCCCGAGGAAAATGTAAAGATCGACGGGTTCACGCCAGAGCAACGTTGTTTCATTGCCTGGGCACAGCTCTGGGCTGAAAAAGCCACGGATGCTTACCTGATTAACGTGGCCAACAGCGGTGATCACCCGCCGAACACCTACCGCACTACCGCGCCTCTGCAGCATTTCGACGCCTTCTACGAAGCCTTCGATATCAAGGAGGGCGATCCGATGTGGCTCCCACCCGAGAAACGGGTGAATGCTTGGTAAGGTCTCTATTTTGGCGCCGGTTGCAAGTGAAATGTTCCGCCATCGACCTTCATGTCCATGTACAAATCACCATCGCGTAAAAAATAGTTGGCCACATGTTCAAGGTTCTGTACAAAGTCGTCACCGTATGAAGTCGGGGGACAGGCTGCACGGGTCATACCCATAATATCGATGGAGATTCTACCGGCGCCGCTTTCACTATAATGACCTTGCGCACGGTTGCAATCGGCTCGGACAGTCAGGGAGCCATCCGCCAGGAACTTAATGGTATAGCGCTCGGGATCGACTATATTGAATTCTTCGACAGGGCTTTGAAAACTCACCCACTGCCAGGTAGACGAAGTAAGAATTGCGGAAGTATCCGATAAGATGGCTTTCTCATCCTGTTGACAAATCATGGGTTCAGCACCGTAGCCCCAGGTCACTGTGGCTTTCGGACCGTCTTCGTCGAACATCTCGTTTCGGCCTCGATATCGGACACCTTCTTCCGCGGGTTGTCGATACATTATAGACACGCTGTCGCCGCGCTCGGCAATCAATGTCAACGGCCTGGTTGAGAAAAAAGTGACCATGATTTCATTGCGTAAATCACCTTCGCAGAAGTAGCGAATCGGTCCCACCGACTGTACCAGTTGGAACCTGGCCTGCAGTTCCGCAATACGGCGCAGGTATTGATCTTCGATACAGGAGTGTTGGTTGACATCCTTCCAGCATTCATCGCGGCCCTTTATCCAGCCTCGTTGCTCCGCCTGGAGGAACGATGGTGAAGCACCTTTTACCAGTTCCCGTGCCTTTCTGTAGACCTCTGCAAGTGTATTGTCCAGTTCGGATAGTCTGTCATCCTGGCAAATCACTTCCTCAATGCTTCCGGGGCGGATGTCACTACAGGAGAAGGAAGGGTTTGAAGCAACTGCTCTATGGTTGCCTGCCCATATAACCGAAAGGAAAAAGAGCAGTACTAGAGGCAGCTGTAAGGGTATCTTCATGACAAAGCCATCCGGGCAGATATATTGTATGCAACCCTATTATACTTTGTGCTCTGTATAGAACCACGAGAATCTTAATAGCGGATTTGGAATGCTGTAATGCATGTATAAATTAGTGTGAATTAACGCATGTTTGAATTGCACGCTCAAAGTATCGAATCAGACCTTCACGAGTCCGGTCTCCTGGATGCATATGGCGATTTCGCCAATGGTCTTCGTTTCAAGTTTGACGATCGCAAACAAGGTTTCTTTTATAACGTCGGTGGTTCTTTGGGAAATGGCAGTGTCGGAGTGGCCCGATTCAATTGCACCCAAGTTTCATTCAGGATTCCCGATGCAAACCACATCACTTACGAGAAGAATCTGATGGGTTCGGCTTTTCTCGTCCACGACGACGGTCAATTGCAAACCGGCAACGGTTACGCCGCCGTTACGCGGCAAGGAGATTTTGAACACAATTTCCTACCCGCTCATCAGGTGATGAATGGCATTTCCACTATCCTGATGTTAGATACGGTAGACCGTTATCTCGCAGCTGCTGGCGAGCGGAGAGTAGACGAAGTCGAGAATGTTGTCATAGACAATTCAGGTGCAGGTGGACCGGATCAGGTCATTTCGGAACTCACCAATCACGTCCTGGACAACTTTGATTTTTACATTGGCGCAACAGCTGGCAAACGGGCACAGCTCATGGAAGCACTTCTCGTTGAGGTTTTCGTGCAGTTTCTGCAGGATATCGGTTCGCTTAAGCTGGGTAAGGCATCGCATGATGCTACTTCATGCATGGTTGCCCGCGCTAAAGAATACATACAGGCAAACTTCAGAGCGCCGATAACGGTCGCCGACATCGCCGCGGCTACGGGAGTGTCGCTCCGTAGTCTTCAGGTCGGTTTTAAAAATTTGGGTATGACGCCGAGGCAGTATCTCACGTCTGTTCGTCTTGAGCATGTACATGAAATGCTTAAGTCTGGACTGTTTTCTGACGTGACGAGTGTCGCTCTCCAGTGCGGTATCACGCATCTCGGTCGTTTTTCCCAGATTTACCGCGAGAGATTTGGAGAGCTTCCATCTGAAACTCTACGGTGAAGCTAGTACTCGTTCCAATCGCAATATGGATAGTCGTTCGCGTAGTTCGGATAGTCGCGTATCAACACCCACATTAAACTAATCGGAGTCATTAATCCTGAATTGATTACCCTCAATCCTGCAAAAAGAGATGTGGAGAAGATGTTTAGAAAGAAAAAGGCTATTCCATTGTTCCTGGCATTTATGTTTTGTTCCATTTCCACATGGGAGGGTTTTTCCAGTGTGTCGTAGTTTCATATCTGGCCTCGTCATGGTTATTTTGTTGACAACCGCTGCCCAGGCTCAGACTCCGCGGGATCTGGACGATCTTTTGGATGTTCGCGCCAGTTCAGGCGAATCAGAACTTCAGGAACGTGGGTACTATCATATCAAGACGCTAAAGTTAAAAAGAAGCTCGGTGGCGTATTGGTGGAGTCCGGATGAACAACTTTGCATCGCTGTCAGTACCCGGGATGGTCGATATGCTTCGATCCTCAAACAGCCGGAAGTGATATGCGATGACGAAAGTTCCGGTAATGAACCGGAATACAATGATAACGAGTTGAAGGATGAGATACAGGACCTGGTGGGAATGCGGACCCGTAGCGGTGAGCGTGAACTGGAAGATCTTGGCTTCCAATTTATAAATTCTCAAAGTGGCTCAGGGCGCAAATGGTCCAACTGGTGGAATCGTTCTGAAAGAAAGTGCATTACCGTAGTTACCATGAGAGAACGAATCGACTCTGTGACTGATACGCTACCACCGGACTGTGAAAGACATGGCTCTTCTGGATCCGGTGGTACACAGAACGGATATGGGAGTTCTGCGGACTATTCCGACCTTGTGGGTCTGCGTGCGTCCAGTGCGGAGCGCGAACTCGAGGACCGGGGATTTCGAAACGTGGATTCTTTCAAATCGGGAAGCACAGCGTACACGATCTGGTACAAACGCCGAGGCCATCATTGTCTGCAAATGGCAATTGCAGACGGTCGCGCCGACAGCATTGTGGATATACACCGGCACGACGAATGCCGCTGACCTTACGGTTCCGGATAGATACACAGTTGTTTCTCGAATACGCTGAGATCAACCGAACGCCAGTTTGCTCGGTATTATGCTGTCAAGGGAAATGATTTGCCTGGACTACTATCTGACACGAAGGATTGAGGAGTCGCCCGATAGATCACCGTGCATATCATATATAAATAACCCTGAAAATCGAGGAGAGAAAATGTCCAGGAAGTTGAATGATCTGAGTATTGGCGCCGACATTTTTCCAGGGGTTTTGATTGTCTTTGTATTATGGACTGCGGCCACCGTAGGTATCGCTGCGTATGTCACCGGAGGGGACACGACGCTTGAGGAACTGGTTAAAAGCGGTCTGACGTGGTCGGTTTTTACCGCTGCGATCATTGCTATCGGCGCCGTATTCATTTTCCGGGTGCGGGAAGAGGTAGGGTTTACTCCGATGGCGGCAGATGCAGGTTGGATCTTGCCGTTTATCGCCGCAGTTTTTGTCGCGCTGCTGTTGCTAAGAGGCCTGACCCAACAAGCATTTCCTGTATCGCAGATAGTGTGGATCTGTGCAAATGCGCTTCTTGTTGGCATTAGCGAGGAACTGATGTTTCGCGGGTTACTATTCAGCGGGTTATACAAACGCTATTCCTACTGGGCAGCCATTATAGGCGTAAGCATATTATTTGGGCTGGTGCACGTACTGAACGGATTTATAACCGGTGATTTCCAATCCGGGATATTCCAGTCTATTCTGGCGACATTCAGTGGGTTGCTGTTTATGGCAGTGCGCATCGGTATGGGTAGTATTGTGCCAGCCATTTTACTTCACTGGCTCTGGGATTTTGGGTTGTTTATAAACCCGGTTTCAAGCTGGCCGGATTCCGAGTCAATGACAGGGCTGGATACTGCAGTGTCTCTCGTCGCTGTAACGGGGCCGGTAGTCTTCGGAATTCTGGGCACGATCGCACTGTTCCGTTTACGAAAGCGATTGAGTCCGCAGTAAATGACTCAGTAGCTACGTTTGTGGTTTTTCAAAAAAGTAGGAGATGTGCTTTTTAAACGCCTCTCCCAATCCCGACCAATCCGCAATTTTACGAATATATCAGTCGCTTTAATTTTCGGTTCGCACCTGGACGTTAGTTCTTGAAAGGCCCTTTGTTTTCATTGTGTCTGGCGATCTTCCGTAAAATGTCATACTCGCGCGATTCGCGAATATTCCTGTTATAAATAATTAGGGCCTCACCAGGGATTAAGGTTCCGAGTGTGTACTTCTCAGGCGTGCGTTGTTTGTCGACTTTAATATCGAAAAAGAAATCACCCCAATATATTCGATAAAATATTAAACCGTAAGTACTCCTGATTTTTAGTGGCATCAATGTTGGAAGTCCATAATCAACGCCAGTAAATCTGAAGATGCTTATAGCATAGTCATCAGGATCAGTAGGATTCCGAGAGGCCAGCAGTTTTCTTATCTGTTCATCGTGTGGGCCCAGATTCACTTTTTTGAACATTGGTTGAGTTGAGACGCTAGCACGCCAAACCACAGACAGGCAGAATAATTTTAACTGGCCATAATTCCAGTCGGTTAATGAAGATCCAATGGGCTGACCGTCTTCGACTATTTCGGAGAATTCTTGAAACCTATCCAATAAAATTTCTTTACCATACTGCTCCCATACACTGAAAACGTTTTCGCAGTTTGCGCAAAGTATTGAATTGTCATACTCACCGATCGGGCGCCGTTGAGGATGGTGATCGTTTTTATTTGAAATCAAATATGGATTGTCGTTTGCCACATGGCCGAATTTGAAAAACGACTCGGGGATGATGTGGCTTTTGCAAAGCTTTTTGTCTTTGTCGCAAAATTTACAAATCATAAGTCGAAAATCTCATTTCGGCATCAATCTACTCTTCCCCTGATCAGTGGTTGCCCTGAAATGGATTTTTCGCTTGCTTTCCATAGTTCAAATCAATATTTCTGTCCACTTCACGGTGTCAGATACTGTTGGTAAAAGGTGTCCGATTATGGTTTTACTGTCTGCCACGCTTCTTCCGTTGGATAGGGTAAAAATCTTGATTTAAATTCGTACACCAATCGTGCACCATATTATTACTTGATTGGTTCAATGGCGTTTCAATTTCTCTGAAATCCCGTAAACGGTTGTTTTATATGGTGGACCCGGTAGGACTTTAACCTACTATCAATGGATTATGAGGGATCTGCTCTATCAATCATCCAAATGAAAACAATAATTGTATAAAAGTGTGCAAAATTTGTTATAAGTTTGTTGATTTCGAAGCTCAATAAAATCAATAGCTTATGGCAACTAGTTTTTCAAATCTTGAATGCAAAAATGCCCCTTTCTTTAACGAATTAGTCTGAGAATTGTTACATTCGGGGGGGAAGCTAAATTTAGATGAATCGTAAAATAGTCTTGACTATATTACGATTAACATTAAAATAGTCGGATGAAGCGACTTTACGAAACCTCCTTGGCGTTACACTTTTCAGACCATTCGCAAATGGCATTCGTTTCCGGGCCGCGGCAGGTGGGAAAAACAACTCTTGCCCTATCAATACAATCTGAAAAAAACACCGCATATCTAAACTGGGACGATATAGGTGATCGTGAACTCATTCTTAAAGGTGGTAAATCTATCGCCCAGCATGTTGGTTTGGAACAGTTAAGAGAGAATCCGATTCTGGTTGTTTTCGATGAGATTCACAAATACCCAAATTGGAAGCAACTGCTAAAGGGATTCTATGATAGATATAAAAAAGACTGTCAAATTCTTGTTACCGGAAGTGCAAGAATGGATGTGTTCAAAAAGGGTGGAGACAGCTTAATGGGGCGCTATTTCAACTATCGCCTCCATCCTATATCTGTTAGTGAATTGAAAGAGCGTCGATATCCCTCCAATGAAATTCGAAATCCATCTAAACCGAATGATAATAAGTATATGGATTTGTATCGATGGGGAGGGTTTCCGGAGCCTTACTTAAAAAAGGATCAAAGATTCTTCAACCGCTGGAGCAGGCTTAGGGAACAACAGTTGCTCAACGAGGATATTCGAGACTTAACGGGGGTACAGCAGATTGGTCAAATGGAACTGCTGGCTTCGTTGTTGAAGAATCAGGTCGGTCAACTAACCAGCTATTCGCAGCTTGCCAAAAAAGTCAGAGTTTCAGTGGATACTGTTCGCCGATGGATCTCAATATTGGAGGCAATGTATTTCTGCTTTTCCATCCGACCCTGGACAAAAAATGTTACTAGATCGTTGCTTAAGGAACCGAAATACTATTTGTGGGATTGGGCTCAATGTAGTGATGTGGGTTCTCGAAATGAAAATTTTATTGCATCACATCTATTAAAGTCAGTCCACTTTTGGACAGATCAGGGATTTGGTGACTATCAACTTTATTTCCTGCGAGATAAGGAAAAGCGAGAAGTTGATTTTCTTGTGTCTAAAGATGGAAATCCGTGGTTTCTAGTTGAGGTAAAATCGACAATGAAAGAATCTTTGTCTCCAAATCTTGAGCGCTTTGGAAATCAATTATCGGTAAAACACATTTTTCAAGTTGCACTTGATGGTGAATATGTAGATCGTGATGTCTTCAAAATGGAAAGACCTGCGATTATCCCAGCGAGAACTTTTCTTTCACAGTTGGTTTGAAATTTGGTGGGCCCGGTAGGACTTGAACCTACGACCAATGGATTATGAGTCCTAATCAGGCGGATTATGGAACCTCTTTAAAACACTATGGTTTGATGCAATAAGCTCATAAGTATCAGAAAAACAATATAAAAAACGTTTTACTCTAGTTTACTGCTGATATACACTTCTGACTGTACAGAAGTGAACCAAAAGTGAACCAGAATCTGAGAGAGGAATCGTGGCCGCGATTAAGCTCCATTTCACCAAGACAGCCCTTGATGCTTTACCAACCCCGCAGACTCGTACCTACTATCGAGACACCAAAGAGCCGAAACTCGGTATCTACGTGACGCCAAAGGGTGTCAAAACCTATTTTTCTATTATCAGGGCCAACGGAAAGACTCAGCGAGTTCCGGTAGGCCGCTTCCCCGACTTGTCGGTCCCATTGGCTCGTGAAAGGGCGGCTTCTACTGTCTCTCAGACTGCTGAGACAGGCATTAGCCCTGTACAGATCAAGCGAGAGCAAAAGGCAGCTTCAGTAACGCTACAGGAGGTTCTAGATACCTACTTAGTTGAACGCGATCTCAAGCCAAGTACGGTTCGTGATTACAGG
>BQJD01000058.1 GCA_021604525.1 marine bacterium B5-7 | reverse complement strand
ACCGGTCTCATCCTCATATTCCTCCCATGTCTCATCTTTGGCTTGGGCATAGCCTTCCGCTGACGATTGGCGTCCGAGAGGAATGAAAAGAAACCAATCCCATGGGGGCATCGCGTCGTGGCGAAACGACGACTCCTGTTTTACGAAGGCCATGAGAATGTGGGGCGGCGTGCCCCACCTGTCCTGGGATTCTTTGGCCGCATCGTACCATTCGGGGTATTGGTCGAAAATCGTGCACAGATTCTCCTGATGTTTAGGGGGCATTGCCGCGCATCCTACCAACAGTGCGATGCCTATCAACACAAGACTAGGGATGACTGTCTTCGATCGCATAAGGAACATCAAATGACAGGAGTCTGTGAGGCTCTAATTAATTTGTGGGAGTGTTGGAATGCTGCCAGCGTCTTTCACACCGCTTGGCCGTCCTCACGTATGCTCCGCTCGCCCCATCAACTGCAGTTTTCCCATTGGCATGATGCAGGACTGGACGCGTCTTTTTAAGCCCTTCCCATGGTTCATCATGCTGATTTCTGTCACTCATATGATGTTGAAAAGGCAAAATATGAAAAATATTCTACAATCCCCTTGTCGAACACACGACACAAGGTCAATTACTAGACGTATTCTTGACATGTATCTGATCGAATTCGAGGGAACTGGACGCTTCTCCCCGTCCAACACGTTTTCGACGTCCGAGCCAGGTGTAAATACGTCCGTCCCACCACCGGGTGCGTTGATAGGACCTTGATACCACTGCACCAGCCTTGGGAATCTCTTCCTCGTGGATAAAATAGGGCTTCGGGGCAACCTGATCGAGTCCGTGACGTAGCAATTTGCCTCTGGGCGTCACCAAGTCGGCCGTTCCCAAGCGGGGCATGGCTGCGCGTTGCAAGCGAATTTCTCGATTGGAACCAGGTTGACGAACTGCGATGAAGGGTATCCAGTTTTCAGGCACGGTTGTGCCCAACTTGTACCGGATCTTTGCTTCTGTCGTGATATCATCAGGCGGTGGTTCACCGGATTGATCGCGCGCGAAAAATCGCTGGAGGTCGTTAGCCGCCTCGTAACCTCTGGTTCCCGAGCCGATTGTCCCCGGCACGATATCCTCGACGCCCCAGACCATGTTTGCCATCTCATCACGTGCCAGCAAGACCCGTTCGATAGGGCGACCCTCCTGGAGTTTAGCGATTGCCGGTGCAAGAAATATCCGTGTGTCGGGTTGGGAATTTTGGTCGTTTTTCGATAAGTTGTACATACACCAGTGTCGCGGATCCGTGTTGATTGTTTCCGTGGTAGGGCGGATAAATGTCCTGATCCCGAATACGTCGGTCATCACTATTCCGCGGACATCGCTGAGTGAACCGACTTCTAAATCATATGGTAATACGCTCCAGTCGTTTCCATAGATGAGTCCAAACTCTGCAAGCATCAACAAAGGTAAGTCCGTTGTGCCTGCGCGCAGACTTCCCAAATCAGTTTTGCGATCTTCAAATTCCCACCAACGTCTATTGGGCATTCCGCTAAACTCGATCGCGTTGG
The DNA here is from genome assembly GCA_021604525.1 of marine bacterium B5-7. Taxonomy (GTDB): domain Bacteria; phylum Pseudomonadota; class Gammaproteobacteria; order Arenicellales; family CAJQKF01; genus BQJD01. Next base: position 16,066 of record BQJD01000058.1, on the reverse strand, counting down.
GAATGAAGGTAACTGGATTTTCAGATCGATAATGTGAAGCCGGAGTCGTCGCCCCCTGAGCATCTTTAAGGCGGTTTTGTGGATCGATGTCGAATGCATACCAATCCAAATTTCCGTGGTGATACTGTTCAGCCGCCAGCACGACCTGTTCTTCCGTCGCGCTATCGATGGAAGCTGCGCAGTTGAATTGATATTCAAGGTACGAGGGCGCCCAGGCAGTAACTTCCTCAGCTTGTGGGGCGTGATAAAGCCGTGTAAACCAGGTTTGATACTCTACGGCTGCAAGCCTTGCCCTGGTTTTTTCATCCCCGGTCATTGAACTGTCATCAACGAACTGGTCGTGTTGACCTCCTGCGACGGCGTTCATCAGTTGCTCTCCGTCCGCAATTCTGTGTTGGACTGCACGAAAAAGTTGATGCGCCCGTGCATCGCTTTCCAGCTGTGCCCGTTGTTCATCGTCAGCCGGTTCTTTGAACGCATATTCTTGAATGTATAATCCGTAATGTGCTTGCAACCCCTGTTGTTTAAGTATGGCAAGCCAGTGACGACCCATCTGAATGCGTGTTCGCAAATCTCGTGGAATCGGCTCGCACTCGACTTGAGTCTCAAGGGGAACAGTATCGTCATAGGCGACCGCAGGGTCTGTTTTTGCCGCATAGCGGTTCAGGCGTGTCGTATCGAGTTGCACTTTGGCGAGAAGTGCCGATCCGGCATCTTCACCGCGAAACTCACCAAATTGCCATTGGCGACACAACATCCAGAGGGCGTCGCGTACCTCTGCGCGTAAGCTGCGGTCGAAGTCTTCACGACGCGGCCGTCCTTCCAAGCGGTTCCAGGTTATCACCGCTGGGCGAAATTTTTTCTGCAGAAACATTGAAGGGGAAACTTTTATTTTCTGGTCCATATTGTCCCGTTAGCTCTCAAGATCAGAGAAGGCCACTTCCGTTTGATTCACAAGATCTGTGGATATGGTTGCAAAGGGTTTGCTTGATACAGCCGTGAGAATTGCGGGAAGAATCTGTGCAAAAGGGGTAAGCCCGAGATGCTCAGGTTCAACCGCACGTTTTTTGGCGCGAATCATCGTATCAAGGAGGATGGCTTCAAGATCATCCCAGGTCCAGTTGCCGGTGACCTCAGGAGTGATAGCCAGCAATAACGCTTGCGGCGGTTGGGACCCCGGCTGATTGTAATGCACGGCAATTCCGCTGGTCTCGATTTTATTCGGAATAGTTTCAGTCCATTCGTCAATAAGAAGACCGATCTGGTTAGCGGCCGCATCGAACTGGCCACTCGGAACGAGTTGCACTATTGAAAGATAATCCCCTTCGGGTTGAAAGGCGTTGGTGTCATCCGGATTGTTTGGGTCAGGCGCCGGATATTTCACGGCTATCCAATGATCTGATTCCAAAAAAGGCAGCTGTAAAGGCTTCAACACCCAATCGGCATGTTCGAATGCATCGTTGAACGTGACGACTTCCTCAACCAAGGCCATTTTGTCACGCACTCTGGCGACACCTTGCAGCCACTCGTCGACGATGAGAGCATTGTTCGAAAAGCGCGTTAGGTTCAATCCAGACCCCGCATCGCGAAATTCAACCGCAGCGGCAACTTCATCTGAATTATTGATCAAAAATGTTGGCAATAGATTAAATGATTCATCAAGAATGCTTCGAGCGGCATGACGATAAATCTCAATTCTATCCTCAACACTTAAGGAGGCAATCCTATCCGGCGTGAGATTGCGTAAGGCCATGAGGTCATCGGCTTGCTTTAGTTTGGATTGCGCCACATCGCGAACGCGAGAAGCTTGCGAGAGCAATTCCGCTCGCTGCTTGGGGAAGGCATCCGGAAGGCCGAATCCGGCGAGCACGAAGAGTGACCCGGCAAGTTCAGTGAACTCTTGTTCGCCTGCGGAGTCTTCCTCTGCGCTGGACAATGCCTCGGTCAGCTGGTCAAAGGCGTTTTGAAGTGTGGTGAGTGCCTTACTCACTCGTGCTTTGACGGCTTCGTCATCGTAACCTTTGGGGTTGGGATGCTCTTCTTCATTGGCCTCAGAGGGCAAGCGTAGATCCTCCGCCGACAATGGACGGCATCCAGTTATCAGCTCTCGTAAGTTTTGTAGGAGCGGTAGTAATTCGAATACGGTCTTGTCCTCGTTTGTCCACGATGAATCGCGTTGCACGAACGAAATTGTCACATCGCCAACCTCGGACGTCCCGCTACTCTGCATTTTTTTGCGAAAGGCATGAACGATTCGCCGATCCAGTTCAGTCGTATCGTCCCGGTTGGCTGCGCCGTCTTTTTCGCCAAGTTCCTCGGTCAGCATATACACAAGATCAATCGGTTGCATGCCGAGGTCAACGATCGTAAGGCTAGAGTCGCGCTCCTCGGGCTGGCTCCTTTCGATGATGAATCTGATGCGTTCAGGACTGCCGAGAATTTGTCCTAACCACTCGTTGAGGCTCGGCTCCATGGCCGCCCGGGGACTGATGTCACCAGGCCAGGCCGTTGGGTTTCCGACCGAGTCCAGATTGAGCATCATGCGATGGGTCATTGTTGACCCACTGCGGGGTGTTCGCACGATGTCCGGCTCTGGCGGATGGTTTCCCTGGGTCATCGCCTGCATCATCGCCCCGCTGCGTTCCATATTCCCCTGCGCAAGCTGATACACGCTCTCTGCTAACGAAAGGTCTGCAATTGCATCCAACGAATCAGCCATGCGCTCGACTTCGGCCTTGATCGCCTTCACCTGTTGCTTGTTAGCGCTATTATTGGGCGGCAATCCCTCAACCTTGTAGGGATACCCTATTGGATCGTCCCTTAATATCGTCTGTTCTATCAACGTATAGCCGTCGAATACGTTTCTGGCTTCTTTGGTTTCTATCTGGTCTCCTGATTCACCTGGCGTGATCTTATCTGCCACTAACGGGTAGTGTTTTCGAAATGCGGGAATAAACTGGCTAAGAGAAGGATCGTCGTGACGATCACTAAGCCCCCGTTCAAACTGATATCCTAGCAATGCACCAAGTTCCTGACCGTTACGTATCCCGTCAAGAAACTGCAGTGCGGTGCGAACACGTTCCGAACACAAATTGACAGCCATTCGCTCAGGATGAGCCGAATCGGCATGCGTTAAGTAGGCATTACGTAACACGGCTGCCGTCGTGGCATGATTGACAGAGGGTGCGGCGATAAAGCCGGCGTTATCAGGTTGTGCAATAATCCGTCCCTTTTCGGGTTCAAGCAACGATTCTGGGATTTCCTCTGGAGAGACCGGCACCGCAGGCCCGCCAGGTTTGATATTTTCCAACCAACCAAAAGCGCCCAGGTAGATTCCGGTCGTCGCCTCGGCTGAATCTTCTTGCAGGTTGCGCAATCTTTCGAGGCGTTCCGTAAACAACCCGGTCTGCCAGGCATCAAGCCGGTAGCTGCACAGATCCAAATGCTCGGCAAACAGGCGCTCTAAGCTTGCGGTGCTTAACTCGGATAACCCAGCGAGTGAGTCTCTGACCTCCCCGAGAAAAGACGCTTCAGGACGGCTCTTGCCCTCCGGAGTTTGTAGGAATTCTACAAGCGAGATGTTGGCGCGACTGACTTGCGGTAAGACTTGGGCAATCTTTGCTTCCATAAACTCCCAACGGGTAACCGTTCGCTTGGCACGTACATTAGATAATTCGATCTCACGACGCGCAACGGACTCAACGACACCGTGGTTTTCATACAGTTGCAACGTTGTGTCGTGATAGGCGAGCAGCAAGGCACGTCGCAACATACGATACAAGAGCGCTTTCGGAATTGGTTGGCGTTCATCCGTCTCGTTCAGGAATTGTTGCCGCTTAATATCGTCGATGGTGCCGGCGACTAACCAACCGATATAGTTCACCCTCACCTCGTCGATTTTGTAGAGAGATTGAAGTGGGTCTTTCTCCGACCAACGTTCGTTCTCCGCAGCGTCTACATCTTCGATAAGCGGGTCGGTGATGTCATCCTGTCTTTTAAAGAAGGCAAGTTCAGTGATCTTGGGTGGTTTGGTAAAATCCAGGCCGAGTTCCTGGAGTAATTTTTCCGACTCATTCACGAGGTGGGCCTGAATGACTTTCGCGATTTCATCCGTGAACGTAAACTGCTGATAGTTCCAAATATACTCCCGACCGACCCCATGGCGACGATGATATTGCACTGATGTCGCGTGCAATCCCAAGGTACTGAGTAGATGATCGAATGAATCTCCCTGTTTGTGAACATGTGAGACGCGATCGATACTCCGAGCCCACTCTTGATCCAGGCGAGTCAATACCTTGTGTACATTGCGCATGAACGGCACATCTTGCGGATCGTTTACGGCAGATGAAAATTTCCATCGTTCAAATGAACTCGTTGGTAAGATGCCATATGGCTGGATCCCAACGCGCAACGCCGGTAATGTTCCTCGCCCAGCCACATGGGAGATAAAAAAGTCACGCACGCGGCGTACCGTATCCGGGCTCAATCCGATCAGCTCTTCTATGAAATACCCGGCGGTCGCAGGCCAAAGGGCTGTGTTCATGAGCTGTGCCTCGCGTACATCAAATCGGTCGGCCTGTTCGACATGTTGCATCAGCGAGTGGTCGATCCCTAATGCTTGGATGAGTCGCTGCGCGTCGCTGCGCATGTCGTATTGGTCCGTTAGCTCGAACATCGCTTCGCCGGTTTCCACTGCATAGCCGCGTTCAGCGCCGGGATCAACGCTACTGAATCCGGAGCCTTGTGCATCGGTGTTATTGGTCGGCGTGCCCTGGAGAATTAATCCCATCCCGTCCTGGGAGTAATGATGATTATCCAGCAATTCTTCAAGAAGCGACTTGCTATCCTGCTCATCCGATGACAATCGTAATCCCATGACCAACAGTCGATCGATCTGGCGTGGTTCCGTTAACGGCACACGTACGGCCATACCCAGCTCAACGGCCCGATCAAAATCGTAGAGCCAATCTAGATTGGGACCTGGCAAGATGTCTCCGCCCCGCTGAACAAGTTCTTCTTCGCTTAGCTGCGGATCCGGACCAGTGATCAATGGATCGGGAATCTGCGCACCGACAACTTCGGCTATCTTGGTTTGTTCCGCATACAAGGTGACGACGAAGCGGTCGGGCATCACTTTTGAGCGGGGTGCTTGTGTCCACGATTCCTGCTTTAATGTTTCCGGATCAAAAGTCGGGAACACAAGTTGGCTCGGCTCGTTCACATCAAGTGTGTCGGGCTCCGTTTCCCGGGCAACCCACGCAGCTCGGGTTGAGCCAAACTCGCCGGCTAAGGCACGCCATGCACCCTTTTTCTGGGTTTCACGTTGAGCATCCTCCTCTTGTTGTCGCGCGTGCCATAATTCCCGCCAATACGTGAGTCCACTTTCAACTTCATCGACCGTTAACCCCTTCTCATGACTGTGCACCGCAATATCGTCCGGAAAGATACGTACCCACAGTTCCGTGCTGTTGTTTTCCGTCATAAACCGGGTTTCGATTCGCACAGGTAACAGGAGAATGGGCAGCCGGTCGTTTAACTCTTCGATCAATTGGCGGGGATTGTCCAAGAGGGTAAAAGCTCGCACGGCTTCGGTCAGCGCATGCTTCGCGGCAGTTAATGTGCCATGAGCATTGTTTACCGTGCTTGCCAGTTGTGCTATTTCCCTTTCCAGTCGTGCAATATCGGTTGTGGCCCCTGTCACGCGGCGATGTCCATGTGCGAGCAGCACTTGCTTGGCGGCCAGTCGGGTTCGATGGAGTCGCAAAGATTGTTCTGCCATGTCGCGTTGTTGTCGCAAGTCTCGGACAAGTTGTTGTTGTTCTCTAAATGTCATCATTGAATCAACTCTGCGAATCCAAGCCCGATAGCATATCGGCGGCGTGAAAGGCGACCATGACCGGTGACTGAAATAACACGTAGGCCATATCCGCTGAATTACTCCCCCATCGAATGCCGGCATCCGGCAACCCTGCTATGGCTTCGGGGACGAGGCCGGCATCCAAATCAATAAAACTAATCGGCTCGGGAATCGCCAAGTGGTTCCAAGCTAATTCGTTCCACTCCTTTGGTGGGGTATTGTCGCTAGGCAGATCCAGACCGAAGCGCGGCTCTCCAGGTCGCTCTTTGATAACAAAAAACCAACCAGGATCGTTGTTGCTGGGTTTTTTACTGCCCTTGGCAACCACGGCAGTCAAATCGAAACCAAGAAATTTCAAATCGGGTTCTATTTCGGCCTTGAAAATCGGCTCGTTCAGATTTTCCTCCGGACTCGTTTGGTCCAGAACTCTGATATCTGCGCCATTTTCGTCTTTGGCCCATTTGGCTCGCTGAGCAAAAATGACGGCGGTCGGATACTTCTTGAGCAGATCACCACGAATCACCACGACTAAACGGGCCTTTTGCTCAGCACCAGTCGGTAAGTCCCGGCCGGCATGATCCCCCAACTTTGAATCTTTTCCCCAGGTATGAATGGGTTGAACGTCAAGGAGGGCCTCTTCAATTTCGGCCGGGGTTTTATCCAGTTCGTGATTCAACGCCTCACTGACATCCCAAAATTGGCGAAAATAACTACCACGTTGGTCTGTCGGATATTCCCGCCACAGCAGTTCGCGGCTCATTTCGTGGTTTAAACCCACCATATAGGCTTCGATGAATCGACGATTCGTTTCCAGCAACGCAATCGTGTTCATTGGGATAAGGTTCAGGTTTGGAATCAATAATTCCGGTGATTGGTCACGCAGTGGCACATACATTGGGTCTGCAAACACTGGATGCGCCATGATCGGCTCGATCGTCTCAACGGGCCGATTTGGTCTGAACGCTGGTGGAATTGCGATCATTGAACGAATCCGTTTTGGGATAGTTTTCGCTGGGTTCAACGAGTCTTTCAGTGTGAGTACTGTGGCTTGAAGAACCAGTGGTTTACGGGGGGGTGGCTTTGGCATTTGGATATCAAATCTGGCATGCAGATCGGTCAATGCGGCACGAAACCCTAAGGCTTCTTTACTGTCGGCCCGTGGCTTGCCTGGACCGGGCAAGGGTGGTCTCTTCCCGGGCTCTGTGATCTTAAAGACCTGGCGAAACGGAACACCTTTGAGAATGTTCACATTCAAGCCCTGTTCACCGACGATGTTCTCGACGGACTTCAATTTAGGAATCACGGGCATAGGGCGGGACGCGGTGCGCACTATTCTACCGGGCGACGATGTTGGCTTTTTAGGAATCACAGGCTTAACAGGCTTAGATGACACGGGATTCAATACTCGATCGGGCAGGGATGTTCGCTTGACTTTTTTTGCCGCGTTGTCGAGTGAAATTTGTTTTTTCGGTGCAGTTTTCTTGGGTGCCGCAGCCAGCTGACCGGTGTTCATGCGTACAAGCATCGACTCTTTATTCCCAGGATCGTTTTGCAACACTTTCTTCATCAGGACGCCGCGTGGACGGATAACACGACGAAATGCAGGGCGCACCGCTGCGAGCGGTAATCGACTCTGTTGTACCCGTTTGTGCAACGTTGCCTGGCTATCTTTAACCCGGGGCAGAACCGTTTGAACTGTTGCAATGACCTGATCATTGGATAGCGTCAGAATTTTTTCTGTAAAAATACGATGGCTGGCGACCAACGCGAGCTGTGCATGTCGGATTTTACGATTGACCTCCAACACATCGCCCAACTGTCGCCAGGCCCTCTGCATGTAATCTTCTTGATTAGCCTGAATGGCTTTGGTCCCCAAACCGCTGGGCACTCGCAGTCGTGGATCTCCGTTTAACTGGTGAATCCAATCATGGTCATTCACATCCAGCCTTTCAACTTTCGCATGCCAACGACCGTATAGAGGGGGGCTGATAATCGGATCAGGATGACTGGTTGGGCCGGGATCTTTTAATAAATCAGCCTGTAAATTAACCGCCTGTTGCAACTCCGTGGTAAACGCAGTTGACGAATCCAGCGGCCAACTGGGTGGTCGCGATATTGTGTTCGGTGCTCGCAATGCGCCTTCTAACCCGATCACCGGAGGCTCTTTCATCCCCGATACGCCATAGTTGGGAGCCTGCATATCCATATCACGGATACCGACTCGTGCGTCGACCGAACGAGCCTTGAGCAGTTTCACGAGAAATTCAAAGTCACCCCGTTCGCCGGTGCGAAAAAACCATTCGTAGTAAACAGGATAATCCACATCGGATTGTCCGCTGCCCCAGGATGGTTTCAGCGCGTCGACACCGAGGGTCGACTGTCCGAGTCCTGCTAATCTGCCTGTCTCGAAGGTCGGAATAACAAAGGCAAAATATCCAGTGTTCGGTTTCAGCCTGCGTGGGCACAACAAGCGCGAAGATGCGTTATCTGAATTTTGTCCAACAAGGTTTTCGAGTGCGTCAATGGCCTGCGCGACACTATGTTGGCTATCGTTCGTCAAGTCCCGGCTGACGTGAACGTGGGCCCAAGCCCAAGTTTGGTCACTGGCCGGAAGGAGTTCTGTTGGATTTTTCGTTAGGGTGACGGTGTTAAGCGGTGCACCAGGCACCGGCCTGCGTGTGAACTCGTCTTCGGCGAGTATGGCTAGAACCAGCCAGGGCCTTAGCCGGTGTTCTCCCGTGGCGGCTGCGGGTGTATAACGCCAGGGAAAATCTTCCTCGTAGAATTCGATGAACGGCAAATAGTTCGGTTCGAAATCGGTTATCCAATTCCGTGGTTCGGTTTTAATGATCGCGCGTGGATTAATGCCCACGACATCACCAGGGCCCACCAAGTGAACCTGGTTGCTGATGGGTGCGGTGCTATTGACGCTCAGACTGATGTCGATAGTTGCACGCTCAATCAAGGTTGATGGATTGCCTAGCGTATCAATCGTGCTAATCCGTCGACCGATCCCCTGTTTCAGCCAGGGGAGAAAGGTATACATCGCCAACGGGTCATTCATGATGCTGTCCTAATTCAGTTCAAAGGCCGGGACGGTCTGCAGGCGTCCAGTCAGGCCCGGGGTTTGAGCAATGAGTTCCTTCATATACCTCAATGCCTCCGCTTCGCTCCGGCGAACATGATCGGCGGCAGCCGGGGCCAACTCATTCACAGTCACCACCGCAAAGGATTCCTGCTCCACCCGCACCGACTGAGGCGCCAATGCGGATTTCCTTGTGTGTGCATGAGACAGGGGAGATCTCGCAATCGTACCACCGGCAGCCCAGGCCTGGAACGCCAAGCCGTATGGGCGCACCCGTGTCGGTGGCCGAGGCAGATCCCGCTGCGAATCAATGTAGCTCAGCTCATAGTCGACCTCGCGCCGGACCACATGGGACGACTCGAACGCCTCGGTGTCCGAGAGGCGTATTCCGCTGTCGTACTGTTCGAATGATTGACTCGACAGCTTCTCCTCATCACTCTTGTGAAAAAACTGGGCCGGGGCAAACGACTCCCTGGCGGTACTCGGCGTGTGAGCTTGTCCGTTGATCAGAACCTGGGTCACTCGAAATTCGTTCCCATCCCGCGGATGCTGGTGCCCAACCGTATCAATTCGGACATTCAAGGGCACCACTTTTTGGCTGACCGACAGGACGCCCAAGGGATGCGCGATGATTGTTTGGGATGCCGTATCCATGTCCTTCAGACTGACTAGGAGATGTCGGCGGGCGGGCAAGCGCGCCTCCCAATTCCCCGGCGCCTTCAACGCCATAGTGATGAGCGGCAGGACGTTCAGATCATCGAGGCGTGTATCCACCACCTGCCCGAACGTCTTCGTGAACCTGACCTTGACCTTGATAAACCAACAGAGCTTGAGCGTCGCGGTCCCTTTGGCCTTCCAGGGGGTGGTCCCTTCCAGGGTCAGCGCTAAGCCAATACTGGCTATACTCTTCGACCCTCGACGTAAGGCCAACATGGCCTTAATCTCCGCCACAAAATAAAACGGGGAAAACCGAAAGAGGGTATCAAAGGCCAGTATGCCATAGACGTTAAAGGACCCCGCCCCCGCATAGAGTTCAATCATGGCCCCGAATTGCACCGTGTTGGAGGTGATGGCAAAGTAGCTCTCCAGCGTCAGGCGCGGGTTGTTGCCCGACAGCAACTGCACGGTCATGCGTTTGAGTGGAGGCAGCGTCATGGCGGGGGGCTTATAGGCGGGATGAAAGCCTCCCACGGTGAGTAAGAAGTTGGGGTCCGCGCCCCAGTTCAGACGCACGGCCATGTCGCCAGCCAGCGGAAAGGTCAACAGCTTCGAATCGTAGATTGTGGCATCAAACGACAACTGCTCTTTTTGGAAGTCGACTATGCCCAGGAAATTAACTTGCAACTTCAGAAGGGGTTTTTCCTCGTCAGGGAGCTGCGCCTTGAGCACACCCAGGAGGGCCAACGTGACCGGTTCCGGCATTTCCAGCGCCAGACCCAGATCAAGCGTGATGAGCGTGGGGGTGCCCCAGCCGAGTTTGCCCATCGGCCCAAACACAAACCGCCCGCTTTGGGGGGGAAAGACCTGACGTAAGTCGCTGATGATGCGGCTGGCATTGGCGACCGGGTCGGGCGGAAACAAAATGGAGGATAAGGTGTTGTCCCGAATCCCGGTGCGTAGGCGCTCGATCCGCATGGTGCGGTTTAATCCGAGTAGGCCGCCCACGCCATTCAGCGTAAACCCATATCCCAGCTGAATGGGAGTGAATTCCGCGGTGATCAGGATGAGGAGTGAGAACCCCGACTCGTCGTCTGGAAGTCGCGTGGTCAACAACCCAATCGCCTTGAGCGCGATCTTGTTTTGGAACTCCAGTTCCAGGATGCCCACGTAGCGGGCTTCGTCCCGCTCAAACTTGAGAAACCCGCCGCCCTTGAACCCACCACCATCCAGAGACAAGCCCACCCCCGTCGGGGGTTTGAAGCCAATGTCGACATCAAGGGGGCCGAGATTACCGCCCTCATCGGGAAAAGAAAATTTGGCGATAAGACCAAGGTTTTCCACCACGGCCGTGAGTGGACCCAAGTTGGCTTTGATGTCGGCACCCAGATTGATGGGAATCGTTCCGTTTGTTGGTTGGAAGCCAAGTGTGAGAGTGGGAACCTCAATAAGGCCAAGATCCAGATGAACGGGAACTTGGATCTCGACACCACCACTGCCGCCAAAATAAAAACCGCGTACATTGGAAAATCCAAGCGTCAGCTCAAAGTTTGTCTCAATCCCGTCTTTCGGAAGAATCTTCTGCAAGAACTGATCGCCTTCGCCAGCAGAAATCACCAGTTTACCGCCTTGCAAGTCCGATTCAACAAACAACTCCTTGCGCGGGTTGGTCTTATCAAGTGAGAGCCCCGCGCGGCCCGAGATCCTCTGAAACTCCAGGCGACTGCCGTTGCGGTGGCCGAGTACTACCGTCGGATCAATGTCCTCCCTCTGGTATTCAATTGATGCTTTTAGTTCGGCTTCCACTTCTGTAGGTGCATCTTCTCCTCCAAACCCGACAAGTATCTTGGGTTCCTGCTCAGGTCGCAGAATCAGTCCCAAGCCGCCCACAAGATTCAGACTGCTGTCGATCGTGACGGCCACGTCATCAGCCACTTGCATGCGCAAACCCAGCACACCATTAAAAGATGGCATGACCGCGAAGCCTGGTTTGATGATGTCGTCACCTGGCAGCTCAATTAATCGCAACTCTGCTGCCAGTCTTCCGTTGGTTCGCTGACGTTCTAAGAAGACAGCGGTCACGGCCTCGCGCTCAGGATCGCCAGGAACCAGTATGCCCCCCTCCAACTGCTCTGCGGTATCGGTCTCGAAGATACCGCGAGTCACCGCAACACGAAGCGTAATCAAAAGGTTTTCGATTTGATCGAACAGAAAATCGACCTTGAAGTCATCGGTGCCCCAGCCAAAGGCATTCTGGAAAATTAATGCAGGGTCGTCGATAACATCGGCGAGATCGGTGAAGCGAAATGCATAGCGTACGAAGGATGGGCGGTTGCCGATTTCCCGCTGATAGTCGATACGCATGAGACCCAGAATACGCAGGGCAAATGCGATGCCTGAGTAATGTCTAGTGAGATAGTCCGCAACGAGGTTTTCGGCTAGCTGCGTGGGGAATTCCGCCTTGAAGTTGTCCGCATTCAGGTGTGATGGGAACGTACTGTCTTGGGCATTTCTAAGGCTTCGGATGTCGGTATAGACATCCCTGATATTTTTGCGCAGACCTTCGATCGTGGCGGGATCCTGATCCCCGTCTCTCACCCTTTCCAGTGCTATGAAGACGGCATTAAGGCTGCTTGCTAGGTCCGCGATCGGCGTTGGAATTTCATCCACACCCCAACCCATTCGTGCCATGAACGTGATGAAGGTGGCCGGAGACGCAATCGCCTCGCGCAGGGGCATAAGAAGGTTTCCAGTTTCTTCAACCAGAATGCTTAGAGTGTCACGGTCGCCGTTTGCCATACTCAGGGATACTCACAATCATCCAGCTCAGCGTGCTTCGAGGGATCAACCCGGTTAACGATAAGATATTTGCACACAAAGCAAAATTGGCCTTCCTCGTCCTCACCTTGAGACGCTCGCATCTTGCAACCCCCGGCTGGCCGGTAAACCCGGACGGTGGCATCGCTGCCACCCTCATATAGCCCAAGAAGTGTGTACCGAGCACAACACGGTGCCTTCACCCCTGGCACTTCCTCAGGATCATCAGGCTTGCCACCGTCTGGGGGATCGCTGAGATTCTGTGCATCTTTGTTGTGATTCTCAGAGAGCGCCCTACCAGGAGGTAGCGAGGGATCCCAACTGAAGGCTCGCATAAATGTCATTACGCCGGTCTTGACGAGGTTAGCCGGCTGACCGAATTCTTGTTTGGGGATGTAGAGCACACTGCCTGCGGGAAAAGACCTTGTATGAGGCGGGGCGCCGGTGAGAACGATGGTCTGGGTATCGGGAATACTGTTGATAGTCAATTGCAATAGGTCTTCATCCGTGATCGGGAGCTGCTTTCGCTTGCGTGAAAATCGCACTTCGTGTTCGACATTCTCATCTGGCCTGCAATTCGTAATGATGAACATCGAACCATAGTCCCGGGTCGGATCTCCGCCATTGATGCTCTCGAAATTATCAAACGTCCAGTGACCGTTGGGATCATTGGCATTCATGAAATCGACGAGTTGCGGGAAAGTGGTGAAATTATGCGGGCCGGGGTTAGGACCGTCTACTCGCCAGCGATTCAGTGTGAAATCGTTGCAGTCGAAGAAGTGATCGCCCAGTGTTCGCAAGAGGTTGTAGTCGCGGAGTCTAATTTTGTCTCGCCGCAGGAAAACCGGAGTGCCCTGGTCTCTCGCCTTACGCCAGCGCCGTGTTTGACCCTCTGTAAGCGTGACGGTGATCTGACTCCCTGTGACTTCGCTTGGAGTTTCGAGCATATCGGCCTGCTTGATGCGGTGCAGGGTTGCCCACTTCACATTGTTCGGGTCAACTGGAGTGGGAAAGTCCAAATTGCGGATGTTCCCGGGCTTAGGAGGAATCTCAATGCTTCGCACATACGTGAGGTTGTCGGATTGTTCGACGCTGTGGCTGGCGCCACGGCGTCGGCGGTCGTACTCGTCTCCAAGATTGAAAGAATGTCCGAACTCGTGGGCCAAAATGTTTAATACACTGGACAACTTCGGTTTGATTTTCTGTGTCATGTTCAGCGGCCGAAAGTCAGGATCGCTGCGATCTACTTCGAAACTGTACTTATGATCCGTGCCGAGTGCGATGCGCACCTCCACACGCCGCTCCGCCCTACCACGGGCTCCTTCGTGGTTGGTCAGGATGCAGACGAGACCTGCACTATTGACTTGACGTTCGGGGGCGCTGGGATCCGGGTCAATATTTCTGTCCCACACTACTCCAACGAGGTGATCTGGATCGGTGGCCACCACTCGAGGATCCGCAAACCTGGCGATGTGCCTAATGATCAACTCGTGTCTGAAGCGGGTGAATTCCGGCGCGGAGCGTCGTGGGTCGTGCACCAAGGATCTGGGGTCCCTGACCCTCGCCTCGAACCATGTATGCATGCGTTTCGCGAAATCCACCTGTCGGTTATTGGGGTCCCCCAGCACAGGTGGAACGACCATGTCGTCGTGGATGTGTTTTTCAGACTCACGGTCGCCCCAGCGCGACCCCTGCTGCATCCCGTAAAAGGTATCCCGCGTCTGCGGAATACCTGCGGGCGTCAGCTTCTTCCATTCATCCACAACGTTGTTGACGGCGCGATTTCGCTGAAATCCCATCAGCCGCGGCACGCTGTTAGCGGCATTCCAACGAGTTCTTAACGCATCGTTGGACAAGGCCGAGTCTATAAGGGGAATCGGTAGTCCAATGAGGATAATCAGCTCGCGTAGCGAATACGATCCCTGCGGACTGCCTTTTTTGGGCGTTTCTTTCCAGGGAATCGCCCTTCCCGTAGCCAAAGACATTTCAGGAGCAATCGTTATGCCATTCTCTACTGATTGTGCAAAGTGGCTCCAAATGTTGAACCCATCTTTTAAAAGGTTAAATGGGCTGTGCCGTTTGCAATCAAACAAATCATGCGACAGTTTTTTCACGGTCTCTTGAAAGCGATCAAAGTCCGATGCCCTGAATCCTTCACCCAGGAAAAGAATGTTGTGCCGTGTTCGACGAGGTACCGTCCCATTGAAGTTGCCGGTTACTCTATCGAGCACCGGATTCGGCGGGTCCGTTGGATCGCTTCGAAGGTTTATACAGCGTACGGTGAGAAGATCAACTTCTTGCAGGAGATCGCCTTCGATCGTCGTTTCCCCAGCGGATACCCCACGGACGCGGTCGCGGTATTGATTGCCGTTGGGAAAGTTGGTGTCCAATTCCACAACCGCACGATTATCGGATGAAAGCTGAACATAACCGTGTCCCGTGATATCACCCACAACCCCACCGTGCGCCGCATCTCTATCGAACAATGCATAGAGAGATATCTGGCTGTGCGCGAAATCAGGATCCTGATACACCGACAGGGAATTATTGCCAAACCACCATCCGTTCATTGCTTGGTGGACTTGGATACGTGCCACGAGATAGTGGTATTCAACCTGCACCCCCGCATCGTCCTGCAACTCGGGATCGAGGTAGCGGATCTGCATGAAAACCGTCCCGACTCCTCTTGGCTCGAGTGTGCGAATCCCGGTGTTGCTGTCGAAGGCCAGGTGGACGATATCCCGATCAATACGATCTTGGTCGATGGTTGGCGGGAGCACCCCGGCACCGGGGCTTTGGGTAGAGGCGGCGGGATCGAAAAAATCAAATTCCAAGTCATTGGTGACGACCTCTAGGTCGTGTCTCAGACCGTTCCTCTCAGCCTCGAATACTCTCAGCTCAAGATTGTTGAGCGAGGTCTCGGGGTCGGTGGGGTCGCGCCGGAAGTTTGGATCCAGGACGAGATGGATATCGCAAAAAGGTTCTAGCAGAATGAAATCTGCCATGATGCTCAACTGCCTTTTTTACACGTCACGCACCTGTGCCCGCGATTTCAGGAAACCATTATCACGATTAGTTCGTAAATTGTCTACCGGTTCCCTGAACAAACGGGTATCCGATATTGGGGCGTTGAGAAAAAGTTGTCGAGAGTTTTCCGCCTATATCCAGTGGCGGTAAATGATTTGGGGTCCCCTATGTGTGAGTGGGTCCTGGTCGCGAGCAACAATAGGTTTCTATAAGAAGCCTTTGTGAACTTCAATTCATTCGTGGCTCCCTCTCAGAAAATTTTTGTGGACGGACGATTACAGTCATCTCTTTCAAATGATCGAACCGAGATCTAGTGGCCCTTCCGAAACTTCAAGATCAGAACCTTATTGATGCCTTTGGCGCGAACAAACTGTATGACCCGATCTCGTGATGGCACACTCACAAACTCAGATGAAAGCAAAACCACTCAGATGAAAGCCAAAACAAATTAGGCGCCTGTGTGCTCGGGCTGTCCAGAGAATGGCCATGTTGAACCTGTTTGTCAGATTCCATCACTATATGCGGTGGGAACTGACGCCACGCCAATTTTCATTCTTCATCTAGAAATTGGCCGAACCAGACGAATTAACAGAAGGGGCTTCGTGTGGCGTTAGGATTAA
>BQJD01000057.1 GCA_021604525.1 marine bacterium B5-7 | reverse complement strand
AGGGACACCATCCGATGCGGCCTTGCCATATCGGTAGGCGACGGTAACCCTGATGCCGGAGTCTGGACCCTATTACGGGATGACTGCGTTGCACATATGAGGTGGATGAGGGTGAGGTGGATGAGGGCCGCGTAGTCCACCAAGAACTGTGATATTTGGCGTTGTGAAAACGGTGAATGATGGATTATCCGTTTATATAATCTCCGACCGTTTTGTCATTAGTATTGCGACGTATCGAGGCAGAGCAGGATACCGTCCGACTATCCAGCTAATGAGGGGGTGGAAACCGTGACATCATTCAACGGACGGACACATTGTTTGAGCAATGCACTCAACGCCGGCGGATCGGTGTCTCCTATCACGATTTGCCGGCAGCCGGTATAGCGCGCGAATTCAACCAGGCTCATGCATACGGCATCTGCCAGATCGGTGAGCTTTTTGATTCCTGATTGATTACGGTTACTGGATTGTACGGCCGGTTCGAGCATGAGTTTTATCAGTGTGAATACACCTCGATCCCGTGATGCCTTGGCGTCGAGACGGCCGACCATTCGGCCGCGCCAGATAATTGGCAGGCAGAAATAGCCGTACTGTCGACGGGCCTTCGGTACGTAGCATTCCAGTCGATAATCGAAGTCGAACAGGTTTAACAACCGTTGGCGATGAATGACCAAATTATCGAAAGGCGACAGTAACAACGCCCGCTGGCGCGGAATGCGTTTCGATAGACGATCCTCGAAATCGACGCCGGCAATATAGTCGACATCGACACCGCGTATCTTCACGGCCATCAGTTGCCCTGATTCAAGTTGTTCATCAATGGCTGTTTGGATGGCGTTGCGATTGCGTCGAAGATGGCCGATCTCTGTGGTACGGGCGATGCCATGGGCGGCAATGTATCGATCGACAAGATGATGCGCGTGTTCGCTTGATGACGGCATGCGGGTGTCGGTACCGGTCGGGATGACGCGCTCAGCCAGGTCAAATACCTTTTGAAAATTATCTCGCCGGGTTACCAGCAGCTTGCCTTCCATGAACAATCTTTCAAGGGCCATTTTGATCGGCCCCCATTGCCACATGCCGCTGGTTCCAGTGTGTGCTTCGAAGTCTGCTGCACGCAGTGGTCCGTCGGCACGAACCCGCGCAAGCACCGCACGCATCAGGCGTTTATCGGGTGGATACCAGTGACGCTCACCGGCGGCGATTGCCTGCATACGAGGCAGGCAGAATCGATAGTCGCGCATGGGGAGAAAGGCAGCGGCGTGCGACCAGTATTCGAATATGCTGCGATCTTTTATGAGTGCGTCAAGATGATGGTTACGGTATCCGGAAACGCGATTCCACAGGGTGTGATGATGGGCGCGTTCCACCACCGAGATAGTATCGATCTGTACGTAGCCAAGGTGTTCGATGGCACGTCGCGCTCCGTGTCGACCCCTGCCGAAACGGCTGCTGCCAAGTCCCTGGCTTGAGATGGCGATGCGTCTGGCCTGGTCGCGGGACAGGATTATGCGTTGCATGGTTCGCGGTGGATTAAATCGTGGCGAGGGAGCGCCCGTCACCACGCGCTATCAGATGGGCGATACGGGTCGCCAGTGCCTGGATAGTCAGGGTCGGATTGGCCGGCGTCGTGGTTGGGAACAGGGAACCGTCGGCGATGTACAGACCTTCAATCTGATGCGTCTTGCCACTGGCGTCGGTGACGGATGTCTTTGGATCTGATCCCATTCGGCAGGTGCCGAGCAAATGGGTGCCGAGATTTCCGCTAGCGGTGATGATACGGATATCGTGCGCCCCCGACGCTTGAAGTATATCGTCGAGTTTTTGTCGCATGTGTTGCTGCATGGCAATCTCGTTATCACCCTGGCGTATGGTGACGCGCGGTACCGGCAGACCTTTTGAATCCGTTCGAACCGGGTCGAGATCCACCCGGTCGTCGGCGCTGGAAAAATGTTCGCCGTAGGCTGAGATGTTCACGCCGTGGCCGAAGCTGTTTTGCATCCTGGACACCAGATGCTCACCAAACAAGCCCCGTTTACGCACATGCCGATGGTAGTGATAATACGGTCCGAGTTCGGCATTGCGCAGGGCGATCACATAGCCACCGGCGAAATCACGGTCATCCCGATGGTCCCAGAAATCCTGAACCATGCCGTTAATGTTTGGGCCTTTATAGGCGTTGATTCGATGATCGAATGAACCCGCAAGGCTGACATGACAGTGAGCGGTAAAATATCGCCCCACCAATCCGGATTCATTGGCCAAACCATCGGGGAAGTCGGTTCGCGAGGACATCAGTAATAACCTCGGTGTCTCGATGCCATTGCCGCACAGCACCACCCGGCGGGCGCGCACCTTGTGCAGGGCGCCATTATCATCAAGGTATTCAACCCCATCGGCGCGACGTCCACGCCGATCGACGGTCACCCTGCTGACCGTTGCACCCGTCACAAGTCGGGCGCCATGTCGAACCGCCACGGGTATATATGTCTGCGAAGCATTGCTGATGGCACCCTGCATGCAGCCGAACCAGCAGGCGCCGCAGAAGTTACAGGAACCGCGTCCCGGCGCGGGTCGCGAAATGATAGCGAGTGGTGCATGGGCGGCATTCAAGCCGAGTCGGTCGCAGCCGACTTTGACCTGCTTGACCGCGCAACTCATGGCAATGGCGGGATTGGGATAAGCAGGGCGTTCCGGTTCGAAGCGATTATCCAGTGCACCGGAGACACCGAGCATCTTTTCAACCCGATCATAGTGGGGGGTCAACTCGGCGTATTTAATTGGCCAATCGGCACCCATCCCGGTGTCGCGCCGGCGATGTATATCGCCCGGGTGGATGCGGGTATAGAACCCTTCGTAGTGCATCGTTGACCCACCGACACCGCGGAAACGACTGACGCGAAATCGCCGGTCACCGGTGGGGCCGTAGACAACAGGGTCTTTCTGTCCAAATGAAGGATCCGTCTGGCCGGAGCGATAGAAATCCGACGTGCGATGTTCCCAGTCGGGTTTTGCCGTCGGAATGGCCTCGCGGTGAAGTGCCTGACCGGATTCAAGTATCACCACCGAGTAGCCGATGCGGGCAAGTTCGGCAGCAATTACCGAGCCACTCGCTCCCGAGCCGACAACGCAGATATCAACTTCATCATCTGACGTCATGTTGTTGATTGCGACTCGGCGCAGTCGGCGTACTCGGCGTAGCCAAGGGGTTGCGGCGGATGATAGTCGAGCGCCGGCCAGGATCTCGAGTCTGCGTAATAACGCTTGACCAGGTTATCCACCATGAATTGCAGCTGGCGTTTGTGTGGGTTCTTATCCTCGCTGAAAATATCTTCAATAAACTGAATTTGTTGCGCCTCGGATAGCTCGGTAAATTGTGCTTTTTTGAGGATACCCATAATGTCGTTCAACATGGACGTGCGCGACGAATTGCCCTTGAGATCGTTAAAAAATTGCTGATCGATACCAAGCATTACGACGCCGGGATTATTATCAACGGCAGGAAGCAGGCGATCAGCTAGCGCGGAGAAGAGTTCCTGATCGCTCGCATTTTTTACCTCTTTCGAAGTGAATCGAACGGCAACAGCGCCCACCAGGGTGGCGGCCATTGCAATCAGGATACGACGGCGGCCAACACTTGCAGGGGTCAGAATTCGTTGCACCGCGCGGGTCCACCTGCTGATACGGCTGTTCTCGTCTTGACCCTTATTCACTATCGTCACTTCGGATGGTTTTATCTACACCGCTGACTTTTCGGCAAGAATCTGGCAGCGAGATAACCGCCGAGGGAAAGCGCCGCACAAACTACCATGAACCATGCCATAGGATAGGGCGTGCCATTTTCAAGCTCCCCTACCGCCTGAGCCACCAGCGCTGAGAAGAACATTTGCGAAAAGCCAAGCACGCCGGAAGCTGTTCCAGCGAGATTACGATCGATACTCATTGCTCCCGCCATTGAATTGGGGATGCTCAGGCCATTGCCGATGGCGGCGAGCGACACGGGGGCGAACAGGGATAGCGGCTCCCAGTACCCGTTGACCAACAGTATCAGGGAGAGAATAACGGCACCGAACGAGAGACTGGATCCGGTAATGATTAGCCGCTCAAGACCAAAATGTCGAACCGTCCTGGCCGAGAGAAAGTTGCCCACCATGTAGCAGCCGGAAACCATCATGAAATACAGCCCGTACTCGGTGGCGGTGCGACCGAGTACATCCACCATGAAATAGGCTGCGCCGGCCAGAAAGGAGAAAAACGTACTGATGGCGAAGGTGGATTGAAATGTGAAGGCCAAAAATTGCGGCCGTTTCAATAACATGATGGCGCCGGTAACGAGACCGACACCGTTTCCTGAGGCACTGGCGGATGGTCGTGTTTCCGCCAGGGAAGTGTAGGCCCACAGACAAAGTACAACAGCGAATCCGGCCAATGCAACGAATACTGCGCGCCAGCCGAAGGCATCGATCAGTAGCGCGCCGATCGTCGGCGATATCATCGGCGCGACCACCATGGCCATGGTTAGGTAGGCGATCGCTCGCGCAGCCCGTTCGGTATCGTAGAGGTCGCGAATTATTGTCCGCGCCAGCACCAGCCCTGCCGCTGCTCCGGCCGACTGAAGAATACGCGCAGCAATCAAAAGGTGGATCTGGTTAGCGAATATGGCTGCAATACTGCCCGCGACGAACAGCGTGAGGCCGCCCAGCAGCACCGGTCGGCGACCGAAACGGTCCGATAACGGGCCGTAGGCGAGGGTGGCAAAAGCGTTGGCAAGAATCGCCAGTGTCAGGGTGTACTGAACAACGCCGGCGCTGACCGCGAAATGGTTTTTGATTGCCGGCAGGGTCGGCAGGAAAATTTGCAGTGAAACCGGTGCCGACGCAGTCAGTGCCACCAGCAGTATGAGCGTCGCAGGCGAGGGATCAGGGAGCGGGGTGCTGGAATCAGATAAGGGGTTTGACGATGCCATTTTCCAAAAATTTCAACGCGATCCGTGACCTGATCGATGTGTGTAAAAACGGTTGCCTGGTATGCCTGCCTATAAAGCTCTGGAGGAGCGCAGCACAAGACGAATACCGGCGTAATAGCTTAGTGTACGTGAGGATATTGAACTGGCGTTCAATACCATAGTGTACTTAAAAACAGGGTTATCCGGGCGGTTTAGTTAAACGGCGCCAGCCTGACGAAGAATGCCCCGGTAAATTTCGCGATTGCCGATCACTCCGGCCATCTGGCCGTCGTTGACCATGACAACCAGGTGACCACTCAGCTCGCAATACTGGATGGCAGTTTTCATGATGACGTCAGGAGCGAGTGCCGGTATGCCATTGATGCGATCAGGATGCTTCTCGACATCGCCATTGAATTCAACAACGTCAAGTGGTGCGCCATCGCAGGTGATTGAACGGATTCCGCCGGCCAGATCGAGGTGGGCGCGATAGTGCCCCTTGTCGTCGAGAATAACCGCGTCACCGTCTTTCGGCAGGTCGACGGTGGCCGTCATCAGCGAGGCGCCACGCAGTACGTTCAAAGGATTCATGTGCGCGACAAAGTCGGCGACATAATTATTGGCGGGAGACAGCACAATGTCTTCGGGCGTGCCGAATTGAACAATACGACCGCCTTCCATAATCGCGATGTGGGTACCGATCTTCAGCGCTTCATCGAGGTCGTGACTGACAAATAATATGGTCTTGTTGAGCGTCGTCTGCAAAGACATCAGTTCATCCTGAAGATGTGTCCTGATGAGCGGATCGAGCGCCGAGAAGGGCTCGTCCATTAACAGAATATCGGCATCGGTGGCAAAGGCGCGAGCCAGACCGACGCGTTGCTGCATGCCGCCGGATAACTCGTGGGCGTATTTGCCGCTCCATTGTTCGAGACTGACCAGCTCGAGTTTTTCATCAACCACGCGGTTACGCTTGGCCTTGGGCATGCCACGTAGTTCCAGTCCGAGACCGACATTTTCCGCCACCGTGCGCCACGGCAGCAGGGCGAACTGCTGAAACACCATGGCAACCCGGTTCATGCGAAGCGCCCGCAAAGTCGATTCATTGCAGCTGGCCACATCGACAGATGATTCACCGTCCTGAACGAGTACCTCACCCCGGGTGACGCGATTCAAACCATTGACTGCCCGCAGCAGGGTCGATTTGCCCGAACCGGACAGGCCCATCAACACGCACACCTCGCCCGGCTCGACAGTCAGGTTAGCGCCAGCGACACCGAGCACGCTGCCGGTTTTGCTGAGAATCTGCTGTCGATCGGCACCCTCGTCGAGCAGTTTCAGGGCATCGGCGGGCTGATCGCCGAAGATGATATCGACATTCTTGAATTCGACAGCCGGATTCATCTAGTTTCCCCCACCGCCGGGTTTATCGCGCTGTTTGCACACCCGATCAAGGAGTATGGCGATGACCACGATGGCCAGGCCCGCTTCGAAACCTTTGGCGATATTCACCGTATTCAATGCCCGCAGTACCGGGATACCGAGACCCGGCGCGCCTACCATGGCGGCAATGACCACCATGGAAAGCGACAGCATAATGCACTGGGTGACGCCCGCCATGATGGTCGGCATGGCAT
This sequence comes from marine bacterium B5-7, assembly GCA_021604525.1. GTDB lineage: Bacteria > Pseudomonadota > Gammaproteobacteria > Arenicellales > CAJQKF01 > BQJD01. The sequence continues at coordinate 11,858 of BQJD01000057.1, read as the reverse complement.
GGGGCAGTTCAATTTTCCACAGCAACTGGCGGTTGGTCGCGCCGAATGACGAACCGGCTTCACGCAGTGCCGACGGCACCCCGGATACGCCGAGGTAGGTCAGGCGGATGGGTGCCGGTATGGCAAAAATCACCGTTGAAATAAGACCCGGCACCAACCCCAGACCGAACATGATCATGGTGGGTATCAGGTAGACGAATGTCGGGATGGTTTGCATCAGATCGAGCACCGGTCGCAGTGCCGAATAGAGCCATGGCCGATGTGCGGCGGCGATACCCGTGGGCACGCCGATAACGATACAAAAAACCGTGGAGAAGACCACTAATCCGAGGGTGTAGACCGTTTCCTCCCAATAGCCGAGGTTGATCACCAGCAGCAGTGACAGAACGATCAGCGCCACCAGTTTCCACGAACGATGCAGGTACCAGCCGATTCCCGCAAACACCACCATCAGCAGTAGCGGCGGCAGCCACAGCATGGCCTCGATAAAGCCCTCGATGGTCGCGCCGAGACCTTCAGAGAAGGCATCGAATAGCCACGCCATGTGATCGAGCATCCAGTCGACCATATCGGCGATCCACTTGCCGAGGGGGATCTTGTGTTCGGTTAGCCAATCGTACATGTCAGTATGCTAAGCAAGCCCGAAAAAAGGCCCCGCTTCGCAAGCGGGGCCGGATGATGGATTACAGTTTGAGATTGGATTTGACTGCGGCCATTGCATCGCCACCGTCAACAGTCGTCACACCGTCGAGCCAACCGTCGATTACGCCGGGGTTCTTCTTGAGCCAGGCAGCGGCAGCCATTTCGGGTTCCATGCCGTCGTCAAGAATCGCACCCATGATCTCGTTTTCCATGGCCAGGGAGAACTCAAGATTCTTGATCAGCTTACCGACATTCGGACATTCCTTCACATAACCGGCACGGGTATTGGTGTAGACCTCTGCACCGCCAAGATTCGGGCCGAAGAAGTCGTCGCCGCCAGTGAGATAGGTCAGGTCGAAATTGGCATTCATCGGATGTGGTTCCCAGCCGAGGAATATAACCGGTTCTTTGCGTCGGTCGGCGCGAGCGACCTGAGCCAACATGCCCTGCTCGCTGGATTCGACCACCTCGAAACCTTTGAGTCCGAATGCGTCCTGAGCAATCATGTCCTGGATCAGACGGTTGCCGTCATTGCCAGGTTCGATACCGTATATCTTGCCGTCGAGTTGGTCGCGAATACCGGCTATGTCGGCGAAGCCCTTGACGCCAAGGGCGGCAGCATAGGAATTGGCGGCGAGGGTGTACTTGGCCCCTTCAAGGTTTCGGCCAATGGTCTCAACCGTGCCTTTTTCCCGATATGGTGCGATATCCGCTTCCATGGTCGGCATCCAGTTACCGAGGAACACGTCGATGTCGTTGTTCTCAAGACTCGCGTATGTCACCGGAACTGACAGCACGGTGGCGGAGGGCTCGTAACCCAGTGCTCCCAGTACCACTGATGTAGCAGCGGTGGTGGCGGTGATGTCTGTCCAGCCGACGTCAGAGAAACGCACAGCTTTGCAACTGTCGGGATCATTCGCCTGAGCGCCGTGGGCGAGCAGAAGGGCAGCGCCGATGGCGGCGCTAAATCGTGTGATGGTCAATTTTAATTTCCTCCAGCTAGATACTTGTTTACGTAATGTCTGACAACTTTAGCCCCGCCTCTGTCAAAGGGCAAGCTGAAACCCGTTCACTTTGCGGGCTTCAGCCGAATCCGTGCGATAAAGTTCGTATCTTCGCCCAACCAGATCTGTTGTGCCGGTCGGTGATAAAACATATGACGAATCGAACCGCGGGCGTTTGGAATCTGGGTTATGGGGGTAAACTTTTTTTCATTAGTGTCGAAACCAACCAGACGATTGGGGTTGCCGCCCATTGCGATCCACAGGATATCCTGATCATCCAATGCGGTTCCGTATGGTCGCGAGGACTCACCGCCGGGTAACGCCCACTCATCGAATGAACCATCGGATGGCCGATAGCGACCGATAAATCCTCCAGCATAGTCGGCATACCAGATGCTGCCATCGGTGGTGATCTCAAGGCGACGCGGCCGCGCCTCAAAGCGGGGAAGTTCGATGAGATCGAGATCAAGTGTTTCGGGGTCGATCGTCGCCAGTGAATGTGTGCCGAACAGAGCCACCCACGGCCTACCCTCGCGATCCACCTTGATACCGTACGGTCTCGCACCGGATACGGGCATGTCGATCAAATCGATCTTGCCGCTGCCCATATTGAGACGTCCCACGGCATTCCCCTGCTGTAGCGTAAACCAGATATTGCCGACTCCGTCGAATACCAGAGTATGTGGATCGCGAGCCGTTTCTTGCGGCATGACATAGCGTTTGATCTCACCCGTTTCCGGATCCAGGCGACCGATGTATGGCAGGCTGTTGGCAGCGAACCAGATGTCGCCGTCGGCATCGATTATCAGGTTGTGAGGTTTGGCGCCGTCATCGAGATTAACCTTGCCGAATAATACGTTGATGGGGTCGAACCAGGCGAGATAGCCACCTGCCTGACCGCAAAACCAGACCCGCCCGTCCGGGTGTACGTAAGGATCGCGCGGTCGAGAATTGGGGTAGGGCACCTGCCATTCATCAATCTTTATCTCGGCGGCTCGAAGGTCGCTGGTCAAGCTTATAACGGCGAACGAGATAATCAATAAGATGGCGAGTGACTTCAGCATAAGTAACCTCCGGTGTTTATGAGATTCAATCCCGAGCGATCCATATAATCAGCAGTTTTAAACGGTCATTTGCTTTTTTTCAACAGATCGGCGAGTCCGGCCAGTGGACGATGGGTCGATGTTTTGCTGCTGGTTTGTTGTGGCGATGAACTATGTGCATCCACATAACGAGCGTGCTCGTTATCGTGACAGTAGACACACAACAACTCCCAGTTGCTGCCGTCCTCCGGATTGTTGTCATGATCATGATCGCGATGATGAACGGTTAGCTCGCGAAGATTGCTGTGATCGAATTCACGGCTACAGCGGCCGCAGATCCACGGATACATTTTGAGTGCACGCTCACGATATCCGCGCTCACGTTCATCGCGGGCGCGATGCGCGTCGGCAACCACCTGATCGAGACGGCTGGAATTACTGGTTTTTTGTTGACTCATGGGTCGATTTCCTAAATGGCTTTTCAGGTATCACGAACAAATAAATCGATACGTATCATGATTCGGTTCCCCTGAAATATAGCTTGTTTTTGCAAACTTTTTACAGTGTTCACTCGCCATCGCATATACATCTTCAACAGACCACCTGGGACGAATTACGATGCCGTTTTCACTCGATTCAATAACGACAGGTGTATCGTCAATGAGGGCAGCATGATCGACATCGAGGTCTCGTGTCAGAAACCGAATCAACTTTGTTCGAGATCCTGGATACCAACTGACATAGTGGGCCGGTCGGTCGAGAACGATTGCCTCGCTGTCGGGTCGGTCATTTAGATATCGCGCACAATCGATTTCGAATCCGGGCTTGTCCTTGAACCACCGATCATTTTTGGACACCACTGAATAAATACGCACGTTTACAGGTGCCCAGATACCGTTGAATACGCTATGGGGATGATTACATCCCCACCCTTCAATTACATGGCCGGTAAATTCCGAGCCCTGATAGTGCGCCACCACCATCCCGCCGGTACCACTGCCAAATAAAAATCGCTGTTCCTGGTTAACCCATGGTAACGATTGCATTCGCTCGACCGCATAATCAAGTTCAGCTTTTTGAAAGGCAATACCGATGTCATGGTATTTTGTATAAATTTCCTGGTCTTCATAACAACCATACGGCCTGTGTTTTCGGGCCATGGAATCCGGTGCAATGACCACAAAGCCGAGTTGTGCGAATCGTTCGATATCCTCCCGGTGATGACCGAGACCCTCACAGGATCCGATAAACACCAGCAAGGGTAATTTTTCGCCTTTTAGTTTGTTCAGGATTGAATCATTCAGCGACACTTCATCGTTTAACAGGTAACCGAACTGATTCCCAAGCGCTTCGGGTAAAGCGACAAATGCCGAGCGCCATGTTCTTTCAAGTTCTTCAGAATCCGATACGGCCAGCCAGTTGGGCTTGAAGGGATTTTCGTTGGCTGTCGCCAGCCCTGAATACGACAACCCAAGCAGAATCAGCGCGGCGAATTTAAAGTTGGAAATTTTGATGTTGATGGTAATGAATCGAATGATTATTACTCTGCATCCAGTTTCAGGGGTACAGACAGATAGACGCCAAACTCTTCGCCGAAATCACAGCTTACACGGGCGTGTACCCGTCCTTGTCGGTCGAGAAATCGCTGGCTGTCTTCAGCCGGGAAAATGCCTTCGTGCCATATGCCGGGATGAATATACAAACCCTTGCTGCCATCGAGCCAGAAGGCAATGACCTTGTCAGGAGTCAGGTCGTCACCGGGCAGCGCCACCGGTACCACAAACGGTTTCGGTTCCAGGGGAAAGAACAGTTGGCCGCCATCGGGATGGTAGTTGAAGTGCCAAAGCAATACTTTGTCACGCGAAGCGGATTGTCGTTCCGATGAAGCCATTTGCGGGTCGGTAGACCAGCCGAGAACGTAGTGACCGTTGACCGCATCATTACTACCCATCAGGGTATCACCCTGCCATTCGCCCTTGAATATGCCCTCGACGTAACCACCCTGGTTACCGGTATCGTCATCAACCGGTCGCCAGCCTTGGGCGGGCCATGTAACGATCTCAATCTCGACATTCTCCGGGTCATCCATCAGGCAACCATAGCCTTTCACCGACTCTTCTGTCGCTTTGACAAGCGGCACGGAAAACTCCTTTAATGAAGGTTTGTCACTGGCTTCAAACAGGTAAACGGGATTACTGGAGTTCATATTCTATTACTCGGTTGATGGTCAGCCCGATTCCTTGGCAAGCGATATGATGATGGCGCCTTCTTCAACCTGGTCGCCAGTGGCGACTGAAACACCTTCAATGGTGCCATCGCGGGTGGCCTTGAGCGCGTGTTCCATTTTCATTGCCTCGATCACGGCCAGTGTGTCACCGGTAGTAACGTGATCGCCGACTGCGACTTTAAGTGTAATGATGCGTCCCGGCATCGGCGCCCGGACGATATCTTCAGCCGCTTCGCTATCGCCTTCGCCGCTCAAATGATCGGGTAGCTCGAAACGCCAGGTCTCGCCATCAATAAACAGGGTCACGCTGGTTATATCAAGATAAAGACCAGTGGTGAGTTGTCGGTCATCGATGATGACACGAATTCTGTTCGCATCGGCACGGGTGACTCGCGCACTGACTTCACGATCGTCGAGCCACAACTTCACGCTGCCTTCGATATCGCTGACCAGTTCCAGTTGCCAGGTTTTATCGCCACGGGACAAATGCACATAGTGACGTGCGCTGGCGAAATGTCGCCAGCCGATCAGGGTGTCGAAAGGTTCACTGCCGCTGGGCTTGACGGCAAAGCCCGAGGCACATAACGCGCCGATGATAATGGCCTCGAACGGCGGTTCGTCGGATTGAATCAATTCATCGATGTGCTTCTCGACCAGGTGCGTATCCACATCGGCTGATACCATGGCCGGCAACCGGGCCAGCCTCGTCAGGAAACCGACGTTGGTTTTGCAGCCGGCTATATGGCACGCTTTCAGTGCCAGCGATAACCGGTTCAGCGCCGTGGCGCGGTCAGCTCCGTGAACGATTATCTTGGCCAGCATCGGGTCATAGTAGGGCGAGATGACATCGTCCATGCGTACGCCGCTGTCGACCCGTGCAACTTCCTCAGGCAGGTTAAGGTAGGTCAGGGTACCGGTGGCGGGCAGGAAGCCGCGATCCGGATCTTCCGCGTAGACTCGTGCCTCGAAGGCGTGGCCATTGATGGACAGTTCCTCCTGTTTGACCGGCAGCGGTTGACCCGCAGCCACTCGCAGTTGCCAGGCCACCAGGTCGTGTCCGGTGATGGCCTCGGTGACCGGATGTTCCACCTGCAAGCGAGTGTTCATCTCCATGAAGTAGTAGCGATCAGGATTGAGCCCATGCGATGCGTCAACGATAAATTCGACCGTGCCGGCGCCGCTGTAACCCACCGCCTTGGCGGCACGCACCGCCGATTCACCCATGGCACGACGCATGTTCTCGGGCATCCCCGGAGCGGGGGCTTCCTCGATGATTTTCTGGTGGCGGCGCTGTAGCGAACAATCGCGTTCGAACAGGTAAACCGCCTCGCCATGGTTGTCGGCAAATACCTGCACTTCGATATGTCGAGGATGATCGACATATTTTTCCACCAGCACCTGATCATCGCCGAAAGCCGCCGTCGCCTCGCGTCGCGCACTGTCGAGGGCTGCGCCAAAATCCTTACTCGATTCCACCCGACGCATGCCCTTGCCGCCGCCACCCGCGCGCGCCTTGATCAACACCGGATAGCCGATTTCCCCGGCACGTTCGGCTAAAAACGATTCTTCCTGCTGATCGCCATGGTAGCCGGGCACAATCGGAACGCCGGCCTCATGCATGAGCGCCTTGGCCGCGTCTTTCAGGCCCATGGCGCGGATGGCATCGGCTGGCGGACCGATGAATACGATATTAGCGGCCTGACAGGCTTCAACCAGCTTCGGATTTTCAGACAGGAATCCGTATCCGGGATGAATGGCCTCGGCGCCGGTCATTGTCGCCGCGTTGATGATCCGGTCGATGTCGAGATAACTCTGTGTGGCCTCTGCCGGGCCGATTCGCACCGCCTCGTCTGCCAGATGTACATGCAGGGCATCGCGGTCGGCATCGGAATATACCGCGACCGTGGCCACGCCGAGCTGACGTGCGCTGCGGATCACCCGGCAGGCGATTTCACCGCGATTGGCAATGAGAATTTTGTCGAACATCGTATAAGCGCGAATCTGTATATGTGAGTTATGGCATTACATTCTGAACACGCCGAAACGGGTGTCCTCGATGGTTGCATTGAGGCTGGCCGATAGCGATAGCGCCAGTACGTCGCGACTCTTGGCGGGATCGACGATGCCGTCATCCCACAGCCGTGCAGAGGCATACAGGGGATGACCTTCAAGCTCGAACTGGTCGATGATCGGCTGCTTGAATTCGCGTTCTTCCTCGGCACTCCAACTGCCACCTGAACGTTCGATACCGTCGCGACGAACCGTGGCGAGCACGCCGGCCGCCTGTTCACCGCCCATTACCGAGATGCGTGCATTGGGCCACATCCATAAAAATCGCGGACTGTAGGCGCGGCCGCACATGCCGTAATTACCCGCGCCGAAGCTGCCGCCGATAATCATGGTTACCTTCGGTACCTGTGCCGTCGCCACCGCAGTCACCAACTTGGCACCATCCTTGGCAATTCCGCCGGCCTCATACTTGCGACCCACCATGAAGCCGGTGATGTTCTGCAGAAAAATAAGCGGAATATGCCGCTGGCAGCACAACTCGACGAAATGCGCGCCTTTCACGGCAGACTCTGAAAACAGCACGCCGTTGTTGGCGATAATGCCAACCGGAATGCCGTGAATATGGGCAAATCCACACACCAGCGTGGTGCCGTAGCGGGTCTTGAATTCGTCGAGCCGCGAGCCATCCACCAATCGTGCGATGACTTCACGAACATCGTAAGGCGTGCGGGTGTCGGCCGGTATTACCCCATACAGTTCACGGGGATCGTAGAGCGGTTGTTCCGCTGCAATGCGTTGGGGGCCGTCCGGTTTGGCGAGATTCAGGTTTGACACCAGACGCCGCGCCAACGCCAGTGCGTGGCTGTCGTCGCGAGCGTAATGATCGGCCACCCCGGACAGACGGGTATGCACATCGGCGCCGCCGAGATCCTCGGCGCTGACCACTTCGCCGGTTGCCGCCTTCACCAGCGGCGGTCCACCGAGAAATATGGTGCCCTGTTCGCGAACGATGATCGACTCGTCCGACATCGCCGGTACATAAGCGCCGCCGGCGGTGCATGAACCCATGACCACGGCGATCTGTGGAATGCCCTTGGCCGACATGTTTGCCTGGTTATAGAAAATCCGGCCGAAGTGATCGCGGTCCGGGAACACTTCGTCCTGGTTGGGCAGGTTGGCGCCACCGGAGTCCACCAGGTACACACAGGGCAGGCGGTTGGCTTCGGCTATCTCCTGGGCGCGCAGATGTTTCTTCACGGTCAGCGGATAATAGGTGCCGCCTTTGACCGTCGCGTCATTGCAGACGATCATGCATTCGTGTCCTGAAATACGACCGATTCCGGTGATGATGCCGGCACCGGGTGCCGCTCCGTCATATAGTCCGTGTGCCGCGAACAGTCCCGTTTCAAGGAATGCTGAACCTGAATCGAGCAGCCGCGTTACCCGTTCCCGTGGCAGGATTTTGCCGCGTTCGAGATGTCGTGCCCTGGCCTTGTCACTGCCACCACGAGCCGCGACTTCGGCAGCTTCACGAATCTCGTCAAGGGATTGCTCCATGACATCGATATTCGACTTGAAGTCCGGCGAACGAGGATTTAACTGGCTCTTCAGTACGCTCATGGAAGCATGGACGCTGGCGCGGATGACGGTTTAAAAAGCTGCACGTTTATTATCATCAGGTTTTTGGTTCACGGGTGAGTCGGTGCGTCGTTCAGCGGCCACGCGCTGGCGTCAATGGTATCGCGATAACCGTGCCAGGTGGCGAATCCGATAATCGGAATAATAACCGCAATGGCGATAAAGCCGGTCAGGAAACAGATCAGCAGGCCGGCCACGATGATGCCTGCCCAAATCGCCATGACCGGCTTGTTGCGCAACACGGCATTAACGCTGGTAATCACGGCCGTGATCATGTCGATCTGACGATCCATGATAAGCGGTAGCGAAAAGGCGGTAGCACAAAAGATAATGAGCGCAAAGATCGAGCCGACAATCGAGCCGATGGCGAGGAAGGTGAGGATATCGGCAAGTGATCCCGAGGCGATGGGGAAAAATACGTGGACCATGGAAGCGGCGCGCGCCCATAGCAGCAGGACAATCATCAAAATGAGTCCCATTAGTGCTTCGTTGCCGAGATTGCGGCGACTCTCGAACAGGCAGTAGACCAGTTTTGGTTGACGCTGTTTCTCCAGTTGACTGCTGATGCTGTACAACAGAAGGGCAACTATTGGGCCGACGAAAATAAATCCGGAAACCAGGCCGATCAACACAAACAGGCCGCCGAACTTCCACGCCGCGAAAGCCAGTAACCAGCTTGTTATTGTGAGAATGATACCGAAGCTGAGGCTTGGAAACGGGGCGGCCTTGAAATCCTGCCAGCCGGCACGTAGCCATCTGAAAGGGGCAGTTGGTTCCAGGCGACGACAGGGAGCGACATACGGCATTGCCTGAGTGGCATCGCCCGTGGATTCATCTGTGCTGTCAGACGCGGATTGTGCTGGGTCGCTTTCGTTCGACATTTAATGGCTCCCGTTAGCAAGCTGGGTTGCCGATAGCCCACCCGGGCATCGGTCAATTTAATCTACCAGAAATCACAAATCTGTATTTTATGCGCAATTGCGAGCGATCAATTTGAGTACTTATCCGGCGATACCAGTATGCCTTCATTCTTCCCGGCTGCTTCATATCGCGTAATGCTGGCAACAAGTACGAACTGGTAGGCGAACATGCGTTTCCAGATTCGGGTTAAAGCATAGTAGGTGGAATCCAGCATTCGAATTGGCAGCGACTGCCTTACCGATTCGAATACCACTTCGAATGGCAGGGAAGTGGTATGTACCTCCTCGATGAAGAATCCGTTTTTCTCCAGTAAAAAACGAATGGTATCCAGTGTATAAAGATGGACATGGGTGCGGTCGAGAGTTCCCTTGTCACCATAGTTGAATCGTCCGATTAAAAGGCTCAGGCGATAAAACCAGATTGCGATGTTGGGCGTAGACAAGATCAGCTTGCCGTCGCTTTTCAAGGACCTGTGGAGATTGCGCACGAAGGGGTCGGCATGTCTCAAGTGTTCGATCAAGTCTGCTGCAATGACGTAGTCGTAACGACGGCCGAAGTCTGGCTGGTTTGGCGTATCAAGATCAATCTCGATATAGCTTACGTCCTTGCGCCTTGTTTGTGCATCGAATTCAATATCAACCGCTGTAACCACGGCGCCTTTTTCAACCAGATCGGCAGCGAGCAATCCAGACCCCGAGCCGACGTCGAGAACCTGGTAATTCCCCACAGGCACAAGCGAAAGGATTTGTTCGTGTGAACCATACGCACTGCGTTTCCGCGAATAGTTTCTGTCGGCATCAACAATGTAAACAGGGCTGCGGACAATGTGCAGTTGATGGAGACGATAAAGGAAGGTTGCCTGCAGTACCTCGAAAGCATATTTAACCCCGTCTACATGACAGAGTTCATCGCCGTAATAAGTAGGTATGGGAACCTCATGTATCTCTGCACCAAGCGCCCGGCATTGAATGATTATCTGGGAGTCGAAGTCGAAACCATTGCTGTTGGATTCGAAATTGACTCTCTTGAGAACATCGGTCGAGTACAACCTGTACCCGGAATGAAACTCAGTCAACTTCATGCCAAGTACAAAGTTCTGTATGGTTGTCAAAATCTGATTGCCTACCCATTTGTACATCGGCATGCCGCCGCGTAACGCACTGCGCTTGTCGAACATGCGTGAACCGAATACGACTTGCTGGTCATCGAATACAAAAGGGTGAAGGATCGCCGGCAAATATTCCGGCGCATACTGACCATCGCCATGAAGCAGTACAACGCAATCGAGTTTTTTCTCTATGGCGTAATTAAAACCGACCTTCTGGTTCCCACCGTACCCGAGGTTAACCGGGTTGGCGTAGATTCGTAATTTGTGTGCCCACCTGGAATCGACGACGTACTTCTCGGCAAGTGCATAGGTATCATCGGCGCTTGCATCGTCATAAACAAAAACTTCCGATATCAGTTCGTATATATCGTCCGGAATACGCTCCAGGGTATCGGTGAGTCTGTTGGCAGCGTTGTAGGCGACAACAAAAATACCGATGTTAGGGAAACTATCCGGATTGGCCTGCCAACGCGCTTTGAGATCACTGCCCATTTGTTGCAGATTCATTGTGATGCTCCTGCGGAAGTTTGTTCCGGCAAGCTGCCCCGGTTGATTGCTGCGCGCAGCAATCTTAATGGTGCACGACCCTCGGCAAGATTGTCAGGCTCAACCCAACCGATAACCACGCTGTTCCATTGTCGTTGTTTCAATGTCAGCCGGTCTCTACAAAACTGCAATTGATAGAGGTTGTCGTCAAGCCTTATCAATGACTCGCGTTGCAACAGGCTGGCCGAAGCCTGAACGCGCACACTGGCCGGTGAGAATGACTGCGAGCGACCCGGTTGGTTAACAGGGAAATCTTCAACCAGCAAGGACAGACATTCGAAAGGACCGAAGAATAGAATTGTCGATTGACCGACCAGGCACGGATTCTCAGCGTTGTTAAAGTTCCATCCAATCAGGTTGAATGGAATATTCTGTCTGTCGGTAGTTGTTCCGCATTGGTATACCGACGGCAGTTCCCCTGCCAATGCTTGTGGACGCATCTCGGCCTTAACACCGGCAAAGTTTGCGGGATGGATGTACCCATACACTATTGGTGCACTACCGGCACCCTGACGAATGGTTTGAACCATCCAGCCGACCGTTATCAAGAGTACGAGAATTCCCATGATTCGGTTGGAGTGCGGTATTGAAAACCTTGTAGTCGCCCAACATGACAGGTAACGCAATATGAATATTACTGAGATGATGCAAGCAATACTGATTGCCGGTGCAAAATCGACCATATATCGCGTACTGATTGCCGGCACCCACAGGTAGAA
>BQJD01000056.1 GCA_021604525.1 marine bacterium B5-7 | reverse complement strand
CGTTCCCTGGTATTCCATGGAAACGAAACGCATCACAACCGGTGCGTACATGGCATCTGCCATGCAAAACGCACCGAACAGAAAGTCTCCGTTGCTTGATTCGAGACACCGAGTCCATATGGTTTCGATTCGCTTGATATCGTCTCGCGCCTGACTGGACAGTTCGATTCTGCGACGGTTTCGAATATTCATCGGCGCCTCCGAACGCAGCGCTGTAAACCCCGAATGCATTTCCGAACAGATGCTACGCGCCAAAGCTCGTTGCTCACGATCAGCCGGTAAAAAACCGGATTCAGGATGACCTTCATTCAGGAATTCCAAAATGGCCAGGGAATCCCAAATGCAGTGATTACCGTTCATAAGAATGGGCACTTTGACCGGCGTTTCGGAATAAGCCGCCAGTCGGTCGGCTGTATCGTCCTGATACAGCGGTATCACGGTTTCCGTGAAGTCCAATCCGGCATGTCGCATCATCACCCACGGTCGCATGGACCACGAAGAATAGTTCTTGTTGCCGATTATCAACCGATATGAATCCTGCATTGCCTGTTACCCGTTACCTGTCATCCATTAAATATCATGCCGTTTTGTTTACATGAATTATTAATGGTGCGAAACGAATCAGCAAGCAACATGTTATAAACCGACAATCACTCGCAGGGCATCAAGTCTGGCCCTGGGTGAGGCGACTGCGCGATGAGCCGAATCAAGCAGTTTCTGGTAATAACCAAGCTCTTCATCACGAACAGACGGATTAACCGACTTCAGATACTTCAGACGTTCGTACTCTGCCTGAAGTTTGTCCAGACCCGCCTGGGCATGCTCGCGAATCAGTGCGTGTGCCCTGGCCTCGATATCATCGTTGGCAAGTTTCAACGTGCGCTCCAGTTCCTCACGTCGCAGGGCAACGATCTTCCGAGAGGCTTTGGGCTTTAGTGGTAACCAACCACGTGATAGCTGTTCATGATCGAGAGCGTCGTCAAGGCGATGGCCGTCTTCGTGGTAAATCGCCGGCAACAACATCGGCGGCAAGTAGTGGGCCAGTTCGGGTAACTCAAGTGGCCCGGTCTCGACAACAAATGCACATTCAACGGCTAACTTGCCGCGAGCAAGATGAGCATGTTTGAAACCGCAAAGCGCCACGTTGCCGCGTTCGGCGTTGGTGATTACATCGCTCAACGCTTCAATAAAAGGATGTTCCAGAGTCAGGAATGCGAGATCCTCATTCTCAAGGGCGATAGTGCGATCGAATGTTGCTGCCAGACCGTCCTCGTCAAGACCCGCTATGGGTACCGCCAAACGAGTACCGGGTTTAATGAGAATACTACCCGAACGGTAGGGTTCTATACTGATATCGAGGCATGTCGATACCTGTTCCAGCCAATCAACGAGTGATCGGTCCTGATCCGCCGACATGGCCGCCTCGATTAAACATGAAGCGCGTTCCGGCCTGCAGGATTGGTATTCAAGCAGTCGATCACGGCCTTCGCGCATCTGTTTTTCAAGATCCTGCTGCTGCGACTTCGAGGTAGCGATCAGCGTGTCCAGATCGGCCGACGCGTCAATAACCGCGTTAATAATCGCTTCGTGATTATTGTCATGGACAACCGTATTTGCCGGTCCCGATCGCTCGAAGGCTTCCAGTCCCTCATGAAACCAGTTAAACAGACGATGCTGTGCGCTCCCCTGCAGAAATACGCTGTGTACTTCTACGGTTTGGCGACGCCCTATTCGATCGAGACGTCCGATTCGTTGTTCGAGAAGATCCGGTGACAGCGGTAAGTCGAACAGAACCAGATGTTGCGCAAACTGAAAATTTCGCCCTTCACTACCAATTTCTGAAGTCATCAGCGCCTGGCATCCCTCATCGGAATCGGCAAACCAGGCGGCAGCGCGGTCACGCTCAAGCAAACTCATATCTTCATGAAAAGCCGCGCAACCAATACCGTATCGTGGCCCAAGCACTGCTGCCAGATTGGCCGCAGTAGAACGATGATGGCAAATAACCAGGGCTTTCTCGCCTGCATGATTTTTCAGGAATTGGTGCAGCCATTCGATGCGGGGATCAGATTTCAGCCAGCCCTCGACGTCACCCGTTTCAAGTAACCGGCGCTCCGGATACAGCGCGAGTTCGAGATCCGTTAACTCATCATCCGTTAAGATGAGATCGGCATGTTCAAGCGCATACGATTGAAGCCTGCGATCCGGAAAGCCCTTCACAGAAGCCCGCGTATTGCGGAACATGACCCGGCCGGTACCATATCGATCGAGTAGCTGATCGATTACGGCGTCGCACTGTCGTTGCTCATATCCTGACTCTATAACCGCCTCGACCGCTTCACGCATATCCATCGCATCGATGGTTTCCCAAAGTGCTTCCGGCAACGTTTGCTGCGAACCGAGGCTTTCGATCAACTCCGCCAGCGGTGCAAATCTCTCTTGTTCCGTTTTAAGGTCGGCAACATCGAAATAACGATTGGGATCGAGCAGGCGCAGCCGCGAAAAATGTCCACTGATACCCAACTGACGTGGCGTACCGGTGAGCAGCAATACCCCGCTGGAGACTGCGGCCAACGATTCAGCCATGCGATACGCGGGACCTGGACCGGACTCGTCGACGTGCAGATGATGGGCTTCATCGATCATCAACAGATCCCAACCGGCACTAACGCACTGGTCAAGACGATGTGGCTCGTTTAATAAGAACTCGCGACTGACGATGACCTGTTGCTCCTCCTCAAAGGGATTTCGGCCAGATGGCGTTGAATCATCCGCATCTGTATCTGTGCCATCCATCGCATCACAGCGTTCACGGTCGAACAGGCTGAACTTCAGATTAAAACGTCGCAACATTTCAACCAGCCACTGGTGACAAAGACTCTCCGGAACAACGACCAGAACGCGGCGAATACGCTCGGTGAGTAATTGGTAGTGAGCCACCATGCCAGCCTCGATTGTCTTGCCAAGCCCGACTTCGTCAGCAAGCAGAACCCGTGGCGCATGACGTCGCGCCACTTCATTGGCAACATAGAGTTGATGCGGCAACAGAGCCGTACGCCCTCCACGAAGACCCCACACCGGATCCCCAAGCAGGCGATGGCGCTGCATAAGTGTTCGGTAGCGCAGCGCGAACCAACGGCCATCGTCGATATGACCATGCAGCAGTCGTTCCACCGGGCGGTTGAATGACTGGTCGGAGGCAATCGAGGATTCCACAACCACCGCGGCAGCTCCCTCGCTGTCATGTCCACTGTAGATCAATAGTGACTCGGCCTCATCGACGCGTTCAATCACCACCTGCGCGCCGTCGAAAGTTCGTATAACATCGCCGGGAGAGAAGCGAATTCGCGAAAGTGGTGCTGATTCAATCGCGAACACGTGTTCGTCGAAGAGATCACCAAATCGCAGGGTTACCGTTCGCGCGTCATGGTCCGTTACAAGGCCAAGACCGAGCTCCGGGCGAGCGATGTTGATCCAGCGTTGTCCTGGAGACACTGAGTTCATCGTATTAGAGTAGTCCGAGTGGTGATGATCATGCCGATGGCATGCGCCAGGCTATTGATGGCGAAGTTAAACATGGCCGAAGATTTGCCGGTTGGATCAGGCATGACGGAAGTATTCATGGCCGGCGGATTATAGACGGTTCGATCAAACAACGCAGGTTCGCTGAATGGAAGGTATTTTCAAACGAATCGACCATTGACATAAACCTGAAGCGACCCGAAAACAGTCGCTAATCATTTAACGATCACGACATGGCAGGCTCCACCTGCCATTTAATGACTGAAGCAGGCACTTGACCATGACAGAAAACAACATTATTGACCTTCGCAGCGACACCGTGACCCGACCATCGAAATCCATGCACGACGCGATGGTCAAAGCTGAGCTGGGCGACGATGTGTACGGCGACGACCCCACCGTAAACCGCCTTGAGGCGGTGATGGCGGAACGCGTGGGCATGGAAGCGGCCCTGCTGGTAACCAGTGGAACCCAATCCAATCTGACCGCGTTGATGTCTCATCTCGCTCGTGGCGAAGAGTTCATCGTTGGTTCCGGATTTCACATTTGCAAATACGAAGCAGGCGGCGCGGCGGTACTCGGTTCACTTGTACCGCACCCTCTATCAACGCCGGCAGATGGACGGCTCGATCTCAACGCCGTTATCGCGGCGATCAGGCCCGATGACAGCCACTTCGCCATCACCCGCCTGCTGTGCCTGGAAAATACCTATAACGGCGTGCCGATTGAGCTGGAGTATCAAAACAAACTGGCCGATGCCGCCCATCAGCGCGGGCTTAACGTCCATCTCGATGGAGCAAGGCTGTTTAACGCATGCACCGCGCTCGATATCAGTGCCCAACAACTCTGTGAGAAGGTTGATTCGGTATCCATCTGCCTTTCAAAAGGACTCGGCGCGCCCATGGGTTCGGTGCTCTGCGGTAGCGGCGATTTCATCGCCCGGGCTCGCCGGATTCGCAAGATGCTCGGAGGCGGACTCCGCCAGGCAGGCATTATTGCTGCATGCGGGCTGGTGGCACTGGAAGAAGAAGTGCCCCGATTAGGCGATGATCATAAGAACGCCGCGCGCCTTGCCCAAGGTCTGGCGACAATCGACTCACTTGAAATCAGTCCAATGTCGGCAAAAACCAATATGGTGTTTGTGACCCCACCGGAGGAACGTCTCCAGTCATTTAGAGATCATCTTGCCGAGCACGGCATACTGACCGGTGATCAGAGTCCGACCATGAGATTTGTCACCCATCGGGACATCGACAGCGAAGGCATTGAAAGGGTTATCGACGCTACAGGATCGTACTTCCACACCTAAACGGATTCAGGGGGTATCAGGAATCATTGATCACATCGAGAATTCGATCACGATATTCAACATAGTTGCTGCCGTTCCCGACGATGAATCGAACCACACCGGCTTGATCGATGATGAATGTATTCGAAGAATGATCAATGGTGTAGCCAAGTCCTGAATCGGGCATATCGACCCGTTCATACAGAACCCGGTAGTTTCGCGCAACGAGGTCAATATCCTCGGCAGATCCGGTCACACCGAGAAATTCCTTGCCGAAGAAATTCGTGTACTTTTCAAGGGACTCCGGGGTATCACGCTCGGGGTCGATCGACACCAGGATTACACGAACCTGGTCGCGTTGCTCGGGCGTCATCTTGGAAAGCGCTGCACTGATCTTCCCCATCGTCAGCGGGCAGGCATCCGGGCAACTGACGTATCCGAAGTAGATCAGTACGACTTTACCCCTGAAATCTGAAAGCGACACCTCGCCTTCATTGGATGTCAGGGTAAATTCGCCTCCAAGTCCCGGATACCCCTTTACCTCCTTCTTTCCTTCAAGCAAAAAGCCAAGTGCCAGGCCAGCGACCACCGCAACGACGGCGGCAATGATTATAACGCTCCGTTTCATGAATCAAATCTCAATAAATGTATCGATACGGTAAAAATATACCCCCGGATGGCAGGCTAAGTGCGTTATTGCAGCACGACGCCACAATCAGTCAAACCGTATCATGAGGATCGATAATTTTATCATGTGACAATAGTCAGTAGCATTGTGGGGGCCGGTTGTGGAAAAGCACGAACTGCCAAAATCAGTGTACGCAGGTTTCATCAGTTCCATGTGTGGAAATTTATGCAAATGTGCTATCGAACACCTTTTTGTAGCATACGTTTTCGACACTACCCGCCACCCAATTCCCTCCTTGCAATAGTCGTCCCCTTATCTCAGGATATGATCATGTTAATTCAACGGGTTCTAATACCTCATGATACGCGACATAAAATCAGCAGGATTACCTGACACCTGTGTGGTTAATAAACAGTCAGTCGAACACATAGCCAAACAATTAGAACAACATATGAGGAAAAACTGATGAGCTTAAAAGAAATAGTACAACGAGGCTGGGATGCAGTTGGCGCCGGAGATTTCGATACGTTAGTGACCGACTATGTAGATAACATGACGTTCATCATGCCGGGGCAGTCCGATGTGCTTGAGGGACGACAGGCGTTCCGCACGGCACTGGATGGTCTTGGAGAGATACTTCCGCCGGGCTTTGAAATCACGGGGCTGCGTCAAATTGAAGGAGATAGTGAAGTAATTTCAATCATCGAGTGGAAGTCCGAAAAAGTTGCAGACTCGCAACTGTCCGTCTTATTCAAGTTCAAAGGCGACAAGATCTACGAGGAGCGTTGGTTCATCGACACCGAGCAATGGAAGAGCGCATTCTGAATTCTGCTTCATTAGACAATGGGAGATGTAATGATGCCAAGAAACGGAAGAGTCATTTTTGCGGACCGGGGTGATAAAAAATATTTGCCTAGCAAACCTTTGAGGACAAAAATAAATCCGTCACCTTCTATCGCAAGATGTTTGGGAAATTGAGCGTCATTGAAACAGAGCAAATTGGCAAATTGCAAAATTATGGAAGCGAATCAAATCGAAGAATTACTCAAGACATTGAAATCCCGTTTTGAGAAAAACATGAAGCGCCATAAAGATCTAAAGTGGTCCAAAATTCAAGCCAAGCTGGAAGGCAATATTAAAAAACTGAACTCACTCAATGAAATGGAAATAACTGGCGGTGAGCCGGACGTTGTGGACCATGATAAAAAAACGGCTGAATATATTTTTTATGATTGTTCGGCTGAAAGTCCTAAAGGCCGAAGAAGCGTTTGTTACGACCGTGAGGCTCAGGAATCAAGAAAAGAACACAGACCAAAACAGAACGCTATCGATATGGCTGCGTCCATAGGTATCGATCTTTTAACAGAAGAGCAATACCGGCAGTTACAGGAACTGGATAATTTCGATTTAAAAACGTCTAGCTGGATTAAAACCCCGCCTGAGATCAGGAAGCTCGGCGGCGCGCTCTTTTGTGATTGTCGCTACGGCACTGTTTTTGTGTATCACAACGGCGCCCAATCGTACTATGCCGCCAGAGGATTCCGTGGCCTGCTGAGGGTTTGAAATTGTGTAACTGGAAGAGTCGTTTTCATGGACCGGGGCGACTAAATATTTTTACGCAGCCGACTTTAGCGAACAAAAATAGATCTGTCCCTTTTTCGATCACCTGACAAAAAACAGCGATTCTTCCAAACGCTGCATTAAACCACCATGGATATGGGTATTAGGTAGTGAAAGTTGTAGTCAACCCTGCATATTTATGGGATTCAATTTCCCTAAGTAACCTTTTGTTCTCTTCAGTATAATTCGGCTTTATGGAACGCCTCGAATCACTAAATCCAGAACGCATCGTTTGGTGCATCGGCGATCGCGGTATCTCGATCGATGCACTCGCCGCGGAAACACGAATACCGTACGCATCAATAGATCGCGCACTAAATCGAGAATTGAGCCTCACATTCAAACAAATCCAAAAGATCGCTAACTATTTTGGTCGCGGTGTTCTTTTCTTTTTGGAAGCAGGCCCCGTAGATGAGCAAACCGTTCACACCGCGCAATTTCGTACTCTGTCAAATCAGAAGCCATCACTTTCACCAAAACTTAAAATAATAATTGAGCGAGCGGAGAAACAGAGATCAGTATACCTGGCCCTTCTTGAAGAACTTGGCCTCCAAGATTCACAGGATTTTGTGCCCCCAGATATTTTGAGTCAAACACCGAAAGAAGCTGCAAATACGGCACGTCATTGGCTCCGTATTGCCGACACGAATACTTTCGAGGGCTACCGCGCTGCCATTGAAAGCCGGGGCATCCTGGTCTTTCGTAGCAATGGCTACAATGGAAAATGGCAAATACCTAAAGAAAGTCCCATTCTCGGATTTAGCCTGTTTGATCAAACATGTCCTTTAATCGTTGTACGCAAACAGAAGGCCGAGGCCCGTCAATCATTCACATTAGCCCATGAGCTTGGTCATTTACTCCTACACCGTAGTAGCTCAATTGACGATGATTACGATTTGAATGCGACGGTTGGTAATGAACGTGATGCGAATATTTTTGCCGCCAACTTTTTAGTACCTGAAAGCTATTTGAATTCTATTAATGTTGATGGACGTCCCGAAGATATCGAAGAATTCGATATATGGTTGCGCGAATATCGGCGGGCATGGGGCGTTAGCACTGACGTTATCCTTTTGCAGTTAGTAAATACGGGACGAGTCAATCGCAATTTATATACAGCGTATAGAAATTGGAAAAGTCACCAGTCCGAAAGCAATATGGAAGGTGGGACGCGCTCATACAGGTATCGTGAACCAAAGCATCTTTTTGGGGATAAATTTGTCCACGTAGTTCTCGATGCTTTAAATTCCAGAAAAATCACAATCACGAGAGCGAGCCGTTATCTAGATAGCTTGAAGTTGAAGGATCTACATCAGCTTGAAAGCTACTATGCGGGACATTGACGCCTCATCGATTGTCTACGGATGGGATAACTATCCCATCCGTCAATTTCCCTCTGTGTGGGATTGGATTAACAGTGAGATCACAGATGGAGAGTTGATGATGTCCCGAATCGCCTTCGAAGAGGTGAAAACCGTATCTCCAGATTGTGCGGTGTGGTTGAAGGACAAAGGTATCTCACTAAAAGACGTTACCAACGATATTGCAAACATTGCGCTAGACATTAAGAACGCGCTTGGTATTACAAACGACAATTATCACCCCGACGGTGTGGGGGAGAATGACATTTTTATTATCGCTACTTCACAAGTAACGTCTGCTGACATTATATCTGACGAGAATCGCCAATCTACCCTTCCGGCCAATATGCGGAAATACAAAATTCCGGCCGTGTGTAACCTTTCCAGCGTGGATGTGCAGTGCATTAATTTTGTAGAACATATAAAGCAGGCTAATCGCATTTTCGGCTAATCGCCCTAACCTATATTGGTCTCGAACTTGGCGATTCGCTGCCTAACCATCCAATGAATTTGACGTTTGTCTACGTGCCAAATTTTACCGTTATATGTCGATCGGTTGAATCTATACTAAATATTGGTCATGTAAGGGTTGATACAATACGGAAATATGGAAATCTGATATCGAAATTTGTCTGATTTATTCCAGGTATTCAGTTTTACAATCATTGTCCAGTACTCACACCCCGCCAAGCTTAGTGTAAGCAGACCACGAGTTGATGCCGTCATTTGAATCATTATGATTCCCTGATAAACTGCATGCTCTCCGGTTAGTACCGTCGCGCCCTCACCCATTCGTCTGACTACTTGCTCAGCAACAGGTGTTGGTTGGACTATAAAACACGCTTTTTTCGCAAACCGGTACGTTACGGCGATCACGTGTTTAAACAGTATTTACGGGCAGATATTTCTTTAACTATTTAGGTTATCAGACGATTCTATTCCAAGAGGCAGCAAATTGATGTTCAAGGGATCCTACGTCGCCCTGGTCACACCCTTTGACGGTGATCGGGTTGATGAAGACGCGCTCGTCCAACTCATCGAGTGGCAAATCGAGCAAGGCACAGACGGCATTGTGCCGGTTGGTACAACCGGAGAATCACCAACGCTCTCTCACCATGAACACAAACGTGTTGTCGAGATCACCGTTAAAACCGTGGCCGGTCGCATACCTGTAATTGCCGGAGCCGGGTCCAACAACACCCTTGAAGCGATCGACTTTTCCCAACATGCAGAAAAAGCCGGTGCCGATGCGTTACTGCATGTCGCGGGTTACTACAACCGGCCAAGTCAGGAAGGCCTGTTTCGTCATTTCGAAGCGGTTCACAACGCCTGTAATTTGCCGATCTTTGTTTACAACATTCCGTCACGCTGCGTCGTCGGCGTGGATATCGACACCATGGTGCGACTCGCCGAGTTACCGCGAATCGTCGGCGTCAAGGATGCCACCACCGATCTCACCCGGCCTGGACGAGAGCGCATCCGTATCAATAAGGAATTCAGTTGGCTGTCTGGTGAGGATGCTACTGCGGTTGCTTACAATGCCAGCGGTGGCAATGGCTGCATCTCAGTCACGGCCAATATTGCGCCGGCACACTGCACCAAAATGCACAAGGCGTGTTTCGATGGAGATTATCAAACCGCTCTCGAATTTCAGGACAAGCTCATGCCGCTGCATGAAGCGCTGTTTCTGGAACCAAGTCCGGCTGGGGCCAAGTACGCGCTGTCACGCCTTGGCAAGTGTGCTGACTTCTGTCGGCTGCCGGTGGTCCCCCTTGGCGATGAAACCAAATCGAAAATTGACGACGCGATGCGTTCCCTCACTCTGATCGACTGACATCAAGCGGTGAAGAACTAACATAAATTTTTATTTCACATGTCAAAACAAAGGGCGTGCCATGCACGCCCTTTTGCCTGTCAGAAATAAACCGTCTACAAACACTTACCCGGCTTTTGCTTGTCAAGGCGAAGCTTTACGTATCTGCCGGGTGCCGGCTCGATGACCTTGAGCTTGCCGTCACCCGGTTTTCGAGCTACAACACTTGCACCGGCATGACGCTTAACCCATTTTGCCCAGTCCGGCCACCAACTGCCTTCGTTACGCTTGGCGCCATCGAGCCACTCCTCACCTGAATCCAACAATTTGCCTGTCCTGGTCCAGTAACAATATTTATTTGCCGATGGCGGATTGACTACGCCGGCAATATGTCCGGAACCACCCAACACGAACTTCACGGAACCCTTGAACAACTGGGCTCCCATGTAAGTGGACGCCCACGGCGCAATGTGATCCTCGATGGCCGACAGAAAATAGGATGGCGTATCGACCGTATTGACGTCGATCGGTACTCCGTTCAGCACTATTCCGCCCGGCTCCTTGAAGCGGTTTTCAAGATACATGGTACGAAGATATTCGCGGTGCATTCGTGCCGGCATTCTGGTGGAGTCCGAATTCCAATACAGTAAATCGAATGCTGCCGGATCCTTGCCAAGCAGGTAATTGTTGATGACAAATGACCAGATGAGGTCGTTGGAGCGCAGCATGTTGAATGCGCTGGCCATATCCGCACCTTCGAGAAAGCCCTGCTCGTCCATCTTCTTCTCAAGCTTTTCGAGCTGCATCTCGTCGATGTAGACACCCAGTTCACCGGGCTCGGCAAAGTCGATCATTGCCGTGAAAAACGTTGCCGATTTGATTCGGTCATCGCCAATGGACTTATTGTAGGCGAGAAGCGCAGACAGCAAAGTACCGCCTAGACAATAGCCGATAACATTAAATGATTTCTCTCCGGTTGCCTGCTCAATGGCGTCCATGGCCGCTATCGGGCCTTCCAGCATGTAGGCTTCAAATCCCTTGTCCGACAGCTCTGCGCCCGGATTGACCCAAGAGACTACAAACACGGTGTGGCCTTGATCAACCAGCCAGCGAATGTAGGAATTTTCAGGACGCAGATCGAGAATGTAAAACTTGTTGATCCACGGCGGAATAACCAGCAACGGTCGCTTGAACACTTTATCCGTGCTCGGCGTGTACTGAATGAGCTGCATCAGGTCATTCTCGTAGACTACTTCGCCGGGCGTAGTCGCGACATTCTTACCGAGTTCAAAGGCATCGGTATCGGTCATGGAGATCTTCAAAGTGCCTTCGCCCTTCTTCAGATCTTCCATCATGTTATTAAGGCCGCGGGCAAGGTTTTGCCCATTAGTTTCAATTGTCTTGTTCAGTACATCCGGATTGGTTACGGCAAAGTTGGTTGGTGACATGGCGTCGACGTACTGTCGAGCGTAGAACGCAATCTGCCTGGCACGTTTTTCATCAAGCCCTTCAATCGAGCCGACGACATCTTCGATGTATCGCGAAGCCAGCAGATAGGACTGCTTCATGAAGTCGAAAATCGAGCCGTCGTTCCAGCTCTCGGAGCGGAATCGTCGGTCGCCGCGATCCGGCTGAATCACCGTATCGCCATTCGCTTCGCCGTTGGCCATCACGCCCGCCCACAGCTTCATGGAGTCCTGCCACATCTTCAACTGGGCTTCACTCAATGCCTGCGAGTTGAGCGAGCCATCGGCGATGTCGTGGACCATCTTCTGCCAATGCTCCATTGGCGATGAGAATGGCGAGGTCAATCCAGGCAGGGCTTTACCCCAGTAGTCGGTCATTGCACGGGCACCTTCTGACCACATGTCCATCCATTGAGCGGACAGTGCGTTAAGGTCGGTCGATGCGGGCTTGTTTTTGGGGGTATCTGGCTTGCTGCTCATTCGGTCACTCTGACGTTTTGTACGGGGCTTTTTATTGAAGCTTGCCGAGCTTCTAGTACATTTGTGCAACGCACAATAATAGGTTGTGTATGGTCAAATTGCAATACCACGCAGTCATTCACGGGACATGGACACCTCTTCCAAATGACAGTCGGGAAACAAAATTTGTGTCATTTACCATCGAATTCAGATAACAACCGTGCGCAGTTAAGCCGAATTCTGAAATAATAAAGCCACCGCCATTCTTAGAAAAAACCCATGTCGTCGAGTAATCCTTACCAAACGGGGCTTGATAAAAACCCCGCAAATTACGTCCCGCTGTCTCCAATCAGCTTTCTGGAACGCGCCGCTCGCGTGTTTCCCGACCATACCAGCATCATTCATGGCGAGACTCGATATACCTGGTCGCAAACCTATCAACGGGCGTTACGACTCGCCTCAGCGCTACGACACGCAGGGGTCAAGCCCGGCGATACCGTATCGGTGATCGCACCGAATATCCCGGCCATTTTCGAGGCACATTTCGGCGTGCCAATGTGCGGCGCTGTGCTGAACACTTTGAACACACGCCTCGATGCCAACACTATCGCCTTTATCCTCGATCATGGCGAATGTCGTATTCTTATCACCGACAGCGAGTACGCATCACAAATCGGACCGGCTTTGGCCGCGACCCAATCAACTCCACAAGTCATCGACATTATCGATCCGGCATCAAGCGATCATACCCGCTTGGGAGACATTGACTATGAATCCTTTCTTGCCAGCGGCGACCCTGCTGAAGGCTGGCAGCATCCGGATGATGAATGGGACGCCATCTCACTGAACTACACATCGGGCACGACCGGCAACCCCAAGGGTGTGGTTTATCACCACCGCGGCGCCTACCTCAATGCCATGTCCAATGTGCTGGCATGGAACATGAATCATCATCCGACATACCTGTGGACGCTGCCGATGTTTCACTGTAACGGCTGGTGTTTTCCGTGGACCCTGGCGGCGCTCGCCGGCACCAGCATCTGTATGCGCAAGGTATCAGCCGGGGGAATTTTCGCGGCCATTGATGAACATCGTGTCACGCATTTATGCGGCGCGCCTATTGTCCTCAATATGATCATCAACGCCAGCGATGAAGAACGTCGAGCGTTCGATTACAACGTCAATGTCATGACGGCAGCAGCACCACCGCCAGCAACAGTACTCACTCGTATGGAACAGGCGGGGTTTTCCATGACTCACGTCTACGGTTTGACAGAGACCTACGGTCCGGCAGTGATCTGCGCCTGGCACGATTCATGGAATGCGTTACCCGATGATGAACGTGCCCGCAAGAAAGCCCGACAAGGTGTCGCCTACCCGGTGCTGGAAGGCCTTGATGTGATGGATGGCGAGACCATGACACCAGTACCGGCTAACGGTCAAACCATGGGCGAGACCATGTTTCGCGGCAACATCGTCATGAAAGGGTATCTTAAAAACCCGCAAGCCACCGCCGAAGCGTTCGCCGGCGGCTGGTTTCATTCCGGCGATCTCGGCGTGATGGGAGAGGATAGTTACCTGACGTTAAAAGACCGCTCCAAGGACATCATTATCTCTGGCGGCGAGAATATCTCGTCGATAGAAGTCGAGGACATCCTGTACCGCCATCCTTGTGTGATCGAAGCCGCGGTCGTGGCCCGACCTGATAACCATTGGGGCGAGACGCCGTGTGCATTCATTGCCTTGAAAAGCGGTGCGGACATCAGCGAGCAGGAGATCATCGATTTTTGTCGGGAAAACCTCGCCCACTACAAATGTCCGCGCACCGTGGTGTTTCAGGAGGTGCCCAAGACCTCGACCGGAAAAGTGCAGAAATTCAAATTACGGGAACAGGCGCAAGCACTCGGCAGTCTTTCCTGACACTCAACAAATCTCGCAGCTACGACGGCTGCATGCGAATCGCGCCGTCCAGACGGATCACCTCACCGTTTAACATCTCGTTGGAGATGATGTGCTCAACCAGACGGGCATACTCCACTGGATCGCCGAGTCTCTTGGGGAACGGCACGCTGGCGGCCAGGCTATCCTGAATCTCGCTCGGCATACCGAGTAACATGGGGGTGGCGATGAGTCCGGGTGCAATGGTCATTACGCGAATGCCGAAACGCGCGAATTCCCGTGCCGCTGGCAGGGTAAGGCTGACGATACCGCCCTTGGAGGCTGCATAAGCAGCCTGACCGATCTGACCTTCATACGCCGCCACTGACGCGGTGCTGATGATGACGCCACGTTCCCCGCTTGCCGTCAGCGGTTCTTCCGGCATCATCGCTGCGGCGGCACATCGCATGATGTTGAATGAGCCAATTAAATTAACCTCGATGACACGCGAGAACTGCTCAAGCGCCATCGGCCCATCACGACCGACAATTCGTTTTGCCGGGGCGATCCCTGCGCAATTAACCACTATCCGCGCCACTCCCAACGCATCGCCAAGCTGTTCGACTGCCGATTCAACCGACGCAGCATTGGTCACATCACAGGCAATGGCAATGCCACCCGTTTCTACTGCAATCGCCTCTAGCGCCTCTTCATTTATATCGAACAGGCCAACGGATACACCGCGTCCTGCGAAATAGCGGGCAGTTGCTGCGCCCATACCGGAACTGGCGCCGGTAACAATGGCAATTTGACCTTCAAGTTGCATGTTGTCGCTCCGTTTTGGATATTTAAAGATTATTCGATTGAATGTGATGATAAATGCAAATCCGTACTCACTTACCGTGGCCCATGGCGTCTGATAAGGGTTGATGCAACAGGTCGCATCTGCGATAAAGTATCTTCTTGTTTGTTTGTACAGTCCGCCCACAATACCGGGCGCGACCTACCGGACACATATCTTCAGCCAGCGGATTGAACTATGTCAGATTCAACTCAAGAGATACAACGTGAATCCATGCAAGTGGATGTGGTCATTGTCGGTGCCGGCCCAGCCGGATTGGCAGCCGCCATACGACTCATGCAACTTGGCAAGGAAGCTGACAAGGAGCTGAGCGTGGTGGTCCTTGAGAAGGGCTCGGAGGTCGGCGCGCACATTTTATCCGGTGCGGTCATCCAGACACGCGCCCTTGACGAGTTGCTGCCCGACTGGAAATCCGCCGGCGCACCACTTAATACGGAAGTGACTACCGACGAGGTTTATTTTCTGCGCGATTCGAATTCAGCGCAAAAAATGCCCAATTCGCTGGTGCCAAAAACCATGCACAACGACGGCAACTATATAGTCAGCCTCGGCGCCGTTGTCCGCTGGTTGGGTGAGCAGGCCGAGGCGCTGGGCGTTGAGATTTATCCCGGCTTTCCAGCAGCGGAAATTCTCTATAACGAGGATGGCAGCATCAAGGGCGTGGCAACTGGCGACATGGGCATAGCCGCTGACGGCACACATAAAAGCGCCTTCGAACCGGGCATGGAACTGCATGGTCGCTGCACTTTATTCGCCGAGGGCTGTCGCGGGCATCTCGGCAAGCAACTGATCGAACGCTTCAACCTCGATTCCGAATCGGACCCCCAGCACTATGGCATTGGTCTCAAAGAACTGTGGGAAATCGATCCGGCTCTGCATCAACCCGGGCTGGTCGTCCATGGCGCCGGTTGGCCATTGTCTGAAACCGGCAGTTCGGGTGGATTTTTTCTGTATCACCTTGATCAAAACCAGGTCGCCCTTGGAATCATCATCGACCTCAATTACAGCAACCCTTACCTGTCCACCTTCGATGAACTGCAACGCCTTAAAACTCACCCGCAGATAAGCAAATATCTTGAAGGTGGCAATCGCTTGAGTTACGGCGCACGTGCAATTACCAAGGGTGGCTTCAACGCGTTACCTAAAATGGATATGCCGGGCGGCCTGTTAATCGGTTGCGATGCGGGCACCCTGAATTTCTCCAAGATCAAAGGCACACATACCGCAATGAAGTCTGGCATGCTGGCGGCAGAAACGGTTTTCGACGCCCTTGACGCAACTAGCGATGGCGCTGTTCATCCTGAAAAATACGCTGAGCGATTCAAAAGCTCGTGGCTATATGACGAACTCTATCGCTCACGTAATTTCGGCCCCGCTTTGCACAAATTCGGACCCTATGTCGGCGGCGGATTTAATTATGTCGATCAAAACTGGTTTGGCGGCAAACTGCCGTTCACGCTGCATGATCGAAGCCGCGACTATGAAGGGCTTAAAAGTGCCCAGGATTGTCAACCTGTCGACTATCCAAAAGCCGACAACAAACTGACTTTCGATAAACTCAGTTCAGTGGCCTTGACCAATACCTACCATGAAGAAAATCAACCGGTACACCTGAAGCTTGGCGACAACAGCATTCCGATTGAGGTAAACCTTAAACGCTGGGATGAACCGGCCCAGCGATATTGTCCAGCCGGTGTTTATGAGGTAGTGGAGGATGCCAGCGGCAGGAAGTTTCAGATTAATGCGCAGAACTGCATTCACTGCAAGACGTGCGACATCAAGGATCCGAGTCAGAACATTACCTGGGTGAGTCCCGAAGGCGGCGGCGGACCGAATTATCCGGCAATGTAATTACCAAAGCCAGGTTCTAAACACCCAGCTCAGTTCTTGGGTTAAACGGGATCGAGTCGCGCATCTTCTCGATTAACTTGCGCCCTTCCTGATTGAGTTCGGAGGGCATGGCAATCTCAAGTTCGACAATCAGATCTCCGGGTGTGGCAGCCGGCAATCCGCGCTCCTTGAGGCGAAGCTTTTGTCCTGTACTTGAGTTTGGCGGAATTCGCAAACTCACTGTACCGCCAAGTGTCGGTACAGGCACCTCCGCACCCAATACCGCCTCCCACGGCGATACCGGCAGCTTCAGCTTCAGATTGTGACCCTCGACCTTAAACAGCCGATGCGGGGCAATTTTAATCACCAGATACACATCACCAGCCGCTCCGCCACGTGCATCGGATGAGCCCTGTCCCCGCAAGCGTATTTTCTGACCGTCGGTCACGCCTTTGGGAATTCTTACATCAAGAGATCGTGTCTGGCCTGTTACCGGGTCGGACAAACCGATGCGTCGTTGGCCACCGTGAAAAGCTTCTTCGAGCGTTACCTCGATTTCGTGGTGACTGTCGCCTCCATTCGCCGCGCCACCTTGCCGGTCCATCCCCGGACCGCTGGCCGATGCACCGTCGAAACCTGAAAATTCGAAACCTTGGCTGAAACCCTGGCCATAACCCTGACTACGGCCCTGCTGCCTTGGACCACCACGGCTCGCACCGAATATCGCCTCGAAAAAATCGCTGAAACCGCCTGACCCACCGCTAGATGAAAACCCGGCACCACCGGTGTTGCTGCGAAAACCACCGCCACTTGAATGCCAGCCGGGCGGCGGTCTGAACTCCCCACCTGGCCGTGCGCCATAACGACGTAGTTGGTCATACTCCTCGCGCCGGGCCGCGTCACGAAGCACTTCATAGGCTTCATTGACCTCTTTAAACCGATTTTCAGCATCAGCCTCCTTACTGACATCCGGATGATACTTTCGGGCCAGACGGCGGTATGCCTTCTTGATGTCGGCAGGCTCGGCTTTTTCACTAACACCAAGTACCTTGTAGTAATCAATAAACTTCACGTTTAAAACCCGTTTTAATTTCGATATCCGAAGTTGGCAGTACGCTCACGCTCTTGTCGCACAGCTCGTGTACTGCACCAATTAGTACTGTTATTCCGGTGTTTATATGCGGTTTTATTGTTCACCTTCAAGACTTGATGGATGATCGAAATCGGTTACAACACGCTTTATTTCAGCCGCGCACTGCTCATCGATCCGTCCCGACCGTACAGCGATATCAATAGTTCGCGACGCCAACAAACGGTAAAGGGCAAGGATATCAGGCTGCTTCGACAGCGCTTCAACATGGGCTCGGACCGTTTCAACATCACCACGGGATACCGGCCCGGTTAATGATAATTCCGGTCCATGCTGGATGAGATTGTTCACTGTGCGAAGCAGTAATGGCGCCAACGCCCCCAGCATTTCCCCATGATCGAGACCGGCCTTCCCGGCGGTCTCAAGGGCAGCGTCCACGAGTCCGGTCATCAGGTTGGAAGCGATGGATGCTGCGGCATGATAAAGCGTTTTATTTTCACCTCGCAATAAATGAAAGATGCCCTCAAGGCAGCTCACCATTCGAGACGATATTTCAATCGCTTGTTCATCGCCTTCAACAAACCAGTGGCACCCAGAAACGGCATCGCCGGTTCCAGTAAAGGTTTGCAACGGATGCATCGAACCGACAGAGCCACCCTGAGACGATACTGCGGCCAGTGCCTGACCTGAACAGAAACCGGATACATGAAGAACCACAGAATTTCGATCCACCAGACCCTGTTCAACAGCGATACCCGCCACCTCGGCGATAACATCATCGGGCACCGTCAGCAGAACCACCGGGAAAGCACTCCCATATCGGGAAGCCAACTCGTCGAGCCGACCACAGAATATATTCGGATCCAACCGCGTGGCGAGTGTTTTATATCCAGCCGGATGTCTTCCGCCAATGGCGACGAGGGGCCAGCCACAATCCTGCAAGGCAACGGCGAGGGTCGATCCAACCCGGCCGGGGCCGATGATGAGGGTTGCGTCGCGTGATTTCATGATGGCATGGATTAAACCCGCATAGGCCGAAGCACTTTTGGATCTTACCCAAACACGACAATCAATACCACGAACGCACGGTTAAACAGTTTGAATTAAAGATGAAAGCCGCTGCCCTATCGATGATGAATAGAGCAGCGGCTTGTTATTGGATCCGTCATCGGAATCCAGGGAGCAGATTGATGAGCCTTACGCCGGTTTTATTGAATTCCGACAAAGATCAATATATGAAATGACTGACTGTACGAGCCAATAGCGTTACCAATTAGAAGGCTTCAACTTTTTACACGCTGTCACAATCATGCATGATCCAGCGGCCGCCCCGATGCTCCCAGTTACAAGGAGTTCTATCGCAATACGCCGTGCTAATTTTGATCTGGCATCGGGAGCCATCTTAGCCAACACAAAATTGCGGTTGGCGTCATTATCCACTAGCCCACCAGTTGGAGTAAGCTTTATAGCAGGATCAGCTCCAGCATCAGACTTTACATCGGCTAACGCTTTCCCGATGATTTGATCACCTTTGAGA
>BQJD01000055.1 GCA_021604525.1 marine bacterium B5-7 | reverse complement strand
GTCGCCTGCGGGCGTTGTGTGGCCGCTCTGGCCACTAAGCAGATTACCCTGGCTGTTGTCGTCGTAAGATGTCGCAGTATTTAATGAGCCGATCCGAGTGCCGCCGGGATTGTTGGCGCCAAAGAGCGGACTGGTGTTGTATCCCGAGGGATTATTGGTTGTTGTCGTGCCACCCTGATAGGAACTGACGCGGCTTGTATTACTGCCCGTGTTGGCGCCTGCACGGGTATCGTAACCAAACGGATTACTGTCTGGTTGATAGCTGGATTCAGGCGTGTTGCCAGACCTTCGTTCGTCGTAACTGTCAAGGCTGGCAAAGCTCTGTATTCCACTTGGGCTGCTGTCCAGTACATTAATTTTTGATCCGATAGCCGAGGGCGTGAGTCCGGTTTGGCTCATGTAGTTCGCCAGCTCCTGCTGGTTCACTGCCGTAAGTTGCACCGGTCTGGCAAGGCCGCGAAATACTGCGGATTCAGGGGATGAATTTGAGCCGTAATCCAGGTAGTGACGTACACCCTGGGCCTGCTCGATTGCGGTCATCCACGTCAAATCGAACTGGCTGGGTGTATTGATGTTTGATGCGCTGCCACCGCGAGCCGCAAGATGCGCGGAGTTGTCGGGCGCACCGCGGGCGTTGTAGGGATTCGACGCGAGGTAGGGGTTGTTGCTGTTGCTGTATCCGTCCGGGTTATACGGGTTATATCCTGGATCCGTATGGGTCGATGGATTGTAGGGGTTGTAACCGTCGTCGATGTAACGCTTCGGGTTATACGGGTTGTTTGTATCGGGACCCGGGGATCTCGGAAGTTTTGGCGCGTAAGGGTTCAACCCGGCCAACTCGTTAGGCAGATACTGGTTGTCGAGTTCCGGCAGTGGTGGTAGATCGGGTAGATCAGGCAGCCCCGGTTGCTTGGTTGAACCACCGACACCCGTGGGATTGAAATACTGTGCCGCCGCATTACCCGTGACATCGAAGGTGAAAAAATCCACCGCGCCGATGGGTGCCGGGTAGCCGCCACCCTGGGGCGCATCGTAGGCGTTGTCCGGGTGGGCATACAAACCGGTCCACTGCAGATTAACCCGGACTTCCGAGGTGTCGGTCGTGTTGTCGGCGGATCCGGATGCGGCTGCGGTAATATCGAACGGGCTGTGCACCCCGGCACCATGGGGTGCATCCAGATCGTTGACGTAATTGTATTGGCCGTTGATCGCAGCCGTCTGCAGGTTGAAGTTACCAATCTGGTAGGCGGACGTGGGCGTGACTACCAGATTGCCGCCCTGGGAAACCAGCGTGCCGCGATCATTGAATTCACTCGGGAAATTACTGCCACCCGGTGCCCAGTTATCGATCGATAGTTGCTGCTGGACGAAGAGGTCGGTAGTCAGGTTGCCGCCGTAGTCGCCCCCTGATCCGCCGGAGCCAGTCGAACCGCCCGAATCAATTTTTGCGAAGATGACCGGTTGCCGGAAATCAACCTGAAGGTTCAGAAGGTGGCGCGCCACCGTCAGTACCTGATAAGGGTCAAGGTGACCGCCGGTTTGCGCGGATGAATTGGCATTGCTAACGGCGGCACCGTGAGCCCGAAGGTGCGCATTTAGATCGCCATAGGCGTTTTCGGCTGGCGACGCGGCCAGGGATGCAAGCGGCAGGCCGGTTATTATCAGGAGACCTGATGCCGCAATTAACCGCCTCAAGTGGGCAAGTCCTCCACTATCCAGGGTTTCATCATCCCGATTTCCACGGGACAAGCCGCCGGGGCGGCTTCTCGTATCAGTCATGTATTCCTCCTTAATTGGAGGTATTGGTCAATGTGGTGTAGTCAGATAACAGACCGTCAGACCGTTTGATGGATTTAGCTGTTTTACTTGGACCCATCCAGAATGTGAAGTTTTCACGATATTCTGCTTCGTAGCTAGAAACCTGTGGCGGTATGATGACTTCACCGGTTTGTCGGTCGATCGCCGCCAGCTCCATTGCAGTCTTGGCTTTCAGCATTTCGGCATTTACCACCAGCCAATCTTTACGCGATCGAATGGTGCCAAATACAT
Organism: marine bacterium B5-7; assembly: GCA_021604525.1. Lineage (GTDB taxonomy): Bacteria > Pseudomonadota > Gammaproteobacteria > Arenicellales > CAJQKF01 > BQJD01. The sequence goes on along the minus strand of BQJD01000055.1, from coordinate 17,579 downwards.
CAACAGTGATATAGATATCAACTTCCGCAAATTCCGGCGGAACGACAATCACGCCGCTCAAGACGAGATACGTTTGAATAATCGCCGACAGGAACTGTGTGTCGCGGGCGACAACAACCTGTGAAGAACTGTATCCGCCAATCCCGCTATAGCCTATTCCTACTTCTGTACTGAAACCTTCGTCATTGGTTCGGGTTCTTCTCCTGGTTGCTTCGGGCGATACAACCTGGGCGGTGGTATCTGTTCGACTGCTCGAGTCTGACTGGCTGGATGTCGATGTTGAGGAGGTGCTATCAGAGGACGTCGTCGAGTTGCCGGTTGCCTCGGTGCTGGAGCTACCACCACCCGCAGATGTGCTGGCATTGTCAGCGCTGGAAGTGGAGGTCACTGACGATCCGCTGGACTGGCTGCCGCTGCCCGTGCGTGTTGTTGTATTACTGGTGCTCATGGCCCTGGTATCGATCAGGGAAAAATCCGCTTGCTCTTCAACAACCGGGCTATTGATTGCTTCACCCCGTAGCAGGGCGGAAAGAGAAAGGCGGCCACCTAACAGGTTACCGGTTCCAATATCACCAATAGATGTCAAGTAAACTGCCGCACGCCTGCCCACAATGGCCGACACATCGAAATCCTTTGCCGCTGCGCGTGCGGTCCCGGCAACGAGTTCCTGTTCAATAGCGAAACGCTTACCCCCACCGTGGCTGGGTATGCCGGTTAGTGTGCCGCAACCTGCGAGGAAAGTTATAGTAACCAGAAATAGTGCGATAATTCGCGCACTTGCCTTGTATTGCACAATATGTCTCCATCATTTAGTTATTATTTGATGAAACTTCGTGTGTGAACCAAGTGCTTATAAAATCAAAGTATCACCACCCACAATTTTTATTAAGTTACAAAAACCATATAATTGTCAAGTTTTTATGTTTGGAAACCTATTGGGAATCAAGTTCTCAGACACTATTGGTGGTGGTTGTTGATGATGATCATCGGTTAATGAATCCACTGATGTACTCAACCGCTCGCAAATGTATATACAAGCCCCAAGGCTGCACAGGCAAAAATGACTTGTAAAATATCCTGCTTGTATTTCCACAGCGCGATAAATGCAGCGAGGGAAATCAAGGCTGCAAACCACTGAAATTCTCCGTCGAAGGGAATGACATCCGTGCCTTGCGGCCACAATACATGCCAGGCAAAAAATACCGCGAGGTTGACGATGACGCCGACTACAGCAGCGGTAATTCCGGTTAGTGGAGCGGTGAATTTTATGTCGCCATGGGTCGCTTCGACCAATGGCGCGCCGGCCAGAATAAACAGGTAGCCCGGCAGGAAAGTGAAGAATGTCGCCACCGCCGCACCTGCGGCACCGGCCAGGAACAGGCTGTCCACACCGAAGATTTCATGTGTCCAGCCGCCCATAAATCCAACGAATGCAACGACCATAATCAGCGGTCCTGGGGTGGTTTCACCCAGAGCCAGACCGTCGATCATTTGCAGGCCGGTGAGCCAATGGTAATGTTCGACGCCACCCTGGTAGACATAGGGCAGTACCGCATAAGCGCCACCGAACGTTACCAGCGCGGCCTTGGTGAAGAACTCGCCCATGTCGCGAAGCGTACCTTCCGGCAGTGTCCAAAGTGCCATGCCCCACAGGATTACACATACGGCAATCAGCGAGACCAACCTGCCAAAATGAAATTTTGCATGTTCAGGTGGCGGCGTGTCGTCATCGATTAGTGCCGGGCCGTATGTCTTGTCGGTAACACCATGACCACCGCCTGTCCTGAAATACTCCGGGGCAATTCCGCCACCGATAAAACCCAGGATACCTGCGCTTAATACAATGTAAGGGAAGGGTACGTGCAAGGCGAAAATGGCAAGGAATGAAGCGGCGGAGAATGTCCACAAGATCGGATTTTTCAGTGCTCGTGAACCAATGCGCCAAGCGGCGAACAGGACGATTGCGACGACGGCCGGTTTAATGCCGTTGAAGATACCTTGTACGAAACTGACATCACCAAAGACGACATATATCCATGTAAGCGCAATCAGTATAAAGAGTGAAGGTAGTAGAAACAGTGTACCGGCAACAATGCCACCTGATCTGCGATGTAGCATCCAGCCAATATATATAGCGAGTTGTTGTGCTTCGGGTCCGGGTAACAGCATGCAATAGTTGAGAGCATGTAAAAAGCGCTGTTCGGAAATCCAGCGTTTTTTCTCCACCAATTCCTGATGCATCATGGATATCTGTCCGGCGGGTCCGCCAAAACTGATGAAACCGAGCTTCAGCCAGTATGCGAACGCCTCACGAAACGATGGATAGTCAGGTCGCTCAAGCGTTTCGTTGATGGATTTATTCATACTGCTTTTTCCTCTTCCTGAAACGCGAGATAAATGTCATCGAACATTATGCTGGCGCTGCGTAATAAGCGGTCGTCATCGTCGGAGCGTGCGCGTATGCCATGAAGTATGCGTTCAAATCCTGCTGCCTCAGCTACACCAAGACCGCCCACATCAAGGCAATGAACGATTTGCGCGAGCCGATGCAATGCGCGATCCTGGGTGAGGCCGAAACTTGTCATCAATGTCTCGAAAGTCACCAGTAAACCGGACGGCGTTTCCACATGGCTGAAAGTGGCCCCATCGTAGTCGAATCCAACGGCATCGCTCGGGCAATCAACAGGTGCATCAAGCCAGGCAAAGCGCGCTCGTTGGTCGATGAATCGGCGGATCAACCAAGCGGATGCCAATCGGTCCACCCACAGATTCTTGCGTGTCGCCCATAGCCGATCCTTGAAATCGTCCGGATTGACTTTCACAGCCGCACCGGATTTCCCAGTGGGCTCATCCGAACTCAACGCGACGGCAAGTTGCCTCTCAAGTGTGGTGAGGAGCGCGTCGACCTGACGTTGTGCCTCACCTTTGAAGAAGTCGATAGCGATCAGTGACTCGTATGTGTTACGTAACTTACGGACTCGCCGGGACAATGCTGATCCATCGGTCGTTTGTAACGCATTACCACATTCGGTGATTTCTTCAGCGAGTTGGTTATATTCCAAGGTGCGGTCGAAGAGAGTAGTGAATTCGTAATCGTTATCTCCATTGAATTTCAGCAGGTAGGCAGTGCCGCCCGTATCTTCAATGTCGTGTTCTACTCTGGTTAAGCACTGTGTGTTGTGAACGGTTTCCGGGATCAGATAGACACCGTCGCGAAGCACAGCAGCACCACTCGCTTTCAGGGCGCGCCAGGCTCGCATCCTCGTGGTGGCATTCCTGGTTGGAAGCGTGGTGATGAGCAGTAACCAATTCATTTGTAGAATATACAACAAATATGTAGCATATATAACATTTTTGTATATATCGGATTTCGCTTGTTTTCTTTGGCTACGGCATAGGTAAAATCATCGCTCATTGCCAATTGTTACGTGGTAGTACTGAATATTTCGTATTCAGGTCAAAATTCCATGAACTGATTTATCATTTGCGCGCAATGGCCCGGATAGATCAGGAAAATTTTGAAACACGAGGATTTGCAGTATGTCGAAAAAAGTTGAAGCCAGTGGCAGTTGTCTGTGTGGTGCAATCAAACTGGTTGGCAAGACTGTTGATACTGGCGTTGGCGCCTGCCATTGCAGGACATGCCGAGGTTGGGGTGGTGGGCCCTTTTTGACGGTTGACTGTGGTACGGAGGTGACCATTGAGGGAGAAGAAAACGTATCTGTTTTTGATTCTTCCGAGTGGGCAGAAAGGGGTTTTTGCAAGCTCTGTGGTACTCACCTGTTTTATCGATTGAAGAGTAATGGGCAGTACATTGCTGCGGCTGGTCTCTTTGGCGACGTCATTGATTTTGAAATGGATCATCAGGTGTTCGTTGACCAGCGACCGTCGTACTACTGCTTCTCCAACAAAACCCATGAGATGACAGGTGCGGAAGTCTTTGAAATGTTTGCACCGACTGACGAATGAGTCTTTTGTTCACGTTCACATGACCAATACAATGATGGCGCTGCGACTTGAACGTTGCACGGATGCGCCTTCGCTATAACAGGGATCTTCGCGTAAGGATCGCGCCACGCAATGAAATCAATATATGAGTTGAAACCCGCCTTTCAGCGGTTGCTACGTCCGCTGAATCGTCGTTTGACAGGCATTGGGCTAAACGCTAACCACATCACAATCATCGCACTTGCCTTAAGTGTCTTTACGGGTATTGCAGTGGCGATTTGGCCGCAGCAACGATGCGCTCTACTCGCTGTGCCATTGGTGCTGTTTATCCGCATGGCTTTAAATGCCATCGATGGAATGCTGGCACGGGAACACGATATGAAGTCGTCGTTGGGCGCGGTACTCAATGAACTTGGTGATGTGTTTTCCGATGTGGCGATCTACCTGCCGTTTTGTTTGATCAACGGTATTAAGTCGTGGTTGGTGGTTATGATTGTCATCGCTGGCGTAGTCGTCGAGATGGCAGGTGTGGTGGCGGTACAAATCGGCGCTGAACGACGTTACGACGGACCCATGGGAAAGAGCGATCGTGCTTTTGTATTTGGATTTATCGCATTCGCTGCGGGTCTCGGTTTCAGCCTTGAACCGTGGGTGAATATTGTCCTTGCTGGCGTATTGATCCTGTCTGCGGTAACTATCGTCAATCGTGTCCGCGGTGCGCTTAAGGAAGTCTCATGAGTGTTGATGTAACTCAGCCTGTCGTCTGGGTACTGGCAGGTCTTTTTGGTTTGTTGGTCATTGCATCTGTAACGAACTATTTACTGTGCAAAAAGCTGGGCCAGAATGCGCATAAGGAGCTCTCACAACGGATCAATTCGTGGTGGGTGATGGTCACGGTTTTTACCATCGCTCTGGTTGCTTCGCGCAATATCTCAATCGTGCTATTCGCGTTTGTCAGTTTTCTCGCCTTGAAAGAGTATTTCTCGATCATTCCAACGAGGCGTGCCGACCGCCGGGTGCTGTTCTGGGCTTACCTGTCGATACCCATCCAGTACTACTGGGTGGCAACGGGTTGGTACGGCATGTTCATTGTGTTTATCCCGGTCTATGTCTTTCTGTTTTTGCCTACCCGCATGATCATGATTGGCGAGACGCAAAACTTTCTTCGCGCCGCGGGGACGATTCATTGGGGATTGATGACACTTGTATTCAGTATCAGCCATGTGGCATTTTTACTGGTACTGCCGGATAACGGGAATCCGGTGGCAGGCGGTCCGGGCCTGGTGCTGTTTCTTGTTTTCCTGACGCAGTTTAACGACATAGCCCAGTACATGAGCGGCAAGACGTTTGGTTGTCGAAAAATCGTACCCAAGGTAAGTCCGAATAAAACCGTTGAAGGCCTGGCCGGTGGAATCATCGTGACTACACTTCTTGCCGTATTGCTTTCACCTTTTCTGACACCGTTCGATTGGCTAATGGCCATGGCTATCGGCTGCATGATCAGTGTTGCCGGATTTATCGGCGATGTCACCGTTTCTGCGTTGAAGCGTGATATCGGCGTCAAGGACTCTGGTAGCATGCTACCGGGGCATGGCGGTATTCTCGATCGGATAGATAGCCTGACTTATACGGCGCCGCTGTTCTTTCATATCGTTCATTATGTCTATTACTGATATGAACCAACCGTTACGTTTTATCTGGTACAACGTTTTGGTGCGATTCGTGGTGCTGGTATGTATAGGCATTAATGTGCGTCATCGACAAAGACTGCCGTTTAAGGGGCCGGCGATTATCGTAGCCAACCATAACAGTCATCTTGATACCATGGTCCTGATGAGTCTGTTCTCGCCGCGCCTTTTGCAGCATATCAGGCCGGTTGCAGCATCCGACTACTTTCTAAAAAACAAATATCTGGCGTGGTTCTCGACAAATGTCATTGGTATCGTGCCGCTTGATAGAACCCCGGTTCGTGGAGTTGATATCTTTTCAGGAATTCATGATGCGCTTTCAAAGGGGCAGATACTCATCATGTTTCCCGAAGGATCTCGTGGCGAGCCAGAGAAAATGGTGCGTTTAAAACAGGGTGTTGCGAGGGTAGTCGAGGCGAATCCACATGTACCGGTTGTGCCGGTCTATTTACGCGGACTTGGCAAATCACTACCCAAGGGCGAGGCGATATTCGTGCCCTTTGTATGCGATGTCTTCATTGGTCAGGCAATCGCCTTTGCAGGGGACAGACGGGACTTTACGGAAGTAATGGGTGAGGCGCTACAGGATCTATCAGATGAAGCGCCTCCAGCGGAATGGAGCTAGCACAAATTTACAGGTTAACGGTTGATCATGTTTGTCGCTGGAATGTTTGCCGTGTTCATAGCCAGGATTTTTGTTCATTGCAAGCCGTCGTATAACCCGGTAATTTATCCAGCTACAGTAAAGGATGAATTCAGTGATACAAACCCGCAAGGTACCCTACATACTCAATAACCGACTTGATGAGGTTGCGTCTATTGGTGTTATCGCGCTTGCAACCGACGCTATTATTGAACGTGAGTGGCGGCAGCTTCTCGATATGCCAGGCGTTTCGTTTTATCTCGGACGAATCGCCAGTTCACCGGAGGTCAACCCAGGTACCCTGCGGGCGATGGGCCCGAGGATGACGGATGCGATGTCGACTTTACTGCCGGATTCGGAGTTAGACTGCGTAGTGTATGCCTGCACGTCGGGCTCGCTTTTTATCGGCGAAGAACAGGTATGCGAATTGATTCGCAAGGTACGTCCCGGTATCGCCGTGACCAACCCGCTGACTGCCGTCAAGGCTGCTCTGCGAGCACTGGGTACACGACGAGTCGGTATGCTGACACCCTATATCGATGCCGTTAACCAGCCGTTAGTACAAACATTGATCAACACGGGTTTCGAGGTTCCGGTGGTCTCGAGTTTCCTGAATGATCGTGATCCCGAGGTGGTCCGCATCAATGCTGCGTCAATACACAATGCCTGCCTAGAGATGGCCAAGCTCAAGTCGATCGACACACTGTATATTGCCTGTACTGCGCTGGCGGCAAGTGCTCTGGTGCCAATGCTCGAAACCCAAACCGGGCTTGCCGTGACGACCAGCAATCATGCCATGGCCTGGCATGCCCTGCGTCTATGTAACATGACCGAATCATTAGGTGATCGGGGCCGGTTGTTCGCAATCTGAAAAACCTGTAATTCATTTGTTCAAAATCGGTGTTCTAATAACCGGATTGACATGCAGACATGCGTTTAGTCGTTGATGTCTTGATTCCGTGTCATGGGGGAACGACGAACAAGGGCCGCTGTCTGAGAGAACATGTCTGTGTTGCAGCGCTCATAACCCCCAAGATGATTCATTAATGACCGTTATCCATTAAATTCCAAGGATATTCATGAAGACAAGATCAGGTGCCATGGCAAGATATTTGCTCGTAACAATTCTGTTGAGTCTGGTTGCAGTTGAAGCAACCACGGCCAATGCGACGCAATCGTCAACGGCGGAAGTTGTAGATGCCAGCTTACAACAAGCAAGTCTTCATACCAGTGAACTCGATACCCGGCAATACCGTTATATCGAACTGGACAACGGCCTGCGCGCCATACTGGTGTCGGACCCCGACACCGACAAAGCTGCCGCCTCTCTCGATGTTGCCGTGGGGCACGCCAGTGATCCTGAAAACCGTGAGGGCCTGGCGCACTTATTGGAGCATATGCTGTTTCTCGGTACCGAAAAGTATCCTCGTGCCGGTGAGTATCAGGAATTTATCAAGGACCATGGTGGCTCCCATAACGCCTATACGACATATGGCCACACTAACTATTTCTTCTCGGTGGAGGCCAGTTTTCTCGAAGATTCGCTTGATCGTTTTGCGCAGTTTTTTATTGCGCCACTGTTTAACAACGACCTGGTCAAACGTGAACGGGTGATCGTCGATTCAGAATATTCCGCACGTTCTGAAAGCGAAGGACGTCGGAGCTTTGCGGCTCGCCGTGCGGCGATGAATCAGGCACATCCGATGAGTCACTTCGCGGTTGGCAGCGTCGATACACTGGCCGATCGGGAAGGATCCCCCGTCCGTGACGATCTTATAGATTTCTACAAGAAAAATTACTCCGCACATTTAATGACCCTGTCCGTGATTGGACAGCAGCCCCTGGATGTCTTGGAGACCATGGTGCGGAGCCGGTTCAGTGATGTCCGGCGGAGAAACGCAACTCGCTTTGTCGCCGAAATGCCGCTGTATTCGAAAGATCAGTTGCCAATATTGATCGATGTTAAACCTCTTAAGGAGTACCGATCACTAAACTTCAGTTTCGAAGTGCCGAGTACTATCAGTCTGTATAAATCCAAGCCGCTACAACAAATCGCCAATATTCTTGGTCATGAAGGTGAGGGGTCACTGCTCGCAGCCTTGAAAGATCGTGGATGGGCAAGCGCGCTGAGCGCTGGTACAAGTTCCATGGATGCATTACGCGGTACCATGGAGATTGAAATCGAACTGAGTAAATCGGGTGTTCAGCATATCGGCGAGATTGGTGAAATGCTGTTTAGTACCGTGCGCATGATCCGTGAAGGTGGCCTCGAGCGTTGGCGTTTTGAAGAACAAAAAAAGCTTTCCGAGATCGGCTTTCGATTTGCCGATCAACTCGATGCTCAGTCGCTGGTGCAAACCCTTGCAACCCGACTGCAGGATTATCCATGGCAGGATGCGCTGTATGCACCCTATGCGTTACAGCAATACGACGTCGATCTGATTCGGAAGTATCTTGATCTTATTGAACCGGATAATGCGGTTGTGACATTGATTGCACCCGATGTCGATACGGATCGTGTCGACGATGATTATGGTACCGAATTTTCAATTAAGCCATTACCCGATGAATGGCGTCAGCAATGGACCGATCCACAGATCTTTGCCGACCTGTCTTTGCCCAAACCCAATCCATTCGTGCCAGAGCGTTTGGATATGGTGACTGAAGACACGGCCTCGACTGAAGCGGAAACCAGAGCTTTACCGAATCATCCTGGTCTGGTTGTCGATGTACCAGGTCTTGAGGTTTGGCACCAGACCGACACCCGTTTCGGTACACCGCGTGCCGACTTTTACTTCAGTTTCAAAAGCCCCATGGCGATGTCGTCGGCACGTGACTCGGCATTGGCCGATTTGCTCACGCAGATGATGCAGGATCGACTGAGCGCTTTTTCCTACCCAGCCTACCTCGCTGGCCTCAGTTATAAAGTGTACCCGCATCTTCGTGGTTTATCGGTCAGGATCTCGGGGTACAGTGATCGTCAGTCAGTATTGCTGGCGCGTATTGTTTCCAGCCTCCGCGACGATCATCTTGATCCTGAACGATTCGATCGTCTTAAGGCCGACCTGCTGCAAGATTACCGTAATCAATTGAAGGCACCGCCTTCACGCATGGCGGTATCAGAATTGCAGCGCCTTCTGATTCGCTCGGCCACGCCAATCGAAGACCGTGTTGGTGCGCTTGAAAAGGCCGATTTCTCGACGATGCAAAATTATGTCAAGGCATTTTTTAAACGTGGCAACGTGCTGGTATTGTCGGTGGGAAACCGTACCGGGAAAGAGACGCAGGAGATGGCCGGCATTGTTCGCGATATTCTGTTAAAAGGTGTCGAGCCCACCGATGTACCGAGTGCTTCAGTGGTTCGGCTGAAAGAAGGCCAACATTACCAACGCAGTCTCGCTTCAGATCACAAGGACTCTGTGGTTGGTTTGTACTATCAGGGTCGTGATGAAAGTTATGCCGAGAGAGCCCGATTCTATCTGTACGATCAGATGGTTGAATCGGCGTTTTACAATCAACTTCGAACTGAGCAAAAGCTCGGTTATATCGTGCAGAGTTTTGCGATGCCGATTCTCGATGTGCCGGGAATGATGTTTCTGGTTCAATCCCCAAGCGCCACGGTAAATGTGTCCGAGCGTGCTATTCATGATTTCGTTGCCGGGTATGCGGCGAAATTCAATACGGTGGATAGTACCCAGCTTTCGGAAGCTCGCGAGGCACTGCTTTCACGAATAAATCGTCGTGACGATACCATCACGGATCGTGCTGAGCGCTATTGGCGGGAACTCGACGATGAAGATTATGAGTTCAATTCCAGGCAGAAATTGTCCGACGCAGTGCGGGCGATCAATCTTGATGCCATGAGAGAATTTGTTGCTCGTTTGGGCGCGAATTCCTCGGCCAGCCTGGTGTTGTATGGTAATGGCCAGGTTCAAACTGACGACAACGACACTGCCGTGCTATTGTCACCCTCGGAAATAGACGATTATGCCGCGTTCAAGGAGGGGCATGCAGTCTTCTGAAGATACCCAAAGTAATGCAACATTACTGGCCGAGCTTGCTCAGGCGCTGGTTGCCCGGAATCTCATGCTTGTGACCATCGAGTCGTGCACGGGCGGTGGTGTTGCCCATTGCGTGACGACTCAGGCAGGGAGCTCAAACTGGTTTGACCGTGGCTGGGTGACCTACAGCGATGCCGCCAAGTCAGATCTGGTTAATGTTGATCCGATTCTCATTCATACTCACGGCGCGGTGAGCGAGCCGGTGGCCAGGGCAATGGTTCGTGGCGCCTTGAAGCAACTGCCGGAAAATCGAATTGCAGTGTCGATAACCGGCATCGCTGGACCGGATGGGGGTTCTGTCGATAAGCCGGTCGGCACGGTCTATTTTGCCTGGGCCACGGGTACGTTTGAGCGTGTGGAACACGCCGTACTGTCAGGCGATCGAGAGGCGATTCGGGAACAATCAATCACCCGGGCGCTCGCTGGTGTGCTGCATATGGCTCGGGATATCGACTAAGTCGGCTTACGTCTGTCCAACCTGGTGATGGCGTGGCCTTTAAAATCCGGACTTTTACGAGCCAAAATAGCCCGACATGCCCGACTTTCACCGCTGACTTGCTTCATCAGGCGAGAATTCCGAATGATTAGGTTGGAGCGGGCTCCAATGCAGACTAAAATAGCAGGCTTCCCGATACATTATTTTTAATCCTGGCGAGAAACCTAAACGGAGATATTAGTGGACGACAACAAACAGAAAGCGCTTGACGCAGCTCTTGGCCAGATCGAGAGACAATTTGGCAAAGGATCGGTCATGCGCATGGGTGACAATCCCATGCCAAGAGGCATCGACGTTATCTCCACCGGCTCCCTTGGTCTGGACATTGCCTTGGGTATCGGTGGTTTGCCAAGAGGCCGGGTGATCGAAGTTTACGGTCCGGAGTCATCGGGGAAAACGACCCTGACATTATCGACCATCGCGCAGGCACAAAAACTCGGCGGGACTGCCGCGTTTATCGATGCTGAACACGCGCTTGATCCCTCGTATGCGATACGCCTGGGTGTGGACGTCGATAACCTTTTGGTGTCACAGCCGGATACCGGCGAGCAAGCGCTGGAGATCGCCGATATGCTGGTGCGCTCGGCGGCAATCGATATTATTGTTATCGACTCGGTCGCGGCATTAACACCCAAAGCTGAAATCGAAGGAGACATGGGCGATTCACACGTTGGATTGCAGGCCCGGTTGATGTCGCAGGCGTTGCGTAAACTCACCGCCAATATCAAGCGATCCAATACGATGATGATCTTCATCAACCAGATTCGTCTGAAAATCGGCGTTATGTTCGGTAGTCCTGAAACCACCACAGGTGGTAATGCGCTTAAGTTCTACTCATCGGTTCGTCTGGACATTCGACGCATCGGCGCGCTGAAAAAGGGTGATGAAATCCTAGGCAATGAAACCCGGGTTAAAGTCGTGAAAAACAAGGTCGCCCCACCGTTCAAAAAGACGGAGTTTGATATTCTTTATAACGAAGGGATCTCCAAACAGGGCGAACTGGTAGACATGGGCGTTGCCGCAGGGCTGGTTGACAAGGCTGGCGCCTGGTACAGCTACAATGGTGAGCGGATTGGACAGGGCAAGGACAACTCCCGGCAATTCCTGAAAGACAACCCCGATATTGCCGACGAAATTGAGACTAAAATTCGCCAGCATTTTGGATTGGCTGTCGAAGGCGCTGACAATGTACCGAAACCGGCGGAAGTCGCTGAAGGCTGATTCACAGGGTCAGGTGATTGACTGCAAGCCATCACACTGCCATGCAGTGAACTAAATCTGTCACTATGAGAGTTTAAAATGTTGATTCGTATGGTTTGAGAACCTATGATCGCCGGGATGTATACCCGGGAATGCAGATTTCAAGCGTGATTGAAAGCGTGTTTAACAACCCCACTAAAAACCTGTAACCCGCATCGAAAGCCGATACGACAGGTGATAATGATGACTGACAGACGAGCATGATCGACCAGCAACCGGAACAGAATACGGCGGAGGACACCGGCGAATCTGACTGTAGACAACAGGCCGTACGGTATCTTGCCCGACGTGAATACGCTCAGCTGGAACTCGGTCGTAAACTTCGCCGCAAGGGACATGCTGCTGTTCATTGTGATCGGGTAATTGCGGAATTGGTTAGTCAGAACCTGCTGTCCGATCGACGCTATGCAGAAGCTTACCTGCAATCCAGAGTTCGCAAAGGTCTTGGACCGATGCGAATTCGTGTCGCGCTGGAGGAAGTGGGTGTCGACAAGGAAATTATCGACGATGTGATGAACAACGTCGAAATCGAATGGACTGAGCAACTCAAGCGACAGGTTTTGAAAAAATACGGAGATACTGAACCTGAGACCTACAAGGAATGGGTTAAACGCGCACGTTTTCTAAACAAACGTGGTTTTAGTTCCGAGCAGATTCAGACCGTATTAGAGTTCACGCATTAATCGTGAAGCTCAAGATGCCGATTTTGGTAAACACCTTCATCCGATGAAAACATCCGACATCCGTTCGCTATTTCTCGACTACTTTGCCGAGCAGGGCCATCGTATTGTCCCATCCAGTTCTCTGGTGCCGGGTAACGATCCAACGCTGTTATTCACCAATGCCGGTATGGTGCAGTTCAAGGACGTATTTCTTGGACATGAAAAGCGTGACTATAACCGCGCCGTGACATCGCAGCGCTGTGTACGAGCGGGTGGCAAACATAACGATCTTGAAAACGTCGGTTACACCGCACGTCACCACACCTTCTTCGAGATGCTCGGTAATTTCAGTTTTGGCGATTATTTCAAACGCGAGGCAATCCGTTTCTCCTGGGACTTCCTGGTAAATAAAGTTGGATTCGAGCCTGAGAAGTTATGGGTCACGGTATTCGAGGAAGATGACGAAGCGGCATCCATCTGGCTGGACGAGATGAAGGTAGATCCCGCCCGGTTTGGTCGTATCGGCGCCAAGGATAATTTCTGGTCAATGGGCGATACCGGGCCATGTGGGCCGTGCAGTGAGATATTTTACGATCACGGGGCCAATATTCCAGGTGGTCCACCGGGTTCTCCCGATGAAGACGGCGATCGCTACATCGAGATATGGAATCTCGTATTCATGCAATATAACCGCAGTGCCGATGGCCAAATGACACCGCTGCCCAAACCATCGGTAGATACCGGTATGGGTCTGGAACGTCTCGCCGCGGTATTGCAAGGCGTTCACAGCAACTATGAGATCGATTTGTTCGTCCATCTCATCGAAGCAGCCGCCGGTATTCTTGGTATCGACGATCGTGACAACAAATCACTGCGTGTGCTGTCAGATCATATTCGATCAACCGCATTTCTAGTGATTGATGGCGTGACACCATCCAATGAAGGGCGAGGGTACGTGCTGCGACGTATCATTCGTCGCGCTATCAGACATGGTTACCAGCTCGGCGCACGCACTCCATTCTTTTATAAGATGGTTGAACCACTCGCTGCAGAGATGGGCGAAGCTTATCCGGAACTTCTCGCCTCCAGAACAACGGTTGAGAAAGTATTAAGGAATGAGGAAGAACGATTCTTTGAAACCCTCGACCAGGGAATTCGCATACTCGATGAAGTGATCGTCAATCTGTCTGGCAAAACGATACCTGGCGATGTCGTGTTCAAACTGTATGACACATTTGGATTTCCCGCAGATCTTACCAACGACGTTGCCCGTGAACATGGTCTTGAAATCGATTCCGAAGGTTTCGAATCCGCCATGGATGAACAACGGCAGCGTGCCCGAACCGCCAGCCGATTCGTGATGGGCGATACCCTGGTTGTTGAAGGCGCGGAACGCACGCCATTTTGTGGTTACGACACCCTTGAGGCACAGGCGAGAATTGACGCATTGTTTCGAGATGACCAGCCCGTAGAAAGACTCGAAGCTGGTGAATCCGGCATCATCGTTCTCGACAGTACGCCTTTTTATGCCGAAAGCGGCGGACAGGTTGGCGATTGCGGACGGCTTACAGGCGCGGATGCGATTATTGATGTGACCTGTACGCGATATCTCGCCAACAAGGTCATTGGCCACCAGGGCCATGTTCGCATGGGTAGCGTTAAGGTGGGTGATACATTGAACGCCGCCGTTAATCTTTCAGCCCGCCTGGACACGGCCAATAATCATTCAGCAACCCACTTGCTGCATGCCGCGCTGATAACAGTACTGGGTGACCATATCCAGCAGAAAGGCTCACTGGTCGATGCCGAACACCTGCGTTTCGACTTCTCTCACTTCACCGCTGTGACTGTTGACGAGCTACGTGAAGTGGAGCGAATAGTAAACCGTGAAATTCGCGCCAATAATGAAGTCGCCACGCAACAAATGGCGCTTGAGGATGCGCGTGCCGCCGGTGCGGCAGCACTGTTTGGAGAAAAGTACGAATCCGAAGTACGGGTAGTCAGCATGGGAGACTTCTCTCTCGAACTATGTGGTGGTACTCACGTAAACCGTACCGGCGACATCGGCTTGTTCAAGATTGTGGCTGAGTCCGGTGTGGCGGCGGGTATCAGACGAATCGAAGCACTCACTGGCCAGGCGGCTTTCGAATACGTTGCCACACGCTTGTCACTCCTGGATGAGATTGGCGCGGTTATCAAAACGCCTGCAGAAGAAATTCCCGCGCGTATCACGCTACTGAATCGAAAAAGTCGTGAACTCGAACAACAGGTGCGTGACCTGAAGGCGCGTCTTGCAAGTTCCGGCAGCAGTGTAGACCTGACCGCTTCGGCACCGGAAATCAATGGTATTCGCATGCTGGTATCGCGTCACGACGAGATGGACGCCAAAGCCATGAGAACCTTGCTGGATAACCTCAAAAACAAATTTTCACGCGCAGTGATACTCATTGGTGGCGTTTATGACGGCAAGGTTCTGTTTATTGGTGGAACGGTGGGTGATGTGCCAGACGTCCATGCCGGCAATCTCATTCGTGAAGTATCCGCCCGTGTAGAAGGCAAGGGCGGTGGTCGTGCTGATATGGCTCAAGGTGGCGGCACGGCGACATCCAATATCGACGATGCGCTTGGCTATGCAATAAAAGCACTCACCGCTACGCTTCAGAACGATTAAGAAGTTTTGACTATAGAGTGGAAAGACGGTTAAATCCGCGCGCCTTATTCAATGAGGTATAACAGGGAAATCTCGTGACCTTTATCGTTGAAAAATATGGTGGTACATCCGTTGGCAGCGTTGAGCGAATCAATGCTGTGGCGGATCATGTGGCTGAAGCACATGCCGACGGCCAGGAATTGATTGTCGTCGTATCGGCCATGAGCGGTGAGACCAATCGCCTCCTGGCGCTGGCCGAGGAAATCAATCCGGATCGTTCAGATCGTGAGACTGACGTCCTGCTATCGACTGGCGAGCAGGTAACCATTGCCCTGTTATCCATGGCGCTGCAACGTCGAGGCGTTGATGCGCGATCCTATACCGGCAGTCAGGTGCGGATACTCACCGATAATTTCCATGGCAGGGCACGAATTCTCGATATTGACTCCACACGGGTTCGGGGCGATCTGAAACAAGGCCGGGTAGTCGTCGTTGCCGGCTTTCAAGGAGTGGATCAGGAAGGCAATATCACCACCTTGGGACGCGGCGGTTCCGACACCACGGCGGTCGCGTTGGCGGCTGCACTTGGTGCTGACGAATGTCGAATCTATACCGATGTGGATGGTGTTTATTCGGCAGACCCACGAATTGTGCCGGATGCGCGGCGTCTTGATCGCATCACAGTTGAGGAAATGCTCGAGCTCGCCAGCCTCGGTGCCAAGGTACTGCAAACCCGTTCGGTCGAGTTCGCTGGCAAGTACAAAGTTCCTCTACGCGTATTGTCTTCATTCAAATCGGGCCCAGGCACACTGATTACCTACGAGGAAAGTTCCATGGAACAGCCATTAATCTCCGGGATAGCTCACAATCGTGACGAGGCCAAGCTGACTATTCGAGGTATTCCCGATATTCCGGGTGTTGCGTACCGGATACTCGGCCCGGTGTCGGAAAAACACATTAATGTCGACATGATTATTCAGAACGTCAGTGCCGATGGCACTACGGATCTGACATTTACCGTGCATCGCAACGATTGTCGGACGGCTACTGAAGTATTGAAGCAAATTGCCGAGGAGATTGGTGCCAAGGAGGTATCCGGTGACGACAATATCGCCAAAATATCGGTAGTCGGTGTTGGAATGCGCTCACATGCGGGAATCGCCAGTACCATGTTCAAGGCGCTGGCGGAGGAGGGAATCAATATTTTAATGATTGCCACCTCCGAGATTAAGATCTCAGTGGCGGTTGAAGATAAATACGTGGAACTCGCCGTTCGCGCACTTCACAAAGCCTTCGGTTGGGATCAGGAACCGGTTGAAGAGACAATACCAACCGCTGTTGCTTGAGATTACAGCACCAATGGTGCATTTTAATGCCTGTTGTTGTCAGGGTAATGATGTAAAATTCGATGAGGGATGCAATCCGGGAAGGTAGAAAACGGATAGCTGGAAGTAGTTACCAGGAGAGAAAAAGCAAATGCTTATATTAACGAGGCGTATCGGTGAGACACTGAACATCGGCGATGATGTCAAAGTCACCGTATTGGGGGTGAGGGGTAACCAGGTTCGAATCGGAATCAATGCGCCGAAGGATGTTCCAGTCCATCGCGAGGAAATCTACGAGCGTATTAAGGCTGAAGAAGACGATGAAGATTCTGGTAACCACCCGATCGAAGGAAATCGATAAGAGCGGCAGGTAACGGATAAGTAGAGCGTTAATAGTACGGTTTACCGACCCTGGTTAACCGGATATAGTCCGCAACCCGCGAACATTCTGTAGCGGAATAAATCGGAGAGATGGCCGAGTGGCTGAAGGCGCTCCCCTGCTAAGGGAGTATACGTTAACCCGTATCGAGGGTTCGAATCCCTCTCTCTCCGCCAGAAATAAATAAGGCCCCCTTGCGGGGTTTTATTTGTTTCTTGGGTCAAGATGTATTCGGGCCCTCGAATGAAAGATGGGTTCGACCAGCCAACGCGACTGCGTTGGCGCAGGACGCCGGAGCGATGCGACGGCGCCCCGAAGGGGTGAGGTGCTGTTTCTGATGTCAGTTTGAAGCTTGGCGAATAGTCGGAAAAGTGATGCCCTGATAGGTTTCGCCCCAGCAGTAACACGGCGAGCGCTCGGAGATAGCGCTATTACCGCAGAATCATGCCTGCCACGCAGGCGGGCTA
>BQJD01000054.1 GCA_021604525.1 marine bacterium B5-7 | reverse complement strand
CCTGTTGTCTTATTATCCCAACTTAGCCGGAAGGTGGAAGAACGTAACGACAAACGTCCGATTATGTCGGATCTGCGCGAATCGGGTGAAATTGAACAAGACGCCGACGTCATTTTGTTTATTTATCGTGATGAGGTTTATAACCCAAACACCCAGAATAAGGCAATGGCGGAGATTATTTGCAGAAAAAATAGAAATGGACCAATAGGAGCGGTTGACGTTTTATTTGATGGCAATAGATCAAGGTTTTTTAATTCTGATGGTCAGCGTCATTATTCTCCACCAGAGACGCCTAAGCGGGGTTTTCCGGGTGTTTAATAACTGATAGTTGAATGCGGGGCGTTGACGACATATCAACTGATCGAATTATCAGTGAAACAAGGAGGGGGGTGGTAAAAGTCTACAGCTTTTAGCCTCTAGACCGTTTGCCTAACTCTTCTCGCAAAAAATTGAATTAAGGGTGGGGGGGTGTTAAATAAGTTATTATTATTAAATCCAAGTTCTTCTTTTTTCTTGACATGCGTCCTCAGTAGCGTCCTCAACTACTTTGCTCTCCAATTTAGCACCGTATGACAGCTATGATGTAACTGAGCCTATCGGTATGTTTGACAGTTCATCCGGCTTCAGTACAGTCATTTTTGATGAAAAAGGAGGATTATTTCTATTCCCGAGCTAGTAACAGGTAATATGCTGAACGATGAAGGCGAACGCATGCAAGCGCATTGGTCGGCCGGTGCGCAGCGCCAGATATTCCAGCAGTTCAATACCGGGGCCACTTGATGCCTTTAGCGTGGTAATGCGCAGGCGCGCACCGAATACATTGTTTAGCCGTTCCTGTTCAATACCGTAGTATTCGCTGGTACCGGCGACTTGTAAACCGAGAGCGTCTCTATAGAAGCGCAGACTGACATCCGTACCGGCCACCACGATTGCGGTATGATCGATGCCGATAAACAATTGATCGCTCTTTGTGTGCCATTTCGGGTCACCCTTGCCTTCTGGAAACTGCAGAATCTCCAGATAATTTCCATCGGGATCACGGAAATAAAACGCTTGGATACCACCAGCGGTAAGATTCCAGTCGGGCAGTCGCTGAGGCCCAGGTGTGACCATGCTCCACGTTGTGTTCACGTAAGTGTAGGCCTTGTCCATATCGCTAACAATAATCGCAATGTGTTGAAACCAGTGATCGTTGCTGTGTGAGTCGTTAGGAATGGGGCGACCGTGCGGTGCGAGGTATTGAATCAGTTCAATGAATTCATCACCCAGCTGCAGGCGCACGACAAGCATGCGTGAACCAAACACGCCCATCAGGTATTCAGGAGCATCGCCCGCAAGTTCCGACTGTGCAACTTTCTTGAAGGAAAGCACTTTGGTATAAAAAATAAGTGACCGGGTAATGTCACTGACTGTAATGCCGATCGCATCAACAATGCTGACCTTCTGTTCCGCAAGCGCGGGACTGCCGGCAAAGATGAATAAGACGAGAAATATTTTTTCTCTATTGCATAACCGCATAACGATATCTCCTGATAATACGGGGAAGAATTACCCAGTATTTTTCCCCTGAGTTTGTTCAGCACTCAAGTCTCAGACCTTGGTGAATGGCCGAAGCTCGAAACTAAACATTTCTAGGTGAGCTGGTTGTTCAAGCAATTGATAAGCGGCCAAAAAACCTGCTACCGACCAGGTCTGGAAACGTCGCGCCTCCTTTCCGACCAACTGTCCGTAATGTCCATCAAAGTATTCGGGCCAGCACTCGCTTTCTAGCCGACCTGCGGCGGATTTTAATGCGCGTATGGCTAATGCTGGATGCTCCGATTTTTGTGCCGCCGCTGCCAGCAACCAAAGCAAGAAAGGCCAATTACCGCCATTGTGATATGACCAAGCAGAATTTTTCGGATCAGCGCCTGTGACGATTTCCCAATCATGGCCTTCCAATGCAGGATAGCAGAGTTTTACAGGCATCTGCCCAACCAGGTCATGCCAGCGTTGCTCAATCAAGGCCATGATTTTATGTGATTGATCTTGTGTTGCCAGCGACGAAATGATTGCCAACAAGTTGCCTTGCGCAAAATAACGAAAATCCATGCGTCCAGGCCCCACGTTACCGGCAAAATAACCCCCTTCTGCGGGCAGCCAGTCTATCAACGCTGGTTTAATCGTGCTTGGTTGAATATTGAAAGCATTTATCACTTGGCTGCCGTAACCCTCAACTTTGTAACGGTAAATCGTGTTAAGCCGGTCAAAGTCAAGCCAATAATACTGATGCAGATGATCGTTTAAATGAGTTAAGCGTTCTGTAATTGAACGATAGTAGTAACCATCTGCGACAAGAAGTTCTCGAGCTGCGGATAGAGCGGTAAAGAACAAAGACTGTATGTCAAAAGGATAACCGTCGACGCCCATGCGACGGTCGATCATGTAAGCGCCATCAGGGACAAGTAATGTTGGGCGCATGTCAAAACGCGTTTCCAGAAAAAGTTCTAAGATCAATTTTATGGCCTGCTGAAATTCCGGCTGTTTTATAAGTGTGGTATCTCCGCTGGCACGGACATACGCGCGCAGCACAATCAACCACCAAAGTCCTGAGTCTACCGGCGACACGCGTGCAATTGATTTTTCACCAAAATCTGCCTCAAGTTGAGCAATACCATCGGTCTTAACGACCTTAAAGCTGGCGGGCATCAGACCCTTGCCGGCCATGAAGCAACTCATATATTTCACTTTTCCCTGCAATTCGACCATGATAGTAAGGAAGTTACGTACGATTTCAGTGTCGCCCCGCATCAGAAAGGCCAATGCGGAAACCGCAAAATCACGTACGAAACAATGGTCATAGTTAAGAATATCGTTACCCGGATCACGTGCCGCTACGGTTCCCACAGGCTGACCTTTGTAATCGATCACTGATTTATATAATTCACACCATGCGGTATTGATCAATTTTGCATCGATCATGTCCATTTATGTTCCTTTTTGGTAATCAATGCCAAAAGGGATGACATCTTTCGACTGCAGCTATCATTATTGTGCAGCACACAGCGTGCTATACCATCCTCAGTTTTTTGAGGCATGGCGCGCTACTTGTTCTTTGGCTACAGCGACAACGTGCGCGACGCTAAATCCGAAATGTTGTGCAACGGTCTTCATCGGCGCGGATAATCCGAAACGATCCACGCCAATGGCACTTCCATTTGTACCAGTATAGCGTTCCCAACCAAAGCTGGAAGCTGCTTCGACAGAAACGCGTGCGTTGATTTGTGGTGGCAGCACGCTGTCGCGGTATGTTTGACTTTGCCTTTCAAACAGCTCCCACGACGGCAGACTAATCACACGCGCATTAATCCTTTCTTTCTTCAATTGCTCATACGCTAAAACACACAACGCAACTTCGCTTCCTGTTCCTAACAAAATACGTCAGGCTTGTGATCCGGATTATCGGCGAGTACGTAGCCACCGCGCGCTACGCCACTTGCTGGTGCATAGCGGGTACGGTCCAGCGTTGTCAATGCTTGGCGTGACAACACCAGACAAATCGGACTATCCTTGGTCTGCATGATCACTCGCCATGCCTCAACGACCTCGTTTGCATCCGCCGGGCGCAACACGATCATACCGGGCATCGCACGTAATGACGCAAGCTGCTCAACTGGTTGGTGCGTGGGGCCATCCTCGCCCAAATTGATTGAATCGTGCGTCCAAACCGAAATGACCGGGAGCTGCATCATGGCGCTGAGCCGCAGTGCACCGCGGCAATAGTCTGTAAAGACTAAAAAGCTGGCCGAAAAGGGACGTAACCCCGACAGACTGAGTCCGTTACTAATGGCGGCCATGGCATGCTCTCGTACGCCGTAGTGCAAATTGCGTCCATGATAATTTCCTGCTTTATCCGATGACTGAAAATCACCGGCAGGTTCGAAATTTAAATAAGTTTTGGTCGATGGCGCAAGATCGGCTGCGCCGCCAACCAGCCAGGGCATTTTTTCCGCAATGGCATTCATTACTTTTCCAGATGCTTCGCGTGTCGCCAGACCTTTCATATCGGCTGGAAAAACTGGCAGCGCGTTGTCCCAGCCTTCTGGCAAGTCACGGCGTTGTATGCGATCGATTTGTTCGGCAAGTGCCGGGTATTTCTTGCGGTAAACTGAGAATTGCGCCTCCCAGGTGGTTCGAAGGGCTGCCCCGCGGCGGCCAAACTGTTGCTGGAAATATTCTACAACACCATCCGGGACATGAAATTGCGCATCAGGATCCCAACCGTAAAACATCTTGGTCAGCCGCACTTCTTCCGTACCAAGCGCTTCACCATGCGCCTCCTTGCTATCTTGTTTATGCGGTGCGCCATAGCCAATGTGGCTTTGTACAATAATGAGTGTAGGACGATCATGAGTATCGAGAAACTTGCCGTAACTATGCGTCAACATACCCAAATCGTTGACGTCAGCTACGTGCGCGACATGCCAGCCGTAGCTAAGAAAGCGCGTTGCCACATCCTCGGTGAAAGCGATATGCGTCGAACCTTCGATACTGATGTGATTTTGATCATAGATCCAGCACAAATTGGCCAGTTGAAGATGACCCGCCAACGACGCCGCTTCACTACTGACGCCTTCCATCATATCGCCATCGCCGCATAAGGCATACACATTATGCTCGAATAAATGATGACCAGGCCGGTTGTAGGAAGCCGCCATCCAACGCTCGGCAATGGCCATTCCGACGCTGGTTGCCGCTCCTTGCCCAAGCGGTCCGGTGGTGGTTTCCACGCCAGCAGTCCAACCATGTTCAGGGTGGCCGGTGCAGCGGCTGCCAGCCTGACGAAAACGTTTGATATCGTCAAGTGTCACTGCCAGACCATTTCGATCATCGCTTGGGGGCGTCGCTTTGACGCCGGACAAAAAAAGCAGACTGTACAACAGCATCGAAGCATGTCCGGACGATAATACAAAACGGTCCCGGTTTGGCCAGCTGGGATTTTCAGGATCGTAGCGCAGAAAGCGCTGCCACAAACAGTAGGCGAGCGGTGCGGCACCCATCGGCGTACCAGGATGTCCGGAATTTGCCTGTTGTACGGCGTCAATAGAAAGTGTGCGCAGGGTATTGATGCACAGCTGATCTAGTTCTGTTGTGCTTGTCATCGTCTGGCTGCTCCGGTATGCGATTGCTTCAGTTTGGTGCTTTTTGACGCAATGCATCCAATCAAATCGTTCCATGACGTTGTAAAAGATTGCGCACCTTCGCGCTGAAGTTGAGCAGCGAGCATCGCATCATCTACACCAGCGCGTACAAATTCGGCGATTACCGCCTCGGCATTACCGCCATCTTGCGGTAACGTATTTTCCACCACACCGTGTTCAGCCAAGGCAAGCAACGTTTTTTCGGGCATCGTGTTAATGGTCTTTGGCGCTGCGAGCGCTTCTAAATAAAGTGTATCTGACGCCTTGGGATCTTTGGTGCCGGTGCTGGCCCACAGTAGACGCTGCGGCCTTGCTCCAGCATCAGCCAGTTTATTCCAGCGTGATGAAGCCAACAGCTCGCAGTAGGCTTTATAGGTCCGCTGGGCGATGGCAATGCCGAGTTGGTTGCGTAGCAAGGCTGGAATCTTATCCTTAATCGCAACATCCCAACGGCTGATAAAAAGCGAAGCCACTGAGGCCACCTTGGCATCAAGGTTCGCGTCAATGCGTCGTTCAATGCCGCGCATATATGCTTCGGCTGCCGCCATATAGTGTTCGCGGGAAAACAGCAAGGTAACATTCACCGGCACGCCAGTAAAAATTGCCTCTTCAATTGCAACGAGTCCTGCTTCGGTACCGGGTATCTTGATGAAAATATTCGGACGTTGCGCTTGGGCATGAAGTTGTTTTGCCGCTTGAATAGTGCCCGCCGTATCGTTTGCTAACAAGGGGGACACTTCCAACGACACCCAACCGTCAACCCCATTCGTAGCAGCATGGGTTGAATGAAAGAGATCGGCAGCCTGAGTCAGATCTTCCAGTGCGAGCTCAAAAAAAAGCGCTTCACCCGATTTGCCGGCAAGCGTTTTCTCGCGAATAGCGGCGTCGTAGGCATCTGTATTTCTGATGGCGTGATCAAAGATTGTCGGGTTGGAAGTGAGCCCTGTTATGGAAAGCTCGCTGATATAGCGACCTAATGTGCCGCTCGTCAGAAGTTCGCGTGTAATGTTGTCAAGCCAGAGGCTTTGTCCAAGGTCATGCAGTTGTTGTGTGGTTTTCATAATAGGTCCTACTCAGTTTTAGCCGGCTTCATAGATGCCGGACAAGTTAGAACAATAAATCCTCATGAATCAGGCCATAGATATGTCTAATTGCCGAAGTTTGCGAAATTATGCGCCCACCTGACCGGGACGGGGATTGTGCCATTTGCCGTGCGGTGCGATCAGCTTGTCGGCCTCTTTGGGTCCCCAGCTGTAAGGCTGGTATAGATGAACCGGATGATGCGATTGCAGAGCAGGATCAATAACCGCCCAAGCCGCTTCAACCGCTTCTTTGTGCGCGAAAAGCGCGCCCTCACCTACCATGGCATCGCTTAACAATCGCTCGTAAGGGGTTTCCGTTTCCTGCCTTATGATTCGTTCGCCACCCAGATAAAGCTCATGCTGATCGCCAACAAACTCTTTTCCTGCACGCTTAACACGTGCGGCAAGCGCAATAGCTGGATTCGGAGCAAGCCAGAAGCGTAAATAATTCGCGCTGCCATTGGTTGGCTGTGAATCAGCGAACAACTTTGACGGCGGTGGCTTTAATTGCACCAGTACCTCAGCAACATGCTCCCGCATAAATTTACCAGCGCGCAAGTACCAAGGCACACCCGACCAGCGCCATGACTCGATGAACAATCGCAACGCGCAGAATGTTTCCACATCGGAATTGTTCGCTACACCTGGTTCTTCCCGGTAGCCAATATATTGGCCGCGCACCACGCTACTTGGTTCCAATGGACACATGGCCCGGAACACTTCCACTTTCTGGGTATGCACGGCGGTATAGCCCCGGTAGGACGGCGGTTCCATGGCAAGCAGCGCGACAATCTGGAACAGATGATTCTGGACCACATCGCGTAAACATCCGGTGGCTTCATAAAATGCGCCGCGCTCATTAATACCAAAATCTTCAGACAAGGTTATTTGGACGCTGTCTACATAATTACGATTCCAGATTGGTTCCAGAAAAGAATTGGCAAAACGAAAATAAATAATGTTCATGATCGCCTCTTTTCCTAAAAAGTGATCAATACGAAAGATCGATTCTTCTGGAAACACTGATTGCAATGTGCTATTGAGTTTTCGTGCAGACGCCAGATCGTGGCCAAATGGCTTTTCGACAATAACGCGCGCCATTTCCGTGCAACCGGATTTTGCCAGCCCCTGTGCAACTGTTTCGAACATACTGGCAGGTATAGCGAGATAATATAACGGCCGTTTGGCTCCACTAAGGATTTGTTTTAATTTATCAAACGTCGCGGCTTCCTGATAGTCGCCGTCAACGTATTGCAAATGCGCAGACAACTTGGCAAACGCATCCGCATCAACGCCACCATTATTTTCTAAACTGTCGCGTGCACGTTCACGCAGTTTGTCCAGCGTCCAGCCCGAACGCGCCACGCCAATGATCGGCATATCCAGTTGATTGCGCTGGATCATGGCCTGCAGCGCAGGAAATATTTTTTTGTATGCCAGATCGCCGGTAGCCCCAAAAAAAACAAATGCATCGGAATGTGCTAATTCCATATTTTTTTCTCCTTGCGCTCAAGTCTTTTTTTCTATGTGACCACCGAACTCATGCCGCATCGCGGACAATATTTTATTGGCAAAGTCAGCATCACCTCGCGAACTGAAGCGTTCATATAACGCCGCACTTAACACTGGAACCGGTACCGCTTCATCAATTGCTGCTTCAAGCGTCCATCGGCCTTCACCTGAATCAGACACCCGGCCTGAGAAGTTGTCTAATTTTGGATCAGATAATAGCGCCGAAGCGGTCAGATCCAGCAACCATGAACGGACCACGCTGCCACGGCGCCAGACCTCCGCAATCTCGGGAAGATCAAAGTCATACTGGTAATATCCCGGATTACGCAGCGGCGTTGTTTCGGCGTCCATGTCGTGGGTTTGTTTGCCGATATTTGCATTATGCAAAATATTGAGCCCTTCAGCATAGGCCGCCATCACCCCATACTCAATGCCGTTGTGGACCATTTTGACAAAATGGCCGGCACCATGGGGACCGCAATGGAGATAACCTTGTTCAGCTGTGTTGGTATCCGGTTTCCGTCCTGGTGTTGACGGGGCCGCATCAATGCCGGGCGACAGCGTGGCAAAAATCGGGGTAAGTTGCTGCGCAATTGATTTTTCACCACCAATCATCAGGCAGTAACCATGTTCAAGACCACTGATTCCGCCACTTGTGCCGACATCGAGATAATGAATCCCCTGGTTTTTTAACTCATTACTCCGTCTGATGTCATCATGATAATGCGAGTTACTGCCATCGATAACAACATCGTCTTCCTCGAGGAGGGGCGCCAGTTGTGCCAATACCCGGTCAACCAATACAGCGGGGATCATCATCCATATTTTGCGCGGTTTGGCCAGCTGGCCTACCATGTCCTCAAGCGAAGTGGTGCCAATCACGTCTGGTAACGCAAGTTCATGAACAGCATCTGTATTGACATCATAAACCACACATTCATGGCTTCCCTGCGTTAAACGACGAACCATATTCGAACCCATTCGACCTAATCCTATCATGCCGATCTGCATTTGATTCTCCTTGTCTTAACCAACAAAAATGAGATAATTGTTATTAATCAATAATCTATAATACTGTCATTGCGCAGTCTTTTTAGGTTAACATTCCCACAGTCGGAAGCCACCAGTGAAGGCGTCGGCATTGCTGCCTTTGCGGCAGTTAGGTGGCAATTTCTTCAGTTTTTTTACGTTTCCGCCCCCAAGCACGGCTTCATCAGGAAGAAAGGCCGCAGTCAATCGTTCGATGACATCGGCAACCTGTCTGCGCCATTTCTTCTTGCCCATGCGCGCCAATGCATGAACGCCTACATAGTCCTCGAACGTACTTTTCTTGTAAGGCAAGTGAGCAAGCTCCATTGAGACAATGACGGAATCCACAATCAAGGCTGAACCCAGCCCAGTGCCGAATCCAAGGAATAACATTTTCCCGCCTTGATAGCTGCCCAATGCCTGCATTGCCGCATCATTGATCATCCTGACCGGCCGCTCGAATGCATGCTCGAAGTCGAAGCCTACCCAACCCAGAGCCAAATTATGCGGCTCAGTCAATGGTCGGTTATGCCGCACATGTCCGGGATAACCAATGGAAATAGCATCGTATTGCCAGTTATCTGCAAGCTTTTTCACGCGCGCTACCATCTGCTTGGCCGTGAGTGTCGGTCCGGAAGAAAATTGACGATGAATCGTTTGCCCTTTAATGAGAATCTTGACATGGGTGCCACCCACATCGATAACAAGAATATGCATCATGTCGATAATTTACCTGTTGTTTGATCATGTCGATTCGATGACACCAGTTTGGCAATCAATCCTGTCCAACCGGTTTGGTGCGAAGCGCCGACGCCACGTCCGGTATCACCATGAAAATATTCGTAGAACAGGAGGTAGTCGCGAAAGTGCGGATCGGTCTGGAATTTATCTTGGATACCAAACACCGGCCGTTTTCCTTCGTTGTCGCGCCGGAATAGCCGCGTCAAGCGATATGACATAGCATCAGCAACTTCATCGATTGAGAAAAGCTGTCCCGATCCCGTTGGATATTCGACTTTGAATTCCTCACCGTAATATTCCCCGAACCGGCGCAGTGAAGTTATCAGTAGATAATTAACCGGGAACCAAATGGGTCCGCGCCAGTTGGAATTGCCGCCAAAAAGTCCCGATTCGGATTCTGCCGGCTGATACTGGACACTAAGTGGATTGTGCATACAGTCAAATATATAGGGTTGATCGAGGTGTGCGCGGGAAAGCGAGCGAATGCCATAGTTGGACAGAAACTCGGTCTCGTCGAGCATGCGTTTCAACAGTTGCTTCATGCGATGACCGCGTAACAAGGAAAGTAGACGTCGATTACCACGTCCCGGCTCATTCCAGTTTGAAACCAGAGCACAGAGGTCGGGGCGGTGATTCAGAAACCATTCCAGTCGTCGCTTGAAGTCAGGCAGCTTATCCAACAGTTCAGGCTCGAGAATTTCGACAGCATACAGTGGAATCAGGCCGACCATGGAACGTACCTTGAGCGGCATCATTTCTCCGTTTGGAAACCGTAAAACGTCATAGAAGAATTGATCATCATCATCCCACAGTCCGACGCCTTGGTTGCCGATATTATTCATAGCCGCGGCAATATACAGAAAGTGCTCAAAAAACTTAGTGGCGATATCTTCGTAGGTGTGATTGTGCTGAGCCAGTTCCAGTGCAATGCGCATTAGGTTGAGGCAGTACATGGCCATCCAGCTGGTACCATCTGCCTGATTAATTTGTCCGCCAGTGGGCAGCGGCGCACTGCGATCAAACACGCCAATATTGTCTAGGCCCAGGAAACCGCCTTGAAATACGTTGTTGCCGTCGACATCTTTGCGGTTGACCCACCAGGTGAAGTTGATAATCAGCTTATGTAGCGCTCGCTCCAGGAAATCCCGGTCGCCGTCGCCACCGTTAGCATCACGCTCCAGTTTGTAAATTTCCCACACGGCCCAGGCGTGTACCGGCGGGTTCACGTCGCCAAAAGCCCATTCGTAGGCCGGAATCTGACCATTGGGGTGCATATACCAGACCCGCGTCATCAACAGCAACTGATTTTTAGCAAAGACCGGATCAATCAATGCCAGCGCTACACAATGAAAAGCGAGGTCCCAGGCCGCATACCAGGGATACTCCCATTTGTCCGGCATAGAAATGATGTCGGCGTTGTTGAGATGAAGCCATTCGTGGTTGCGGCCGTGGCGGCGCTCAATCGGTGGCGACGGCATGGCAGGGTCGCCCTTGAGCCACTGAGGTAAATCATAGTAGTAGAACTGCTTGCTCCAGATCATACCGGCCAAGGCTTGACGCTGAATCAGCCGACTGTCGGCATCCGGCATGTTGGTCTGCAAGCCGGCATAGAATGCATCAGCCTCGTCACGACGTTTCTGCACCATTTTGGTGAAACTCGTGAAGGGCCGCAGATGACGTGCCTTGGATAAACGCAAGCGCACTTCGACCTTGTCATGTGCGGGCACGGTAAAAACATAGTGTGCCGCGGCCTTGGTGCCGTTCTTTTGCGGATTCACAGCTTGCTGGTTGCCATGGATCACATAGTCGT
The DNA here is from genome assembly GCA_021604525.1 of marine bacterium B5-7. Taxonomy (GTDB): domain Bacteria; phylum Pseudomonadota; class Gammaproteobacteria; order Arenicellales; family CAJQKF01; genus BQJD01. The sequence goes on along the minus strand of BQJD01000054.1, from coordinate 8,510 downwards.
GGAAGGCATCCTTGAAATAACCTTCATCCGAAACGCCGTGCAGGCGCTGAACATTGGTATCATTATTGCAAAATAACAAATCCGGCTCACCATCCAGATAGCAGTGGTATTCCGGCAGCCTGGAGTGTTCGACCGCAATGCAACCATGCTCGTTGGCAGAGAGCACGGGGCGAGTCAGATCGCAGCCCCATGCCCATGTGTTCCGAAACCAAATCTGCGGCAAGATATGCAACGGCGCATCTTTGGCGCTGCGGTTATGCACTGTAATCTGCATGAGGATGTCATCCACGTCGGCTTTGGCGTATTCGACGAACACATCGAAATAACGATCGTCGTCGAAGATACCGGTATCCATCAGCTCGTATTCGGACTGATCTTTACCGCGCCGACGGTTTTCTTCGACGAGGCACGCGTAGGGAAATTCGGCCTGAGGATATTTGTAAAGCATCTTCAGATAGGAATGGCTGGGTGTCGCATCCAGGTAGTAATAGATTTCCTTGACATCTTCTCCGTGGTTCGCCTCGCTGTTGGTCAAACCAAACAGGCGCTCTTTCAGAATAGAGTCCTTTCCGTTCCACAATGCCAGCGCAAGACAGAGGTGTTGCTTCTTGTCGCTGATACCAGCAATACCGTCTTCACCCCAGCGGTAAACGCGACTACGACTCTGGTCGTGACTGAAATAATCCCAGGCCTCGCCGTGCGCGCTGTAGTCCTCACGCACTGTTCCCCATTGACGCTCACTCAAGTAAGGGCCCCAATGGTCCCAGGCATCAGTTTTAGCGTTCTGCGCTTGCATACGCAGGTGTTCTGCGCCAAACCTTCTGATTTTTCTGGCAGGCGTTGTCGTGCGTATTTTTTTTAACATGCTTGCGTCCTGTGTGATGGTTCGTTTGCAAAGAAATTTTGTGAGCCTTCAGCTTCATCCATGTGCGCAACAGCTCGGCAACACTCCATGCCTGAGAAAAACAGCCACGCGCAGCGAACGGTGGCTCGGCATCGAAGATTTCGCTGATATTGCCGACACAGTCTGTTGACAGGTGTAGAGCAAGCGGCTTTAGAAATGTTATGGCGATTGATTTGTCTTTGTAAACCCGGTAGTGAGCGTCGATAAACGGTCCAATCAACCAGGCCCATACGGTACCTTGATGATAAGCCCTGTCGCGTTGCAGCGGGCTACCCTGGTAATGTGAAACGTAGCCAGGTTCGCCACGGGCCAGGCTACGCAACCCGTGGGATGTTAGGAGTTCACGGGCACAAACATCGACAATCGATTTTTGTTGTGCTGCTTCCATTGGGCTATGCGGCAGGGATACCGCGAACAATTGATTGGGTCGCAGGCGACTGTCATAGTTCCGTCCGTCAGCACCAAGCTCGCCTTCGGGGCCGTCAATGACGTCGTAAAGACAACCGCGCGCTTCATTCCAAAACCGCTGAAAACTTTTTTTTACTTGTAACGCCGCATATTGGTAGTCAGCAGCCTCCGCATAGGTGCCGAGATGTGTAGCCAGCGTGCTCATGACATGCAAAGCATTGTACCAAAGGGCATTGACCTCGATGGCCTTGCCGATCCGGGGCGTGACCACCCAATCACCGACCTTGGCATCCATCCAGGTAAGTTGCACACCTTCTTCGCCTGCTGAGAGCAACCCGTCCTGGGAATCGACTTTGATGCCGAAGCGTGTTCCGCGCTGATGCCAGTCGATGATGTCACGGAGCATGGGATAAAGCTCGGCCGCCAGTTCCAAGTTGCCGCATTGCTGGGTATATTGATCGATTGCATGGAAATACCACAATGTTGCGTCAACGCTGTTGTATTCAGGCTTTTCCATGCTGTCAGAAAATCGGTTCGGCAACATGCCTTCACTGACATGCTCGGCAAAGGCGCGCAAAATACTGGCGGCCGCATCAAAACGCTGCGTCGCGAGCGTTAGCCCCGGCAGCGCGATCATGGTGTCGCGGCCCCAGTCGCTGAACCAGGGGTAACCGGCGATAATCGTTTTTCCTGTTAACTGGCCATCCCAATAACGATCGACAATGAACTGGTCAGCTGCCAGTGTCAGTTGCTGGACCCAATCCGGCGCATCAGCCGGGAGGATTTTTAGTTGAACAGTCCGTTGCTTCCCAGCTTGCGCCTGCACAATCGCAATATCTTTCGGCGTGTTAGATTCGGCGGATAATACGACGGTTGCTTGTTTGCCAGCTGTGAGACGTAGCGTAAAACGGCCAGGCCGGAACAGATCTTCACTTCCATCCAGGCCGCGCGCGCTTTCCACGCGATGTTTAAAATGCCAATACCAAGCCGGGTCACGTGTGAATGTTGCGTCAGTGCAGATTACCCAGTAGGAACGCGCGCCGGGAAAAGCGTTGATTTCAAAACCATGCGGGATTTCACGCACGTCCATATCCCATCCGCCATTACTATGGATGTGATAATCTCGGTAAGTGCACAACGGCGTCAATTCCAGATCAAGCGCGTCGCTGGCGCGCAGCACGCTGAAATTTACATAAGTCGTGTTTTTTCCGGGCTGCATCAAGACACGTTTTTCAATCAGAGCATCGGCAATCGCATAGCGCCAAACGGGCATGCCGTCATCAAGATGAAAGGATTCAAGCTGAAGATAGCCATGTGGATCCACTGTGCCATCAGTAAATTCATGGGTAGATAAGCGGTACTCCTCGGCGCCGTAGCGTACCACTATATCAAGTGCAGCGACCAGTAAAGTGCGTGCCACTGATGGAGTAAACGCAGCCATTAGTAATCCGTGGTAACGCCGTGTATTGGCATTACAGATCGTACCTGAGGCATATCCGCCAATATTGTTGGTAACGAGCCATTCGTGTGCGGCAGCAAGTTTAAAATCATTACAGATATTCCGTCCTAATGCGATGTTTGTCATAATGATCTCCGGTTTTAAAGCATCGGTGTATTGACAAAATTAGCTATCAATACCAATGTTACAGGCCATTAATTCAAGCTGGTCGTTCTGCTATATTTCGTTGATTGGTATGCAGGTTCCCTGCAATCCCGCCCAACAGAGCGCCGTAGATCCAATAGCTAACCAAGGCCGCCAATGCCACTTTAATGCCCCCGATTTCTGTCATAAAGAAGCCAATGCCAGTCATCGGCATTACCATCGTTGCAGTAATGAGCCATAACATCTGACCAAACAATAAACCTTTAACTAACGGTACACCTGGCAAAAATCGAAACAGTAAGCAGGCATAGACCAGAGGAAAAACCAAAACACCGAGCAAAACATGAATAACCAAACCTATTTCATAAACACCCCCTATTAAACTGCCCAACAAAGCCGCAAAATTTATTGATTGCCCGACCATCATCGGTACTGTGTATTTCATTATTAGTGACATCATCCAAAATCCGGCTAAACCGCCGATAATGGTTTTAGAGAGTTTAGATTCCATTGCGAATACCTTTTGTGTTAAGTGAAATGATTTGATTAATGGATTCATGTATTTCTTCCTTACAAAAAGACCAAAAGCTATTGTTCTTCGTTGACAAGCACTTGTTATAATGGTGACATTTAAATTAGTGTAGTCGTTCTATGGCTGGCAGCCATATACAAACAAAACTGAAATTACACCGCTCTAAGATTATCCAGGCACGCAGTCGATTATGGATTGGGCATAATTTTGATAGGGTTTGCTTTGTTGTTAGCAAACCCCAGTAATATTACTTTTAGACGAAGGCGCTCCTTTTATGTAAAAAATATACTATTTTTAATGAGATAGAGCATACGATTAATATTACCCCAACATCATAAGTGTGAAATATCAGTACCAGCGTTATGCGTCGTTAATTCGGGTTGAATTCGTTCTGCCATATTTCGTTGGTTGATATACAGATTCCCCACAATCCCGCCCAGAAGAGCGCCGTAGACCCAATGGCCGACCAAGGCCGCCATTGCCGCTTTAATACCCCCGATTTCAGACATAAAGAAACCGGCACCTGCCATCGGCATCACCATCACCATCGTTGCAGCGATAAGCCACAACACCGTGCCGAACAGCAAACCTTTAACCAGCGGCGCCCCAAGCCAGAATTGAAACAACATGACATAGATCAGAGGAAAGATCAGAACACCGAGCAAGACATGAGCAACCAAACCTATTACATAAACACCACCCATCATGCCAGCCAGCATGGCGGCGATATCCATTGGCTGTCCGATCATCATCGGTGCAGCGAATTTCATCATCAGTGACATCATCAAAGTTCCAGCTAAGCCGCCGAGGAGGATTTTGGAAAATTTAGACTTCATTGTGAATATCTCCATTGTGTTAAATGAACTGATTAGTCAATCCATGTATTTCTTCCTTACAAAATAAACCGAAAGTCATTTTTCTTTGTCAGTGTCAGTAAGAATTTGTTTTTATCGACGACTTACTAAATAAATACTATTTTCGAATGAGTATTGTTTTGTGATTTACAATCATCTGTTATGTTGAACGACAATTGCCTTTTTTGTCACCAAAGGAGCTGTTAATGTGAGTCGCATACACAATGCAAACAAACCTATATTGATGTTTCCTGAGGAAACTGGTGGCAAGGTAATCAAAGTGGGTGGCCAATGGAATCTCCGCACCCTGGCGGCATCTCCAGATCTACGCCAGAAAATTAAAATACTGGGTAGTGTTAAGGATAAGCAATGGGATATCAGCACGGTTGAACGACTGGACAGCGTTGCGGCGTTCTTGCTCTGGCAGGCCTGGGGCGAGAAACTGCCGGATGATCTGATCATGCGACCGGAGCAGCGGCATTTATTCGATTATTGGCGTGACAGAGAAATTCCCAAGTCTAATCCTGTGATGTCAAGCTTTGCCGAGTTAATTCATCATTGGCAGTTGCTAACGCAAGGTTTCTGCCGACATATCCTGGCTTGGTTAACACTGTTCGGTCGATTTTTGCTCGATTTTATTTATTTACTGCAGCATCCTCGCGCCACACCGTTCAAAGAAATATCGCAAACCATCTATAAAGCCGGCGTTAGCGCCATGGGAATTACAGCGCTAGTCGGGTTTCTGGTTGGCGTATCACTAAGTTACCTGTCTTCGTTGCAACTGCAACGATTCGGTGCGGAGATTTATGTCATTGACCTGCTTGGACTCAGTATCATCCGTGAACTGGGACCGATGCTGGCAGCTATTTTGATCGCTGGCCGTTCTGGTTCTGCGATAACCGCTGAGATCGGCATTATGCGTGTTACCCAGGAACTGGACGCATTGTCGGCATTAGGCATTTCCCATTCTTTGCGGCTGGTTTTGCCAAAAGTTGTCGCACTGTCCCTGGCAGTACCGCTGCTGATCGTCTGGACTGACACACTGGCCCTAATCGGTGGCATGGTTTCGGCGCATTTGACGCTGGACATTGGGTATCAGCAATTTCTTGACCATCTACCTAAGGCGGTACCGATCGCCAATTTTTATATCGGTCTGGCTAAGGGCGCTGTATTTGGTATGTTGATTGCCATGATTGCTTGCCACTACGGATTTCTGATCAAACCTAATACCGAAAGCCTTGGCAATGAAACAACACATGCAGTGGTGGCAGCCATTACCGTGGTGATTATTGTCAATACCGTATTTTCCATTTTATTTAGAAATGTAGGATTCCCATGAAAAAGCTTTGCGCTGTAGAACTGGATCATGTGTGGACTTATTTCGGTGAGCAATTGATTCACCAAGATATTAGTTTTTGCCTTGAAAGTGGCGAAATATTGGGTCTCGTGGGATTGTCTGGCAGTGGTAAAACGACACTGTTGCGTGAGATGATCGGTCTGGAATCACCCAGTCGTGGCAGTTTAAAAATCTTGGGTGAGCAAGCACAGGAATCTAGTTCAATGGAATGTCGACGAAGACGCGACCATATTGGCGTATTATTTCAAAATGGCGCCTTATTTAGTGCTTTAAATGTATTTGATAACATTGCCTTTCCACTCAAAGAAATGGGTATTGGTGATGAAGATTTGATCAATCAAATGGTCTGTATGAAATTGGCTATGGTGGGTTTAAATGCGCATGATGCCATGCAGAAACCTTCTGAGTTGTCTGGTGGCATGGTTAAACGAGCGGCAATGGCCAGGGCGCTCATTCTGGAACCGGAATTATTGTTACTGGATGAACCGACTTCCGGTCTAGATCCAATTGCTGGAGAGGATTTCGTCACCTTACTACGGCAGCTGCATCAGAAACTTAATTTCACCGTGGTTATGGTTACACACGATTTGCATGTTCTAAGAGATCTGTGCACTAAAGTCGCGGTGTTGGCTGATCACCACCTGGTCGCTTTTGACTCGTTGGGCAAAGTGCTTGAATGCGACCATTCCTTCATTCAGCAATTTTTTCATAATAACCGTGCGGAGCGGGTATTTACTTAATTGGAGTTTGTATAATATGGGTAAAGACAGTTATGCGCTGATTTCCGGCTTATTCGTGGCCGTGCTGATTACTGGCATTGTGACTATTATAATCTGGCTGGGCGATGTTCAATCGCAAACAAAAACTTATGTTGCTGAGACCCGAGATTCGGTTACCGGGCTTAACGTAGGTTCCACTGTTTTTTATCGGGGTATAGCGGTTGGCAAAGTGAGCGCTGTACGTTTCTCTCCAGATAATCCTGATATGATCATTGTGCCGATGGAAATCGAGAGTGATGTGCGTCTTAGCCGTGGTGTTTATGCGATATTGGAACTTCAAGGTGTCACCGGTTTGACGCGAATCTCACTCAAAGATGGCGATCATCATGCTGAACCACTGCCAAATGATAGTGAGACTGAGAGCCGTATCCCGATTAAGCCCTCGTTCATCGACCGGTTATCGGTATCCGGCGAGGATACAGTCAATGAAACCCGTGAACTAATGCTCAGGCTGAATCAGTTATTGAATGAAAGTAATATTCGTCAGATGGAACGTATCTTAATCAATATCGAAACTGCTACTGAAGGATTCAGTCTTTTGCAGGATCAAGCGGGTAAGGCCCTAGTTCAGGTGCCCGCGCTAACCGCAGATGCCCGGCGTACACTTTCCGAAATAAATGACCTGAGTCAAGATGCCAAACAATTGAGTAGTCAAATGCGGCAGGATCTGGCAGCGCTTTCTCAACAATCCAGTGAATTGATGCAGACAGGTGTTATGGTGGGACAACGACTTCTGCAAACAACTTTGCCCAGAGCCGACACTATAATGTTGCAAATGCAAACGGCTACCCGACGTTTCGATCGTGTTGCAGCAACTTTAGAAGCTGATCCGCAAGCTTTAGTATTTGGCACCGCAAACCCCCTTGCTCCTGGTGAACCGGGTTTTAGGAAACTGAAATGAAATATTATGTGAGGTATTTGTTAGTAATCTCTCTGAGTGTATCAATCTCGGCCTGCAGCATTGGTTCAAAGCCAGGTTTGCCGATCAATCACGACCTTGGATTCATTACCGAGCAGACTGCCGACAGTGTCACGATCATGCTGGATGCGCCGGTTTGGCTATGGGATGACAGGATACGTTATCGCTTGCTGTATGACGATGCCACGGTCATCCGTTATTACAACCGGGATCGCTGGGAAGCACCGCTTCCCGCTTTATTGGAGCGTCGGTTGACTATTGCAGGATTGCGGCAACCTATCCATTTGCAGCTTCAACTGACACAATTCGAGCAACAATTTGAAACGGCGGATAGTGCGAATGTGGTAATGACGCTGAAGGCCAGCACTTATGCTGATAATGGCATCAGATTGCTAGGTAAGCGGACTTTTAACTTGTTACAAAAGACTGTTTCACCGGATGCAGCCGGTGCGATTACTGGCTTTATCGCGTTGATCGAGCAGGCGCAAACAGAAATTCAATCCTGGCTTGAAACAATGTCCGATGAGCCATGAGCGAGGTAAGCATAATAATAAAGATTCGCAGATATGATTTAATATTACATACCCAAAAAATGTGTTAATGGATACTGAAAGGTATCATTATGGCACTTGAGTGCCGCCAATATGGCTGTACCTGGAAATAGTCTGGCGTCATACTGACATAGGCTAACGACCGGAAACCGGCGCCCCAGCCCCTGATTGTATTGAGTTTCAAAATTATTTAATTCATCGACGCCCATGCCTTTTTGTAACGCCCATGCCATGTCGCCCAGTACTCGCATGCCTTTAATGCCATGTTTGCTTGCATTTAGAAAAGCATTCTCAAAAAAAGTATATAGTTCTATGCTGTCTGATTTGCCATCCGTGATGATAAGACGTCCTTCCTGAATATCCTGATCAATGCAGGGTCTGACATCGCGCAGTTCTTTCAATATTAGGGTTTGAACCTCGGTAGCGGCAACCATAAAACAACGATTCTCAGCTTGAAGACCGTCTAACGTTCATTACGGTAGACGCCACCCCTGATCATGAAAGAAACTTAAGGTGGAAGGCAGCGGGGAGAGGTCGCTCATTTTTTTGGTGATTTGATCCCGTACTCTAACGTGACCCACCGAACTGACTCGAACCCCGGAT
>BQJD01000053.1 GCA_021604525.1 marine bacterium B5-7 | reverse complement strand
CATTGTGTTTTACATCGCCGTCTCCAATACAGATGATCATCTACGAAACCACGGCTTCATTTACCACAAAGGCGGTTGGCTGCTCTCTCCAGCCTACGACATCAACCCTGTTACCCCTGCCAACGGGTTGCAGCTTAATATCTCGGACAGCGACAACAGCCTGAACTTCGATGTGGCCATGGAAGTCATTGAATACTTCCAACTCGATTATGAGCAAGCACTGAAAATCAAGGATGACGTACTAACCAGTGTTACCAGATGGCGATCGGTAGCAAGCACCATCGGCATCAGCAGGAGTGAGCAACAACTGTTGGAACCCGCGTTCAATCTCTGACGATATACACAATCATTAATCGGTTCGCCTTTCCATCGATCTGCCACAACCGCCTGAAAATATACCTTGGTGGGCCGTTGTGATAGCGATTGAGTCGGAAAATATCGGTCGGATGGGTTATATACCTGGTGAGGTTTTATGGTCACGCGCGGAAGTACTGATTCGTGGCGACGATTTCACTAATAAATCTTTGGAAAAAATGCGACAAAGTATGTAATTACGTTACTGACACCGGCAAAAGAAGTTAATTGCGGCGTTTTCTACACATGCAATACAACCGACTTTGGGATCCTGATACGTAACTTAACGCAACACCTTGAGGATATGCGTTAACCATTTAAGCTAGCTCCACTGAAATGGATCACGCAGTACCAGCGTATCGCTGCGGTCAGCACCAACGGATACAATAGAAACTTCAACATCGAGAAGTTCAGACAATCTTTGCAGATATCTTCGGGCGTTTTCTGGCAAGTCGTCAAAACGTGCTACTCGGGTTTCAGACCCTTTCCATCCCGGAAGCGTTTCATAGACAGGCTGACAGCGCGCCATTTGTTCTGCCCCAGCGGGTGATACATCGTAGGTGTCGCCATCGCACTGATAGGCCGTACAGATTTTAATTTCATCCAGCGCATCGAGAACATCCAGCTTGGTGATACACAGCGATGTCAGGCCATTGACTCGAGCGGATCTGCGCATGCTGACTGCATCGAACCAGCCACAACGACGTGGCCGGCCAGTGGTCGCGCCAAACTCGTGACCACGCTCGGCAAGCAGCGCGCCAACATCGTCAAACAGTTCGGTAGGAAACGGCCCGCCGCCAACGCGCGTTGTATAAGCCTTGGTGATTCCAAGTACATGACCGAGTTGATCAGGCCCGACACCGCTACCCGATGCGGCAGCACCGGCAACCGTGTTCGAAGAGGTTACAAATGGATAGGTACCGTGGTCGACATCAAGCAGCATGCCCTGAGCACCTTCAAACAGGATCACCTTGCCCTGACGACTCGCCTGAAATAACTCCTCCGCCACATCAACCACCATCGGCGCAATCCGCTCGCCCTGAGCTGTGATCTCATCGACGGCTGCTTCAAGATCAACCGGTGATTCGTCAAAATAATTTCGTAACACGAAATTATGAAAGTCGAGTAATTCCTCGAGCTTACCTCGCAGTGAGTCTGGATTAATCATATCGGCTACGCGAAGCCCTCTTCGCGATGCCTTGTCTTCATAGGCAGGGCCAATGCCACGGCCGGTCGTACCAATCGCCTGTTTGCCGCGCCGTCGTTCTCGCGCCTGGTCAAGGGCCACATGACAGGGAAGGATCAATGGACACGACGGACTGATGCCAATTCGTGATGTAACCTCAAGCCCGGTCGCTTCAAGAGTATCGATTTCCTTGAGCAACGCCTCGGCTGATAAAACCACCCCATTACCGATAAGACAGCGAACAAAATGGTGCAATATCCCGCTCGGAATCAAATGCAAGACGGTCTTATGTCCGTCGATAACTAGCGTGTGTCCGGCGTTATGTCCGCCTTGAAACCTGACTACGATATCAGCGCGCTCAGTCAGAAGATCGACTACTTTACCTTTACCTTCATCTCCCCACTGGGCGCCGATGACTACAACGTTGTTTGTCATGTGTTCACTGATTGATGTGTTATCTGAATTGTTACTGATGCCGCGATGCATGCAGATAATTATTCGGCAAATGGAATGACTTTCCAGGCGTTTCCGTCCGGTACCAGCTGTCTGTTACAGCCAGTGGGAATATCTGCAACGCCTGTACCGTACGCACGTACCACGCGTTCTCCACGTTCCCGTAACATCGTAATCATCGCCTCGAGTTCATCTGCCTGACGTCTCGCATCATCGCTGAATTCGCTGATGGCCGGTGCGAGAATACATTGATCATCGATCTCTGTTTCGCGATTCAGGTTAATTACCTGTCGCAGATCAAGACTGAAGCCGGTGGCCGGTCGCGACCGTCCATAGGCAGCGCCGACAGCATCGTAACGCCCCCCGCGGGCGACTTCGCGACCATGGTGGTCAATAAATGCTGAGAACACCACGCCAGTATGATAGTGGTAGCCACGAAGCTCTGACAGATCGAAATAGACATCGGTTCGTGGTTGCCTGAGAACCAGTGCCTCGGCGACGATGCGAAGATTGTCCGATGCCTCAATAATTTCAGCGCCAGCACCCGCCAGCGATTCAAGCGCATTTTCAAGCTCGTTGATGGGTCCGCGAAGTTCGGGTAATGAAACGATCAGTCGGGCAACCAGGTCACTCAGATCCGCATTGCTGACTATGTTCTCAAGATCCGGAATAGACTTACGCTGCAAGGCATCGAACAAATCGGCCTCCATGGTGTGACCGAGGCCTGCATACTGCACCAAGGCACGAAATATACCCACATGGCCGATATCCAGATGGGCACCTTCAAATCCGCATTGATTTATGCAGCGCAGCATCAGTTCGACTATCTCGACGTCGGCTTCGGCGCTTTCAGCACCATAGAGCTCCGCACCGACCTGAAATTGTTCGCGGCTTTCAAATACCTGGCGTGTGCGGGCTCGCAATACTGGACCGGCATAGCACAACCGGGTAGGCGATTCGGCACCCAGCACATGGGCGTCTATACGTGCAATTTGGGGCGTCATATCGGCACGAATACCCAACTGTCGACCGCTTAAGTGATCGACCAGCTTGAAGGTTTCGATCTCGAGATCTTCGCCTCCTCCGCACAACAGCGAATCAAGATGTTCAAGTAACGGCGGTGACACAAGATCGTAGCCATGAACATGGCACACGTCGATCAAGGCGCGCCGAAGCCGCTCCATTCGCATTGCGTCCACTGGCATCATTTCTTCGATGCCCGCAGGCAGTAACCACAGGTTTCTCATGCTCGATAATCGTTGATTTAAGGTCGTGCGTGTCTCAAACAGTCAGCTTGAGGGATAGTGTACCTGTAAGGAGGAGAACCGATCGTGGATCGCAAACAGTTGGTTTGGTGCGTACCTTACTCGATATTTTTGACGCCGCCAACTCGTGTAGAACGAAACAGGGCAAACCCATCGATTTGGATAAATCTGTGGAGCATCCAGATTAGTGTTTTACGAAATAAAGGAGGAGTAAACCGGCAGTAATACTGGCCACACCGACACCACGAATCGTACGTTCATCCATGTCGCTCAAGACCTTCAATGTCTGACGCCAGGACCTCGGGCTGGCGAAGGGTAGCAAACCCTCAATCACCAGCACCAGGGCCAGAGCGGCAGCCAGATCTGTCCAGTTCAAACCAACTCCGTTCCTATCAGTACATCATTTACTGCAAATGATGTGGATACGGTTATTGATTGCTGCCAGATGCAGGAAGTGCTCTTTCCGGATTGGATTGCCTGAAGAACTTGAAAAACTCCGAATCGGGCTCGACCACCAGGAGATTACTTGGGTCCGAGAAAGTATTGTCGTATGCCGCAAGGCTACGATAGAACTGGTAGAAATCGCGATCTTGTCCAAAGGCCTTGGCATAAATCGCAGTCGCTTGAGCGTCGCCCTGACCACGAATCTGCTCGGACTGCTTGCGTGCTTCGGCCAGTAAAATTGCACGCTGACGATCCGCATCGGCGCGAATCTGTTCAGCTAACTCCGAGCCTTCGGCGCGAAGCTCCTTGGCAACACGGGAACGTTCAGCCTCCATTCGAGCATAGACCCGTTCACTGACCTCCGGGTCGAGATCGACTCGTTTCAAACGCACGTCAAGGACCTCAACGCCAAGTCCTTCCATTTCCTTGTTTACCTGTTCACGTACCAGGTCCATGATCTCGACGCGATCGCCGGAGACGACATTCTTTACAGTGCGTCGACCAAATTCCTGTCGCAGGCTATCGTTAACGCGCTGGCCGAGACGGTTGCGCGCATTCGACTTGTTGCCCTGCAATTTGGTGTAGTACAGATAAACATCTGTAACCCGCCATTTCACGAAAGAATCAACCAGAAGGTTTTTCTTCTCCACGGTAAGAAACAGTTGCGGATCCGCATCGAGCGTCTGCACGCGCGCATCGAACTTACGTACATTGTTGATAAACGGCTTTTTAAATCTGAGCCCCGGATTTCCCTCGCGCGGATCTGCCTGGACAATTTCACCGAAGCGGAAAACCACCGCACGCTCACGCTCATCAACGACGAATACCGACATCAGTCCGACGACCACAAGAACCGCGACAATAATTAATGAGATAACTCCTTTTGCACCCATGTCGTTTATCCCCTCGCCTCTCTAAGATTGTCATAACGGTCCGGTCGCACGTTAGAGGAGGAATCGGTTCCGGCCCCTTCACCCATGCGCGAAGTACCACCGCGATTCGTATCGCTGCCACCCGGAGAAATCACACCACTTTCGACTTGCCGGGCGCGCTCTTTAAGTATCTGGTCAATCGGCAGGTACATGAGGCTATTACCGCCATCTTTCTGGTCGATCATGATTTTTGTCGAATTTGCAAACACCCGTTCCATGGTTTCAAGATACAGACGATCCCGGGTCACTTGCGGTGCCAGGGAATATTCCTTGAGAACCTGTGTAAATCGCGACGCGTCACCCTCTGCGCGATTGACGATCGTTGCCTTGTAAGCTTCCGATTCCTGGAGAATTCGAGCCGACCGACCACGTGCCCGCGGGATGATATCGTTGGCATAGGCTTCGGCCACGTTCTTCAGGCGCTCCTTGTCCTCGCGCGCCTTGACCGCATCGTCGAACGCCGGCTTGACCTCAGCCGGTGGCTGGGCGTTCTGCATTTCGACCGTGCGGATATTAATGCCGGTTTCGTAGCGATCCAGTACGGCCTGCAGCAGTGAGCGAGTTTCCGCAGCAATCTCGGCTCGGCCGTCGGTAATCGCAAAGTTCATTGTGTTACGACCGACAATCTCGCGAACCGCGCTCTCAGTGGCCGAACGAACAACATCCTCAACCGGCTCGCTGACATTGAAGAGCAGATCCTCGGGGCTCTTGATATCGAATTGTACGGCGAACTTGATATCGATAATGTTCTCATCCGCAGTCAGCATTAATGACTCCCTGGCGAGAACGCTGCGCTGCTGCGTACGGGTGTTTTCACGATATCCCACTTCTACGGTATTAATACGCTGGGTATCGATTTTTGTCACAGATTCGATACCACGCGGAATCCAGCGCAGGCCGGCACCACGCGTTTCGGTATATTTGCCGAATCTCAGGATCACCGCATCCTCACCTTCCTGGACAACAAAGAAACCGGATACAAACCAGATGGCTGCCGCAATGACGGCAATAATGAGAATACCTGCTTTACCAGGCATGGAGAAATTTCCGCCACCGCCTGACCCCGATCCACCACCGCCACCGCCAAATTTCTTACGGATATTCCTGACAACTTCGTCCAGATCAGGCGGCCCGGAAGGTTGTGTCTTGTTTTGACCCCAAGGGTCTTTGTCGTTTCCGGAGCCCGGTTGATTCCAAGGCATTGAAGTATTTCTCCACGCGTGAGATTAAGGTGGGTTAACCGGATATTATCCGGTCGCTAACGTTAGGAGTTTACCACGACGATAGCCGGGGTTCTTAATGATTACCAATCAGCACAGGTTACCGATCAAAACGATTGGGCATTCAACAGATGTGGGATTCGATTCAACAAATTCAAGGCATTGCAAGGCCGATTCACACGATAGTTCAAGCAACCTGTTTGGGCTGTTACACCGCTCTCAATTGCTTTTGTCACTATCCAGCCAGTATTCGGTTTTGAAATCACCTTGTTTCTCGATCCAGCCGGCAACTGCCTGGTCGAGTTCCAATTCCAGCTCTATCTGGCCATCATCAGTAAAATCTTCGCTAAGGATACGGCAATATTCGTGAATTCGTGCGCGAATCCGGCCGGCGTGAGGAGGAAGTCGTAACCGTCGGCGTTGGCGGTTGCGACCGAAAAATTCCGCCAGGGCGAGATCCAGCAAATCGACGCCGTCGCCGGTCACTGCACTAAGCTGAATCCTCGTAATTTGTCCGTCGGCATTACGCAACACCATGGGATCAAGACCTGCCAGGTCCGATTTGTTGTATATCTCGATCAATGGAATATCGCCGGCGTCAATTTCCTCGATAACCTCATTGACGTCGTCGACATGTTGCAGCAACTCCGGATCCGAGGCATCAATTACATGCAACAATAGAGCTGATCCGCGCACTTCCTCCAGGGTTGAATGGAATGCCTTGATGAGCCCGTGCGGTAATTCAGATATAAAACCGACTGTGTCGGAAACGACCACCTCGCCGCCATGGGTGAGCGGATAGCGTCGCATGGTTGGATCAAGTGTCGCAAAAAGGAGATCCCGTGCCATAACTCCGGCACCGGTCATCCGATTGAATAAGGTTGATTTACCGGCGTTGGTATACCCGATCAGGGAGACAGTCGGGACTGGAGCACGCACCCTGCCACGGCGGCGCTGGCGACGCTGCGCCTCGACTTTTTCAAGTCTGTGACCAAGCGATTTTATTCTGGCCCCGAGCAGCCGGCGGTCGGTTTCAAGCTGGGTTTCGCCCGGACCCCGCAGCCCGATACCGCCTTTTTGCCGTTCAAGGTGGGTCCAGCCACGAACCAGTCGGGTGGACAAATGACGAAGCTGCGCCAGTTCTACCTGTAACTTACCCTCGGATGTTTTAGCGCGTAATGCAAAAATATCAAGAATAAGACGGGTTCGATCGATCACCCGGCATTCGATGCGTTTTTCGAGATTCCTCTCCTGGATTGGCGTCAGCGGTTTATTAAATACCACCAGCGAAATCGACTCGTTGGCAACACGCTCACCAAGCTCATCCACTTTACCTCGTCCGAGATAGGTTCCGGCGACCGGCGTACGGCGACGCGATAACAGGTATCCGACCACCGTCCCGCCAGCAGCCTCGGCGAGGCCGGCCAGTTCATCAAGATCATTCGCTGTGGCGTCATGGGCTTGATGTACCAGCAAAACACGCTCGGCTATGTCATCAACGGGGTCCCCAGCCGTGCCGTTGAGTTCATTGCCAATGATACCGCCATCCTCGTTGTCTTCATTGACGTCAAACGACGGTATTCCGGACGAATTTGAAGTATCTGCCACCATTTTTCGCCTCACCACAGCCACTTAAAGGGAATGTGAGACGATCTTGCCACGTATCGGTGGAAATGGTTCAGATTTAGCCTCTATTGAGCTTGTGGAAATTATTGATATTAATCAACGCTATTACCGGGCTCGGGCTCATCAGTTGGAATTCTGACTGCGCGAGATGGCACGATCGTTGAAATTGCGTGCTTGTAAATCATCTGACTGACGCTGTTTTTGAGCAGCACTACGAACGGATCGAAAGATTCGACCTGTCCCTGAAGCTTAATTCCGTTTACCAGGTAGATGGCCACTGGAATGCGTTCTTTTCTCAGGACGTTCAAGAACGGATCCTGAAGTGCTGCGCCTTTTTGCTGTGCCATGTTTATGTGTCTCCAGATTATAAATTTTTAAATGAGATTAGGAGCCTTGGTGCACATCGCAAGTTACAGAATAAACTGAGGATGGCCAAATGACCCGTCAATGAACCGGGAGATGGGACTCAACCCAAAAGAATTCAAGACAATCCAATACTTGCGATGCTTTTGTTTGATTGCAGACCGCTTACCGCAGTAGCGTTTACAGACTGCAAAATCAACTCAGGCTATCGACTTCCATGTTGCCAGCATTATATATCACAGGCTATGAACACTAACTGTACAAATGTTAGTAGTTACTGTCTAAATCGTAGTAATCAGGCATCCGGCAGCGTGTTTATGGCGTCATTTTATGCATGTATCAGTATTGGCCGATCCACGCTTTAACGAGGAACTTCAACGCCACATCCGATCAAGCTTTCGCGCACACAGGCGGTCAGCCCGCCATCACCGGCAGCGGAGGCGTCAATCCAGATAAAGCCTGGACTACTCCGCATCCAGGTCAATTGCCGCTTGGCCAGTTGCCGAGTAGCGGCAATGGCCCGATCGACAAATTCGTCATAACTGCATTCACCGTCGAGTAACTGTAGCGCCTGGCGGTAACCCACGATGCGCATGCTGGGTGAATTGCGAGTCACACCGGTCAACGTTCTTACACGTTCTACTTCGTCGATCAATCCATCCTCAATCATCTGCCTGAAGCGTCGCTCGATGCGTTGATGCACAATCTCTCGGCGAGGATGAAACAGTCCCAGCCGCAGTGTTCGAAAGGGCAGCTCCCGGGGTCGCGACTCGGCCATCAGTTCGGAGGGTACGCGTCCGCTGATGCGGTGTATCTCATGAGCACGCTCCAGCCGCTGACGATCTTCCGGGCGAATCTTCGCAGCAAGGGTCGGGTCGATCCTTGTCAGGGCCTCATGCAGTACCGCCAGCCCTTCTCTATCTGCCCATGTGACGATCTCAGCCCGCACATCGGTGTCCGCTGGCGGCAACTCCGACAGTCCATTGACCAGTGCAGACAAGTAGAACAACGTGCCGCCGGTCACCAACGGTAACCGATCATTGGCAAACGATTCCTCGATGGCGATAAGCGCGTCATGGCGAAATTCAGCGGCTGAGTAACTCTCATGGGGATCTCTAATATCGATCAAACGATGTGGAGTCCTGGCGAGAATATTGGCGTTCGGCTTGGCAGTACCGATATCCATACCGCGATACACCTGGGCGGCGTCAGCGGAGATGATGTCGAAAGGGAATTGCCCGGCCAGCTTGAGGGCAGCTTCAGTCTTGCCGGTGGCGGTTGCCCCGGACAGGATAACGACACAACGATTCATGAATGATATCGTCTACGTTATCGACCGCGCTTGAACCAGGAATCGAGCTCGGTGAGAGAAATCTCACGCCAGGTAGGACGCCCGTGGTTACACTGGTCTGCACGCTCTGTGGTTTCCATTTCGCGAAGCATCGCGTTCATCTCGACAATACTCAAGCGCCGATTGGCGCGGACCGAATGATGGCACGCGGCTGTGGACAGGAGTTCGTTTACCTGCTCTTCCATTCGGTCGCTGTTGCCGAACTCGGCAAGGTCCGACAGCACATCACGAATCAGTTGATTCAAATCGCCGTCGGCCAGTAAAACAGGTACCGCTCGAATCAGCAGCGACTCGACACCTGCTCGGCTAATATCGAAACCGATCTCGGAAAACAATAATGCGTGGGCTTCTGCAAGATCGGCCTCGCTGCGACTCACCGACAGATTCATCGGCACCAGCAACGGTTGGCTGACGATACCGTTCGCGCGTTGGGCGACTTTGAGTTTTTCATAGACAATACGCTCATGAGCGGCATGCATATCGACCACAATCAGACCGGTCACATTCTCGGCGAGGATATAGATTCCCTTCAATTGAGCGATGGCATAGCCGAGAGGGGGTGGAGCAGATTGGCTATCATCGCTTTCAGGATCGCTATTAGCATCATTGTCTGAAGAATCGACTTGTGCAGAGTCTGCGAAAGTACTTGTGCTTTGTCGCAGCAAAGTCCACTCGCCGCGCGCTTCACGAACGCCAAGGGCAATGCCTCGCTGCTGGTTGAATCCTCCGAACGGCGATGACTTCGCAGCCCTCCCCTCGCCTGACCGGGCTTGAGGTGATAATCCTTGCTGATAACCGCTATTTGAAGCGGAATCACCCGCCACACTATCCTGTTCTGAAAGACTTACATTTGTCGTCTTCGCGTTGGCACGTGTGGTCGCCAGTTCGTGATGCAGGCTTCGATAAATAAAATCGTGCACTGCGTGACCATCACGAAAACGAACCTCTGACTTGGCTGGATGTACGTTAACATCCACCAGCCTGGGATCCATCGATAGAAACAGGACAAACGCCGGATGACGACCATGCATCATGACGTCATTGAAACCGCGATTGACTGCATGGGCGACAAACTTGTCGCGGATAGCACGGCCGTTGACAAAAAAGTACTGAAGGTCCCGCTGGGCACGCGTGAAAGCAGATGTTCCAATCCAGCCGGTCAGTCGCATGCCATGAGCTGCGGCGTCGATCAGCCGGTGTTGACTTAAAAAATCTCGACCGAAGATATCGCAGACACGATTAAGTCGGGCGGCGTCGGAAGATGCCACCGAAAATTTAATAACGGTACGGGTGTTATGAGCTAATTCGAAACCAATGTCGAAGTTGGCCAGGGCAAGTCGATTGACTACATCCTTCAGGTATCGAAACTCGGTACCCTCGGTTCTCAGGAACTTGCGCCGCGCCGGTATATTATAAAAAAGATCCTCCATCACAACGGTGGTACCCAAGCCGTGAGCAACCGGTGTCGGTCCCTCAATCGGACCCCCGCCTTCACTGCGAACCTTGTATGCAACATCTTGATCGGATGGTCTGGAACGTATTTCGAATCGGGATACTGCAGCGATACTCGGCAGTGCTTCACCGCGAAATCCCAGCGAGGCGACGTTGAACAAATCGTCGAGACTGCTGATCTTGCTGGTGGCGTGACGCTCAAGTGCTAGCAACAGATCATCTCTGGGCATCCCGCAACCGTCATCGGTTACGCTGATTCGCCGTGCGCCGCCCATTTGAACATCCATGCGAATCGTGCCCGCTTCCGCATCAATGGCATTTTCGACCAATTCCTTTAACAGCGATGCCGGACGTTCGATCACCTCTCCAGCAGCGATCTGGTTGACAAGCACATCATCGAGCCGATGTATCCGGTTCATATTTATCCGTCCTGTCCCATGGCGTTGATATTGCCCGTGAGTCGATCCGGGATCTTCAGTTTTTGACCAATGAAAATACGATTGTCCTTGAGCCCGTTAAGACTCTTCAACGCGGCAACCGAAACTCCATATCGCAATGCCAGCATAGACAAACTATCGCCGATAGTAACCAGATGGACTTGACCGCCACTATTTTGCGGCGGTGGCAGCAGCTCCTGTGTTTTGAGGTACTTGAGTATGCCGTTAAAAATCGCATCGGCAAGTTGCTGCTGGTACTGACGTGTGCGTAGCAACTTTTCCTCGCGCGAGTTGGTGATATACCCTGTTTCCACAAGAATTGAAGGTATATCAGGTGACTTAAGTACTGCGAAGCCTGCCTGCTCAACCCGGACACTATGCACCGGACCGAGTAACTTCAGCTGCTCGAGTACGTAGCGCGCAAACACGATACCGTCGCTGACTGCACGGGTCATCGACAAATCGAGAAGTACTTGTGCGAGCAGATCGTCCTTGTCGTTCAACGAGACACCACCGACAAGATCCGAAGCATTTTCCTTATCGGCGAGCCATCGCGCTGCTTCACTGGTCGCGCCTTTATTGGACAATGCGTATACGCTCATTCCCCGCGCATCACGGTTATAAAAGCCATCTGCGTGCAACGATACGAACAGATCCGCGCCGGCTTTACGGGCGAGACTGGTGCGTTGCCGCAAACTGACATAGTAATCGCCTTTGCGAGTGAGCATGGCACGAAGACCCGGGTATTCCTCAACAAGCCGTACTAACCGCTGCGCGACCTCCATCACCACTTGTTTTTCCTGGGTTCTACGGCCACCGATTGCACCCGGATCTTCACCGCCATGGCCAGCGTCAATGGCTATGGTTATGGGTCGCTGCGGATCATGAGAAAGTACTCGGGGAGTACTACCTGGCGTCTTCTTAGATCCCGCTGATCCGCCCTCAAGGGGCGCGGTCACCTTGTCTTTTGCCTGACGCGCGGCGATATCGATCACCAGTCGATGCCCGTAGATCTCATTCGGCGGAAGAACAAGAACCGCCGAATCCACCGCCTGCGTCAAATCGAGGACGATCCGCAAGACACCAGGTTTTGGAGTACCCTTACGAATCTTGTGAATAAACGGCCCGGATGTGCGCGGTTCCGGCAGGGCCCCGCGAAAGATCGCATCATTGAGATCGATCACCAAACGTTGCGGGTTATCGAGGGTGTAGACGTTATAGTCAACTGGCTCTGAAAGGTCGAACACCAGACGGCTCTTGTCCGGCCCGTGCCACATCCGCACATTTTCAAGGCTGACCGATGCCAACGTCGGCCCGCTGATTATGGCGCATACAATCATCAGTAAAATGGCGATTGAACGCTCATATAACACACTTATTTTCACGATATAACTGTCACATCGCGATACACGGCCGCACTGCCTCGAATTTCAATAACCCGGTCGGCCTTGGGTAGCCATCCCGCGCCGCGCTCCGGCCATTCAATCAGACAAAGATTCATGCCGATAAAATCCCGTGCACCCAGCATGTCGAGTTCATGCGGGCTTTCAAGTCGATATAAATCAAGGTGATATACCACAAGATCGTTGATGTCATAGGGCTCGACCAGGGTGAATGTTGGACTTGGAACACTCCCCTGATGACCTAAACCCATCAAAATGCCGCGCACCAGGGTGGTCTTGCCGGCACCAAGGTCGCCTTTCACAAACACCAGTTCATGACTGTCAAGATCCAGGGCAAGTGACTGGCCGAACTCGATCATCGCCCGCTCACCATCTATCCTGAACACCCGTGATTCAGTGCGCGGTCCTTTCATCGCTTCCGTTGACTCATTAATCATGTGGGTCATCCAGTAGACGACGTAGCCAGGGAATCAGATCGGACGCGAGGATTCCGGTCATCGCCTGATCAGCCGCCTCCAGCTCGGCAGCGCGCGCATGCAGCCATACGCCGCAAATCGCCGCCGACAGTGGATCAAGCTTTTGACCGAGCAGTGACGTGATCAATCCGGTCAGGCAGTCTCCCATTCCACCCGTCGCCATGCCTGAATTCCCCCGATTACACAGCCACAACGTCTGCTCATCGGCGATCAAGGTGCCGCAGCCCTTGAGTACGCATACACCACCGTATCGACGAACGATTTCACGGACAGCGGCGGGTCTATCGGCTGAAATTTCGGGGATCGTGCAACCCAGCAAGCGAGCAGCTTCACCGGGATGCGGCGTCAGCACCCAATTCCCGTCACGGCTGGGGTTCCGTGCGAGTAAATTCAGCGCATCGGCATCGATAACCCGCGGCAGTGAACTTCTGATGGAGACATCGAACAGGGTTGTACTCCATTGGTCAAGACCAAGCCCGGGTCCAATACCGAAGGCGTCGCACCCTTCGATTGCCTTGACAAGTTCTGCGGCTGTTTCAACCCCGACAACCATGATCTCCGGTTGTTGGACATTGACCATGATGGCGTTGTCAGCACGGGTCGCGGCTGTGACCAGCCCCGCCCCACTACGAGCCGCCGTACGCGCCGCAATCCGTACCGCTCCTGTCAGTCCCTTGTTGCCACCCACCAGCACAACGTGTCCGCGATCTCCCTTGTGCGCACAACGTCGTCTGACCGGTAAGCGTACCTTTACCAGATCACTCGTAATCCGCGTGGCAATCGCCGGAATGGCATCGTAGACAGCCGCTGGTACGTCGAGGTCATGGAAAAATAGCTCTCCAACGACGTCCGGCCCACTACCGGTCAAGAGTCCGATCTTGAGCCCTATGAATGTGCTGGTGGCCTGCGCAATGACCGCTTCACCTGGAACGTTGCCATTATCGGCATTGAGTCCTGAGGGTATATCAAGACTGTAAACAGGGGAGGATTGCGAATTGATAGCGGCAATAGCCATCGCTATCCCGTCCTGGGGTGCGCGGGATAACCCGGTGCCAAGAATCGCATCGACAACGAGATCACCTTCATCAAGGACTCTAGACGTTACCGTGCCTAAATCCTTGATGACCTGAATTCGACCTTTCCCATCCACATCGGATTCGCCAATCGCATCATTACATGCACGATTCGCGTCATCTGTACGCGGCTCGCCGAGCGCAATAACCTTGACGTCGTAACCGTCACGGGCAGCCAACCCTGCGACGACGTAACCATCACCACCATTATTACCGGCGCCACAAAACACGACGAGTTGTCTGTTTTCTGGCCACAAGCTGCGCATTACCCGGTAGGCCTCGCGACCGGCCAGGCGCATCAATTCATAACCCGGGATTGAATGTTGGTGAATTGCCTGATGATCGAGTGCGCGCGTGGCGGCAGCGTCATACAGGGCATTCGGTAATTCGTTCATGTGTGTATCATAACGATCATATGTATGACCACAAGAGCACAACCTACCTTGATGATTTGACCGGACTCATTTCTGCGGCGGCAACCGAGTTCGGATTCGCATCATTCGGTGTCGCCGGGGTTGATATTGAAGCGGCCGGATTGCGACTCAAGCAATGGCTCGATAATGACTATCACGGCACCATGGACTATATGCAGGTTCACGGCAGCAAGCGTTATCGGGCAGCCGAGCTTGTTCCGGGCACGGTGCGTTGTCTGTCATTCACCATGGATTACCTGCCCGAATCAATGGATTCCATGGAACACTGTCTGGACACACCGAACAACGCCTATATTGCCCGTTATGCGCTTGGTCGCGATTATCACAAATACATGCGTCGTTCGTTGCAAAAACTTGTCAACCGCATTATCGATGTTATCGGGCCATTCGGTTACCGGGTATTTACCGATAGCGCTCCAGTTATGGAGAAACCGCTTGCCGCCAATGCCGGTCTCGGCTGGATCGGCAAACACACCAATCTGATTAATAAACGTCGCGGTTCCTGGTTTTTTATCGGTGAAATCTACACCGATTTACCATTGCCCGTTAGTGCGCCCGTCGAAGATCATTGTGGTACCTGCACTCGCTGTATCGACGTCTGCCCCACCCGGGCAATTATTGCACCCTATGTACTGGATGCCCGACGATGCATCGCCTACCTGACCATTGAAAATCGCGGCGATATTCCCGAACCGCTGCGACCACTTATCGGCAACCGGATCTTCGGCTGTGACGACTGTCAGCTTTTCTGCCCCTGGAACCGATTCGCGACAGTAACTGACAATCCGGTATTTAAACCACGGCATGATCTTGAGGACAGTGATCTGGTTGAATTATTTGGATTGGACGAAGCTGGTTACCAGGCAATAACCGAAGGCTCGGCGCTGCGTCGCCCCGGCTACGATGGTTGGCTGCGAAACATTGCCGTTGCGCTTGGCAATGCACCCCATTCAACATCCGTTATCGACGCATTAACCAGCCGATCAGATAACCCCTCCGCCATGGTACGACGACACGTAGCGTGGGCGCTGGCGCGGCACGAGGGTCGCTATGACAACAGTAATAATCAGAAGTAAGCCGCTTTAGCGCACATCAGTTTCTTTAAAAAGACGTTCGCGCCAGAATCGCAATTCCTCGATGGATTCAATGATATCGTCAAGCGCGCGATGTGAGGATTTCTTAACCAGATCAGTGTTTAAACCTGGATACCAGTAATCGGACAATTCCTTCAGCGTGCTGACATCGAGATTCCGGTAGTGCAGGTAGCTTTCCAGCTTCGGCATGTGACGAAAAAGGAAGCGGCGATCCTGACAAATCGTGTTACCACACAGGGGTGACGAGTTTTTCTTGACGAGGGTTTTAACGAAATCCAGCGTCTGTCGTTCTGCCTCGGCTTCATTGATGGTAGATGCGCGTACACGATCCACCAGACCGCTTGCGTTATGGGTTCGAGTATTCCATTCGTCCATGCGAGCCAACACATCGTCATGTTGGTGAATAGCAATGACCGGACCCTGGTCGAGAATATTGAGTTGAATATCGGTGATAATCGTCGCGGTCTCGATAATACGATCCTCATCCGGATTTAACCCGGTCATCTCCAGGTCGATCCATACGAGTCGATCGGTGTTAGCGGGCATGGGGTTTCCTTATATTGACTAATTGCATGTGATCGTATCATTGTTCGGATGTGTAACCGACGGTGGCAACATCGGCCAGTTAAGCCAAACATCCAGTTACAACGTGATCAGGATGTCATATTATTCTTTTTCCACACTTGAAACAGTTACGGTGAAACGAATGAAACAACCAACACCCTCTATTGCAAGTATTCTGATCATGGTTACCACGCTGCTGCCATCGTTCAGTGCTGCGCAAGGAGTTTTACTTGCCGGCGACGCAGAATCGGGCGCTTCGATTTACAAGGACAACTGCATGTCGTGTCACGTCGACCAGTTCGGTGGAGACGGCTCATCGGTAATGACACGGGATCCGCGCATCGTCAATTCAATCGAAGGATTGATGGGACAGGTGGCCCGCTGCAATGCGATGACATCAGCCGGACTTGATAGCGATCAGGAAGATGATCTGGTCGCCTATCTGAACGAGACCTGGTATCACTTCGAATAACATCGCGCTTTACTCAACACATCCGGTCATAACAGATGCGCTAAACATTTTGATGATCCGGTAAGACAAGATAGACGTGTAAGTTATCTGGCGTTTAAACGGCGCGGTTATCTATTGCGAAAGGCTTCGATTATTAAATTGCAGCCCCGTGTCCTGCCGTTGCCTGGTATGCAGAACGAAGTTCAGATATAAATACTGACGCTACTTAACACTGCTGCCACGGCAGACCTTCAAAACGCCAGCCTGCGCTGGCACTGCGTTGGTGATTTTGATCCAGTGGTCCTTCGAAACCTCCGGCAACGGAATACACGTTCTTAAAACCCGACTCAATCAATATTCGACCAGCTTCCACTGAACGGCGACCGCTACGGCACATCAATATCACCAAGGGGCCATCATCCTCATCCGCACCTAATAAACCGCCTAGCATGACTTCACGAACCTGCGCGCAAAATCGCGGATTGGGAGTCCAGTCCGGCTCGTCTAGCCAGGGGATATGCATCGCACCGGCAGCATGACCTACCATCAGAAATTCCATGGTGCTGCGCACATCGATCATGTAGGCCTGGGGATTATCCTGCATCATCTGCCAGGCTTCCTTTGGCAATAAGCTGACCGGATCATTTTCCTTGTTGATTGTCTTGTCACTCATGATGAACTCGTGGCCGTTATGTAGAACCATCCGGCAGTTGGAACGGCGCCGGTATTTCCATTTTCAAGGGCAGTAATCGTATCACGATCGACTTGATTTCAAACCCCGCAATCAAGACCCGCGCGAACGCCCACCGTGTCACACACCAAGGTAGCGATCGAGATCCTGACGATTGGCGCGCAGCGCATCACTGTCGCCGCTCCAGACCGTGACGCCTTTTTCCAGAATGTAGTGCCGATCAGCAATTTTCAACAGATCCTTGAGATTCTTGTCGACGATTAGTATGGATTGACCAGACTGCTTTATGCGGTGCAGGCATCGCCAGATTTTCTCACGTATCAGCGGCGCCAGGCCTTCAGTTGCCTCGTCAAGTACCAATAAACGCGGATTGGTCATCAGCGCTCGACCGATTGCCAGCATCTGCTGTTCTCCCCCCGACAACAGATTGCCCATAATAGGAAGTCGTGCAGTCAGTTCAGGAAACATGTCAAGTACGGCATCCATATCCCAGCGTGCTTCACGTCCGAAATCACCGGCGGTCGCGACCAGGTTTTCACGCACGTTCAGATTCGGAAAAATCTGTCGGCCTTCAGGCACCAGGCCAATCCCCAGACGAGCTATGCGATAAGATGGCCAACCGCGAATCTCATCACCATCAAAGCGTATCGATCCCGAGAATGCCGACACGACACCCATGACAGAATGGATTGTGGTGGTCTTGCCCATACCGTTACGGCCTAGCAAGCTGACCACTTCTGATCGACCGACGCCAAGTTCCACGCCGTGCAGTACCTGGCTGATACCGTAGCGGGCTTCGAGTTTTTCCACTTCAAGAAGCATGTCAGTCATCGCCGAGGTACGCTGTCTTGACTTCAGGGTTATTGCGAATGTTGTCTGGTACGTCACAGGCAATCACGGCTCCATTCACCAGCACCGAGATTCTATCTGCCAGGGCGAAAACTGCATCCATATCGTGTTCGATCAATAGAATGCCTGGACCACCACGAATCGAATTCAAAATCTCTACCATGCGTCCGCTTTCCTCGACACCCATGCCGGCCATAGGCTCGTCAAGCAACAACAGTTTGGGGTTGGTAGCTGTCGCCATGGCGATTTCCAGTTGACGGTGTTCGCCGTGGGATAAATCAGATGCCGGTGACTCAGCGCGATCGGACAAGCCAACACGTTGCAGCGACTTGTGTGATGAATCGACAAGATCCGTACAGCGCATGGCGTCTTTTATGAAACGAAAGCTGTGGCCAGTGCGCGCCTGCACCGCGAGCATGACGTTTTCGATCACGCTCAAATTATTAACCACGCTACTAATCTGAAAAGATCGAGCCATACCGAGCTGAGCCCTTCGATAGCTCGGCAGTCGAGTTATACGTCTACCATTTAATTGGACACTGCCACCATCCGGTTTAAGTTCGCCTGCCAACTGCGATACAAGCGTTGTTTTACCGGCGCCATTTGGACCGATAACAGCATGAATCTCGCCAGCATTGACCTCCAGGCTGACGTGATTGGTGGCAACCACCCCGCCAAAGGATTTATACAGATCCATGACTTCGAGCAGCATTACTTATCGCCTCGTCCGATCTTTGCAATCAACCCGGTCAAACCACCCTTGCCAAACAGAACAACTAATACCAGCAAAATACCGAATGGTAATTGCCAGTAGATGGTAATACCGGACAACACTTCTTCGATTGTCAGATATGCCACGGCACCAAGTACGGGCCCGAACAATGAACCGGCGCCACCAAGAACCACCATAAAGATTAGTTCACCGGAGCGCGTCCAATCCATCATTTCCGGGCTGATGAAATTGGTGAAATTGCCAAGCAACCAACCGGCAACACCGCAGATGACGCCGGCAATGACATAACAGACCAGACGATATCGGAAGGTCGGTATACCCAGCGACATCAGGCGTGCATCATTGCCCGCGCTGCCGCGGATGACAAGACCAAAGCGGCTGTTGACTATTTTATGCACGATTAAAAGCGCCAATGTCAGGACGACCACACAGGTGTAGTACAAGGAGATATCGCTGCCGAGATCCGGACCGAATTCGAATGTGCTTCGCTGATAGATCACCAGGCCATCATCGCCACCATATTCCTCGATACTGACCAGGGCGAAAAAGATCATCTGGGCAAAGGCAAGTGTAATCATGATGAAGTACACACCTTTCGTTCTTAGACAGATATACCCTGTGATAAAGGCAAACAGTGCACAAACGACGACCGTGACACCCAATTGGAATAAGCCACTATGGATTTCATAGTAAGCAGGAATCCCGACGCTATAAGCACCGATTCCGATATAAGCGGCATGTCCGAAACTGATCATGCCACCATAGCCCAGAATCAGATTAAGGCTGACTGCCGCAATGGATAGAATGACCATGCGCATGATGAGATCGAGCAGGAACGGGTCATCCATCCAGGTCGTGATTGTTGGCGCCAGCGCCAGCAAAACTATCGACACCAGCATGACCCAGCCATTGAGGCTTAGACGGCGTAACGAATCCTTCATGGTGTGCGCTATCTGACCTTGGGTGGGAACAACCCTTGCGGGCGAAAATACAGGATGGCGGCCATGAGAATATATACCAGCATAGCGGATATCGCCGGCGCCGAGGTCTCCGCCGCCTGGTTGGAAATAATCAGTTTCAACAGGTCGTCGAGAAACGAGCGGCCCATGGTATCGATCAAGCCAACAATCAACGAGGCGATAAAAGCACCACGTATCGAACCAATACCACCTATGATGATCACCACGAAGGCAATGATTAATATATCGTTACCCATCCCGATTCGCGCTTCTGTAATGGGCGCAATGATCATGCCGGCCATTCCTGCAAGCATGGCACCGGCGGCGAAGACGTATCGAAATAACTTGGCGACATCGACACCCAGGGCGCCAACCATGACGCGGTTCGATGCACCTGCCCGCACCAGCATTCCGACGCGAGTGCGTCCTATAACGAGATACAGACCAAGTGCAACCAGAAGGCCGGCAGCGATAATCAATAAACGATATACCGGGAAGTCGGTCAATCCGAACAAGGAAACGTGGCCGTTAACCGCATCCGGGAGAGTGAATGTCAGTCCCGCCGGACCCCAGATGAGATGGGCGAGCGTGTCGAAAATCAGGATCATTCCGAAGGTCGCCAGGACCTGATCGAGATGATCACGATGATACAAATGCCGTATTACAAGAAGCTCCAGCGCATATCCCACAATAAATACCGCCGGCACTGAGATAATAAGCGCTAACAGGAACGAGTCGTAGTTGAGGGTTAGCCAGGCACAAAAAAACGCGCCGACCATATACAGCGCGCCATGAGCGAGATTGACGAAATCCATAATGCCGAATACCAGCGTCAATCCCGCAGCGACAAGAAACAGCAGAACGCCGAGCTGGATGCCGTTCAGCAACTGGATGAGAAACAGGCCACCGTCCATTTATGGAAGATCCGAGGCAAATGAAACCGTGTCGAGTCGAACGACTGGCTTGGAAGGCATAAACGCCTTCCAAGCCTCTTTGTCATTCGTCACTTACATTGTGCATTTATCGACGTACGAATCCTGATGATTTTCGTAGATGGTCTCCACCGTCTTCACAGTCCAGTCGCCATTGTCATCGACAACCGCTTCACGCAAGTAGAAGTTCTGGATCGGGAAGTGATTTTTACCGTATGTGTAATGTCCACGTACTGACGGATAATCCGCCTTCTCCATTGCCGCACGCATACCATCCATGTCGTCAAGGTTGCCACCCACGGCAACCACTGCGCTATTGATCAGATTAATCGTGTCATAGGACTGGGCAGCGTAAAACGA
>BQJD01000052.1 GCA_021604525.1 marine bacterium B5-7 | reverse complement strand
GCCCCGTTCTCCGGTTACCAGGGGAATCATCGCATCGACCATCCCTTCAAGAGCATTCTCGCCCCCGCGGATGCCAATGTTACCCTGACCGTAGTTCGGCTTCTCCGTGGCTACTTCCACGACCTTCGCGTCTTCAGCGTGGATGCCGGATGATGATAGGCATAATGCGACCCCCACACCGTATAAAATACGGAATTTGAAAAATTCCTTTTTCATGGCTCTTTCCTGATATTGGTTGTAATGTAATCGCGATAAGCCGGAACAATGTAATTTATTGAATGGCTTGATCTTGAAGGAACAGGAGTGTCCAGAGTTCGCCGGAAGCAAACAATGTTAATAATTTACAAATGCACCGAAATTACATTCCAATCTCTAATAACGACCACATAAGCCATAGGAGATGCTCTGTGGAATCAGTGAACCCGAGCTTTTATCCGATAGTTGATGTTTTTCCATAATGATAAAGCTCGCACGAAACCCGGATTATCAGCTAAAGCGTAAGCGGGATTTGCTGGTCCTTTGGCACAAGAATAAAGGCCAGAGGGTCGGTTGCAATGATAGTGCTGCTCTGGTCTGGCACTTTGCCGACGAGAATATCAGTGCGACAGAGATTGCTGATCGTGTTCAGGACTTTATGGCGGAGGTTCTTGAGTATCTTCGTGATACCAAACCCAACTTGTTGCATGTCATTAAGGCACGTCGGGCAAACGATTACTGTCAGAATGAATGGTTTTACCTTCACCCCTATCTTGCCGGGCTGGTTGATGAACCACGAGAAGCATGACAAGCAATCTCAGATCAGAATCAACAGTATTCCGTGGATAGTTCTGATAACTTCAAGCTGCCGTTGAGCACATGGAGTTCGTCCATCAAACTGGCATTTACAAAATCCTGCCAATGAAATGTCATTAATCCGGGCGATTCATGCCCGACCGAATTGCGCACTGACGAATACGAGAGTCATTAATGCACGACACAGACCCTGACTGGTTTCGATCCAGAATAGACACCGCAATCGCGCCGGCACCCGTCGTATTCCATCCGTGTCATAAACACCGTTTTTTGTTTTTATCGATCAGTAAAAACGCCTGCACAAGCATCAAGCACGCCATACTCAGTGAGGAACAATCTGATCTCGAAGTTGATGTCCAGTATGTGCATCAGCGGCTTGGCTTTAGACATAATGGTAAAACCTGCTTATCGCCATACGCTGTTTGCACCAACACTTACAAGGGCTATACGCGTTTTGCCGTCTGGCGTGACCCCCTCGACAGACTCAAATCGCTGGTGTCATGGTTAAATGGAGAAGGTCGTTCGCGGCTTCGCTGGCTGAATATCCGCAAAGACCTTGAGACGATGGATGCCACGTCGCTTCTCGATCTAGTGCGTGCGGAATTTGGAACACCGGATATCGACTCGATCGATGAACATATCAGACTGCAATTCCATACTTTGCAGGCCGCACCGGAGCTCGACTATCTGGTACCGATTGAACACATTGACGACTTCATGGATGAGAAGTTCGGTATTCAGTTAACTCGGCTCAATCGTTCTGACAACCACAAGGAAACGACCGTTGGTTCTCACTTTCAATCACCCGCAACACAACTGACGTATATCGACTCAAAAATTCCTGACTGGCATGCCAACAGGTTCTATCGTCTGCCGACAGCCTGGGTACGTGATGATTTTGCCAGGTCAAATTCTGTCATGGCTTCTACCTGTGTTGTATGGGTAGTGCATACCAACGCTCAGTTAAAGGCGGTGGTCGCATCGGGCCTTGTTAACATTACCAGCAAAATCGTTATTGTCGATGTTTCTGAAGACGGAACACTACCCGTGGAGTCAGTCGACTATCCTGACGCGGTAGTGGTTGAAACGCTGACTGCGAGAGACGATTTCACGAAGGCGATCCGGGCTGCATTCGAGTTAGCCTGGCAACACGCACCGTATGTACTTCTTGTATATGGCGATGAGACGATCAGTACAGGCTACCCTGGAAACGAGCATCTGGAAGACTTGGTATATGCAGTGGATATCTCAGTACCGGACGGCTCATCCCGGTCGGTTCCACGAATGTTTCGCCGCAATAGCACATTGCCTATTCTCCGTGCCGGTATTGCCTATCCCGGAATTGTGGTTTGCGAAAGATTTCCCGGAATTACGCTCGCTAAATCTGCTTCTCTGGCGCCAGATCTTGGAATAGCCCGGAAAGATGTGGACGATATTCTGGCCAATACCGGAATCTCTGAAGGCGATAGAAACGTGCTATTGGGCGATCTATATGCCTTGCTCGGACGGCACGATGAGGCCATTAAAGCCTATTCACTTTGCCAACTGGAATCGATGCCGGCGCAGGTCGCCTCATACATTCTTTACCAAAAAGCCAATCAGTGGCTAGCTGCCGGGAAAGATGCTGCTAGCGCATTAAAGATCTATAACGAGGCGTGGGAAATTTCTCCGCAAAAAGCCGAACCGTTATATCAGATTGCGACCTTGTTACGACGTGCCGGGGAAGTGACGAGTGCGCTGGCAGCAGCCAGGAAGGCGACGAACATGCCGTTACTGGATACGTCGGTCTATTACGATCGCACCATTTACGAATATCGATCCAGAATCGAATACGGTTATTGCGCAAAACTTTTAGGGGATGCGGAAACCGCAGTACAGGAATTATCAATTGCAAGACGCGATGGTCTTCCGCAACAGACCAAACAGTGGATTGACGACAATATTTCAAGCGCCCGCAGAGAATTTGAACAAGCCCAACTCGAGTTGATACCGACCGCAACCGCAGCCGCAGGCAGGAAAAAACTGACTATCGGAATGGCTACATTTGACGACTACGATGGCGTTTACTTCAGCGTGATGGCGATCCGTCTTTTTCATCCGGAGATTACCGAAGAGACCGAAATTGTTGTTATCGACAATAACCCCTATGGGACCAGTGCCAAGGCACTACGGGCATTGGCAAACAGGGTTTCGGGGTATCGGTATATTCCTTTGAGCGGAATCAACTCGACAGCGGTTCGCGATGCAGTGTTTGTCGAATCTAACGCCGATTATGTTCTTTGTATCGATTGCCATGTCATGCTTGAAGCAGGCTCTATCAGGAAGCTTATCGACTATCTGGATGACAACCCAGATTGCAACGATTTACTGCAAGGTCCCCTGGTGAACGATACCCTTAAATCCGTATCAACCCATTTTTTGCCGCATTGGCAATCCGGCATGTACGGTTTCTGGGGTTGCGATGAACGCGGCAGCGATTCGGGTAATGACCCATTCGAGATTCCAATGCAGGGCCTCGGTTTGTTCGCTTGCCGGCGTAGTGCGTGGTTGGGATTTAATTCGAAATTCAGGGGGTTCGGTGGCGAAGAAGGTTACATTCACGAAAAGTTCCGACGCGCTGGCAGACACACGTTGTGCTTGCCGTTCCTGCGCTGGATTCACCGGTTCGATCGACCGTCCGGAACGCCCTATATGCCCCGGTGGTTTGATCGCTACCGAAACTACATGATCGGGTTCGAGGAAGTCGGACTCGATACTACTGAGGTTGATCGGCATTTTTCTGAATTGCTCGGTGAATCCGAGATCAGGTCGATGCGCAAGCAACTTAAAAATGAACAGGAAAGTCCATTTTATTTTTTCGACGCGATCTTTTGCATCAATCTGGATCGGGAAGAGAAAAGGTGGGAATTGATGCAAAGGCAGTTTGAAGCGCTAGGTATTGAAAATCAGGTATCGAGATTCAGCGCCATTGAATCCACCTCGAACCATCACATCGGGTGTGCGTTATCTCATCGGATGATAATCGAACAGGCTAGACGTAGAGGGCTTCGAAACATACTTGTTTTTGAAGACGATGCGATCCTGCATCGCGATACAGCCGGTATTCTCGATAAGGCATTGGAGGAACTCGCTAGACTCGACTGGAGCCTGTTGTACCTCGGCGGACACAAATGGGATAAATCCTTTGCGCTCAGCGAAGGTTGCCGTTTTCTGGAG
This sequence comes from marine bacterium B5-7, assembly GCA_021604525.1. GTDB lineage: Bacteria > Pseudomonadota > Gammaproteobacteria > Arenicellales > CAJQKF01 > BQJD01. Next base: position 19,681 of record BQJD01000052.1, on the reverse strand, counting down.
CAACCCCATGGCATGACCATGACTCACGCAATCGCATACAACGCCAAAATATTTAATCGGATTCTCGATGATCTACCTAACTCAATTGATGGAATGGAACGTTGGCTGCAGACTCATCATGGAATCGACCAGTACTTGCGATATATCGGACATAAGTTCGTGACCCGCCCGACTCTTGCCTCCCAACCTGGACTGCACCAGACGCAAGACCGCTGGCCAATATTGTTGTAATATGCACCTATTGAATTGGATTGAGTTCACTCAGCGTTTCCATGATTACCGGAAATTGCACTATGGGTAATTAATATCTACAGTTCCTGAACAAATTGCGCACAAGAGATAAGCCACATGTCCACAAAGAAAGAATCAGAAAATAATAATTCAATTGACCAGCAAAGCAGCGAGGGGCGAGATAAGCTTCGACGCGAGTTATTAAAAGGTCTTGGCGCGGGGGGTGCCTTGCTCGCAGGAAGTAAAGCACTTCCGGATTCATGGAAAACACCTGTTGTAGACGCGGTGGTGTTACCTGCTCATGCCCAAACTACCGGGGATATTCTCGCCGGCGTTTTCTCGCAACCTGTTACAGCACTGGATACACCATCGAATCTACTGGAAACGGGTAGCCGTCTCGAGTATGCCTACGCAGGCAAACCGATTGAAGGTAACGATGAAATCAAGGCATTCGCGGCCGCTTTGATTCAGAAGCTCGGTCCCCAAACTGCACTCGCCGGTCAACCGCCTACGACACCGGTGACTACAACATTTAACCCCACAACTACACCAACCACTCCCCCTCCGACAACAACACAGACGACGCCTCCGCCGACAACAACCGCCATTCCCGGTCCCGATTGTCCGGTAGGAAAATGCGGAGAGCTTCAGTTCACCGACAATAACGGCAGTTTCATCCTCACCGTAGCTGGCAAGTCCGGCTCCGGTAAAGCCAACTCACAAAATGCGACCATCGACGGGGTCAGCTATGCAGTAACCGAGGTAAACAACCTGGCTAAACCAACCAGCGCCAAGGTGACTGCAATGTCCGGAGACTGTGCGCCATTCACTATCATAGCTGTCATGACGTCTGGTCGTTGCCCGGGATAGGAAAAAGACAAAGAGTCATTCCATTGTCGGGTTATTCCATCGTGGAATGTTTGAAAACAACGGGCAAGCAAATTTAATTTTTGCTTGCCCGTCATTTTTCATGGTTTTGCTCATTTAATATCTACACGATTTACTGCGTCTGGCAAAACCCGCCTGCTAATCCAAAGTTTTCGCAAGAGTCATGTCATGTTTGGCGACTTGATTATGTATGGTGTTGATATCAGCTGACAATCATACCGAGCATTTCACCAATCCGGTCACCTGCCTGCCGGCGTTATCGCGTTACTGACTTTGTTGAATAGATCACACGGCTTCCAGCTCTAGTTTCACGGTGTCCCTGTGTTTCGCCTTTGAAACCTCATATCGTGACCAGGCGGATACAATCTCAGCTAATTTCACAAGAAACACAATCTCGATCTGTTGTACGTTACGCTTCAGAATCACAACGTCACAATGTCAGGTCTGCTTATTGGTAAATCAGATTAACCAAACCGGATATATCGGAGACGACCATGCAAACAGTTCGCTTCACACAAATGAAAGATGGTACTCGCGAAGAGTACCAATTCCTGCGAGAGAAGGAAGAACACTACCTTGAGAAAACCGCTGACAGAGTGGTACGTGAACTCGCATTACAGGCTGAAGATACCCTAAGCGGTTATCGCGTTACCCGTCTTGAACACGCGCTTCAATCAGCGACTCGCGCTTCTCGCGATAACGCGGACATTGACTGGGTTGTCGCTGCACTACTTCATGATATCGGCGATGGTCTCGCCCCACAGAACCACGACCGTTTCGCAGCCGAGATCCTTCGCCCATTCACGCGCGAGGAGGTAACCTGGGTGGTCGAACATCACGGCGCTTTCCAGATGTATTACTATGCCCATCATTACGGCTGGGATCGTCATGAGCGCGATCAATACGCACACAATCCATACTACAAATCTTGTCTGGATTTTTGCGAACGCTGGGACCAGTCATCATTCGACCCGGACTACGATAATCTGCCACTGGAGTTTTTTGTGCCACTGGTAGCGGAAGTATTTTCCCGAAAAGCGTACGACCCCGAATACCTGCAATCCGGAATCGTCATCGGACTGCCAGCTACCGTTTAATTTGTGACCAGACTTTCAACCGGACAAACTTTTATTCCAATATTTTGTCTCACACACCATCAGAAAAGTTACGCCAGGATCACACAGAAAGGTAGCTCCTTGCATTCAAGGGATCATTATTCGGTCAGGAATTTGATTTCGATTTAATAACGACAGGACAAAGCTGATCTTTACAGGACGGCGGAATCCTGCCTGCAACAAACGATTTTCTGATATCGACAAGAATTGGTGCGTTCCATATCTCTGACGTCGATGCTTCGCGTATATTTCCAATCTTGAGTTTGGCATAACAAGGACAAAACACCACGTCTCCGTTCACACCAACACTATAGAGGCCATTCCATGGCTCTTCGCAAAAAATGTCACCGACATCAGTCATGAACATCAGATCCTGAATGTCTCGCATTCGAGGCCGATAGCTTCACATTCACTATCCAGTTCACTCATAACATCATTGAACTCCTGCTGAAATGATTCGCAGGATTGCTCTTTACCGTCGAACGTCCAGCCAGTCTTGTTATCAACCACCCAGGCACCAACATGACGTACCGGATGGAACTCGATGCGATATGGATTCAGAGGTCGACAGTAGTCGACAAAATCAAATACCTCGTGAAAATTACGACGCATGACCACATAACACATGATCTGCTTAATGTTCGGCTTGCCAGTGGCATAATGGGCGAAACGTTGCACGTTCTCCGTCACTTTATCAAACACATCAGCGCCCCTGATCTTGTGAAACGTATCGGCCGTAGCGCCATCGATGGAACATTTCAACTCAAGGTCATGTAGCCTGGTCAAGCGTTTGCACAGCGCATCGCCAAGCATGGTGGCATTGGTAATAATCGTTACACCAATTGGGTATTGTGCAAGCAGATCGAGCACTTCGTTTATCCAGGGGTATAGTAATGTTTCGCCACCTATGAGAGTTATTCTCTCGGCATGGTGTTTTATACCATCGAAAAATCGTTCGAAGTCTTCAAGTGATACAAAGTCCTTTGGATGCTTTCCACTCGGCACACACATGATGCAACGCAGGTTGCAGGGCATGTAAAGATGGATCTGATAATAATAAGGCTGGCCTTCCAGGAGAACACGTCGTTCCGCCATTTCCCGGTGAAGCCTGTCTTTGTTCGCAAGGATGATGTTCACTTATTCGCGTATCGTCTTCATGCAGTAAGGCTCCTCTAATGAACAGATGCCAATTGCAACCAGTGTTCCAGTACCCATAACGCCCAAATGGGCTCGGCACCACCGCCCCGATTTAACTCATCGAACAACAATGTTATACCTTCTCTATTCAAATATCCCCCGAGTTTTGACTCTGATCCGGTCAACGCTTCCTCAACACGTGATCTGGTGTCTTGATCATATCGAAGAATCTCTTTCACAGGTGGTGTAAATCCCATCTTCTTTCGATAGATAAAATCAGGTGATAATTTCACGCCTGATCTACGCTCGAGAAATTTTTTTAATAGTCGTTTGCCAACCCATCTCCCGTCCTCTTCAACATACGCTGACTCACCGGACGGAATCCTTGAGACCAGTTCAGCGACGCGTATATCCAGAAAGGGTGTACGGACTTCGAGCCCGTGCATCATGCTGGTGATATCAACCTTATGTAGAACGGAGCCAGGCAAGTAGCACTCCAGATCGCGTGCCTGCGCTGTAGATAAGCGATCGGATAACGGATCGTTATAGATGCGCTCTGATTCATTTTCATCGACCAGATGATGAAATTCCGGTTTCCAGAGATCATATCGATATTCTGCATCCATACACCGCAACATGGTTTTCTCCCATGTAACAGTCGGGTCCCTGAGCCAGTTTTCATAACGGCTATATCCGCCAAACAGTTCGTCACCACCGTCACCAGACAAAGCGACCGGCACATCATAACGAGACAGTCGGGCGAGATGTTCTGTAGGTACCGAGGACCAGTCTGCGAATGGTTCACCAAAGTACTTGATCTGCTGTGTTACAACATCAAATGGGTTTGTCTGGTTACATTGCATTCGATGTTTTGTATTAAGTGCATGTGAGGCTTCGGTGGCATATGCAGTTTCATCGAACTCTTTTACGTCGAAGCCTATTGAATAGGTAGGGATTGTTTGCGCAGACGATGCAGCCATGAGCGCAGTGATCACCGTTGAATCAATGCCACCTGACAAAAATGCCCCACAGGGTACATCTGCTCTAAGGTGCAGCTCAACGGACTCCTTCAAGGTCTCTTCCAATTCCTCCAACCAGTCATCAGTACGGCGTCCATACTCCGGCATAAACTCCATTTTCCAATAACGTTTAAGTCGCACATGTCCGCCATCAAGATCAAGTAACAGGTAGTGTCCGGGAGGAAGTTTCCTGACACCCGCATAAACAGTATCAGGTGCGGGAATAAAACCAAGATGCAAATAGCGATCAAGCGACTTCAGATTAATGTCGTACCCGGCGCGTGATGACAGGGGAAATAGTTCAGAGGAAAAAACCAGTCCATTATCAGATAGGGCATAGCAAAGTGGCTTGATTCCAAAATAATCACGTGCCAGAAAACAGGTTCGGCTGGCAAAATCGACAACTGCAAATGCAAACATGCCCCGTAATCGCGTGACGCAGTCTGCACCCCACTCCAACCAGCAGTGCAGCAATACTTCTGTATCTGATCGAGTATGGAAACGATGACCAAGTTGAATCAGCGAATTCCTTAACTCTATATAATTATAGATCTCACCATTGAATACCAAAATAACTTGTCCGTTATCATCAACAAACGGCTGGGCGCCGCCTTCAGGATCGATGATTGTCAGTCGGCGGTGACCAAGACCGACGTTGTCTCGGACGTAAAATCCCTGATCGTCCGGACCACGATGCTTCAGCATTGTCGTCATGGAAGAGATTGCATCCAAACCAACAGGTTTGCCATCGAAGTTGATCAGGCCAGCGATTCCACACATGTTACAAGCTCTTTATACAATCTGTGCTGGCTTCGCTGCCAGATTTTTGACTTGCTTGCCATCATTCGCCAGACACTGAAATAGATACATATACGAGCGGGCGTTTTCATCGATATCAAATCGTTGTTCTACCTTTATACGCGCATTTTTCCCCAACAGGTTGCGCCTTTCCGGATTGCCAACGAGACTCAGCAATGCTTCAGCAAGTTCCTGCGGTGCGCCAGGTGAAACCAGAAGTCCGTTTATGTCGTGATCCACGATCTCGGGTATTCCAGTCAGAGATGTAGATACCACCGGCAACTCCATTGCCATCGCCTCGATCAAGGCGTTAGGTATGATATCCCGACTACCGTCGGCATCCAGAACACACGGCAGTACGAAAATATCCGCTGATTGATAGAAACGAATAACTTGAGACAGTGGCTGTGCACCGTGGAACTCCACATAGTCCTCAAGACCAAAATTCGACCACAACTCAGTTACTTCCGAATAGTAGTCGGCACAACGACCCCACTCGGGTGCCCCGACAATATCCAGTTTAAAAGCACAGCCGTGCTCACGCAGGATCGCACAAGCCCGCAATAGATCGACAAAGCCTTTTTGCGGAGTAATCCTTCCTACGCTCAACAGCCGAGCCATTGTGTTATCCGATGCAGCTACATTACGCACAAATCGACCGAGATCGAGTCCGTTATAGAATCTTCGAAGGCGATGCCTGGCTAACCAGGGCAGTTGCTTTTTAAGTAAAGCAAAGTTGTAGTCTGTATTGGTAATAACAAACTTCGCGCCACGTACCGTTGCTTTCAATCCTGCTGCGTAACTTCTTCTATGAATGTCATGCGCCCTGGCTTGCGCTGAATAGCTGGTGCCAACCATTCGCGAAGCAAGTTTTGCAATGAATGCATTTCTATCGCTCCAGGGTGAATGTACGTGCACGATGCGCCTGGCACACAGTACGGCTGCAAGCCTGAGCGACAGATGAAACGTTTCCTTGTCGAACCGTAGGTCAGTGTTACTGTGGTATCGACTGAATCGGGTGTAAAGATATAAAAAAGCCGTTTTGAACGGACGCCTGAAGAAAATCCCAATAAATTTCCTGACGTTCTGTTGTGCCTGTGCCTCGTCCAGATAGATGACGTTCGAAGCATCCTTGATATAGGGATCGCACTCTTCAGAAGTTTCATCCCTTGATTCGGCAACAATGGTTAACGGTATTCCGCGTCGACGTATCGCAGCGATCTCTCGTTGTATGAATGTTTCGCTCAGTATGGGATAGTGCCAGAGATGATAGGCAATACCCGTTGATGGCGCTGATAAGGGACCAAATATTGTTTTTGAATTTCCGATGTCGCTGATCGCTGTTTTGATTCGCTCATAGGATCGTTTGTTGTCAAACCAGTGGGTGTCAGATTCATATTCCCTGCCAACGGCTTTCTCGATTGCCGACTTGAATGAATCGACATGCATGGACTCAGTCAATAATTCAGGATGGCAAAGCATCCAGTTTCCGCAATTTCGTGAGGCGACGACATTACATCCCATCTCAACGGCTTCCCACAATATCCCGGGTGCTGAATCATAAGACGACGGACAAACCAGTACTCGCGAATCTCCCATCATTGTGAACAAAGTTCGCCTGTCACCCACAAACCCATAATGCTCAACGTCGTCGATAGCTTCTGGATACAGGCCTATAATCTGGATGCGCAAATCGGGGCAACAAGCACAAATCTGCTTGACTAACGGGTAGTTCTTCTCTTCACGTGCCCAGTTACTGGCAACGAAAACGATGTCATAAAGTCGCTCATCAAAGGCCGTCTTTTGAATGGGATATTTCCTTACATCTGCAACGATCCAGTCGTAATACCATATCGGTGTTGATATGATTTTGGCTGCACAGTCAGGATAGAACCCGTAAGAGAATTCAAGCACATAGTCACTGTGGGTGATCACCAGGTCGGCGTTTTTAAAAGCATCTTCCTCCTGCCTGTGGAGGATGGGTAGTGCTGCAGGCGACATTTGAAGCACGGACCTGAATTCGCAAAGATCGTGAATTGTTGATCGCTCAAGATATTCACCGAGTTGGTCGAAACCAACTGTGCAGTAAATGAGCGAAGCATCCCTGTCCAGTGACCCAAGCGCATAGGCTGCAATGGTTCCATAACCGATCATCACGTCCGCCTGAATCTCATCAAGCAAAAGTGACAATGATTCGTGTTGGCTCCATGCATTGTCGCCAATATGACAGATGTGAACATTATCCAATCTGCCAGGGTTAGCCATATCGCTACCAAAGTACTCATGAAACGGTTGGAGGTCACGATTACTGACAATGCTGATTAAATGTATATCGAGCCCATCTCCCTGCAGCATGCGAAACAGGCTATAGACCGCCGTGGCCGCGCCACCATAACCGTACGCTTCAAAACAACACAGCACATATCTTGGCTGGCGAACCGGCGCCTTTCGATTCACAATGTTGTGCTCAAAGAACGCAATGTCGAAATCTGATCGCACCGGCAATTCGGCCGATCACCTTGGCAGAATTGAAGGTTATACTTAAAAACCTGAATGACCGTTGCTCACTGCTAATCAACCCCAGAATATCTTTGAATATTTGCAGATAACGACCTTTATCGATACGCGACACCTGATAGCTATCGAGGAATTCCCGGTGTTTCTTGAGGACCGCTACTCCCCAATGTCCGTGCATGAATCCCTGCACAAAAAGATTCCGACGAGTACTTCGATTGTGGTGATAAACAATTGCATCAGGAACGTATCTGAAACAGTAACCCCACTTAAGCATGCGCCAGGACAAATCAACGTCATGACCATGATATAAAGCGATGTCGAAGTCCCCTACATGTTGCAAAAGTTTGCGGTTCATGGCCCAGTTCGCTGTGATTGCAAACGGTGGCTGCCATTCGGAAATTGCAGCCTTGTGATCATAGATACTTTCACCGAACAGCTCCACCGGATTGGCATCGGCAAGAGGCAGGATCGGGCCACCCGACAGTCCGATGCTGCAATCGGCCAGTGGCAAGATCAGGTTGCGTAGCCATTCTGGCTCGACCACGCAATCCGCATCGGTCAATGCGATCTGATCGTATTTCGCCTCACGTATTCCGGTGTTTCGTGCTGCCGAGGAACCGCGAATGGGCTCGTTAAACACACGTATTCGATCCCCAAATCCTTTAAGAATATCTGGCGTGCTGTCACGACTGTTGTTATCCACAACAACTACCTCGAAATGACCTGGCAGATCGACACTTGCCAATATCGACTCTATACAGCGTTCGATGGTTCGCTCGCCGTTGAATACCGGCACAACAACTGAAACATTTTCCTGGCTCATTTGTGGAAGTATCGGTCATTAAAATTATTGATGTGGTCGTTTTCAGTATAACAAACACCCCTTATATTTAATTCGGATTTTCGTGGATTCATAGCCATCCTGCGTTACCGATTGTTGCTGCCCATGCTATGGTACGCAGACAAATTTTATCGTCTTTTACAAACATTCGACTTCAATGAATCCCGTTAAAGCTGAATCAAGATCAGCGATCCGTATCGCAACCGTTTACAGTGACAGTTATTTCAGAGGGTTTCGCGCATGCGACATGTCCCTCGTGCGCTGGCTCCGAATATCAGAGGCATTGGCCTGCGCCGGCTATTCAGTTGATATGGTGATTAATCTTATTGGGACTTTTCCGATTGAAGCACCTAATTTAAGGCAGGTGTCGTTCGACGAAGTCAAGTGGGATAAATATCATGTAATCAAGACATTGTTCCACCAGGGATTTGAAACGTTAATGAGAGCGGATGCGCACCAGCATCCATTCATCATCAGCAAACTCGGTTCGGTCGTCGGTAGGCAGGAGGCCACATCAGGCGTGTACTTTTTTGGCGACGAGCACCGGGGGTTGCTGAATATTCAATCTGAAATTGCCTGTTACTCGAAATACGTTTCCATACTTACCCGACAAAGTGAGGACTTGTGGAAATCATTGCATGAATCACCCGCCCAGGTCCTTATAGTACCCACCGGGGTCGATCGTTATCTCCCTCGCCCAGGTATCAACCCATATAGTCATATAGGTCAAAAGATCGCCGTCTATATCGGTAATATCTACACCGACACACAGCGCGACATTAACCGGCTCTGGCAGAACCGGTTAAACGAACTCGGTGCACAGTTACGGCCATACGAAATCCGTTTGTGCCTGGTCGGGCCGGGCGATACATCGCAACTTGATCCCGAGTTGGTCACATATATGGGCGCAATCGATCAGGACCGTATCTGGGACTATTTTTATTATGCCGATGTCGGATTATCACTTGCCCAAGGTTTGGAACAACACAATGAGAGCAGCAAAATATATTATTATCTTCGTGCGGGATTGCCGGTAGTCAGTGAAGCACCGGTTCCCAACAACTGGTTGCTGGAAGAGTCCGGCCTTGGATTTGTTGCGCCGTATGGTGAACCCGGGATACTCGCAGAGCGTATCCACGAAGCATCCATTAGGAAGTGGGATTTTGAGCGCGGCACTCGATATATCCTTGATAACCACACATGGAATCATCGCGCTGATATCTATCAGAATATTATCGACGCAACGATTGCAGTTAACCGATAGCGTCGCCAACTTAACTACCGTTCGCTTCCCAGCAGTACCATCAGAGCAGTATGTCTTCACAAGACCCGCAGGAATTCAAGGCGACGGTGATCGTACCGTTATTATGCCAACATGATCAGTGGTTGCGAGATTCTATCGAATCCGCATTGAAGCAATCAGTTCGCTGTCAGGCTATCGTCGTATGTTCCCCTCTCACACCCGCATCAAATCATGCCGTTCTCGAAGAGCTGCATAATTCTTTCGATAATCTCAAGATACTGGTACAAGAAAAAGGTGAGGGTTTTGCCGATGCTATAAACACCGGGTTTATGCATGCTCAAACCGACCGAGTTGGACTATTGCTTTCGGATGACTACCTGTTACCAAGGGCGGTCGAGACGTGCCTTGAAAAGATTGCTGATATTGTAACGACCGGGATCTACACACAAACGGAAAACCATAAACTACCCGTCATTTGCTTCAGGCCTCACATCGAGCACCTGAATCGACTCGATACACTGGAAGCCAGGGCTTCCTATCTTTCACATTTCTTTTTATTCAAACGTTCGGCCGTGTTGGCTGTCGGGGGTGTCGATCGTTCGATCGGTTTAACCGGTGCGGATGACTACGACCTTATCTGGACCTTGCTTGAAAATGGAGCAACGGTCGATATAGTCAGTGAGCCCCTGTACATCTATCGCGATCATTCTGGCGAGCGACTCAGCTTGAAAGAACCCGCGATACAGATACGTGCGCTTCAGAAAATATTCGATAAACATGGGGTAACAGGCAGCAAACGACATCAACTACTGCAATCACATGCCGCATGGTTTGGCATCCGGCTTGAAACTGGTCTTGAGAGTGAAAATATTGTGTTCTCAATAAAGCCCGATGCGCCTATTGTGGAAAGTTCGCAGACTAAAGTCTTTTATATACACCAGCTCGGTTCAAACACCGGTACATACGAGAAAGATGAATTGCGGTGTGAAGCCGCCAGGCATGAAACGGGTCATTGCATCTTCGGGCCTGGCTATGTGCCGATTTTTGAAACTGACTACCACGTACAGTTCATGCTATCCGTAACAGACTATGTCAAAGATGGTTCGGTGCTATTTACCATCGATATTTATGATTCAGTATCCGATACCATCATCGCGATCAAAAACTACTCTGCTAATGAATATGAGCAACAGGACATCGCCCTCGAGTTTTCAGGTAACTGTCTACAGGTCCTGGAATTCAGGGTTTTCTGGCACGGGAACAATACGCTCACATTCCGTTCGATAGCTGTTTCAACTCCACACTACAATCAAGCTGAAAATGGGTTTCATTCCGCACAAGCTCATCAAACCAGGTCAAGATCATCCAGTGAATCGATAAATTCTCAAGCATTAGCAGTGGATGTACTGACAAGTGATCCCACATCATTTGTAAAATCCGGCCTGAGGGAGTCTGACTACTTTTCCCATGATGTTATATGTATTCAAAAATCCTATCCAGACAGCCATCTGATATTCCAGAATGCAGGAATAATCAGTTCCGAATGTGTTTCTGGCAGATTTATACAACTAAATCTTTATTCAACAAAAACTGACCACCTGCCAACTGATTTATGGACCGATCATGATTTGAACTGGCACCGACAACAGATGAAACGGCCTGGACTGGTTGGAACCGCCGGTATATTCCTGACCGATTCGAATACGGCGCTGGTAAGCATTCTACAATCCGACCTGCTGCAACAACTTTATCGCCACCCCGAGTTCGCGTCTTATCGAACCACCATCGAGGGTACGTATAAGGCCTGGTACAAGTTGTTATGGAACGCCATTTTAATATTTGCTCGCAACCATCGAATAAGCACTGTTTACGGACCCACATCAGAAACCGTCTCAGCACGGACACGGCAATCCATCAATCACCGTATCTTCAGAAGGATTTATGACTACCCTTTGAAACGATACGGATTAACGCGCGTCCAAATCAATGAGGAAAGTTACTGGAAAATTGAGATCGATAATAACCTGCCCTATCTGTCTGATCTGAAGCGCTCCTCGATGCCAATTAAGCAGACTAAAAGGATTTGCCTCATGCATGATATCGAAGCCGACGTCGATACGGATATTCCGTTCGATCTTTGTATAGAACACCTGCGTAGAATGCTGGACATCGAGCAAAAGCTTGATTTACCTTCAACCTACAATCTTCTGGGCAAGTATTTTTCATCATTTATGGAAGTACTGAGACCGGCTAAAAACATTGCGATTGGGTTTCATTCGTACGACCACCGAATTGAAAACCTCGATCAATTATCTCTGGTACGCGATGTCAATCTACAAATTCAGGGATATCGCCCTCCACAATCCATCCTCACCAGTGAACTGACCGATTACAGACTTTCTTATTACAATTTTGAATGGCTGGCTAATTCTGCCTATCGATTCGGTTTTAATGATTGCCGGTTAACCAACGGTATCGTCAAGATACCAATTGCCACCGATGATTACCCACTGTTTACCGGTGAAATGGACTTCGATAGCTGGGCTACTGACATCCTTGCCAGGGCTAATGAGATGCCCTTTTTTGCACTATCGTTGCATGATTGTTATGCCCGTCACTGGCTTGATGGCTATGAAGATCTGTTACGCAAACTGTCCAGCACCCATGAATTCATCAACTGCGATCAGATTGCTGCGGAGATGTTTGTGGCGAGTTCGCATCTCGAAAACTCATATGACGCCTGAGCGTTTCATGACCCAATCGATCAGGACCAATTAGTCTGCGCCCTGGAAGACAACCTTGTAGATCTTGATATCGGTAGTACCATGCCAGAACACCCTGGTCTCCAGAACCTGTCCTGTTTCAGCCTGAAACGGTAATGGATATTCATTGACGCCAATCGACATATCGACGCTATTGAATTCCCTGATTGTCAAGATTGCATCCGACTTATTATCGTACACATCGAGGGTGACCACAGGGCCTGGATTTGCTGGATCGGTTTCGAGCGACACAACGAATATGGCCTGCATGCCCTGTTTAACAGTAACCAGATAATCCGGGCCAAACATGCAGTGACCTGGCGAATTCCGGCCTGTGCTACAAGTAACGCTTACACCATCGAACTCTCCGGTGTTGTATTGCATACGGGGATTATCCATCGAGAAGCTAACCGGCAAACTTGCATTCACATCTGTCGTTTGTGTCGACTCGTTGACTTGTCCGATATCAACCGGGAAGCCGATGGTTTTATATAACCACCAGCCCATAAGCACTCTGCATGACTTGTATGAAAACGGAGCGTTCTTTACGAGTAAGCGGAGAAATAATTTTGCCGAATGATGCTCACCAATTTCTACCATATTCAAGAATCCCCTGTAGAGGATTCGAAATATTATGGCCTTTGTGGATTGCCCACCATCTGCTGTAATTGTGTAATACCGGTGTAATGAGCGTGCCGCAGCATTAAGCGCTGCATGGGTCGGCAATCGCGGTGTTAAATCGGTGGTAGCTACCGGCAATTCAAGCATGGCAACACGAAAGCTATTCCCTATCTTCTCAAGTAAATAGGGATATGCGATAGCTTCCAGAGTGTTGTCAATTCCACCTGCAACATCGTAGGCGCGTTGGCGGAGTACTACCGTATCCTGTGAGGCAAGTCTGATTTTATGATTGGACCTTTCAGCCATACGATCTGGATTGTTGCGCTCTGATTCAGCATGACGAACCAGAATCATATCGGCGTTCAATTCGCTGTCTTCCAGTGACTCAACCAGGACTGACGACACAACCCGACCGGCTTCAAGAAAGCAGAATGAATCCGTGTCTGCCCATGATGCCAGCTTGGCCAGACTGGCCGCATAACCAATTCGGCGATAATTCCTGATTACTCTGATACGAGGATTCGCGGTGTGCCCGTCAAGTTCATCTACACGTTCATCCAGCGAACAATCATCGATTATCAACAATTGCCAATTGTCAGACGTTTGCGTGAGTAAAGACAGAATCGTGTCACACACTTGAGTTGCATTGTTGTAACAGTAAACAAGGAATGTTATGGATAACGCGATATCTACATGCCGGTCATCAATTGACCCGGTTGTGAAAAGATGTCGATAAGCCGAATCAAATATTTGTGGACTAAACTGTCGTAATGCACGCGCCCGTGCATTAGTAGACAATCTTTCAAGTTGTTCCCTGGTTTCACTGAGTTCAATAATTTTTTCAGTAAACTGACTGATTATTTCGGACTCAAGACCGGAGGGTATTAAACAACCCGTTATGTTGTGTAATACATGTTGATGTATCCCACCGATATCTGTACTGACAGGCACGACACCTCGAACCATTGCCTCCGCTATTACCAGCGGAAATCCTTCGATGAGCGAAGTCGAAACAAGAATATGCGCATTATCATAAATTTCCGATAACCTGTGACTATCGGAAATCAACCCATGGACTTTACAGTTCCAAAGGCCATCCACATCAACCCATTCGTCAAGATCGCCCACCAGATCAAAACGAACATCAGGTAAAATTTCACCGACATTTCTTGCGATTTCACCTACCAGGTGAACTCTTTTTTCCCTGCACCCACGGCCTACGAATAATACTTTCAATGGCCCTTGGAAGCTTTTTGCCTTCTGACGTTCCGGTATTGATGTCGAGTTTTCGATATGTCGTAAACGTGCTAGTAATGCCGGAGGGAATCCGGACTCGGCGTACTGTTTTGCAAGTACAGGATAAAGTGCACGCGTAACAATAATCCTCATGTCCAGCAAGGGTGCACAAGGAATTGCCCGGGATAAATCCAGACCCTCGGCGTGAAGTATGTCCACCTTGATTACGTGCGGGGCAAGATACGGTAATAACCGGTAAAAATTATCCGACACCCCGCCGAATACGAGTGGCCGTATACATGCATTGATCTCATCCGCGAGCGATTGCAGATAATTCGTTGCAGACAGGCCCGAAGGCACGGACCGAATCTTTGGCTCGATGCCAGATCCGGTGAAGTTCAAATTTGAAAGGTCGGTTTCTTCTAAAATTGTGTCGAAACAAATCCAGGTTACCCGCCCCGAGACTGCTCGAAGGATATTGCCATGTACAACTTCACCGCCTCCGAGGCTCGGCCGGGCAAAAAAACAAAAGCAATTGTCTGGATAACCTGTATCCGGAAAATCCATGGTTCCGACCACATCAATTCTTGTCATCGCCTCATCACGGTTAGCGTCTTACAGGATTTTACCGTTCTTACTTGTGCAATCATTTTAATGATTCTGCTGAACGTGATCATCGTATTCGATGACACCGGCTCTTTTGAATCGTTGTAACGTACTATAGACATCCGCCACAACTGTTCGCTCACCTACAGGAACCAGCGTTAGAATCACATTGGTCATTTCTTCGACCGACATGGCCTTGGTACAAAGTTCCCAAATGAGAGCGGCAGATTGACTCATTGACAGTAAAACGGTCGAGTCTCGCAGTAAAATGTAGCGGGATTCATCCAACTTCTCAAAACGAATACCCGACAACGTCCTGACCGTAACCCCAGGACTGGAACATTGTGGCAATGTCGATCTGAAATCATCGTCATCAATCACCGTCTCGAGTTGAGGTCGGATTTGAAGGCAATCCACAACAACCTCTTCCAAAGACAAGCCGGCGCGTTCGAGGCACACAGTAAACTCAGCATCGACGGGAGCATCATCCCTTCCTGAAAATTTTCCAAGCTTCTGCATTCCGTACAATGAAATACGAAGGGCTGCAAATTCTTTACGACCCAACTGGCTGGCTGACAAGGACCGGTGTTCCTTCTCACTCTCACTGACATATCTGTCACTTTGCGTAATTTTAGCCGTCAGGGACATGCAATCCGAATTAAATACTGATGGATCAAATTGCTTGAGAAAATCCAGCCAATTTCCGTCGTAACTAACGCCATCCCTGATAACCCAATAATGTCGATAGAGGTGTTTGGAATAATAATATTCCAAGACTGCTTTATCGAGGCAACCCGGTGACATCAAATAGTCAAACTGACTGATCTGACATCTGCTGATAACTATCTGAACCATATTAGCGTCTTCTGCACGCCGATATATCAAAGCCGTATCATAACGATCTCCACACTGGAGTTTTATTCTGAGAAACTCGGCAAGTGAAACTTGATTAAGATACTCCACATAAAATATAACAACCTCATCCGGGTAAAGTTTGATCAATTTGTCACTATGCGGAGACAAGGGGCGGGCAATCGGTTGTGATTCATATCCGTATGCGATTGCCTTGTTACGAATTTTATCTGTCAATGGTCGATCAAGTCGTTCCAGTTCATCCCAGGTTACAGGGTCATACTTATGTTTATGAGCATTACCCCATGTATCTATATGCGCGAGGAAATCATCGTCAACAGACAGCCCGAGACGAGTTGTTATCTCCGACCACGCGGATTGCAGGTCCTCTATTCGATATCTGAACCCGGCAATTTCTTCGGCTTTGCAATTCCAGTAATACCAATACTTCGCGCATTGGAGAATTAATGGTTCGTCAGGATCGATCTCCGGTATCTGCTCGTATATAAAATCCCATGTATGTATATCCAGAATTTGAGTGGCCGCAATCGCCGACAGTGGGTGTCGGACCTGGTGCCAGATTTGATCGAATGAATAAAATGTCTTGGCCGGACCCCATGGTACATTCGGGGTATCCGCTGTAAGACACCACGATACGATTCCGTCGTCCCCCATAGCCTCGGTATAAATATCAATGCCGGCCTCGTTCAAAAGACGGGAAATAAAATGCGTGCCGCTTCTGGATGATCCAGTGATTAACAAACGCTTACGGATTTTGGTTACTGGAATTACATCACGAGGAACCGTTACTGGAGCCTCCATACCATCTCTGACCCAGTTGAAGAACTTTAATATGTTGACAAATGGATCGTAGGACCGAGCCGCGTGGTAGCCGTTCGTAGCAATGCGTGCCAACTCAGATCGTCTTGATGGCCTGGTCCATTCCGATACAATATCTGGAATATCTTCCGGATCATCATAAACGAGGTAGTGAACGCCTTCCCGCAGATGAATGCCCGGTATCATCTCGACACTCGCACAATCTCTGTCTGTAAGTACTGGTTTACCGGATAACCAGGCATCCCAATGCCTCTCGCTCTGTTCGCCCCAGCCACGCGGACAAACCAGAATTTCACATTGCTGAATTAATTGCCGGTATTGTTCATGAGCCAGGGGGGCTCTGTCAGAACATAATCCAACACCAACACACGCAGTTGCATTGGCAACCGCCTGCCGGTAACCATCAGGCCCACTGCTGGTGCCTGCGAATCCTGCCGGGTAAGACAAGTTACCCGAATCATGATTCATAAAACGCGCACTTCCCCAAACCTTTTCAAAACTCCAGATATGTTGTGGAGGAAAAGGCGACAGCAATCTGCGATCATAGGCAGGGGTTCTAAAAAGAACAGGGTCACCATAACGCCAATATGGCGTTGCATAGGGCAGACAGGACATGTCCGTATGATTGAGAATGATTTGTCGGGTGTGCGGATATTTTGAACGATATTCCGCATATCTCCCCATGATCGGCAATATTTTCTCAGCCCGAAAATGTTCCCCATTCTCCCAGTCCAGCCAGATATCGAGCATCATGGCATCGTATTCTTGCTCGAATGCCTGCATGGCGTCTTTATACGTTTCTATGAATATACCGTGAGATGCCAGTTCGCCCCTGAACTTGATCCACGGGCGAGAGCCAAGATCATCGTCACTTATACACTGGGTTGGTACCGCTATACGCATTCTTTTAGTGACTGATTTCCGCTAGTGTTAGACTTGGTGATTCATCGAATTTATCGTTTGCGCGCCCGGCACATTGTCGGCATTCCATGAAGTAAATCGGGCATGCAGAACGAAGTATACGAGACTTTGCATCAGCTATCGGGGATCGGATGAAGAGTTCCGGCAATTTAACATCATCAACATTTCAATCGATCCCGGGGAAATGCGTTTCTGTGAGTGAATCGCGCGAAACCCTGCTGTTTTGCACCTTTGTCTATGACTGGTATGAACACTACATTCCGCCTTATATCTATTCGATACTGAGAAGCTACCCTGAGTACCATGTGCGCGTTCTTTATCGTGATGTTTTGTCGGATGATATCCGAGAAGCTCTGAACATCGTGAGGGAGATAAGCCAGCGTTTCGAAGTAATCGAAAATTTTATGCCGGAACTTCAAGGAGATTGCCGAGGCATTCGCTGGCTTCTCAATCGAGAATGTTTTGAACCATTCGACTATGCGTGGATTGGCGACGTCGATTCCCTGCATATCAGGGAAGACCCCACGATGCTGGAAAGTGAACTAAACATAGCAAACAAAATAGGACTCCCCTACGTAAACAAGCCCTGGGGAATGTCAGAGCCACATCGGTGGTTGCTTCGTGGCGGCATGCACTTCATTAAGGTCAAGCCCTACTTTGATCAAATGAGCAAGATCATCGATCAATGCCTGATTGATGAAAACATCTTTCCCCCTGACCGTTTTCTGAAAACCGAAGTCGGGAGAGCAAGTCATTCGCGTGCATCGAACGTTTCCAATGACAGGGCCGATGAGTATCTTTTGTACTGCCTGATGGAACGTGCTTTTGGCGTGTTGACCGGCGATGACGAGCGATTTTCGGCAAGGTATATGTATGGAATCCACCTGGGTGAAGCGCGTGGTGCACGAAACCAGAGAGACACTATGTACCAGCATCCACACTTACCTGAATCCGTGATATCGATACTGTCCGAGACGCGTTTTCAAAGAATTTACAACCTGCTTGACGTGCGTGTTCAGCAGGGCATGGATCGAACTCTGCGCGAACTCAAGCAGGGCAGGTTTTTAACGCGCCTTGCAGGAACAGGATATTTTCCGGATGCACAATTTTGTATCGCCGGAGATTGGCAGCTTAAGATCCAACTGGATGGAAAATATTGCTTGATTCACGATGATGAAACCCGATTGCATACGAATGAATCGGCAGCCGCAGTCCTGGCATTATGCGACGGTCGCCATTCCATCATGAATATTGTCGATAAGTTATGCGACGAATTTCCGAGTCACGCGACGGTTATTCCGACCCAGGTTGACGAGATCCTGTCAGGCCTTTTGACAATGGGAGTAATAAGTAGAAACTGAACGAGAGGGTTTGGCAATATATGTAAACACCCGGTGCTAATCTTACGCTGTCTTATTCGGTGCCAGTCGCCGTTTCTTCATCTAACATCACATACAGGTTATATATATGCAGGAAAAGATCATAAACAACTCCAACACGGATAAAGTTTATATCTCTGAAGGTTGCTATATAACCGAGTTGTCCAACAGTGAAGATGACCCGGATTTATCCATAGCTTTAGCGCGCGTTCCGCCCGGTATAACGACGCATTGGCATCGATTGATTAACACTGCCGAACGATACCTGATCCAAAGTGGTACCGGGATTGTGGAGGTGGGCGATCTTCCTCCTTGTAATGTCCATCCGGGTGATATTGTTTTGGTTCCGACAATGTGCAGGCAACGAATCACCAATACGGGACCTGACGACCTTATATTCCTCGCGATCTGTACGCCGCGATTCATGAATTCGTCTTATCAGGAAATTCCTGAATAACGTACTAACAGCTCTTTATCAGACGACATTATCAATTTACGGATTACTACTAATCTGGCTATAGACATCCCACCAGCTAGTAATGGACCCCAATAATTGGACAGCGCGATAAGTGCCATCCCGAGTTAAGCCGCCAGCTTGGCAGCGTGCTGATAATACACACTATCCGGCGTACGCCGGTCAAGGGATTGATGTCGTCGTTCACTGTTGTAGAAATT
>BQJD01000051.1 GCA_021604525.1 marine bacterium B5-7 | reverse complement strand
ATTGGTCAAAATGGAAGTTGCAGTATCAACTACTATCTCGCTGAACCGTTTGGTAACGGAATCAAGAGGGCGGCTTGCCGGAAACAGAAATCCATAGTGAAATACGATTGGTGGATCCAGAGGTCGAATAGCAATCAAGGGATTTGAAATTGCCTGCAACGAGAAGCGATCGGCAATAGTCACCCCTAAGTTTCTGCTTACCATCAGACATGCGACTGCCATTGTAGTAGTTTCGATATCGATGTGCGGGTTGAATCCATTGTTCTTGAATATTCCATCGAGGTATTCACGAATCCAGGATCCCGGTCTCAATGCGACCAGCGATTCGCTTGCCAGATTCTCGATAGTTACCCGCCTCTTTTTTGTCAACTTATGTCCAGCAGGAAGAACGGCAAGGGCTTCCGCCGCTGCGAATTCTGTAGTCGTCACGGAAGGATTCTGTATTGGCAGATTCGCTATACCAATGTCGAATTGCTGACTCGCTACCCATCGTTCTACATCACGACGTTCCCTTGTCTCAATCGATACGCGAAGTTCTGGAAACGATTTTCGAAGCTCAGTGAGCACATCTGGTAATAGCCCTGATACCAGCGATGCCATGGCGACGATACGCAACCGACGACCGCGATTAGTCCGAATGTCCCTGGCAACATCCAGGAATTCCGATACGCCATTCAACAGGTGCTCCACCTCTTTGTAAAACACTTCACCGTCTACTGTGGGAGACAGGCGACCGTGTTCACGCTGAAAGAGTTTGAGTCCAGTTTCATTTTCGAGGTTTGAAAGCATCCGGCTAATGGCCGGTTGTGTCACATGAAGTTGCTCAGCGGCTCCCGTAGTGGTGCCAATCGTCATTACTGCACGGTATGCCTGTAACCAGCGAATATTCATTCGCAAGAGTATAACGATAATGAAGGTATGTAGAACAATTTATCATTTCTGGTATTGACTTCGATTCACTACAGTACATACGGCCGGATCAACTTCACACCGTAAGTGTTGGGTATACCGATTTAATTAAGGAATATTTCTAAATGCCGATTAATACCTACCGACCTGACCTGATGGGGGACGCCGCACTCGAGTGTGAGGGACATCTTGTTGCCGGCACTTATACAACCTTCGTGTTGACTTACACAGTTGGAAAGTTCGGTATTGACGACAACGGGAGTATCAAGATTGCATACCGAACGACAAATGATTCAGGTGGCATGCAGATGGAGGATCACACCGGACCTGGGTACACCACGTTCGAGACTGACGGTAACGCGAGTCTGGTTGGTCGATTCGAAAAATGGCGCCATATTCGACCGTGGAGTTGGTCATTGTACATCCAGGTTGTTCGTGGATTCCTGAGAGAAGGTGACACCATCACCGTCAGGATTGGTGATCGTCGTGCAGGTTCACCCGGTTTCCGATTACAGACATTTTGCGAGACCGAGTCACCCGTCGGGGTTTTTGTTGACCCATTCGCCGCCTATGACTATATCCAGTTACCCAAGTTGTTGTCATTTGATGTACAGGCTGGGCCGATCGTACGTTGGCGTGTGATTGCACCAACATTGCGTAGTACCGGAGATGCATTCAATGTCGTACTGGTTGCCGAAGATCAATGGGGTAATCCAACCAATCCTGGCAAAGGAGTGATCAAGCTGGTTGCCAATATTACTGTGGAAAATCTGCCACAGTCTGTCACATACAAAGAAGGTGAGCGATCAATAATAATCAGGGATGTGGTCGTGAGCCAGCCTGGTACCTTGATCATTAATGCTATAGGTGAAAATAACCAGGTTCTGTCGTTCTCTAATCCCGTGGTGATATCGGATGAGTTTCCTTACCAACATTATTGGGGCGACCTGCACGTTCAAACCAAGGAGACCGTGGGAACAGGAACCATCAGAGAAATGTTTCAGTTTGCCCGGGATATAGCCGGGTTAGATATTGTTAGTCACCAGGGAAACGATTTTCAGATCACTAATGAATTCTGGAAAGATTTGAATCAAGCAACTCGGGAGTACAACGAAGACGGTCAATTTGTTGCAATACCCGGATTCGAATGGTCAGGAAATACTGGTGTCGGTGGTGATCACAATGTCTGGTATAGAAACGAAGATCAACCGCTTTTTCGGTCATCTCATGCACTGGTTTCTGACCATAGTGATATTGGAATTGACTGTCATACCTCGGGTGAATTATTTACGGCAATTTCATCCTACGATACTGTTATCGCCGCCCATTGTGGCGGTCGATATGCTGATGTTACCTACGCACATGACGGAAAAGTCGAACACTCTGTTGAAATTCATTCATCATGGGGAACATTTGAATGGATTTTGAATGATGCCTTCGATAAAAACTATCGTGTGGGTATTGTTGCAAACAGTGATGATCATAAGTGTCGTCCAGGGGCGTGCTATCCAGGGGCCTCCAACTTTGGGGCAATGGGTGGCCTTACCTGTTTTCTTACAAAAGAGGTCACTCGAGACGCTATTTTTGAAGCGATGCGTCGTCGACATCATTTTGCAACAACCGGAGAACGACTCTTTATGGAAGTGGGTGCAATCTTCAATGGGGAAGCGGTGTCGTTTTACCGGGATCCAGCGGAATTTGATTCAGTGCCGCACGCTGTTGATACTGCTCAAATGGGCGATATAGTGTCAGTGTCATCGGGCGGAGCCCGGCTACATCTGCGCGTTGTCTCTCCCTCGCCAGTAGAACGAATTGAAATTAGAGATACAAGAGAATTACTCGACATCGTTCGTCCATATTCCGCTCAGGATATTGGCAGACGAATACGGGTTATCTGGAGAGGTGCGAGTTATCGTGGCAGGGCTCGACAAGCAAAGTGGGATGGGGAAGCGACTATCAGCGGTAACTCAATAATCTCTGTAAATCCAATCAATTTCTGGAATCCGGATCGCAATATAGTGAAGGAAGGTAATTGCGTGTTGCGCTGGCAATCGACCACAACAGGTGGTTTTTCGGGCTTTGATGTCGTGCTTGAAACAGACCATGGTGGCAAGCTGAACCTTCGTACCGAACTAGCGGAATTTGTGATTGATATCGACGACATCGGGTACGAAGACTATGTGGTGGATGCCGGCGGACTTGATCGCAGAATCCAGGTGTCCCGACTCCCGGACTCGAATCCTCACTTTGAAGTTAAGGTAGAACAAGAGATTAACATTGAACAAGGGCGAGACAATGCAATATTCGCCTGCATAACTCTTGAGAACGGTCATCAGGCATGGTCGAGCCCAATCTATTTTATCGATGCATAACCATGGATCTCAGCAGAAGTCCTTTATAGCGAAACAAGGTGGACCACCTGTCACGCGGTGTCAGTATATGAATCCAAAAACTTCCAATACGAAGTACGCTATCGATATCAATACCGATGCCGGGGAAGGATTTTTCTTGCCACCACTTGGCCTTGATCTGGAGATATTGCGGAATATACAGAGTAGGGAAGGAGAACGTTTTCACCGTCGTCATGACTGCGAGCGTCACGATGAATCACTCCTTTCGATAGTGACTTCTATCAACCTTGCATGTGGAATGCATTCGGGAGATCCCATCACTATGGATCAAGCCATTGTCGCGGGTAAATCACGTGGTGTTGGCATGGGCGCGCATCCATCGTATCCGGATTTGTTTGGTTTTGGTCAAAACCACATCGATGTCTCCGATGATCAACTTCAATCTATTCTGCTCTACCAACTTGGGGCCTTAAACGCCATTTTGAAGCGACATAATCAGGAGTTGCAGCATGTCAAATGTCATGGTGCGTTGTATTTCGATATTTCACAAAACGAAGGCACTTGCCGTGCTCTGCTTGCTGCGATTGATCGAATCAAGCCAACACCAATTCTGGTTCTCCCATCCGGTTCGAAAATGGTTTCACTTCTTAGACGCGAAGGGATCCCTATCGCTGAGGAAATTGCGATTGATCGAGGTTATGACCGATCTGGAGAAATGCTGCCACGTAGTCACCCTGATGCGTTGATTACAGATCCGAAACTGGTTGCTGACCGCCTCATCCGTCTTTTAAAGGGCGGCGTCCTCAGAACGGGATTGGTTGAGACAGCGCCTGTGCAAGCTCAAACCGTTTGCCTCCACGCGGACACCCCAGGCGCCACACAAATAGGCAGCGCAGTTCGACGAGTCCTGTTAATGGAAGATATCGCGGTTCGGCCAATGGCCGAGATTATTAAAAACCAACACGAGTAGGAGTAAGACCATGAAACTTAGTCACCACAATTGCAAAAAGCAATCACAAGTTAGTCGACGCCAATTCAACACAGCGCTTGCTTCAGGTACGTTAGGTTTGCTTTTGAAACCTTCAATAATGTTAGGCGCACCTGAAAGTATCGTGGTGGCCTCACAGGGTGGTAGCGAAATGGAATTTCATAAGACAGTGAATATTCCGAGATTCGAATCCCAAACTGGCGTAAAAGTTAAGTATCTGATTGGCAATCATTCAGATCGCTTCGTAAAGCTTAGATCGGAAGTTCCCAATCCCACGTTCAATGTTTACTTCAGTAAGTATGATTTCGTGTTTCAGGCTATCCAACTGGATCTGTTGGAGCCTGTTTCTGCAGATGTCATACCCGGTTACGATAGAATTGCGGATCGTTTCAAGAATGAATACTCAGCCGGTGTGGTCTACACAGCAGAGGGAATTTTATATAATCCCAAAATCATGGATAAACCCGATTCCTGGGGCGTGTTGTGGGATCCCAAGTACAAGGGCAAGGTCGGGTTGAGTCGGTTTGTAGATCGAAATTTAATGATAGCTTCTCTATATGCTACTGGTGGCGAGAGAATCGATGCTGAAGATGAAGGTTGGGAAGCTCTTGAAGAGCTGATTAAAAAACAAGAGGCCAAAATTCTTCCGGGATCAGAACAACTCGGTCAGATGTTCGAGCAGGGAGAGGTGGTGTTAACAAATTTTTGGCAGGCGCGAGCGACGACTTACAAGCGCGCCGGATCACCTGTCGACTTCTCGGCTCCGAAGGAAGGGGCGATTACCGAACATTGGGCATACGGTATTCCTAAAGGAACGAAGGACGAGCTTAAAACACTAGCTGGTCAATATATTGGAATCGCAATATCTGACGAATCAGCCATCGCATATGCAGAAAGTGCAGGTTACCCGAGTGCTAAACCCGACGTATCCTATCCACCCGAATTTAGGGACACACTGCTCACGCCAGAAGAGTTCTCCCAATTGAAGAGTCCGGATTATGCATGGATTTCTGCCAAGCGAGACGAATGGACCAATAGGTGGAACAAGTTGCTTACCAGTTAAGGCAAGATGATGCGTGATGTGGTTTCTATAAGACTGGAAGATATTGTAAAACGATTCGGAGATGTTAAGGCAGTTAATCACGTCGCGCTTACGTTTGATCCAGGTAAGTTATATGTACTACTCGGTCCAAGCGGGTGTGGAAAAACGACCACCTTGCGTATGATTTCCGGACTCGAGGAACTAACCTCTGGAAGTATTTACATTGGTGGCGAAGATGTAACAAACGTGCCCGTTCATGAACGAGATCTTGGATTCGTATTTCAACAGTACGCACTATTTCCTCATATGTCTGTGGAAAATAACGTCGCATTCGGTTTGCGAATGCGACGTTACCCTTCAACGGAAATTGATACGCGAGTTAAAGCCAGTCTTGGGTTAGTACAACTATCCGGGTTGGAACGTCGGCGAATCCGGCAGTTGAGTGGTGGTCAACAACAAAGAGTAGCCCTTGCACGTGCCTTGGTCACGGAACCGAGGGCTTTGTTGCTTGACGAACCCTTAAGCAACTTGGACAAAAATCTTCGAGACGATATGAGAGGGCAGATACGGGACATCCAGAAGCGCCTCGGAATTACTACAATCATGGTGACTCACGATCAGACAGAAGCCCTGTCGATGGCAGATGAAATCGTCGTAATGAATAACGGACTTGTTGAGCAGGTAGGTACACCAGAAGATATCTACCGTCGACCAAGCTCTTTGTTTACAGCACACTTCGTCGGTGCAGCAAACATCATTGAAGGCATCGCCAACGGTAACGGTAGTATGGTGGACTCTGCCGGTGTTAACTATCGACTACCTGCTGATCGGAAGAGCTTATCCGGTAAAGTCGCAATGATGATACGACCCTCGGATATTCAAATTCTCGATAAGGACTTAGTCACCGATGGGCTTGATGGTACTGTTCTCAGTAGCATGTATTTCGGTGCAACGCGTAAGGTCATAGTTAGACTGGAAGGTGGCCGAGATCTTTCAATTGATACTAATGAACGAGAAACCAGAGGAATTGCGGACGGCGATATTGTAAAACTTTATTACGAAACTGATTCTTCCCACGTAATTCGCATTCCAGATGATCATGGATAACCCAATAGCTGATGGGGGTGGGAGGCAGCTATCAGGAGAGTTGGCAAACTATTTTCGCGGTCGAAAAGGTGTGACGATTACCGCACTTGTGTCACCGGTTGCATTACTGTTGCTATTTTCCTACGTTGTTCCCGTTGCCATTCTCGCAGGTGTAAGCTTCCTTTCTCAAGATGCTCGTGGTGCGATCACTCCAGATTTTACATTGGGGAACTTTGTGCGATTTTTCTCCGACCCCTGGTTTTTATTTACACTTGGTCGCTCGATACGTATTGCATTTTTCGTCACTTTAATGGCCATAACCCTGGGTTATGTCGCAGCATACTACCTGGTTTTTAAACAACCGCGACTGTTTGAATTTTACCTCATCCTCGTCGTCGCTCCCGTTCTTGTCGGGAACGTTGTCCGCGCATTTGGATGGCAGATGCTTATGGGTGATAGTGGCTTGGTAAATACTTTTTTATGGAAGTTGGGATTGGGTGAACATACTCTACGCTTCATGTATACAGAGACAGGCATCATAATTGCTGACGCTAGCACACTATTACCCCTTGTTATCCTGATCCTGATGGGTGTGCTAACACGTATAGACCCTGCTTATATCGAAGCTGCCAAAGCGTTAGGCGCCAGTGGACGCAGAGCATTTATGAATGTCACATTACCATTGAGTCTATCGGGAGTAGGTGCTGCCAGTGTCATCTGTTTCACATTGGCTCTCGGTACTTTCGAGATCGCAGTTTTAATTGGAGGTAAGCGGGTTCAGATGATTGCGCCTCTGGTTTACGAGCAAATAACCTATGCGTTCAACTGGACAATGGGTGCAGCAGTAGCGATGGTGTTACTCGTCGTTAGTGTCGTCGGTATCGTTATTCACGATATTGCCTTCCGGAGTAAGAAATGAAACTTTCATTACGGTTACGTCTAAAACGTTGGCACTATCGAGGGGGCCTGATGACGATATTTTCCATCGCAATTTTCATATTTCTTTGTATACCTCTTATCGTTGCACTCATCATGTCGGTAAACCCCGAAGCGACACTCGGTTATCCAAAAGGGTTCAGTCTTAAATGGTTTGGTGTGTTGCTAAATGATGAAAGCTGGATGGGTGCCTATCGAGTAAGTATCCAGAGCGCATTTTTGGCGGCACTACTTGCTCTCGTGAACGGTACTCTATTTGCGTTTGCAAACAGCCGATTCAAGTACCGTTTGAAAGGCCCCCTGGCAACTCTTGCATTATCTCCGTTGGGTGTTCCGGGAATTGTACTTGGAGTAGGGTTGCTTCTGATGCTGAATCCGTTATCCATTAACGGAACGATGTCGGCACTGGTCATCGCCTTCACTGTGATCACGGTACCGTATGTAGTCCGCACCGTAGGTGCAACTTTGGCAGTGTATGATCGATCGGTAGAAGAAGCTGCGTTAACGCTTGGTGCGAACGAGATCGAGACATTTTTTCGTATCACACTTCCCATGATAGCGCCCGGCCTGCTGTCGGCAACGATTCTCGCGTTTGTTTTCGCGTTTGGGAATCTCCAGGTAGCAATATTTCTTACTGGAATTGATACGGTAACTGTTCCAGTACTCATGTACTCGGTATTGGAATTCGAGGCGAATCCAACAATAGCAGCCGCCGCTGTATTAAACATTGCAATTGTAACTGTAGCACTTGTGATAGGTACGCGAATGGTCGGTGCCCGTAATCTGCTTCGTTTCTGACAGCGTGATCACCGAACTACATCAAACACTCGTGCGTAATGTCGGGGAGACCACTTATTATCGATCCGGAAAGGGAAGGCCGTTGGTACTTCTTCACGGTTTCCTTGGTGGGGCAGCATACTGGAACAGGTTGATCCAGGAATACTCGGGTTTGTTCGATGTAATAGCACTTGATTTGCCAGGATTTGGAGAAGCTGGGGAAGCAAAGACACCCGACACAATCGCCGGATTTTCCGAATTCATTGTGACAATTCTGAGCCAGTTGTCTGTTGACCGCTTCTATCTTGTCGGTCACTCCATGGGTGGCGCAATAGCTCAACAAGTTGCGATAGATTACCCGGATAAAATTCATAAGCTGGTACTTTATGGGACATCGTCTTCAGGCATCCTTCCAGAACGTTTCGAGAATTTTGACGAATCGATACGCCGTCTCGAACTACATGGAGTGAATGCACACGCAGACCGGGTAGTGCCCACCTGGTTTGTACATGGCACTGAGTCGCCGTCATATTCCATGTGTCGATCTGCAGTAGGTGGCTTGCAAGTCAACAATGCAATTGCTGCGCAACAGGCAATTGCGAAATGGGATGTGACAGATCGAATCAGGGAGATTGTTGCGCCAACACTGGTCGTTGGCGGTGATCAAGATCGCTCCTGCAGTCCTCGTGAAGCATATAAACTCTGGGACAATATCCCGAATTCAAGTTTGTTCATCGTTCCTGGTTGTGCTCACACCGTACACCTTGAAAAACCTGAATTATTTGCGGAGATTGTTCGACAATTTCTCCTGGGAAGTCCGGAACCGTGAGGTGCGTCTGGTAAATAGATTTATGGGAGATTATATGGCGCTTCCTGGATTCTGCTGGCCAGTTACGGTGATTTTTGACGAAGCGGGCATAGGTCTCATCGGCGAAGTTGTTACGCGTCTAACAGCTGACATGCGTCGTGCAGTGATTATGTAAGCTTCCCCCAATAGATGTCGATTTGATACTGGAAACGAACAGAAATTTTAAGATCCAACTCTACTAAGAATCAATTGGTAGTCAAAATAGGGGGCAGGTCACTTTGTAATCTCCCCGGAAAATGAATCCATATAGAAGTGTAGTTTCTAGCTGGAATTTGACTCAAATCAATACACGCTCACGCCAGAGCGAGTTCACTTTACATCTATACAATTGAGTATGCTGTTCATGATCAATTACGGAATGTAGTTTTCCATTCCTTTTTTCTACAAGAGATCAAGTTCCGGAAACGGTTTGGTTCGAGTAACCGGGAGAAATAAAATTAGAGGTAAGTTAGGAGGAGAAATGAACAGATCCATTCATCCCGCTGTAGATGCGGGAATTAAGTCGCGCCCGGCCACCAGAAACCTTTGGAGCTACATCAATAACCATCCGAAACCGGGGGGAACCCTGACGTGCAAGTGCACAACAAACCCGGTTGTTATAAAAGTTACTGCACCAGCGGCACACAATCACCTGTGTGGGTGTACCAAGTGTTGGAAACCAGATGGGGCATTGTTTTCACAGGTTGCGGTTGTACCCCGCGATCATGTCAGCATCATAAAAAATGCAGACAAACTGATGGTTGTAGATGAAAACTCAGCTATTCAACGTCATGCTTGTAGCAAATGTGGCACCCATATGGTTGGGAGAGTTGAGGATACGAACCACCACTGGTACGGCCTAGATTTTATTCATCTTGAATTATCGAAAGACGATGGATGGCCTCCGATTCAATTTGCTGGATTTGTGTCTTCTATCGTGGAATCCGGTACACATCCCTCAGAGCTTGATGACATAAGAAATCAGATTCGAAGTCATGGTCTTGAAACTTATGATACGTTTTCACCTGAACTCAATGCATATATTGCATCCCGAGCATCACATTTAAGTTTCAAAAATCAAGTTTTCTAGCAGCAACCTGAGAGGTGGATATAATGATCGAATATTTATATACCAACGCCTGGGGAGCTTTTATTGTTCTCCTGATGTTTCAGATCCCTTTTCTTATTGTTTTCTTCCATATTGTCAATAAAAAAGCCTTTATCGAGTCAAAACCTGGAAAAACAAGACCTGAGAAGTATTCATATTACAGGTATAGCTGGATTGCGCTAGTACTTGTTGCATTTGTTGTTGTGAATAGCGCCAGCATTAAGTACATGCCGACAGTAGTGGAAGCCAATTCCGCTTCTGATCCAAATGTAAAAAATGTTGATGTTACAGCATCATCCTGGGCATTTCAGTTTAGTGAAAGGGAGTTCAATGTTGGCGAAACCGTTCGGTTCAAGGCCAAAAGCACTGACACCGTGCACAGCTTTGCTTTGCATCATCCTGACGGCAATCTCTTGTTTACTCTGATGCTGGTTCCCGGTGCAGGAACTGAAAGTGCCGTAGTTCATACGTTTACCGTGCCAGGTGAATATACCGTACGTTGTTTGGAGTATTGCGGTATTGCACACCACGCTATGAAAAATACATTTACCGTAATGTAATACTTTACTGGGGAGAACCAAATGTCCGCAGCAATTAATATTATCGACAAGG
This sequence comes from marine bacterium B5-7, assembly GCA_021604525.1. Taxonomy (GTDB): domain Bacteria; phylum Pseudomonadota; class Gammaproteobacteria; order Arenicellales; family CAJQKF01; genus BQJD01. Next base: position 13,248 of record BQJD01000051.1, on the reverse strand, counting down.
TGCCATTTTTTGGTGGCATGTTTCAAATTGAAAGCAATGAACTAAATCCCGTCAATACATGGCCATCACTGATGGCAATGACATCATTCATCTGGTTCGCCATCGCTGCGATACTGGGTGTATCCATGCCCGCTATCCAGTTCATGGAGTTGGGGTCCAACTGGTATTATCAAAATATCACGCTGCATGGTGCGGCCATGGCGTTTCCTTTCGCCTTCCAACTCATGGTGGCGATGAGTCTGCATCGCGCCGGCGCCTGCTTGGGCAAACGAGCAGATGATATCTTTGTATCTCTGTTTTATGTCTTCATGAACCTAGGGGCACTATTGCTTACCGTAGCTGTGCTTTTAGGCTTTCATGTTACCTATACTGTTATGTTCCCCCTGCCACTTGTAGGCGCATCGATGGGACAGTGGAGCATGGGTACCCTGGTGCTGGGTTTCAGCGGCATTGCCTTAGTACTTACCTCCATGATTTTTATCTATCCAATTAAAATTCTCAAAATGTCCTTTTTTGAGAAAACGGATGACACACTACAGGTTGCTGAGCGCACACTGAAGGACCCCGGTATGATCGGTATGATCATGGGAGTACTGGTATTGCTGGTGACCGGCACTCCATTGATGATAGTCGCTGGTTCCCTGCTGCTGCACTTGTATGGAATTTTCCCGGCTGCATGGATAGGCTGGGCTGCAGAGCCCGTGGTGTTTGAGTTTGTATTCTACATTTTTGCACATAACCTGATGGAGGCCATGGCGATCATGATTATTGGTGCCGTGTATGCAACCCTGCCATTATGTACTGCCGACGGTTCGCGCAAGTTATATAGTGACAAAATCGCAATTCTGGCTTTGTGGATCTTACTGGTCACTTCGGTCACCTCCTTCTTCCATCATTTCTTCACCATGTATCCAGCACTGCCTTCCACCTTCGCCTATCATGGAAATATCATGAGTTATGCAACAGGTGTCGGCGGTGCCCTGACAATTTTTACTATACTAGCGACAATCTGGAAGCATGGAATAATTCCAACCCCTGCGCTATTCCTTATTCTGGGGGGCTTTGTCATGTATATACTGGATGGGGCATCAGCAATTGTTATCAGTAACGTCGCATGGAATTTCAAACTGCATGGCACCATGTGGGCCGGCGGACATGCCATGGTGGTTCTGATTGCTATCAGCGCTTTGTGGATGGGAATGCTTTATTATCATTATCCACTGATGACTAACCGGACTATTGACGACAGCACGGCCCGATCCTCCATCAAGTACCTCTTTATTTCCTACATCGGTTTGTTCTATACCTTTATTGCAGCCGGTGCGGCGGGCATGCCACGCCGAAACGGTGCCTGGGAAAGCGACTGGTATATCTATGGCGTCTTCATGATTATCTTTGGCGTGATGCTAATATACGCATTCGTGTTGTATTTCCTGAGCCTTACAAGATCAAAGTCCCTGGATTACTGATCTCCATCCAGATCTGGCGTAGAAAGCGAATTCGATTGACCTCCTTTTATACAAGGAAACTTCCGGATTAGCTTTTTACCCAACTCGATCGGACACCACCCTTTAAAACCTATTCAACCAAACCGCCCACACAGTAAAGCAGCATCACCTCGGTTGCTGTCCCAGCCACTTCACCTGTCACAATTAACCTGGAAAGATCAATATGGGAACCCGTGCCGCTTTAGCATCTGAAGCCGGGTGACCACTTTCGATCGTAACTGTAAACCTGGACAGCCCGCGTGAAGGCGAAGTGCTGGTGGGAATTAAATCCACCGGAGTCTGTCATACTGACGAACTGACCCGTTCTGGCGAGGACCCCGAAGGTCTGTTCCCGGCGATTCTAGTGCATGAAGGCTCCGGCATGGTGGTAGATACAAGGCCTGGCGTTACCAGCCTGAAAAAAGGCGATAACGTAATTCCGCTATACACTCCGGGATGCTGTCAGTGTGAATATTGTACTGGCGGCAAGTCCAACCTGTCCCTGGCCTTTCCAACTATTTACGGGTCGGGTGTGGAAAGGCGCCGCCATCGGCCTCAACGACGTGCCCAAAATCGTCGACTGGTATATGGACGGTAAGATCAACATCGATGATCTCATCACCCATCAGATGCCGCTCGAACAAATCAACGATGCCTTTGAACTGATGCATTCCGGCGAATCTATCCGTAGTGTGATCAATTTCTGATCGATGGAAACCATCAGCAAAAATCGATGCTTCGGCGGCGCACAGGGTGTTTATAGTCATGAATCTGCCGCCACTGACGCACCCATGCAGATTGGGGTGTATCAACCACCGCAACTACAGGCTGCCAACAACAAATCACTGTTGTAGTGGTATCTCTCGGGCTTAACCTGCACCGAGGAAAACTTCACGTCAAGGCAAGGGCACTGCTCTACGCTGCCGAACGTCTGGGCATCACCGAGCACTCCATGGGCGACCACGGCGCACTGACCATCGGATTGAAAAATCCCGAACTCTATCATTCCATTTCCGCATTTCCACCCATCTGTGCGTCCAGCCTGTACCCCTGGGGCACTTGAGGCCGAGAGGTGTCATAGCAAATTCAGCTTGTCACATATTAACTGGTTGTTGATCTGACGAAATATCCATGGCTTCGTCAACGCTAGCAAAGCGCCTTGAGGAATTCCAGATAACCAGCAAACTGCTGGAAGACATCGCAAGTGCCGCAAAAAGCGGGTTTAGCATGCCAGAGACAGCAATCGGGATGGCAATCACATTGTATAGCAAGGCCCATACCAGGTTTTGACGGATACGGCGGCGAACAGACTGAAGTAACTCAAAGGTCACAAAGATACGATCCAGCCGTTCACCCGGTATGATCACATCCGCAGCATCTGCCGCCAGTGCAGTTGGCGTACCAAAGGCAATACCCAGATCCGCTTCCGCTAGTGAAGGGGCATCGTTACTACCGTCACCAATCATGACCACAGTACCCTGCTCTTTTAACTGCCGTATTACCATTGCCTTGCCTTCCGGTGGTATACCCACAAACGCTTCGTCGAATCTATCCGCGATTGTGCCTGCGGATTCTGCACCGGTCAGCAAAACCACGCGGGCCAGCTTTCGCAATCTTTCCACTGTCTGAGCCCAGCCAGGTCTGGGTTGGTCTTCCGTAGCGATAAGGCCGTAAATCTTTCCATCCCAACCCACATAGGAAACTATCGCCTGATCAGAAACGGAATCATTCGGGAATGCTGGAATTTCCCATCCCAGAAGTGTGAATAGTGATTTACTACCGACTGCCACAAGATGGTTTTCGACTGTTGCAACCGCCCCCTTACCCGGGTGTATCTGAATATCCTGCGCCTCGTAACAGGTGTCTAGCCGGGCGATGGCTTCTGCTATCGGATGTGGAGACAGTTTTTCAACCGCGGATGCATACTGTGCGACATCGGGTAGGCCTATCACCTGGTCCACTGTCATATTAGCAGTAGAAAGTATGCCCGTTTTGTCTATCGCAACAATGTCAATTATATGAGCTTTTTCGAAAGCATCGGCACTAGTGATGATAATGCCATTTTTAAGTGCAATGCTGACACCGACAGCTGAGGTCAAGGGAATGGCGAGACCAAAAGTACAAGGGCATGAAACAATTAGTGTAGCCATGCCCGCAAGCAATGCGGCGCCCATCGAGCCATTTTCAGTATAGACCCAGGAGCTGACGCCAAATGCCAAAACCAGGACAAGAGGCACGAAGAAACGAGCCACTCTGTCTCCCATACCCAGTGTTCCGGCAGTGGCGCTCTGGGCATTCCATAAAACACGGGCCAGGTTATTGAGTTGGCTTTCTACAATGTGCCCCACTTCCAGTACTATAGAACCTTCCACGTTTCGAGTACCGCCCATGATGCGATCACCTTCACCACGGTCGATCGGGAACGGTTCTCCAGTCATCAGGGACTCATCTACCGCACATTGACCTTCAACAATAATACCGTCAGCGGGTATTAGTTCGCCTTGTTGAATAATGATGTGTTCTGCTGGATGCAATTCGCATATAGGTATCATCCGGAGACCGCCTTCCCGGCAGACCCGCGCCTGGGGAGTCCACGCATCCATAATACCGGCGAGTGCTTGGGTCGCATTTTCCTTGGCCTCGCGCTCAAAATATCGTCCTATTGTCACGACCGCGATGATTGTTGCCACAACATCGAAGTACAGATCAAGTGTGCCGATGAACAATTGACCAATACTGTAAACATAGGCGGCAAGAATCGCGATAGCCAGCAAGTTGTCCATATTTAGCACACCGGTTCTAAGCCCGATCCAGGCGCCCCGGATGATGGGTGCTGCAACGTAAACAACCAAAACAGTGGTCAGGAGAAATAGCGCCGTAGGCACAGCGCTATAAACCAGCCAGCGTACCGGCTCCAGGTCTGCCATATCAATCAAACCCAGGTGAAGCGGATAATAAAACGCCAGGTACAGCATCATTACAGTGGCAGCAAGGCTTTCTCCCGTAACCAGGCGCAACAACGGCATGCGGTAGTCATAATTGGGGGCTTGGTCCTGGCTGAATCGGGCGTTGTAGCCGGATCGGCTAATCAACCCTGGTAGATCAGACTCGTTCACCTGCTCAGGATCGTAGACTATCTTTGCTGTTGCAGTGGCATAGTTGGTTTTTGCCGCGACCACACCGGGAATTTTAAGCGCGTGCCTTTCGATCAGCAGCTCGCATGAGGAACAATGCATACCATCAATTCGAAGAAAAGCCTCATCGCCTTCCGGCTCTGACGCAGCTTCCGGTAACCCCGAGTTTGGGGCGGGTAACGAGACATCACCGAAGAAACGATATACCTCCCGACAACCAATACAACAAAAAGCTTTACCATCCTCTTGAATATAGGGCGTGGCGGGTAGTCCGCAGAGTTTGCAATCCATATTTTGAGTTTTGTTAAGTTAATGGGGATGGATCAAGCGGATATACGATTCTAATGTCTTTCATGTAGAGAAGGCACACGTTGCATCTTGATACTTGCTGAACGACTTGGTTCGATATAGTCGGTAGTGACTTTAAGTCTGAACCATTCCTAATCTCGGCAAAATCATATCTTTTACAGGCCTGAAACAATCTCAAAACTTCCAGAGTGTCATCCGCTAGCGCCGCCGGATTCTGCTCCTGAATAATCCGCTCAACGGCCTTCGCGGCAGCGGTGAGGAGCCAGCCGTGCTTTTCTGATATCTCGCAGTTCAGTCCTTTGAAATGTGGTGACTGACTCATTAACTCGATTAATCCGGAGACGATCTGGGGCAGAATTTCTAAATCCGCTCGCTGGACTAACTCTTCGATCGCAACAGTTAAGCGATCAATACCAAATCGCTTTTTCGCCGCCGTTTTCGATAATGCGGAGAACAACCAGGGAAAGTGGTCTGGTGACAGTTCAGTGTTTGTAATCAGTTCAGCCATCCAGCCCCGGTTTAAGATCGTGCTCTCTTTAAGAAAGGTTTGCCGTATATCCTCAACATCTTGTTTGGTTCCAATAGCTTTTACCGTCTTAATGGCCGTAGTGCGGGTGTAGGTCGAAAATGATGTGGACAAGGCGACGGTCTTCGCTTCGGGCAGAGCAGCTTTCAATTCTCCCAGCCAAACCATGCGAAGCAGGAAACCTGTAAGTTCATTATTTTCCGTATACTGGTTGATGAGTCTGCGAATATCTTCCGTCAGGCGCGAATTTCCGAAACGCTGCACAGCAGAATAGTCATTGACTGTATGGCTGGAGGTGCCGTGCACCATTTGCTCGCAGACCTTGAGAAGAATTTTCTGCTGGGTATCCAACGGGAGTTGGCTGGGGTCGCCACCTTCAAAAACAACTTCCGGAGCTGTTTTTATTAGCCACTCTCTTACCTTATCGTCAAGAATGGCCAGCCAGGGCAGGACCGGGCGCAGGGTAGGTACAACAACATCCACTCCGTACTGATTGCGGAACAGCAAGGCTTCGATATTTCGCCGGGATGTTTCCCGGCTGAAAAGATCGAAGAGCCATTTCGCTGTCAGGTATTTACGAACAGTTCGGTGGCGAAAACGGACGGTGCCATAAATCTCCTCATCGAAGATCGGCCGCGAGAGTAACGCCGCTCGTTTTTTATCATCCCAATCTTGAAGTACGTCGCTGACCTTGATTCCATTCGTATTCTCCGCGCCGTCTGGAACACGCAGCGTTTGTGTTTGTCCCAAGGTGGCCGCCGCCGATAGTAACTTTACCCCATATAAAGCATCTTTTGCCGAGAGTGGACGAGCGTCTGCACGGTTCTGGTCCCGTTCTTCTAGTCTACGGACAATGCTGTTTTCTATCAGTTCAAGTCGACTGCCAATCCGCTGTTCATTAATCCAGAGCTGGACGAGTTCCTCAATGTATTGGGGATTTGAGGCGAACGTCCACGCATCGACCCGTTCAATGGCGTGAAGAAATTTCCCGGTATTTGTGATGCCCCTTGCGCGTGCGAATATTGCGATCTGATCTGATGACAGAATATCAAGGGTTACGAGTTTAAATGAGGATACTCGCGTTGATTTATTCTGGGCAGTTTGAATGCTTTTTGGTTGCGTGGTGTCATCTGAGGGCTCTTGATCCGCTACAACTCTTCTGGGCAAATCGAAAGTAAGATGCTGTTTGCAATAGGCAAGGTCCGTCTTTGGTCTCCAGGCGTGCGTTCGCCCCGAAATGACAATATGAACACGGTCTTTCGCTGCGCACAATTGCCTGCCCATTTTCCGAATGGCGAGCTCAAAATCATTTGGACTTTGTAGCCTTGCCTCATCCACAGAATCTAGGAACATCCAACCCTGTACTTCAGAATTAATCCACTTCTGAAATTTATTATGATCTCCCACTTCGAAAGCATCTTCGAAATCGTGGGGGATATGCTCTAGACGCAAGAAGAAGGCAGCCTTGCCCTCAGCCCGAAGTTTTTCGCTAATATTTCGGATTTCTGTAGTTTTACCGGAATCAGCCTCCGACAGGAGCACAACTCGGCGTTCCTGAATAAGGTTTGGCCATTGCAAGCTTTTACCAACATGAATTGCTTGGTTTAAATCTACTTCATTACTGTCAGATGCGTAATCGGAAAGTTCGTGAAAAGTGCGGTTCAGCTCTACAAAATCGAATTGTGTATCTATATCAGCCATTTGGATACTTCATGAAGCTGGAATCCCTCAATCGGCATCTAATTTCCATTGGCTCTTGCCGCATCCCTGATCACGCTCATTAAATGATCAAATGTGGACTGACCTTTGTAATACAAAGTCTGGGAAGCGTTATAGGCCTGCTCATAGAGCGCATAAATTTCAGGATCACTCAGTAAGAAGGCCTCATTCTCTGCCAGATTTGGATTATCGCCGCCTCGAAACCGTTTTTCCTTATGCGCCTCGTATTCTTCTGTGCCAATAAATTTCTGAACTTCGGGCACCTGTAGCAGCTTGTACACATCATAATAATGGCGCATGAAATTAGCCGGAAAATCGCCGCGCACCTGTTGCTGACGGAACTTTGTCGAAATCGTTTGCAGCTTTTCTACAAATGTGTAGCCGGGGTTATAGCAAGCCACATCCATAACCCTGTTATCTATAATCTCAACCTTATCTACAGCAAAATCATAGGCCCATGAGGAAATCGTTCTGGGTGAATTGGGCGTGACATCATCGAATCCCACTTCGAGTAATATCCCGTCCTTTAATCCTGAAAGTGAGGGGAGATGGGTGCTGTAGAGCAGACGGATACCGCCGCTTCTGAATCTCCCGCTCGGATCATCAAATTCTTTGTCACGTTTACTTTCAATTATCCCGTCAATGACAATATTTCCAGCCAGCCAGCCAGTCATAGAAATCACTGCGGCTTTGTACATGCGCAGGTTTTTTTGGTTCGGATTGGTGGCTACATCTTGACCCTTGGGTGGCTCTATGCGGATATCAATATCTTCAGAAAAGCGCTCAATGATTCCAAAGCCTTTAGACAGGGACGTGCCACCCTTAAGTTCAAATGAGAGACCTATGCGCTGGAGCCCATATAGGCTGTGCATGATCCAGTAATCTTTTTCTACGAGGATGGGGTCTATTGAGCGTTCTTCACTGACAATCCGGATCAAATCGGGAAAGTCTTTTAACTGGTGAAGATATTCATTGGGCATGCGCCAGATTTTCTCCTGCCAATAACGGTTCAAAGAATTTTCTGGCCTTAAGTCCGCCGTAATCCCGGACTGCGCGCGCCAAGGCTCTCGGGTCGACGTCCTCTGCCTTTTTCCTGACGCCCTCCAGCAGGCTGGGCTTGTCTTCAGCCAGCCGGTCCAGATTATCAACCAGATCAACCAGTAAAAACTCCTCGCTGAGCTTTGCCGGAAAATGCGGTTTCATCCTGAAATCATACGCACGCCTGCCGAGCGTAAAGCATCCATGGCGCTTGTGGTTATAGACCACGGTTTCATTGTAGAGCTGGGTTGAGCCCACTCCGAGTGCGTTATAGGCATTGGGAGAGGTCAGCAAAAAGCGATGATCCTTAAGAAAGGTTTCCACTAGCTTTTCATCATCGGCAGGGGCTATCCCAAAACGGGTACGTTTCGGGCAAGCGTAAACGCCTCCCGATAGTTTGACCAGGGTGCCATCCTCGACAAGTTGTTTCAGGTGTCGGTCCACAGCCTTGGACCACGGCAGCAAATCGGCGCGCCGGTATACCGCGCCGGGCCGTAATTGTTTTTTTAGCTCATTCAATTTGCTCATATCCTCACCTTACATTAATCGGCATATAATGCAAGAAAGTTTATTAAAATATCATGCATTATATGGAAACATACGGAGATAAATACAAGTAATGAAGAATGGTTGCTGACTAAGATTTAGGCCTACTATTTAAGGTTAAATAATGACTCAGACTGGTCTCTAACGTTAAAAGCAGGAAGAAGGTTGAGTGCCAAGGTGGATTGACTCAAACGATCTGGCGAGTTCGATGAGCTGTGATATTGGTGGGCGCGAGCAGATTCCGTTATTAACTAGTGCGACTCAGAGCTACCGATTTTTTACTTACATGACCTATGAAAGGAGAATTTCTTTGGGTGGAAGACGAAGAAACCAAGCGACATCTACAGAATTTCCTCCTGGCTCATGACGAATTTTCACTTACAGTGCACTTACAGAAATATCTTATTAATCAGAGTCCGGTGTAAGTTATTGATTTCGTGGTCGGGGTGAGAGGATTCGAACCTCCGGCCCCTGCCTCCCGAAGACAGTGCTCTACCAGGCTGAGCTACACTCCGATCTCAAATCCAGCAGGCCCGTAAACATGTCCGAGCTGCGTGCGGGAGCGCTTCTATAGCGACGGATATTTCTCCGCGCAATGTGGATTTACGGGGCCGGTTATTGCGGCCAAATCTGCATAGGGGCAGGGTCGCGCCCCAATTGCGCCCCGGTTGCGAGACAGGCAAGGAATGGCGTTTTGAATCAGGCGTTGAATCAGGCGCTTGAGCTTTCCCGCCGCAGGGCGATTTTTCGCCATGATTTTCATGGCTGAGGCCATTGCAAGCGGGCGGGGAAAGCGCTATCTCGCCCGCTCCCGGCCTTAAGCTGGCCGGGCCGTTGGGGCGTCGCCAAGTGGTAAGGCATCGGTTTTTGGTATCGACATTCCCAGGTTCGAATCCTGGCGCCCCAGCCACTTCCGATCGCCGCTTTTAATTACCATTGTTTTTCAAACGCCCCAAAACGACCCGTCGCCGCTATCTGTAGGGGCGGCGAAACGCGCTGAATCATGAGCGCGCGCAACTCTTTCCTTGAGTTAACCTTATGCGTTTTAGGCACATCATTGCGCCATCTTGGCGCATTAAGCCCGGGCGCACGCGGCGTTCTATAGGTGGGCCTATATATAAAGTGTGGCTCCGGCGGTCATAAATGGCTGAAACTGTCAATCCCTCAGCTACGCCACAATCGCGTGAGGAGGGCATATTATAAGGACATTTTGCACTTTTCAGGTGATTGCCAGCGCCGCCAACTGTTGTTACAAACTAACGGGGTGAATATTCGGGCGCTGTGGGGCGGCGTATTTAATTTATGTTCCACAGAATTCGTTACGTCGGACAGGGTGACACGAATCTTGCAGTAATCGGCCAAGGATGGAGCGAAGGAGCATGCGTTTGATCGCAAATCAAAACGCCGTTGCAATTTCGCTGCAAATATACGATTGCTTATATTCTAAGTGGGGAACAGGGGACGTTCTGGGTGAAGAGTATCTTTCACAGATTTTTCGAAACGCATCAAAGCGTTTCAATCCGGCGCAACGACGCGCCACAGGTCCGCGGCGATGACGCCGTATCAATCAGCCGCAACAATCCGTTAGGTGAGGCATTTATGAAGAGAACAGCGATTTTGGGTTCAGCGGCGGCAGTGCTTGCTGTCATAAGTGCGCCGGCCCAGGCGCAATTCCGGTCTGCTTTGCAAGAGAGCGAAGCTACGGCGACGGAAACAGCACGTGCGCAACGGCAAATCGATCAGCTCGACGACCAGACGGCGTCGCTGCTGAATGATTACCGCGCCAATCTGAAGCAGCTTGAAGCGGCCCGCCGCTACAACGCCTCGCTCACCCGGAACATCGAAGCGCAAACGCGCCAGATTGCCCGCCTTCAAGAAGACATCGTCAACGTTGAAGGCCTGCAGCGCGCGATGCAGCCTTTGATGGAAGACATGGTCGCAACCTTTGGTCAGCTCGTCGCCGCCGACCTTCCATTCCTGCCGACGGAACGCTCAGAACGCGCCGCTCGTCTTGAAGGCATTCTCGGCGATCCGGATATGTCCGCCGCACAGCGTTACCGCTTGATCGTTGAGGCCTATCAGATCGAAGGCGAATATGGCCGCACGATCCGCCAGTATGACGGCACCGTGAATTTTGACGGTCAGGAACTGGCTGGCGAATTCCTTGGCATTGGCCGTCTCGCACTGATGTTCAAAACGCCGGATGACTCAACGCTTCTCATTTACGATCAGACCGCAGGCGATTGGACCCGGCTCGATAAGGGCAAATATCTCGCGGATGTAAAATACGCCCTGCGCATGGCCAAAGAACAAACCGCGCCGGACATCTTCTTCGCACCGGTCAAGCCGCCGGTTCAGGCACAGTAACGGCGAACCCGGTAAAAAGGATTTACAAGTCATGAAACTGTTCAAACTTGCTTCTCTTTCCCTGATCGCCGGCGCTGCCGCGGTGAGCATGGATTTCTCGTCTGCGGGCTTTTCGTCCGCGAGCGCGCAGGTCACGCTTGACCAGGTGCTGAATGCGGTGCGTACGGAGCGCCGCGAAGTCAGCCAGGAGAACCGCGAGCGCATCCAGCGCTTCCAGTCTCAGCGCAACCAGCAGCAGGCCTTGCTCACGCAAGTGCGCAATCAGGTCGCCGCTGAAAATGCCCGCTCGACGCAACTCGAAGCGACCATGGAAGAAAACAAGGAAGCGATCTCCGAACTCGATCAGGAGCTCGCATCCAAGCAAGGCGAATTCCAGGAACTGTTCGGCGCCGCCCGTTCTGCAGCCGCCGATCTCAATGCTCAGGTTGATCGTTCGCTGATCTCCGCACAATTCCCGGGCCGCGGCGCAGGTCTTAACGAACTGGCCCGCACCGAAAAACTGCCGACCGAAGAGCAGCTTCGCGATCTGTGGGAAGTGATGATCCAGCAGATGGCCGAGCAAGGCAAAACCGTTACCTTCGATTCGCGCATCATTCAGGCGAATGGCGAAGCGGCAGAAGCAACGATTACGCGCATCGGTCCGTTTGTTGCGTTCTCCAACGGCAAGTATCTGACGTATAATGACGGCCGCCTGCAGTTCCTCGCGCGTCAGCCTTCCGGCGCGATCACAGGCGCGGCTTCGGCAGTCGCCAGAGCGACGGGCGACGGTTTCGTCCGTGGCGCGATCGATCCGTCGCTGGGCACGCTGCTCGGCCTGGTGGTTGAGACACCGACGCTGCGTGAACGCGTCGATCAGGGCGGTCCGGTCGGGTATACGATTATTGTCGTGTCTCTCATCGCCATGGCTCTCGGCGCCTTCAAGTGGTTCTCGCTGACCATGGTTGCAGGCGCTGTGAAGAGTCAGGTTCGCCGCAAAAAAGCATCGAAAGCGAACCCGCTGGGCCGCGTCATGCTGGCTTACGAAAACACCGCATCCAACGATGTTGAGACAGTTGCGCTCAAGCTCGACGATGCGATCTTGAAAGAGGTGCCGAAACTCGAAGGCGGCCTCAATCTCGTGAAAGTTGTCGCTGCGGTTGCGCCGCTGCTCGGCCTGCTCGGTACGGTTATCGGCATGATCAACACCTTCCAGGCGATCACGCTGTTCGGCACCGGCGACCCGCAGATCATGGCGTCGGGCATCTCGACTGCGCTCGTCACGACCGTGTTGGGTCTTGTTTTTGCGATCCCGCTTCTTCTCCTCCATTCCTTTGCATCCGGCGCCGCCAAGCGCGTGACGCAAATTCTGGAAGAGCAAGCGGCTGGCATTATTGCGGAACATGCTGAAGGCGGCCGGGCTTAATCGCCCGGCTTCCTAAGCCCGTTGGCTACCCGGTTACGGGTCCGATTTAGGGAAAGGTATATCGAGACATGTTCGCGTTATTGAATCCGGCAAACGCTTTCAATGCGATCGTCGATTTTCTCGGTGCTGGCGGAAACGTTTTGTTCGCCATCATGATTGTCACCTTCTTCATGTGGGCGCTCATCATTGAACGGCTCATGTATTGGTCCGGCGCTCATGCGGGCGTGGCGAAGCAGGCTCAACGCGCCTGGGGCGCGCGCAACGATCACAAGTCCTGGTACGCGCATGCGGTCCGTGACAAACTGATCTCGGAAACCATTCAGGAAGCCTCCAGGTTCAACAATGTCATTCGCGCGCTGGTCGCAGTGACGCCGTTGCTTGGCTTGCTCGGCACGGTGACGGGCATGGTCCAGGTCTTTGACGTCATGGCCGTGACCGGTTCGTCCAACGCACGCTTGATGGCGGAAGGCATTTCCAGGGCGACGATCCCGACAATGGCCGGTCTTGTTGCGTCATTGTCCGGCCTGATTTTCATCAACGCCTTCGACAACAATGTCGCCAAGGCGTCCCATCAAATTTCTGACGAACTGTTGATCGAGTAGGAACGATGCGGAAAAAATCAACTCATTCTGGCGACGAGGCGGATGTCAACGTAACGCCGTTGCTCGACATCGTCTTTATCATGCTGATCTTCTTCATCGTCACGGCGACCTTCCTGCG
>BQJD01000050.1 GCA_021604525.1 marine bacterium B5-7 | reverse complement strand
CCAGAAAAGATGTTGGCGTGGTCATCGTCGTGCTGGGCGAGCAATTCCTGTCCGAGTTATTGACTGCAGGGCAAACGCTTGCCAAACAGCGTGGCGATGCACTGACCGTGTTGCTGCTGAGTGAAGATGGTCTACAACCCGACTGGTACAAGCCGGCAGATGCCATTGACACCAACCAGGTTGCACTCGAGACATTAAAGGCTGACAGACCCGACCAGCAAATTACCCGTTGGCTTGAAGACAACCGGCCAGACATGATGGCGTTTGTATACGATACCCATAGCGATGACGAACGTCATCTTATTAGCAAACAGCTCGACCCGGTGTTGATCAGAATTCGTTGCCCGGTGGCATTGTTCAACCCCGGCAGGGATTTCCGGAATCGGGAGACAGAACATCCGCGCACCCTTATCCCCTATTCCGGAGATTCAAGCTCACGGTTTGCCGTCGTAACGGCACTACAGGTGAATCCCAATGCCCAACTTACCCTGATTGGTACAGGACCCGAATCAAAGGATGAAGCCGACCGTATTGCACGCCAGGAGGAGTTTGAGAATTCGCTCGGAGATTTTCTTGATGATCCGAGAATAACCACCCGGTTGATACTTGCAGACAACGCTACCGATCTGTTGGTCACTGAGGCAGGAAATTATGATCGCATCGTTATCGGCGCTGGTAAGGGCAACACGTTTATTCGCTCGATGCTGGGTGAACGTATAGCGATCAGTCTGAATACAATTGGTCAGCGACTGGTTAATGAATCACCCACGTCAATCGTTATTGTGCGTGAGTATCAGGGTTGGCTGGGATCGAAGATATCACTTGCGATGGCTCGTAGCGAAACGCTGCTGCCGACGGTAACACGTGCGGAGCGCGTCGAGATTTACAAGGAGGTGCGTCGCGCTGCACGGCCACGCGCAGACTTTTTTACAATGATCGCGCTGTCTTCAGCAATTGCCGCCCTCGGACTGATATTAAATAGCGCGGCGGTCATTATCGGCGCGATGCTGATTGCCCCGTTAATGGCAGCCATCATTGGCATGGGGCTGGCCATGGTACATGGCGATTTCCGGTTTCTTAAGACATCTGCCGTGGCGACATTCCAAGGCGCACTGACAGCCATAGCAGTTGGCATTGTGATGGGCTTCGCCAACATCGATGGCGCCATGACCAATGAGATGGTCGCCCGTACCGGACCTGCCTTGCTGGATCTTCTGATAGCAACACTGTCGGGCGCTGCGGCTGCTTACGCGCTATGCCGCAAAAATGTTTCCGCATCTCTGCCCGGTGTAGCCATTGCCGTCGCCCTGGTGCCGCCGCTCGCTACAGTTGGGCTTTTCTTGTCCCTTGCCGAATGGTCGCTCGCCTATGGCGCATTTTTATTATTCATGACTAACCTTGCGGCAATCGCATTCGCAAGCGGTGTAGTGTTTACACTGGTGGGGTTTCGTCCACCAAACGTTCCAGAAGAAAAGGCTGGCAGACTACTCATCTTTCGCAGGGCGTTTCTCGGCGCCGGACTGTTAACGCTGGTGGTGGTAACTCATCTTACCGTGCGCTCGATCGACAGTCTTGGTGAGGAACTTCTGGAACACCGTATCCAGCAAACGATCGCCGAGTACATAAGCAAGGAAGCACGAGGCGAAGTACACCTTATAGACGTGGATATTGTCGAGAATACGGCGGATCTGATTCACATTATCATTACCGCGGCATCAACGCTTGATATCAAAAACGTGAACTTCAACAAGGTCGTAGAACGATTAAATGCCGCCAGCAATCGAGATATGAAAGTCTCGTTAGTGTTTGCACCCATGATCACGCAATTCGGCCATGCTAAAGACAATTCACAAGCTAACTAGCCAAGGGGGTTGTAATGCCGAGCACCCGGCGTGTATTTATCGTCGTTGCGGTTGCAATATCATGAGGCGAGGCAATACGCACGGCACTTAAGGCCATGAGACATTCGGGAAGATATTCCGGGCTGTTGCGGTTACCTTGATGGGACGCGGGCGGCATGTCCGGGGCATCCGTCTCTAGCACCAGGGATTCGAGTGGCAGCTCGCTGGCAAGTTTCCTGAGTTTGCGTGATCTTGCGTAAGTGAGCATCCCGCCTACCCCTATGCAAAAGCCATGTTCAATGTATTTGAAGGCTTCGTTTATTCCGCCGCTGTAGGCATGAACAATGCCGCCGATGAGATCGCGCGCCTCGATGAGTTTGATCATCTCCTGATGCGCTTTTCGCACATGCAAAATCACCGGCAGCCGATGTTGAACGGCAAGGTCGAGCTGTGCCTCGCAATATTTCATCTGGCGATTGCGGTCGAGTTCTTTCAGGTAAAAGTCGAGACCGATTTCGCCGACGGCAACAACAGGTGATGATTTCAATGCGTGGTCAAGGGCATCGAGATCGCCCTGCTGATGGGACTCGATAAATACCGGATGCAGGCCAAGCGCCGGATACAGGCCATCACGCTCACAAAGCCGCAATAAATTTGACCAGCGCTGCCGGCTAACGCCCGGTATCACGATGGCGCTAACCCCCGCGCGCTCGGCGCGTTCGATCACCGCAATTCGATCGTTATCGAAATCAGTGAAATCGAGATGACAATGGGAATCGATGATTTCCGGCGACCGGGTCATTCGCGCGACGGATCCCGTGTGAGCAATGCCTCAACCGCTGCCATCGGCGTACAGCCTTCATACAGCACCCGGTAAACCTGGGTAGTAATCGGCATGTCGATACCGAGTTCCAGACTGCGGTTGTATAACTCGCGGGTCGCATCGACGCCCTCGGTTTCCTGGCCGATGTGCTGGCGCACCGCAGCGAGAGTCTGGCCACGACCAAGACCAAGTCCGATGCGTCGATTGCGGGATTGATCGTCGGTGCAGGTCAATATCAAATCGCCGACCCCGGTCAGTCCCATGAATGTTTCAATGCGTCCGCCGAACGCCTGGCCAAGCCGGGTGAGTTCCGCCAGGCCACGGGTGATCAGCGCGGCGCGACTATTGGCACCGAGACCGAGGCCATCGCTGATACCGGTGGCAATTGCCATGACATTTTTTATTGCTCCGCCAAGCTGTACACCCGCCATATCGCTGCTTGCATAAATACGGGTTCGATCATTGCGAAACCAGGCAGAGATCACCTCGGCAGCTTCAATATCGTGGGATGCAACGGTAAGGGCCGCCGGTAATTGTCGCGCCACCTCGGTGGCGAAACTTGGACCGGAGATGACTGCAAGCGCAGTGTATTTGCCAAGTCGCTCAGCAGCGAGTTCGCTGAGTAGCCGACCACCACCGGGCGCCAGGCCCTTGGTACCCCAGACTACGGTAACGGGTTCCGGGTTGGCAGCGTGCAATCGATCCAGCGTATCGGGAAAGGCATGGCTCGGCACCACCACCAGAATACGTTTAACCGCAGACACCGCTTTGTGAAAATCAGGCTCAACGTTGAGCCTGTCCGGGAATTTGATACTCGGCAGGTAACGAGTGTTAACGCGCTGTTCCGCCATGGTCGCCATGACATCGCGATGACGCCCCCACAAGGACACCTGAAAGCCGTTGCCGGCAAGCAATATGGCGAGCGCTGTGCCCCAGCTTCCGGCGCCGAGTACCGTCACACGGTTGTCGGTGTCTGGAATGTTTGTCATATCGCGATTATCGCCCGAAATCCGAACCCTGTTTGGCGGTCAATATCACTTTATCGCATCATTACAAGCAATGACCGCATCGGTAAGCCTGATGGATAAGGTTTCAAGCTTACCACCGGCTGGCATTGGCATTTCAGGTGCGCATAAACGGGTGTATGCGCCAGGCCAGGGCTATTGCAGCGTGGTACTCGCTTCGGCTTCTTCCTGGGCGCGCTTGAGTTTATTGCGCAACAGAGATTCGAAATTGACCGGCTGGATCAATAACTGCGGGAAACCGCCGTGGGTAACAAGGTCGGCGACGGCCTCGCGAGCGAATGGCAGTAATGTATTGGGCGCGGCAACCTGCATCATCAACGTCATTTGCGCTTCGTCAAATCCGCTGATGTGGAACACGCCGGCCTGCTGCACAGATACCAGAAACACGATTTGATCGGACATCGTCGCCTTGACCTCGACGCTCAGCACAATGTCGTAGTATTTACCTTCCCCACTCAGCTCCGTGTGTTCGATATCGATCTCGATATTAATCTCCGGCTTGTAATCCTTCTGCATGAAAATGGCGGGACTCGAAGGTGATTCAAAGGAGACATCCTTAACGTAGATCTTCTCGAGTTCGAACAGGGGATTTGAAGGCGTATCCGAAGCGGTATCCCCGGAGGCTTTCTCTGCTGCATTGGTATTTTGTTCTGACATCGCTGTTACTTTTCCACGGGTAGGTTTTCTTTTTGCCAGGCAACCAACCCACCGGTCAGCGCATAGACATTATCGAATTCGAGCTTGCGCAGTTTGGCGGCGGCGCGTGCGGACCGGTTACCGGATTGGCAGGCAACCACCAGGGGCACACCTTTTTTCTTGTATTTGGCCAGCTTGGTAACGCTATCTTCTAACTGACTCACGGGAATATTGATTGCGCCGGGTATGTGACCGTTGCGATATTCCGCAGACTCACAGACATCTATCACCACCGCATCCTCATGATTGATAAGTTGCGGCAGCCGGGTAACCGTGACGGATTGAATTCCACTGATTCTGTTTCGCACGGTATCCATAAAAAGTAGTGCGACGATAACCCCGAGAGCCAGGAACAGGTACCAGTTTTGAACAAAGAAATCGAGTTCCAAGTGTATGCTCCGCGTCGTAAATTACGGGTTGAAATGATGGAAAAACAAAAACCCTCACCGTCTCCGGTAAAGGCTTGATTGAAGAATCATGCAGTGCAGACCGACAAACCAACCGTTAGTGCTGGCAAACCCCTGGACTATTTTAAGCGTGGCTGGCGCAGAATGTTTCTCTCATAGTGCCCATGAGAGCCAGTATCTTGGCATCGCCGATGCGATAATACACCTTGTTGGCATCCTTCCGCGAGGCGAGAATTCCCTTGTCACGAAGGATTGAAAGGTGTTGAGAGATGTTGCTTTGCGAGGTGCCGACGATATCAACCAGTTCCTGTACACTCGTTTCTTTCATTCCCGCCAGGATACACAGAATTTTCAGCCGTAATGGGTGTCCCATTGCTTTGAGGGCGCGAGAGGCGAGGTATAAATCCTCCTCATCGGCTAACAGGGATTCGACGGAATCGGTGAAGTTACCGGGCATCGACACTACTTCAGATTGAACCATACGCTATTAGTAGTCGGTTTTAAATTGGAATATTAACCAACAATTATACACTAATACGATGATACGCAAAGGCTCAAGATTCAGGAAGTCATGGGCCAGGATAAATCGGCATGGAGAAGACTTCAGATTGAATTTGAAAATCCTCGCGAAGCTGTCGGCAGCAGCCCTGATGCTGGCCACTGCCGCAATAAGCGCGAATCGCAATGCCATGCCGGACGATACCCTGACGCGTGATATCGAAGCGCTGGTCCTTAAGATCCGCTCCAGTGAGAATGATCGTGATGATGCCATGTCTGCGGTGGAATCGACCGAACGCGAGATTCTTGAAGTGAGGCGTGAACGTGACGCAGCAGACGCGTCCATCGCCGATCTGAATCGTCAAATTGACGAGTTGGATCGACAAAACGATGCGGCTGCGGCCCGACTGCCCGGGTTGATCGATCAACTGGGTGATTGGCTGCGTGTTCGCCAGCGACTGACGAGACGATCACGCGCCAGTATTTTACTCGGCGAAAGCAATCCGGCACGTACACAGCGGCTGCTCCATTACTACGATACGCTGCTGGAACTTGAAAACGAACGAATCGACTTTCTGAATGCGCAGATCGATACAATTTTAAAAGTGAAGGATAACCTGACAGAACGTCATGCCGAGATCGATGCGGCTCGACAAGTTCTGAGTCAACGGGAAAACAAATTCCAGCAACTCAGGCAACGTCGTCAGCAGCAGGTCGCAGCACTGCGCGATTCGCTCAACCAGAGTCGACAACAGCTCGAAGAGAAACGTCGCGCCAAAGCCCGCCTGGATACCCTGGTCGAAGGAATCGGCACACTGCGCGAGAAACGTGAACTTGAAACAAGTGCGCCAGCACAGACATCCTTCGGGCAAACGCCTGATCGCTCCGGTGATATAACGAACACAACCGTCACCGGCACGTCGGCTACCACAACATCTGCAGCGATCGCTGATGAGATAATCCTCAACGGACTTCAGGATCGCAAGGGATCACTACATCTGCCCGCCGACGGTACGATCACAACCCGATTCGGACAGCCGGACAAGCTTTCCGGCGTACCGTCTGGCGGAATTATTATCGAAACCCCTGAAGGTGCCGATGTGCGGTCCATTTCCAGTGGACAAGTGGTCTATTCCGACTGGTTCAGGGGATTTGGTTTATTATTGGTACTCGATCATGGGGATGGATTCATGAGTCTTTATGGACACAACAGCGAACTGTTGTACCCTACCGGCGCACTGGTTGGCGAGAATACACCTGTGGCTCGCGCAGGAGATACCAGCGGTCGCCGTAACGTGGGCGTGTATTTCGAGATTCGGCATCGCGGTGAAGCCGTTGACCCACTCGCATGGTGCACTACGAAACGCGGATAGGTCGTTTAATATTTACAACCCGCGTCATTTTCAAACCTCACCGCACGTCCGTCTTAAATTCAGCACAGGCGGTACCGGAGTTATCTGTATGCCTTATCACGTGAGCACAAATTCAGTCGTTGCACCAAGGCCGTCATTCGTTCGACATTGCCTGGCAAACATCCTGACAAGGAGACTGATTATTTTTGCGGCTGTTGCGACCGCGGTTGTAACCACGCCACTACATGCCGAACAGGAGTCTTTGCCCATTGAAGAACTCAAGGTGTTCTCGGAAGTGTTCGGACTGATCAAGGATGATTATGTTGAGGAAGTCGGCGACGTCGAACTGCTACGCAAGGCCATCAGCGGCATGCTCGGTGGACTTGATCCACACTCATCCTATCTCGACCCCGAGTCATTCGAGGAAATCCAGATTGGCACGGAAGGCCACTTCGGCGGACTCGGCATTGAAGTCACCATGGAAAACGGCCTGATCAAGGTTGTTACCCCCATTGACGGGACCCCTGCCTATCGCGCCGGAATCCAGCCGGGGGATATCATCACCCGTCTCGACGATACACCCGTTAAAGGATTAAACCTCGACGATGCGGTGAAACGAATGCGCGGTGAACCCGGTTCGACTATTGACCTGACCATTATCCGCGAAGGCGCCAGCAAACCCCTGGAAGTCACCCTGGAACGCGCCGTGATAAAAATCGCCAGCGTGCGTTCGCAGTTGATCGACGAACACTTTGCTTATGTTCGCGTCACCCAGTTTCAAGCCGATACCGCCACTACCCTGCGAACCAGTTTACGCGACATGATTGGCGAAAGCGGCAATGACCTGCGCGGCATCATTCTTGACCTGCGAAATAATCCAGGCGGCATCTTGAGTGGCGCCATTGATGTGACCGACCTGTTCCTTGAAGACGGCATCATCGTTTCAACCCGTGGTCGCGATGTCGATGACAATGCCGAATATAGCGCCTCCCCGAACGACATCCTGAAAGGCGCGCCCATCGTGGTACTGGTCAACAGCGGTTCAGCATCGGCGTCCGAAATTGTCGCTGGCGCATTGCAGGATCATCATCGCGCCATCCTCATGGGCAGCAAGACTTTCGGTAAAGGCTCGGTTCAAACCATCCTGCCGCTCGAAAACGGCGCTGCGCTCAAGATCACCACTGCAAGATATTACACGCCTTCGGGGCGATCGATACAGGCGCGTGGAATTGAACCGGACATCCCCGATTCACACCTGATTTTCTCCAAAGACAGTGTCGATGATCTCAACGAACTTCGTGAAGAGGATCTGGCCGGTCACCTCGAAAACGAAGACGATGGCAAAGGCGCGGATACAGAACAAGGCGCCGGCGAATCAGGAATCGAGAACGATCCGCTAGTGCGCGAGGCACGTAACCTGCTCAAGGCGCTCGACATCATCGGTTCAAGATAATGACCATCGCCCAAAACGACCACTTCCACATTCCGTGTCATGCCAGGCGGAAGGTTGGTCCAACAGCACCATGCGGATACTGAAAAAACGATACCTGTTACGTTTCAAGGGTTTCGATATCCTCGCGCATATCATGACCATCGCCACCGTATTCGCGCTGATGAACGCATTAACCGCAATTCCCGGGGATAGTTTCAGTGGCGCGGAACGGCTACTACGCTCTGTGGCGTCAGCCTGGCTGATCGCCGCTGTAACCTATTTACCGTTGCGCGCGCTATATCGTTTTATCCAGCGTCAATCATTGGTCAGCGCCGTCATCATCTCCTTACTGGTAGCGGGCGGTTTTGCCTTCCTGGTGACCTACGCCATCGCCGTCTACTACCCTGAACTGGTGTTCGTCCCTTTTCCCTGGCCCCCGGAAAATCCTTTGTCGGCGGCAATAAGAATGGCCATGGTGTCAATGCTGGGCTATGCCCTCGTGATACAGATAGCGGTGTCGGCGCGACGTGAACGAATGGCCCGGCGCGCCAACGTCAGCAATCGAATCAAGGCGCTGCAGGCACGTATTCGACCGCACTTTTTCTTTAATACTTTAAACAGCGTCGCCAGCTTGATCCGTTCTGATCCGGATTCGGCGGAAAAAGCTATCGAAGATCTCGCCGGGGTTTTTCGGGTGGTCATCCGGGCCGACCAACGGCTGGTGTCACTGGCCGAGGAAATTGAGATTGCCAGGCAATATATGAGCATCGAGAAACTTCGTCTCGGCGAACGTCTCGAAGTGGAATGGCACATGGCCGAGGAAGTGATGACCGCGACCCTTCCAAGCCTGACCTTGCAGCCGCTGCTTGAAAACGCGGTTTACCATGGTATCGAACCCAGCATGCGAGGCGGCACGATTACCATCGATTGCAGTAGCGACGACGGGCGTCTGCATATCCTGGTAACCAATCCGGTGACCGAGTTTCGTGTACAGCGCAGTTCCGGCAACAAGGTCGCATTGAAAAACATCAAGGAACGCCTGCAGCGACAATTTGGAGGCGACGTTCGGATCAACATTCATAATACCAGCGATCGATTCAACGTCTCCATTGACGCACCGCTGGTACACGCACGACCCACGAGATGATTCATAAATTGGAGTAACGTCATGAGAATATTGATCGTCGATGACGAAAAGCTTGCCAGGGAACGACTCAAGCAACTGGTGTCAGGACTCTTGCCGCACCCTGAATTGTTTGAAGCATCAAATGGCCGCGAGGCGTTGTTCGAGGTTAACGCGACCCATCCCGATCTGGTGCTGATGGATATCCGCATGCCGATAATGGATGGCCTTGAATCAGCCATGCATTTAAGTCACATGGATAACCCGCCTTCGGTAATTTTCACCACCGCCTACGACCAGCACGCGGTTGAGGCTTTTGAAGTGAATGCTGTCGACTACCTGCTAAAGCCTATTCGCAAGGATCGTCTGGAACTTGCACTTGGCAAGGTATCTCCGGTGTCGATACAATCGTTACGCAACATTAAATCCAGAGAGGAGATGGCGTCGGCACGCTCGCATATCAGCGTGCAGCTACGTGGGCAAATCACCATTATCCCTGTACAGGAAATCTCCTATTTCATGGCTGACAACAAATACGTGCGTGTATGTACCGCGAACGAACGCCACTACATAGAAGACTCACTGGTGAGTCTGGAACAGGAGTTTGAGGGCAAGTTTTTACGCATCCATCGCAACGCCATAGTTTCCATCGATCACATACGAGGCATGGAGAAACAGGCGTCGGGGCGCTGGCATGTCAAGCTTCGCGACCTGGAAGAAACGCTTGAGGTCAGCCGCCGCCACACCGCCGCGGTGAGGAGCTGGATTCGCGGCTAGGAGGTTCGTTTCATATTTACCGTGCCTGACTCGACGATGGAAACCGCCTCATCGCGCCTACGCCCGGCTAATTATGTGACAGGCCGGCTATGACCCAGGTACAGGTCAGGGTTCGCAGTGCCACGAGCCGACTTTACGTTCGGCATTGTCTTCGAAGTACCACATGTCACCCGGCATGAGTCGATCGGTTGGCTGGGCACGCGCACTATTCTTTTTAACACGACCTTTCCAGCGCATGATCATTGCGGCGTCTTCCGGGCAATCCTTCTCTGCGTACACGCTGCAGTAGGTAAAACCGATCTGTGCGACCCGGAACACATCCTTGCTGAAAAACATGTTATGACAGCCGGGTTCGTCGCGATTCGGGAGCATGCCAAGCAAACTTTGCTGGCCTTTCTTATTCACATTGTAGAAAAGAATTTCACTGCCGAAGGCAGCGACCCCGCCGAACGATATGCTGATTGCCATCGCCAGCAACAAGGCATGTTTAAGTAATGTTCCGTTGTTGAAGTATCGTTTCTTCATGAAGTTCGAAAGCCGGGATCCTCGATAGAACCTGTCTACTATGTACCGATCTACCACGTACCGAGTTTCCAGGTTCTTATATTGAATTGTGAATCCATTTCACCGCCCGTCGGCGCCTGCAAGGTACCATCGCCACTGCGGTCGTCGATGTAGTATGCCGGTCCCGTGGACGGCTTGACCCGCACACTTTGAAGTCGGCCTTCGATACGAACCTCATCTACCTGCTGTCCGGCATCGGTCTTGCTCGTGAGTTCCACATCAGGCGCGGTTTTCACTTCGGATACAGCATCCGCGACAGCTTCGGATTCGGCCTTTGATGCAGCCTCATCCTGGGCAAATACTCCACAGGAAAAACCGAGGATGACGGGTACGACCATGATGGATAATTTGTTCATAACAACATCCTGCGTGTTGGCTTATTGGTTGATTCAGCGCGCTCACTACTATAAGCCGCTGACATTTCCCTAGCAGATTTCGTATTATAACGCCGATCGACGCGTATTACCCGGACAGATCAAGTCCCGGCACCATTCAAATTTTGGGTAGCCTGAAGGTATGCGTCCGCCAACCATGTTCCGTCAGAATTCGTGCGATAATGCACGCGTTGAAGTTGCATGCGCCATGCGCCGTGCTCAACGGTCTGATCAACGAAATGAGTGCTTGTCGCCAGGCTGCTGGCCAGATCGGATATTAATAACACGGGAATTCGCATCCATCACGTTGTAGCGATCATGAATATCGAAACGACAAATCACTATTACACCCGAAACATCCTGTTCCAGATTGCCATACTGAGCATCATCAGTATTGGCATTATCGTCTGGCAGCGAGCCTTTCTGTACGAGGTGTACGTCAATCACCAGGTCAGTAATGTCGGCCTCGTGATAAATGGCGGCATTTTGCTTCTGTTCCTGACCGGCCTGTTTCGACTTATCAGCCTGTTTTTTCGCTATAACCGCGAAGAACAGATGCTCAATCGCTTCATTCTCAATATTCGCCAGAAGGTCGATCCCTCCCAGGGCGTCGACACCCGGTCGCTCATCATTCAGCGTTACCGCACCCTGCTGGACCTGCACAACCGTCGCTCGCCGATCAATCACAGCGCCCTGGCATCGACACTGCTGGCAGGTGAGTCCAGCCTGGTCGGGTTCCCCAGATTCGTCAATTCGGTACTGATTCTCACCGGCGTATTCGGCACTATCGTGTCGTTGTCCATCGCCCTGCTCGGCGCTTCAGACATGATCTCGGCGATTACCGAGATCAGCGGACTTGGCAAGGTCATTCACGGAATGTCGACCGCTTTATCAACAACCATGACAGCGATTCTGGCATTTTTATTCTTCGGTTATTTCTACCAGCGTCTCTCCGACACCCAAACCTACCTGGTCAGCCGAATCGAGGACATTACCACAACCGTTCTACTACCGCGCTTTCAGGTACAGCAGGAAACCGTGGTGAAAGATTTTTCCGACGTCATTCGCGCTGCCGCCGCGCTGGTTAAAAAACTCGACTCATCGCAGAAAAAATACGAGGAAACCGCCGATGCGCTCAGTCAGGTACTTGAGCAGTATCGTACCGAGATGACTCACAGTGGCGTCGCGCTCGATGAGATCATCAAGCTGCTCCAGGCCGGCTTCCGACTTCCGGAGCATAATCGTTGATAGGTCAGTCAGGATTCACCGATCTTCGCATGAGCCACGCCCATCGCGTGGCAAACGAGGACAGCGTGTGGCCATCGTTTACCGACATCATGACTGTTATCGTGATGATTTTTCTGATGGCGCTGGTCATTATCCTGATTCGCAATGTTGACCTTGTACAACAGCTTCGCGAAACCATGACCTCGGAACGCCAGGTGGCGGAGCTGGCACGTACCAAGGAAGCCCAGCGACAGGTACTCGAAGGTGAGCTGGCCGAGACCCGGGAACGGCTGTCCACCACCGAATCCAGGTTGACCGAAGCTAGCACTTCTCTTGAAAGCGCCCGCAGCACAATCGAATCCACCACCGAACAACTGAAGCAAACAGAAACTGTCCGTGATATTGCCGAGCGCGATCGCACTTTGTTGCAGGAACGGGTGGTAACCTTGTTGCGCGACATCGGCGCTTTGCAAACATTGAAGGATCGTCTTAGCTCGGAAAAACTCGCGGCAACCGAGGAGAATACCCGTCTGGGCGTCAACCTCGAATCGATCCGCAAGGAGCTTGAAGCCGTTCGTAGCGAACGCGAATCGCTGGCTGCCGATGTTAGTGAGCTGACGCAAAACACAGTGGAACTTACCGCAATTCGTGAGCGTCTGGCCCGTCAACTTGCCGAATCCCTTGGCACCATTTCCGGGCTTGAAAGTGATCGCCAGACGGTGAGCGAGGCAAATATCCGTCTTGAAGATCAACTGGCCAGCCTGAATGAAAGTTATGCAGAGGCCGTCAAAACCACCAACACTGCCAAGTCACGGATTGCTGTACTTGACGAAGAACTCGACACCGTAAAGACTCGCTATGCCTTGAGCCTTGAACAACTCGAGATGCTTGAAGCCGACCTTGAACAACGCGAGCGCCGACTGGGCGAGCAGCAGGAACAATTGAACAAGGCCGAGCAACAAGTGGTCGCGCTTAAGGGCGACTATGTCGATCTCGAGGATAAATACCAAAAGCTGCTGCGTCCGGCACGCAGTCCCGAGGGTCGTTATGCGGTCGATGTTCGTTACACCACGCAAAGCGGCGTAAACCTGTACCAGATTCGTGAACCCGGCCAGAGCGAGTATCGCAGTGTCAATCTCGTACAGCTTTATGCTCGCCTCGACGAAATTTCCGCGAGTCATCCGAAAAACGTTTACACGCGGATCATTATTCCCGATGACAGCGGCCTGTCCTACAATGACGCGTGGAATTTCACCAACGATATCATCTCCCGCTACGACTACTATAATCAGTAGCCATACGCCATGATGCAACATCCTGATCGCTTTGACGTTATCGTAATCGGCGGCGGCCATGCCGGCACCGAAGCAGCACTTGCCAGTACCCGCCTCGGTTGCCGAACCTTGCTGGTCACGCACTCCATCGAAACAGTCGGACAGATGTCCTGCAACCCGGCTATTGGTGGAATCGGCAAGAGCCATATCGTCCGCGAAATCGATGCCCTGGGCGGATTGATGGCACGGGCAGCGGATCATGGCGGCATTCAATTTCGCATCCTTAACTCGCGCAAGGGTGCAGCGGTTCGGGCGACCCGTGCGCAGGCTGATCGCCAGCTCTATCGGCAGGCAGTTCGCAACACCGTTGAACATACTGAAAATCTGCAGGTGTTTCAGCAGGCGGTTGACGATCTTGTGGTGGTTAATGGCCAGGTTCGCGGCATCGTCACACAAGGTGGAATCCGCTTCGAGGCGGAATCCGTGGTGCTGTGTGCCGGTACGTTCTTAGGGGGCCTGATTCACGTGGGTCTTGAAAGCAGCGCCGCCGGCCGCGCCGGTGATCCACCCTCCAACAAGCTGGCCGCGCGGCTTCGCCAGTTGCCGTTTCGGGTTGCTCGTTTAAAAACGGGTACGCCACCACGTATTGACGGTCGCAGTATCGACTACCGGCAGCTCGACGAGCAGCCCGGCGATTCGCCGCAACCGGTGTTCTCGTTTATCGAATCCCGCGGAGTACATCCGCGTCAGGTGAGTTGTCATATCACCCATACCAACGAACGCACCCACGACATCATACGTGCCGGGCTTGAACGCTCGCCCCTTCACAGCGGCGTGATCGAAGGCGTCGGTCCACGCTATTGTCCGTCGGTTGAAGACAAGATCGTGCGTTTTGCCGACCGCACATCGCACCAGATTTTTATTGAACCGGAGGGACTCAACACCTTTGAGGTATATCCCAACGGAATCTCCACCAGCCTGCCATTCGATGTGCAGATCAACATGGTGCGCTCCATCGCCGGATTTGAAAACGCCCACATAACCCGGCCCGGATACGCCATCGAGTACGACTTTTTTGATCCTCGCGACTTAAAACCGACACTCGAAACACAGTTTATCGACGGGTTGTTCTTTGCCGGTCAGATCAACGGCACCACCGGCTATGAGGAAGCCGCCGGACAAGGTTTGATCGCCGGTCTGAATGCGGCTCGCAGGGCGCTCGACTTGACGCCCTGGTACCCTCGCCGAGACGAGGCCTATATCGGCGTGATGATCGATGACCTGGTGACTCGCGGCGTCACCGAACCGTATCGCATGTTTACCTCCCGTGCGGAATATCGGCTGCGTTTGCGAGAAGACAACGCCGACTTGCGACTGACAGAAACCGGACGCGAGCTTGGCCTGGTGGATGACCACCGTTGGTCCATGTACGCCGCCAAGCGAGACGCCATTTCGGCCGAACAGACCTATCTTAAGGCAACCTGGGTGAGGCCGGATGACATCGATGCCGAGACGGTCAATGAAGTCCTCGGGCAGGCGCTCCGCAAGGAAGCGCGCCTGGATGCGCTATTGTGTCGCCCGGAGGTTGACTATCGATCGTTGATGCGACTGGTACCGGAACACATTACGGTCGATGACGAAAGCGTGGTTGAGCAACTCGAGATTCAGTCCCGCTACAACGGCTACCTCGAACGCCAGGACCTGGAGATTGCCCGTCAACGTAGCCACGAAGACACCCGCCTGCCGGAAGACTTCAACTACATGGATGTGCGCGGTTTATCGACCGAGGTTGGGCAGAAACTTGCAGAAGCAAGGCCTGCAACCATAGGTCAGGCGGGACGAATTTCCGGCGTGACGCCTGCAGCCGTTTCGCTGCTGCTGGTATATCTTAAAAAGCACGCTACTCGGGCAGCGTGAGTACAATCGCGCCATCCATTGACGACCGGCAAGCGGTTGAAGCGCGATTGCGCAGCGGCCTTAAGCGCCTTGATATTACCTTTGACGACAACGCTATCGACACGATGCTCGATCATCTCGCCCTGCTATCTCGCTGGAATCGAACCTATAACCTCACCGCCATCATCGAACCGCTACAGCAAGTGGCGCTGCACGTACTCGACAGCCTGTCGATTCACCCGTTCCTGCAGGGTGAGCGTGTTCTCGATATCGGCAGTGGCGCGGGCTTTCCGGGGGTACCGCTGGCTGTAATTAATCGGCAACGGCAATTTGTACTTCTCGACGCTCGCGGCAAGAAAACCCGATTCATCGATGCGGTAGTGCGCGCCACCGGCATCGAAAATATCACCACCGCTCATCACCGTGTTGAGAGTTACCCGGCGGATGTGAAATTTGATACGCTCCTCGCGCGGGCGTTTTCCTCCCTTGAGCAACTGGTCTTCTCAAGTCGTCATCTGGTCAATACCGGCGGCCGAATACTGGCGATGAAAGGAACCTGTCCCTTGAAGGAGATGCAACCGCTCGCCGATGACCCGACGCTTGATATCAGGATCGAGCCCCTGAACGTGCCCTTTGTCGACGCCGAGCGTCACCTCGTCATCATCCAACCGGACGCATAACAAACCAATGACACGCGTAATCGCCATCACCAATCAAAAAGGCGGCGTCGGCAAAACCACCACCGGCATCAATCTGTGTGCATCGCTGGCAAAGACCCGCCGGCGTGTACTGCTGATCGATCTCGATCCACAGGGCAACGCCACGACCGGCTCCGGGATCGATCGCGAAGAGGTGGAATATTCGATATATGACGTCCTGCTAAAGGACAAACGCCTTGACGAAACATGCCTTGAAACCAGCAGCGGATATGCCATTGTGCCATCGGAATCCGGGCTGGCCGGTATACAGGTGGAACTCAGCAACGCCGAGGACCGCGATCACCGCTTGAAAAATGCCATCGCAGCGTTGCCCGATCGCTTTGATTATATTTTTATCGACTGTCCGCCGGCGCTCAATGTGCTGACCATCAATGCGTTGGCGGCAGCCGACTCGGTGCTGATACCCGTGCAGTGCGAATACTATGCACTTGAAGGGCTGTCCGGCCTGCTTGAAACCATTGCCAGAATTCGGGAAGGGTATAATCCGGACTTGAAAATCGAAGGCATATTAAGAACCATGTTCGACGGACGCAATTCCCTGGCCAACGAAGTATCCGACCAGTTACACAAGCATTTTGGCGATACCGTATTTCGCACAAAAATCCCCCGCAATGTGCGCCTTGCCGAAGCACCGAGCTATGGCAAGGCGGTTATTGAATATGATCCTGCCTGTGCCGGCAGCCAGGCCTATCTGGCGCTCGCCGGTGAACTGTTGAGAGAATCCGATGGCTAAGAAGTCACGTCTTGGAAGAGGCCTTGATGCGCTGATCTCACCAGCCGCACCCCGCAAACCGGCGGATGCGAAAGACCCTGTTGACGCAACGCCCGGTGAAGATAATACGACCCAACCAATGCAGGGTGGACCGCTTGAGTTGGGTATCGATGAACTTCGCCGCGGCCGCTACCAGCCTCGCACCCATATGGATGAAGACGC
Organism: marine bacterium B5-7; assembly: GCA_021604525.1. GTDB lineage: Bacteria > Pseudomonadota > Gammaproteobacteria > Arenicellales > CAJQKF01 > BQJD01. The sequence goes on along the minus strand of BQJD01000050.1, from coordinate 7,517 downwards.
GCTGGAAGAACTTGCCGCATCGATTCGAAGCCAGGGCGTGGTGCAACCGATTCTGGTTCGCCAGACTGCGACCGGCGACTATGAAATCATTGCCGGCGAACGCCGCTGGCGAGCCGCCAGAATTGCCGGATTGACCCATGTGCCGGTGGTTGTCCGCCAGGTTCCGGACGATGCGGCAATGACAGTGGCACTCATCGAGAATATCCAGCGTGAAGATTTAAATCCCATCGAGGAAGCCGCCGGCATCAAGCGTTTGATCGATGAATTCGGACTGACCCATCAGGATGCAGCCGATAAAGTGGGTCGATCGCGCACGGCTGTCAGTAACCTGCTGCGACTATTGAACCTCGATCCGGCCGTACGAGAACATCTTGAGCATGGTCGCATCGAGATGGGCCATGCGCGGGCGCTTCTGGCGTTGTCCCGTGACGCCCAGGAACCGGCCTGCGATGCAGTGATGTATCGACGATTGTCAGTGCGTCAGACCGAACAACTTATCCGCCGCATGCTGACGCCGGCGGCAGATACCAGGAATGCGTCAAAGAAGCCCGCCAAGGACAGCGACATCGCTCGCCTTGAGGGCGAACTCTCAGACAAGCTCGGCGCCAGCGTGTCGATCGAACAGGGCGCCAAACGCGGCCGACTGGTGATCGAATATCACAGTCTCGATGAACTCGACGGCATCCTGTCGAGAATTAAATAGATCGCGGACAAAATTCGGTTGCTGTATGCGTGACCAACACGCCTGCTATCCGGCAGTAGCCAGAATCTCGTTCAGTGTCGACAGCAGCGCGGCACATTCGTCGTCGGTGCCGATACTGATACGCAGATAATCCTCTATTCGCGGTTTATTGAAATGGCGTACCAGAATGGCCCGCTGGCGCAGGGCATCTGCAAGATGCTGTCCATCGAAGGCAGGGTGACGCGCAAAGATAAAGTTGGCCGATGACGACAACACCTCGAACCCCATCCCGGTCATTGCGCTGGTCAATAGCCGACGGCTGTCGATCACCCGCTGGCATGACCGATCGAAGTGGTCGTTATCACGCATTGCAGCCGCCGCGCCTACCTGGGCGAGACGGCTTAAAGGATAGGAATTAAAACTGTTCTTGACCCGCTCAAGCGCCTCGATCAGACCGGCAGCAGCCAGTGCAAAGCCGACCCGCAACCCCGCCAGTGCACGCGATTTCGACAATGTTTGAACAATGAGCAGATTGTTGAATTCTGGAATTAACCCGGCCGCCGATTCACCACCGAAATCGATATACGCCTCATCGACAACGACCACCGAACGGGTGTTTTTTTCAAGCAACGCACGTATTTTTTCAAGCGAAAGCAGCTTGCCGGTGGGTGCATTGGGGTTGGCGATAATGATGCCACCGTTTTTAGCGTCGTAATCTTCAATACGGATATCGAACGATTCCGACAACGGAATTTTTTGGTATTCGATTTCAAACAGACCACAGTACACCGGGTAAAAGCTGTAGCTGATATCGGCGAACAGCAGCGGTGCATCATGATCGAGAAGCGCCTTGAAGACATGGGCCAACACCTCGTCCGAGCCGTTGCCGACAAAAACCGACTCGACGCCAAGTTGGTAATGATCGGCTATCGCGGACTTCAGATCGCTGGAATTCGGGTCCGGGTACAGGCGCAGGTCGTTACTGGCAGCAGCGGCCATGGCCTTAAGCGCCCTGGGCGACGGACCGTAGGGATTCTCGTTGGTATTGAGCTTGATAATACCGTGGCTGCTCGGCTGCTCGCCCGGTACGTACGGATCGAGCGTCTCAACAAGCGGGCTCCAGAAGGGTTTCATGGATGTCGAATGAGTGTGAGTGGGAAAAGGGCGAGCGCAGGTTATCAGCGCCGGGAGATGGAATCAATTGCTAACCATGGGTGGCCCCAACAGCGTAATACGTATCGCCTGGGAATCAACCCGACGAACTTGTTTATTCGGGAGCACAAGTCAGCGAATACTTGAATTCGTACCAAATCGCGCCAATTTTGTTTTTTCAAGATGCAATACGCGCATAATACAGGACAGATAAATCCCTTTTTATAAACATCGAGGGTAATATCCTGCCAGTTTGAACGATCGATCCTCCGCCGACATCTTCGGCACTGCGCACCATGAAGCATAAACCTGAGTCCAACATTATCGATCTCGCCAACCGTCGTCGCAGCCGCGATCGTCGGGGCGCGGGTCGCGCTGAACAGCTTGCGCTAAACCGGGCCCAGGAGCTGATATTCAGAGGCTGGGAGGTGATGGATCCAATCGAACGGGTGGAAATTGCCGAAGAGGCCCTGGCCGTGTCGCCGTTGTGCGCCGATGCCTGGGTCATGCTGGCGGAAGACGCCGCTGAAACCCTGGATCAGGAAATCGAATACTACAAGAATGCCGTGGAAGCAGGTGAGCGCGCGCTGGGTGAGGCATTTTTCGAGGACGAAGTCGGCCGCTTCTGGGGTATTCCCGAATCGCGCCCCTACATGCGTGCCCGCGCAGGCCTCGCCCACTGCCTGTGGGATCGTGGCGATCATGATGTCGCTATCGCCCACTACTACGACCTGTTGCGCCTCAATCCGTCTGACAGTCAGGCTATCCGATTTTTACTGGTTACCAGCCTGATATTGATTGGCCGGCACCGCGAGACTCTCGAGTTGATCGATGAAAATTCCGAGGATGACTACACCGCAGTCTGGGCATACAGCCGAGCCCTGATCGGTTTTCGTGAGCGTGGCGACATCAAGGACACACGGGAACTGCGAGCCTTCGCCATCCGCGTAAACCGCTTCGTGCCAGCCTACATTTCCGGTGCCTCACGCATGCCCAAATATCCACCGGATTACGTCAACCCTGGCGATAAAACCGAGGCTGTGTCGTATGTTTACGATAATCGTCAGGCCTGGATTGATAGTCCTGGCTCGATTGACTGGTTGGTGCTTGATGACAGCATCGAGTAACCGGAACACTATCCAGTGGACTTACTGGATGAGTGTACTGACGATTCGATCACTTACGGATAGGTGTCGAAGTGTGGTGCATCAGTGATCTGATCGTACCAGGGAACACGCTCGAGCCAGAATATATGGTCGTCCGGCGTGTAATGAGGATCGTCATCGAGGCTTCCGGCAGGCACAACGACAGCAGTACCCGGACGATTCACATAGGGTAGTGCCGAACCGCAAATCTCACAAAAGTTTCGCGCAAAACGTTTAGCAGTTGGCAAATCGAATCGCCTGACGTGCTCCTCTCCTGACAGCCAGGTGAGATTTTCCGGTTCGGTGAAAAGATTGGATGCGTGGACTGAGCCGGTGGCTTTACGGCAACGGTTGCAGTGGCACAGATGAAAGCCATTGAACGGCCCCTGTACCTGATAAGTTACCGCACCGCACAGGCAACCGCCCTTGAATGATTCAACCATGTTAACTCTCCCATACCATTACTAATTCTTCGCTCATGATACCTAACGCCCCTTCGTCTGTTTCACAGAGAGTATCTGGCCAAGGAGCTGTGGGCCGGGCACGCCGGTAACGGGTAAACGATTGTCGTTTTGAAACTGTTCGATAGCTGTGCGAGTGCGCGTACCCATTTGCCCATCTGCAGGACCCGGTCGATAACCAAGCGCCGCCAGCTCACGCTGCACCGTGGCCAGGTTATATGGCACATTTGCAGGTGGAGAAGTGGCGGGTGCAGCGGGTTTCGAAGGCACCGATGCGGCACTCGCCGTCGCGTTGGGGCTCGCTGGTTTGGCCGCGTTGCCGCCACCGCCTGCATTGGCGTTGGCCTGCATGGCTGCGGCAATCTGGGGCAATAACGCCGGTGCGTCCGGCTGCCCGGCACGTGTTGCTCGTGTCGCCCAATAGGCGGCCGTTTGCAGATTGACCGGGATTCCCTTGCCATTACCATGCAACAGAGCAAGTTGATACATGGCCGTCGGGGAACCTGCCCGTGCCGCCTTGGTGAACCAGCGCACCGCTTCCTTGGGTTGATTGGCATTGGCCACGGCGTAATCGTACTGAGCGGGGACATAGCCGGCGCTGGCTGCCTCGAACAGCCATTCGATTCCGCCTTTCTGATCCTTAGGACCACCCTCACCGTTATATAACATCCAGGCGAGCTGATACTGGGCTTCGGGGTAACCGGCTATTGCCTCATTGGTAAACATTGAACGCGCCCGGGCAACGTTTTCGGAGTTTTTACTATTGGCACGCAAGGCCTTGGCAATCTGAATACGGGCAGGTCCATAGCCGTTTTCAGCCGCAAATTGAATGAGTTTATTGGCACGCTCAGTGTCTCCCTGGCTGCGACGAATCGAGGACAAAACCATGGCCGCCTGCAAATTGCCACGGGACACGGCCTTGGTCAGCCAATCAATGCGGGTTGGACCCGGATCGGAGCGCATCGCCAGAAGAAACATGGCATGACCGTCACCTGCCTGGGCGGCTTTCCGGCAGGGGTTTTCGAACTTACCGACACCCGTCGACGCGGCCTTATAGCATTCCAGTGAACCCTCCGGAATACCCTGGGCAATACTGCTATTAATGGCCCCGCAAAATATTGCCGCGCCGAGGATTACGGCCGTGACGCTCGGTACGGTTCGACCGTAACTCAAGTCCCTGCAACTTCTCATATTACACTCCGATTTATTCTACGATTGGTATCGCAACTATATTATCAACCCGCTTATTTAATGCAGCAGAATTTTTTCTTAAAAAACACTTAACGACCTCTCTGCCCAATAGCTTCTGTCGGCGAGGACAAAGGTGGAGCATTTCCTGTTTGCCCAACATCCTCTATCGAAGGCAATGATGGCGGAGCATTTCCTGGAACGATGCCTTGTGCGATCAGCTCGTTATACAGCGCTGCCGCGCGATCGTCACCATCATGCGCCGCTTCAAGTGCCCAGTATGCCGCCTCTTCAAGATTTATATCGAAACCGCCGACACCGCTATTAACTATTGCGAGTTCATACCTGGCCTTGGTATGACCTGCGCGTGCCGCCTTCACCAGCCAACGTAATGTTTGTCCCGGTTGATCCTTGACCAGCATCAGGGCTAATTGAAACTGCGCTTCAACGTACCCCGAGGTCGCGGCCTCGAACATCCATAGCAGTGCGCCGGGGGTATCCACCGGACCACCGCGCCCATCGCGCAGCATGAGCGCATATTCAAATTGTGCTTGTGCGAAACCCGCCTCTGCCTGCTCTTCAAGCAGATCACGAATCGGCCCGAGCTGTTCATCAGTTTGTGCTCGCTGCATCAGTGTATTGGCCAGCCGCAATACACTCGGACCATAGCCTTGCTCAGCCGCCTCGATGTCGTACTTCTCAGCGGTTTCGATATCGCCTTCTTCGTAATATATGTCAGCCAGCGCCTTTTTTGCCGCCAGGTGATCGAGTCTGGATGCCTGCTCCAGCCAGTGCTTCCGCTCCTTGAGTTCCTTGCGCCTGATCAGGTTCTTTGTACGCATGCCAACAATATACATGGCATGAGCATCACCAAACGCCGCTGCCGACAAACAGGTAGGGGGAATATCGTCTTCCACCTTGATAGCCGATCGGTAACAGGCAAGGGTCTCGGCATCAGGCTCGGGCTGCGCCATCGATGGCGGCGACTGTATCGCCAGTACCATCACGACAGCCGCGACTATCCCTCGGGCTTGGCCTGTTCGGGATAAAACGCCTGGTAAAACCATTTAAACCTGTTTCTTAAAGATTGTTCGATGCCGGTCAGTATCTCGTGACGCTTGGGTGCCTGAACTTGCGCATGAGTCTTGTGACGATACTTGAATCGATAGTAGCTATCACTTTCGTGCGGCATGACCGTCAGGTTTGAGGAGTCGATCTCATAGGGTTCAACGCCGAGTTTGGCGAATATCTCCGACATGCCCTCTTTTACATTTGCAACCAGATACTCAAATGGCACGTAAGTAATCTTGTCCTGAATCGACGCTTCGGGAATCTGTCGGGCATATTCTATTCCGGATAACGGAAATCCCACGATACCACCCTTGCCGAACAGTCTGTCGGCGCGGACGAACGGATTGTGGGCGTCGATGTGGTCGGGGAAATCAATCAGCCGGGTGCGGTCATGTTGTGCCTCGATGGAACCGAATATCTGGGTGAGGTCGCGCACGCAGACCAGGATCATGTAGTCGGGATGCAACACCTCAAGCGTCTTGGCCATTCCAAGCCAGGCACGATTCTTGTCGACCACCACTGCCTCGTCGGCTTTGGAAAACCAGCCGTCGATGAATCCACGGTAGGCGGATTCAAGTTGACCATAGGTCTGGTCGAAGTCGACATCAAGCTGAGACAGAAAAAAATCGTTATCACTGACGCGATGACGAATCTCATTCAACATGGACGGCAGTGGCGAGCTGTGGCCGGGGCTGTAGATTCCCGGATGCTGCGCCAGCAATTGACACAGCAAGGTAGAACCGGCGCGAGGCAGGCCGGATACACAGACGAGTTTGCGATTGGCTAAGGTCATCGATTCTTATGTGCTTTGATAATTTGCCGGTTTGTCAGCAGGGTTTGTCAGCAGATAATGGCCGCATATCGCAAGTTGGATACATCGCCGAAATCACGTCTTGAGTTTACGACGAATTACCTGTCTTGAGGACAAAAAAATGGCTATCCCCGCAAATGCGGAGATAGCCGTATAAAGCTTATGTTAAGCGAGTCGAACTATTTCCAGTGATACTGGAAGCCGACCTTGCCACTGGTTTCATCAAAATCCGTATCCGACGAGATACCGATGAAGACCGACGTCCTGGACATGCCCTCTTCATCCGGTGTCCAGTTAAGCGCATTACTGAAGACGATACCGATTGCGGTTTCGCCGCTGTAGTAGCCGAGGCCCATGGACAATGCACCGGTATCATCAGGCGACAGTACCGGGACCGTCATGGCGTTGGCCATGGCGATGCCCTTGATGGCTTTGTCCTTGAAGGCGTTGAAGCGCCCGTCCAGATCATTGATAGCCGCCGAATTACGCGCGATGTTGCCAGTGTTGTTATTGATCTGGCTTCTATTCTGCGCAATGTTGCCACGGTTCACCGAGATGTTTCCAGCATTTTGCTGGGTTTCGCTGTAGACCGCCATCAACTGCGAGATATTGGCCGCATCGGTTTGCGCGGTACCAGGCGCTACGTTGGTGATCCGTCGCTCACTGCCCGGTGCACCCACTGAAATCGTATTGGGTTGATTGGCAATGGAACCTGCGCCCAATGCAACCGAGTTCGGTGCGCTGGCGATTGCACCTGCACCAAGCGCAACAGAGTTATCCGCAGTGACCGTAGCTCCAGGGCCAATGGCGATGTCGCCAGGACCGGCAGCGCTTGCACCAGAACCGATGGCAATGGCGGTATTGGCTCCGGCACTCGCACCGGTACCAAGGACCACCGTATCGTTACCGGTAGTGGATGCGCCGAAGCCCACGACAACGTTTCGGGTACCGTTTACGGTGTTGTTAGTGCCGCCAACGAAATTCTTCGGACCGTTGACCGTATTGTA
>BQJD01000049.1 GCA_021604525.1 marine bacterium B5-7 | reverse complement strand
GACTCACCGATACACCGTATGCCCAGCTACTTGAAGGATCGGCTGAGCGATTGAAAAAGGCGCATCAACTGGTGGCGCAAGCCAAGGTGCAATTGGCCGGTTCAGATCAAGCATCACAACATCGATTAGCTGACCTTGCCGGATTCTATAAAGCGTTGAGTGACAATTTCCTGGAACTCGCCAAGCGCTTCTCAAACGCTGATTAAATTTCTTATCAGATCTTGGCTGTGAGTCATGACAGCCAAAAAGCACCTGTTTTACAGGTTTATATTATTGAAGTATTTATACAAATACAGGTACCAATAAACAAGATGGAGCAAAACCAGTCAAGGGCTTCATGTATGTTGGTGCCGAAGCAGCGAGAAAAAACGTCCTATGCATTATAAGTCCTACTTGCTTGCTGCACTTCTGACTTTTGGATTAGTTGGATGGATGTTTCTTGATTATCTTCCGGTTAAAAACGACGACACGGTAAAGCTTGTCGCACTATCACCGGTTTCATCAACACCGGATACGAATAATGGTGTCAACATCCAGGCTGTTGAGGTACGAACACAGATTTCACGTGATGTTGAGCAATCTATTTTATCGCAAGGGCAGGTTGAGCCGTCACGCGTGATTAAAGTGCGAGCCGAAACTGCCGGACAGGTTTCTGAAATTGTCGCTATTGAAGGGCAGCCTATTAAAACCGGTGATGTTCTCGTTCGTATAAAAATGGATGATCGACAAGCTCGGCTCAAAAAGGCTGAAGCTCTGGTTCTTGAACAAAGCCGAAACTATGATCGAGCCAAAGCGATGGGCAAGAAAGGGCTTCAGTCGCAGAGTTTGATTGATGAAAAATTTTCAAATCTGCAAACTGCGCGCGCCGATCTTGAAGAGATAAAACTCGAAATAGAAAACACAACAATACGTGCGCCATTCGACGGGATACTTGAGACCCGGGATGTAGAACTTGGCGAATATGTGACGGTCAACGGCGATATTGGAGTGATTGTAGACAATGATCCACTCATCGTATCTGTCCAGATAGCCCAGCAGGATGTCGGTCAGGTATCTATTGGTGATGTTGCCGATATCAAGCTTGGCACCGGTCAAACCAGCGAAGGGAAAGTCAGGTTTATTGCGCCTCGGGCTGATAGCAAGACCCGTACATTTCGTGTCGAGCTTGAAGTGCCAAACCCGGGCAATCGATTCTTGTCTGGCGCAAGTGCTGAAGTCCGAATTCCAATCGGTACAACGCGCGCGCAGTTCGTATCACCTGCTCTTCTGTCTTTGGATGACGCAGACATTGTTGGGGTGAAAACGGTTACGGATGAAGAGATTGTCGTATTCAATCCCGTTACGATTGTTGTTGCCGAGGTTAACGGTATTTGGGTAAACGGGTTACCTGATAAAGCACGAATAATCACTGTCGGTCAGGGATTTGTTCAAGCAGGTGATGTTGTGCGAGCGATTGAATACCCGTCTGCGGGTACTAAGGATGGTACGGTATTTTCTGGTGTCATGAATGACATGGCAGCGCACATTCAATGAAAGCCATTATCGAAGCTGCCTTCAGTCGAGGGCGCACGGTGCTACTGGCCTTCCTGATGATCCTGGTAATGGGTGGCAGTTCGTATCTTAATATACCGAAAGAAGCAGAACCCGATATTCCGATTCCAATCATCTACGTATCGATTAGTCATGAAGGAATATCTCCGAGCGATGCCGAGCGGTTGTTAGTGAGACCCATGGAGAAGGAGCTCCAGTCCATCGAGGGTATCAAGGAGATGCGATCGATCGCCGCAGAAGGTTACGCATCAGTAACACTTGAATTCGATGCAGGCTTTGACGCCGAGCAAGTCCTGCAGGATGTGCGCGAGAAAGTTGATCTTGCCAAGGTGGAGCTGCCACCGGAAAGTGATGAGCCCCGGGTTACCGAAATCAACACGTCACAGTTTCCAGTGTTAACCATAGCGCTATCGGGAACTGCACATGAAAGAGATTTGGTTGCCTTGGCACGCCATCTTAAGGACAAGATCGAAGCGCTCTCTGGTGTTCTTAAGGTGGATATTGGTGGTGATCGCGAAGAGGTCATGGAGATAATTGCCGACCCTTCGGTAATGGAGACTTACGGTATCGACTATGCAAGTCTGTTTACATTGGTTCAACGCAATAATCGTCTGGTCGCTGCTGGTGCATTGGATACCGGAGCAGGTCGGTTTGTGATCAAGGTTCCAGGTGTCATCGAGGATATTTCCGATGTGCTAAACCTGCCGATCAAGGTCTCAGGAAATACCGTCGTTACATTCAAGGATGTTGCAACGATACGGCGGACATTCAAAGATCCAAGTGGCTTTGCGCGGGTAGGTGGGCAAAGAGCGGTTGCGTTGGAAATTTCCAAACGAAGCGGTGCAAACATCATTGAAACGATCGAAGCAGTACGAACGATCATTGATGACGAACAAGCGAGTTGGCCGCAAGACATTACCCTTAGCTATCTTCAGGATAAGTCGGAACAAATACGGGATCTGCTTGGCGACCTGCAAAATAATGTACTCACCGCAATAGTGCTGGTCATGATCGTTATTATTGCGGCGATGGGCATGCGTCCCGCAGTACTGGTTGGGCTATCCATTCCCGGTTCATTCCTGGCAGGAATTCTTATCATCAGCGGCATGGGGCTGACACTCAATATCATCGTGTTGTTTAGTCTTATTCTTGTAGTCGGAATGCTAGTCGATGGTGCGATTGTAACGACTGAACTCGCTGATCGAAAAATGGCTGAAGGGCTTCCCAGGAAAGAGGCTTATGCGCAAGCAGCAAAACGGATGGCATGGCCAATCATTGCATCCACAGCAACGACTTTGGCTGTATTCGTTCCACTGGTATTTTGGCCCGGGGTTGTTGGCGAGTTCATGAAGTTCTTGCCGATCACTGTGCTAGTGACGCTTATCGCCTCATTGGCAATGGCATTGATATTTATTCCGGTGCTTGGTGGCATGATTGGTGGGGGGCATGGTGCATCGGCAGCAACTCCGAACGAATCAGATACCCATGTCGGTGAGGTATCGACAACTATTAACGGAGTGACCCGAGTCTACCTACATGTTCTTACCAGGTTGCTTCGTCATCCTGCCTTAACCTTCGGCTTCGCAGTAATTTTTCTGATTGGAACCTATGTGTTGTACGCCCAGCTTGGTCGGGGTGTGGAATTTTTCCCGAGTGCCGAGCCTGACTTTGTGCAAGTCCAGGTTCAAGCACGTGGTGATCTCTCGATTCATGAAAGGGATGTTCTCGTCAACAAGGTTGAAAGACGCCTTCTCGATATGCCCGAAATCAAAACCGTGTATGCCAGAACACTCGGAGATGACGGTGGGGCACAGGATATGCCGGAAGATACGATCGGCGTCATTCAACTTGAACTTATCAAATGGAACGAGCGTCGTCCGGCAGCCGAGATCATCCCGGAATTACGTACTAAAACAGAAAACATTCCCGGCATTCTGGTGCAGGTTCGCGAACAGGAGTCCGGGCCATCGGGAGGTAAGCCAATTCAAATTGAAATCAGCGCTCGCGATTCGAATCGACTGATACCCGCTGCAACTGCCATGCGCAAGCTAATGACAGATATTGGCGGATTTGTCGATGTCGAAGACAGTCGTCCATTGCCGGGAATAGAATGGCAACTAATAGTTGACCGTGAGAAAGCCGCTCGTTACGGCGCCGATATTTCTCTGCTCGGAGATGCGATCAAGATGATCACCACCGGTATCACACTTGCTGAATACCGACCCGATGACGCAGACGAAGAGCTTGATATCAGGGTTCGGTTTCCATTCGATGATCGTAATCTCGAGCGACTAAATAACCTGCGTGTTCCAACCGAATCGGGTCAGATACCCATCAGTAACTTCATAACATTTGGGCCAGTGCAAAAGACCGGAACACTTAATCGGGTAGATGGCCGGCGTGTAATGACAATAAAGGCCGATGTTGCCCAGGGATTGCTAGTCGACCAGCAGGTCCAGAAGATCAAGACTGCATTGGCCGCAACCAAGTTCGATAACTCGGTTATTGTCACTTTCAAGGGTGAGGACGAAGACCAGCGAGAGGCGGTCAACTTTTTGCTCGGGGCTTTCCTGACCGCGATATTCCTGATGATTGCGATTCTGGTTACGCAGTTCAACAGTTTTTATCAAACTTTGCTTGTATTAAGTGCCATCATTTTTTCGACAGCCGGGGTGTTACTCGGATTGCTGATAACCGGTCAACCATTTGGTATTGTCATGGGCGGCATTGGTGTCATTGCGCTTGCCGGTATCGTGGTAAACAACAACATCGTCCTGATTGATACCTATAACGATTTAAGATTGAGTGGAATGGAAGCCATGCAGGCAATACTGCTAACTGCCAGACAGCGTATGCGTCCGGTCATGTTGACTTCTCTCACAACGATTTTGGGACTGCTGCCGATGGTGTTCGCACTCAATATTGATCTGATTGGACGAACCATTACTGTCGGTGCTCCGTCGTCACAATGGTGGACACAGCTATCCAGCGCCATCGCGGGCGGGCTTGCATTTGCAACTGTATTGACTCTGGTATTAACACCCTGTTTACTTATCCTTGGGGATAATCTTTCCACACGTAGAAACAGGAAACGCATCGATAAGTTACAGCGAACGAAAGGTGAGCCAGTAGGTCATGCAGTATCCAGATAATATTATCTGGCTAAGCTGTGGTACTTGCATTCAGGTTAAGTACAACGAAAAATAGTTGTCTGGTTCAAGCCCGGTTCTCATGTTGCCAGATAGAGCGAGTATGGCAATGGCGAGCGATGGCCGATGAATTGCCTGATGGTCGGAAGACTACTTACAGAACTTCGTCTTCGCGATTATCGGTTTCGCCATAGCGTCGCAGTGCTGGTGCTTTCAGTCCTTTGTACAACGCGCCGAGTCCTTTATTGATTTGGTCGCCGTGAGTGGCGAACAGTGAGTTACCCTTGAGATCGCTATCGACAATAAAGGGGCCGAAGTTTTCAACTTCGAACAGCCACATGGCCTGGGCGATGCCGAGTTCGTCCAGCCAGAAGACATCGCGAACTTTGGTGATGCCACGTCCAAGAAGTGCACCGGTGCCGTAGCCGACGGTGGTTAGATACACCGCGCCCATGGGAGCAAGAATATTCTTGTAGTCATCGCGGGGCATGCCGCCTTTACCGATCACAATGCGCGTGCCGGTCAACTCCAGCCAGTCCTGCATCCATTTGGAAAATCTGAAACTCGCAGTCGCGGTTACGCCGCCAACGTTAAAACTGCCATCGTCGTTACGCGATGCCGCCGGCGAGCAGTGGAAGTTGACATTACTCAAGCCGTCGAGTTTGATCGGCAGCGGTTTGCGTTCGGCGATGACTTTCTGGTACACGCCTTCACGAGCCGTGTAGACGACGCCATCAAGAAAAACAATCGTTCCTGGTTCCAGCGTGGCGATATCTTCAGCCGTTGCCGGTAGCGACAGGCGGACTTGCTTGAGCTCGCTCATGAAGCGCTCCAGTCGACAGTGTCGCGACGCATATAGGGTGTAAACCAGCGCGGATCGGTGCGATATTCTATCTTGCCGTCGGCGTGAACCCTGGCTGTTGCCCGACGCGACGACAGGCAGAAGGTATGCACGCTAATTGGCATGCCGCCGGTGTGGGTGTAACCGACTTCGATATGGCAGTCGACTGCCATTGATGAGCCTACAAATCCCATGGGACCCATGCCGATATTATTGGCCATGTCCTTGAGTTCGAGTTCAAGGTCGGCGATTTTGCTGTCAGGATTGCGGTCGCCGACCGTGCGCAGACATGCTGCCTGTTTGCCAAGCTGCATACAGGTGTCCTTGGAACCACCTAGTCCCACGCCGATGATCGCTGGTTGGCAACACAGTCCGCGCTTGCCGAAGGCGACCAGCGTGTCGAGATAAAACCGTTTGATGCCATCGATACCATCGCCTGGAAACAGCATGCGGTAATCGGTACCGAACAGGCCGCCCTTGTGTACGGTGGTGACATCGACCCAATCGACATTGGGCTCGAAGCTCCACTCGACTTCGGGCGCATTGATACCAACATTATTGTTACTGTCAGTACGCCATAAGGGATGAACCCGGTTGGGTCGCAATGGGACCTCCTGGGTGGCGCGGGCGGTTGCATGACGCAGCGCTCGTTCCAGCGCAACGAAGCCGCCTTCGATGGATGCGTCGTTGCCCACCTTGATGTAGTAGCGGGGCAGTCCGGTATCGGCACACATCGGCCTGCGGTCACCGCTGGCGGCCTCCCAGTTGTCGAGCATCGTCTTCAATACGAAGGACGACAAATCCTGGGTTTCGCCGTCGACCATCGAACGGATGCCGAGGCGATAGTCCTCAGGAATATCGATAGCCGCCTGTTGCATGATGGCGAAGGCGGCTTCGTCAAAGCGATCGATGGCGATCATGATGTCTCGGCCTGCGTAAACTCTCGGGTTGGCTTGAACGTTCGTCCGGTAAAGATGGACGACACCGATAAAACCTGAGTATAGCGGCTTAATCGATGTCGTTGAATTACGTCGACCCGGCAGTGTGATCGAGGCTCACAGTAATGATTCGTCAGGCGATCAGAAACGCGAAGTTGATGGCGGTGAAGACGGTTACAAGCAGGGCGTAAGGCAGTAGTTCTTTCATCTCTATAATCAAATGGTGTTAATGGAATCAGGGATTTTAGTCTTCTTTGTAATTAATACAAACGATATTTAATTGATAATAGATTAAGTAACGATTAATCTATCGGCTTATGGAAATACGTCACCTACGCACTCTGGTAGCAGCCGCGGAAGCTGATTCGTTTGCTGATGCAGCCGAGCAATTGTTTATCACCCCGGCTGCTGTCAGCCAGCAGATTCGTCAGCTTGAGGAGGAGCTTGGCGCGGTATTATTTGACCGTACGATTCGTCCGCCACGTCTTAATGCGCACGGCGATAATCTGCTTGGTAAGGCCCGTGAACTGGTCGGGTCATTTGATACGTTCAGATACAACGCTCGTCAGGCGCCAATTCGGGGACAACTGACCATCGGTTCAGTGTCAGGTGTAACCATCAAGCTGCTTCCTGAAACCCTGCGCTCGCTGACGCGGCGTTATCCCGAGGTGCGTGTGCGGATTGAAGAGGGCAGTTCGCAAGTTCTGATCCAGCGGGTAAGACGACGCGAACTCGACGCAGCGATTGTAAGCGGTGAAATTGAATTGCCCGAGACCATGGAGCAGTTTCCGATATTTCAGGAACCGTTAGTGGTGATCGCGCACCCTGACTACGCCGCTACAACCTGGCGGCAGACTCTGGAGCAATCACCGTTTCTGCGGCTAAACCGGAATGCCGGACTTGGCCGATTGATCGATCATAGCCTGAAGAGTCATCGCATTCGCGTCGACGAGGCGATGGAACTGGACTCCACCGAAGCCATCGTTCAAATGACGTTATCAGGGCTTGGGGCGGGCGTGGTTCCGCGCGGCCGGGTATTAGTGGAGCATGCGCGTACACTCAGCATTTTTCCCTTTGGCGAACCGCAGGTTCATCGAAAAGTAATCCTGGTTCAGCGTAAAAACACCGCGGCTTCGGAACTGTCGCGGCTGCTGTATCTCGAACTGCAGACGCGATTGGCAGAGCGTGACTAGAGCCTATTTCAAGGTGTCGGCAACCGGTCAAGTTTAAAAAGGGAATGATTAACTTTCTACTGCGGCAAAGTTTGCTTATTGCATGGTAGATATTTTGAACTCGTTTTGAAGATTGCCCCAGTGTTTTTTCAACATGTCTTTATGGGTGTCATCCATCGGCAGATCTTTAATTTCATCTCTGACATCCCTGCTCATTCGTCATCATCCAGTAAGTTCTGCCACGGATCATCGACCAGGCTCTTATTTTTCTCTGAATCCGATGTTGTATTATTTGTTGAACGGGTATCCGGCGTATCGTTCTGTAAAAACGGCCAGTACTGCAGTTAATTTCTCTTGCGGAACAAGCAGGATTTCACTCCTGAGCCCCTTGGCAATTAGTTCAAGGGTGTCGAGGCGTGGATTCCCCCGGGATTCGTTGGTATTGCTGGCGTGACATTCCAACACGTAGCATCATATCGTGCTGTTTTAGTCCCAATTCGATTCTGCGTTTTTTGAGTTGATCCAATAGTGATTTCATGATGAAACATATATGTTTCTTTGTCGTGTTGTAAGAAGTTGCATCAATCAAGCACGCATACATACAGACAATCATGCTCGATTTCACAATCAGTCACGCTGTGCGCTCAAAGCGAAATTCAGGGTTCTTTGACCTGTATTTCACATACTTTGTCAGCCCTGTGGGGGCATTGTTGTTGGCCGGAGACGAGTCTGCCCTGCACTATTTGAGTTTCCCATCGGGTCACAAGGCATTCGGGCCGCGATCGGAATGGCATCGTGCAGATGCGCCTTTCGTTGAGGTCAAACGACAACTCGATGCGTATTTTTCGGGTGACTTGCGCAATTTTGATTTGCGGTTGCATCTATCCGGTACGGCATTTCAGACCAGCGTTTGGCAGCGACTGGCGGAGATTCCTTTTGGCGAGACCCGCAGTTACGGTCAGATCGCAAAGGAGCTAAGTTCACCCAAGGCCAGCCGCGCAGTCGGTGCAGCCAATGGCAATAACCCGATACCTGTCATATTGCCCTGCCACCGCGTGATAGGGGCTAACGGCTCGTTGACCGGTTTCGGTGGTGGTGTGCCGACAAAGGCGTTTTTGCTTCGGCACGAGGCGGCGAAAACCAACCCGCAGCCCGCACAGCTTTCCCTTATTTGAAATAAGTCTGACCGAAAATTGTCTGGAGTTGGGCTCATGTGTGACTTTTGTAACATCGGCCAAGAGGTCGGCCAGTTTTATTTCTATTTGCGAATAAGTATATTAGTATCAAATTGATACAGAGTATTAAGATCGGCCATTGCGCTCTACGGGTCGAAGCAGTAAAATTGGCCAAAAAATCGGCCAAATTAAGCCGTCATGCGGAAAGAATCTCTAAATTTCAATACTATAAAACGATATGAAATCGGCCAAATATATCATTGAGAATCCCGACCGGATCGAACCGGCCAGATTGGAGGAGATTCCGGAGGTCATCGCTGATGTGGTAGCCAGCCTGTCCGCAGCCAGCGCGGTTCTAGGGTCCGCGCTTCATCCGGAAACCGCCGCAAATCTTGCCGCTCTCGTTCGCATCATGAACACGTACTACAGTAATCTTATCGAAGGCCACGATACCAAGCCGAGAGATATTGCGCGCGCTTTAACCGGTGATCTCGATCAGGATGCACGGCGGCGCAATCTGCAAATTGAAGCCGCCGCGCACGTTCGAGTACAAGCAGAAATCGATCGAATGGCGGCCGATGACATGCTTGCAGAGCCGTCTTCACCGGAATTCATCTGTCGGCTGCATAAAATGTTTTATCAAGATGCTCCCGAGGAATTACTGCGGATACACAGCGCTAAAGCCGAGTTCATCATGGTGCCCGGTGAATGGCGAAGTCGACTCGAGCACGATGTCACTGTCGGGCGGCATACTCCGCCTTCCAGCGATCGGGTCGACGACTTCATGCAGTATTTTGCGAAGCGCTACCGTTTCGAGGAGATGGGTAAAGCCACCCGGATCATGGCCATTGCCTCAGCGCATCACCGTCTCAATTACATTCATCCATTCCCGGATGGGAACGGGCGAGTCAGTCGCCTGATGAGCCATGCCATGTCCTTGAAGGCTGGCATCGGTGCACATGGATTGTGGTCGGTTTCCCGTGGGCTGGCACGAGGTATCGAGAGCCGCACAGACTATAAACGCATGATGGACTATGCCGACACCCCTCGACAGGGTGATCTTGATGGTCGGGGGAACCTGTCATTAAAGGCTCTGAATGAATTTACCCTGTGGTTTCTCAGGGCCTGTCTGGATCAGGTAAATTTCATGTCTGCCCTGTTCGATCTGGACAATCTGACGCGACGCCTTGGCAGCTATGTCGAACAGAGCGATACCCTGAAGCCAGAGGCATTGATGCTCCTTCAGGAAGCATTGATTCGTGGTCGGTTCGAGCGAGGCGAAGCGCCTCGAATTACCGGTCTGCCGGAGCGCAGTGCACGTCGTGTGTTGAATGATGTGACTGCCGAAGGACTGCTTGCGTCGGATACACCTAAGGGGTCGGTGTCCTTGCGATTTCCCGCTGAAACATTGGAAATCCTTTTCCCAAGGTTATATCCCAGGGTGTAAGCGATTACGTGATGCTCATCCCCTGCACCTCTAAATTATGGATTTGATACAGCAAGTCCCTGTTGAATGCACCTTCTGTGGCGAGACCATTGATATTCTGGTGGATTGTTCATTGTCCCATCAGGAATATGTCGAGGATTGCCAGGTTTGCTGCCGACCGCTCATCTTTACTGTCAATGTCGATGAGTCAGGCGGTGCCCGGGTATTGGTACGTAACGAAAACGAATAGAACCCGTCCCAAAGTGGCCGCAACCCACTAATACGGTGTTACATGCTCGCTCAAATACGCATTTACCTCTGTAAACTGCGCGTTTCTCTCCCATTTGCCTTGTTCTGGTGGCCTTCGCTCAGTTTGAGACAGGTTCCAATCATCTCTGCGGTGCAAGTTGCGGTTCCATGGTGTCCTGAATTTTGTCGCACTAAAATAGTGCGCTCTTGTTTCTGACGCCTTATAATAGTGCAGTTATTGGGCAAATGAATATCCAGGTTGTTGATATTCCTTGTACATAAAGTTGGCACGTAGATTGCTCTATCTTAGACGCGAGTTATCAGTCGCGTGTCATCCGCCAAGCGTCGCGGGTTGGCTCCGAACCCTATTTTCAAGATTTATAGCAAGAGGACAAGGCCATGTCAGCAGATGTGCTGAAAATGATAAAAGATCACGATGTCAAGTTTATCGACTTCCGATTTACCGATACCAAGGGTAAGGAGCAGCATGTCTCGACACCTGCACACGCGCTCTCGGAAGACGATTTTGAAGAAGGCAAAATGTTCGACGGTTCGTCGATTGCCGGCTGGAAGTCCATTAATGAATCCGACATGATTCTGATGCCCGATGCCGAATCGGCAGTGCTCGACCCGTTCATGCAGGACAAAACACTGTTGCTGCGCTGCGATATTATCGAGCCATCCACCATGCAGGGATACGAGCGTGATCCGCGATCCATCGCCAAACGCGCCGAAGCCTACATGCGTTCCACCGGTATTGCCGATGAAGCCTACTTCGGTCCGGAACCCGAATTTTTCGTGTTCGATTCGGTTCGCTGGGGCGATGAAATGGGCAAGGTTTTCTACGAAGTGGATTCGAGTGAAGCGTCGTGGAATACCAACAAGGAATACGCCGAGGGCAATATCGGTCACCGACCCAAGGTCAAAGGCGGATACTTTCCCGTGCCGCCGGTTGATTCATTGCAGGATGTGCGCTCGGCCATGGTACTCGCCGGCGAAGAGATGGGTCTTGAGGCAGAGGTGCATCACCATGAGGTCGGCACCGCCGGCCAGTGCGAGATTGGCATCAAGTTCAATACCCTGGTGCGTAAGGCTGACGAGCTGCAGATCTTCAAGTACGTGGTTCATAACATCGCCCACATCCACGGCATGACGGCAACCTTCATGCCCAAGCCGCTGGTGGGAGACAATGGCAGTGGCATGCACTGCCACCAGTCGCTGTTCAGCGATGGCAACAATCTGTTTGCCGGCGATGAATACGGCGGGTTGAGCGAAACCGCCCTGTTTTATCTTGGCGGTATTTTCAAGCATGCCCGCGCCATTAATGCATTCGCCAATTCCAGCACCAACAGTTACAAACGTCTGGTCCCGGGTTTTGAGGCGCCTGTGCTGCTGGCCTACTCGGCCCGCAATCGTTCCGCGTCATGCCGGATTCCCTACGTCTCCAATCCCAAGGGGCGTCGTGTAGAAGTGCGTTTTCCCGATGCGTCAGGCAATCCGTACCTGACCTTCGTTTCCCTGTTGATGGCAGGTCTCGACGGCATCCAGAACAAAATTCATCCAGGCGACGCTATGGACAAGGATCTGTACGATCTGCCGCCGGAAGAGGAAAAGGCTATTCCGACGGTGGCGCATTCTCTGGAGATGGCGTTGGATGCACTCGATGCCGACCGTGAGTTCCTGAAGGCCGGTGGCGTCATGAGCGACGACACCATTGACGCTTACATCGACCTCAAGATGGGCGAGGTCAATCGTTTCCGCATGGCAACCCATCCGTGCGAATTCGATATGTACTATAGCTGTTGATAGGTGGGGCGCCCCGTTCCGGCGGGGCGCCTTTCTTTCCAGGACCAATGCACCATGATGGTGCAGAAGCCACCGGTAATACCGATATGTCTGCGAATGTGTGATCCCGGTTACCTGTTCAAGGCGCAGAACACGTCGATAGTTGTGATTGGCAGCGACCTGCGGATCGTGCAATTAAACCCGGCGGCCGAGGCGCTGCTCGACATCAGTGACGGGCGCGCACGCGGCAAGTCGGTATCGACCGTGATCGGCACAAGCAATGCCTTAACTGAAGTGCTCCACAAGGCTGCCGGCGAAGGCCAGACGTATACCCTGCGGGAGATGCCGCTGGAAGTGACGTTGGGGGACGATCCGATTCTGGTGGATTGCACGGTCACGCCACTGGTGGAGATGGGCGACGGGCCTGGACTGATGCTGGAATTGTGGCGAGTCGACAGCCTGGTCAAGCTCGCCCGCGATTCCTGGCTGTCTGAACGCCAGAGTGCGACCCGCAGCATGATTCAACAATTGGCCCATGAGATCAAGAATCCGCTGGGTGGTCTGCGCGGCGCGGCCCAGCTTCTCGACCGGGAGCTGCATTCGGCAGAACTGCGCGAATTTACCCGAATCATCACCCACGAGGCCGATCGACTGTCCAAGCTGGTGGATCGGATGACGACGCCGTACCACGTGATTCATCGCGAAAAAGTGAACCTGCATGAGATCCTGCAACACGTCAATAAACTGGTGCAGGCCGAGCTACAGGGACGCATCACGATTTATCGTGATTACGATCCGAGCTTGCCCGACATCATTGCCGAGCGCGATGGTCTGGTACAAGTCTTCCTTAACATCGTAAACAACGCAGTCCAGGCTATCGAGCACCACGGGCGGATTACCCTGCGAACCCGAATAGGCAGACGCGAATCGGTTGGCGGCGTGTTATACCGCCAGGTTCTATGCACAGAGATACACGATGATGGCCCCGGTGTGCCGGATGAATTACGCGAGAAGATGTTTTTCCCCTTGATCACGGGTCGTGCCGAGGGAACCGGTCTCGGACTCTCGTTGGCCCAGGAAATCGTCAGCCGACACAACGGCCGTATTGAGTGCCGAAGCGCGCCCGGCAACACCGCTTTCACTGTAATCCTGCCCGTTACACAAGCTCATGAATGATGATGTAAAGCGCGTCTGGATCGTCGATGACGACAGCTCAATTCGCTGGGTGCTTGGTCGAGCGTTATCAAAAGAAGCAATCAGTATTGAAAGCTTCGATAGCGCCGATGACGCAATAACAAAATTTGACTTAACCGACGCACCCGATGTGATTGTCACCGACAACCGCATGCCAGGCACCAGCGGGCTCGAGTTTCTCGAGCAGCTGAAACGCGACGCACCGTGGTTACCGGTGATATTGATGACGGCACATACCGACCTCGACAGCGCGGTGTCTGCGTATCAAGGCGGTGCATTTGAATACCTGCCCAAGCCCTTCGATATCGATGAGGCGGTGTCGCTGGTGTACAAGGCATTGGAGCATGCCCGCAAACGCGCCCACCCCACGACGGCGGAAGTCTCGACAATCAGTCCGGAGATTATCGGCGAGGCTCCTTCGATGCAGGAGGTGTTCCGCATCATCGGCCGGCTTTCAAAATCCAACATGAGCGTACTGATTCGCGGCGAGTCAGGCACTGGCAAGGAGTTAGTGGCGCGTGCGCTGTACCGTACGGGCAGTCGTCGTAGTGGTCCATTCGTCGCCATCAATACGGCGGCAATTCCGGCAGATTTACTGGAATCGGAATTATTCGGCCATGAGAAGGGCGCATTCACCGGTGCCCATAACCGCCGTACCGGACGTTTTGAACAGGCGGATGGCGGCACACTGTTTCTTGATGAGATCGGTGACATGCCGGCGGAGCTGCAAACCCGTTTGCTGCGGGTGTTATCCGACGACAGCTTTTATCGGGTCGGCGGGCATCAGGAGGTCAAGGTCGATGTCAGAATAATTGCAGCAACAAACCAGGATCTCGAAACACGGGTCGCCGATGGACGGTTTCGGGAAGATCTGTATCACCGCCTGAATGTCATCAGTATCAACATCCCGCCGCTTCGCCGCCGCAGAGAGGACATTGTCGCGCTGAGTCGACAATTTCTCAAACAGGCGGCCATCGAGCTGGATGTGGATGAGAAGCAGTTATCCGTCGAGGCGCTTTCTGCCCTGGTCGGTTATCGCTGGCCAGGCAATGTGCGTCAGCTTGAGAATGTCTGCCGACGGCTGACGGTTATGGCGCCGGGACAGAGCATCGGTATCAATGATCTGCCTGAAGAATTGACCGGAACGGTCGAATCGGATGATGGCGAGGCCTGGGAAGTGGCCTTGCGCCGTACTGTGGATCAGCAATTGTCCCTTGGCCGCAACAGTGTGCTCGACGACTTGCTGCCGGCGTTCGAACGCGTGTTGCTCAATGCAGCGCTGGAACATACCGCCGGTCATAAACAGGAGGCGGCGCGTCGTCTCGGCTGGGGTCGCAATACCCTGACACGAAAATTAAAAGAGCTTGACGGATAACCTAAGCTCGCAAGGTTCAATCATGTCGACAGACCAACATCCACCAGCCTTATCCGGCGGCTACTATCCGTAATGAGCGACCGACGTCTTCAAGCTGTTCAAGATTTGCAATCACCTCGATCAACCGGTCAGCTTCAGTGCGATCCACATCGGGATGCCGTGTTGCCAGGGCGATGAATTTGTTCTCAAGTTCTGCACGGCTCAACGGGTTGTCGGGATCGCCCTTGGGCACGGTGATTTTGCGGGTCAGACGTTGCCCGTTTTTAGTTGTTACGACAATGCGGGCGCTCCATTTATCCGGGTAGGCCGCTTCGATATCCGGATCGACTACCATGGTGACACGATTGTGGAGATTTCTGAGTAACGGATCATTCAAGGAACTGTCCGTGAAGTCCGCTACACCGGCGCTGCGTCTGGCGGCAATCAATGCCAGTACGAATCCCATTGAGAACTTGGCCTGGTGCACGGTCCCTGGGTCGGTTACCGGCCCGAGCACATCGATTGCGGCCTGGTATACGTGCGCTTCGATGGAGGCAATTTTATCGCTCGCAAGATCATGTTCGATGACAAGAGCCAGTAGCGCATCTGCGGCAGGATGAGTGTGTCGGCAGGAGGCATGGTACTTGATCGATGTGTCAACTATCCGAAAACGATCTCCTAATCCGCCGACCAGTCGAGCACTGTGTCCTTCGCCCAACATGCCTGCGTTGAGTCCTTTGCTACCTTCGAGAATGTTGCTGGCGCCAGTTAATCCGAAGTCGGCGGTTATTGCCGACAGCATTCCATCGGCGGCCGCTTTTGCGGTATGCAGTTGTTTGGAGTGCGCGGCACTTTTTAGAAACTCCCATAGACCGGCAGCCTGGGTGCCGGCAGAACCGAAGGCATGGGACATCTTCGTGGTATCAAGACCAAGCAGCTTGCCGACCGCAACCGCGGCGGCCAGAGTACCGGCAGTGCCTGTGGTATGAAAAATACGGTAGTGGCTCGGGCCCAGATATTCGCCGACACGAATACCGGCTTCATAGCCGGCAACCGCGGCCGTGATGAAGGTCGGACCATCAATTACTTGTGATTGACTCAATGCCAGAAGTGGCGGAAAGACCACTGTCGCCGGATGTAACACCGAGGCGTTGTGGAGGTCATCCTGTTCAACGACATGACTTGAAGCGGCATTGATCAGTGCAGCGAAGTAAGCGCTACTGCGTGAAAGGCCTGACAGCACTTGAGCCTCGCCATCGTTTGGACCCATCATCTGGGCGAATTTTGCCAGTGCGACAACCGGCTGTGCTTGTGAACCAGCCAGCGCCGAACCGAGCCAGTCAAGACACAGCGCACAAGTGGCGTTGACAGTGGTCTCGTCAAGGCTGTCGAAACCAAGTCCTGTGAGGAAATCGGTTAGAGTACGGGAGAGATCTTCGCTTTCACTCGCGACACTATTTACCGTATCGTTTTCACTATCATTCATGGGTCAATGTATAAAGGCAATCTCTTGTTTACGGGTCAATCTTTTATCATGGGTTTACTTTTAACACGTACCTGCATGACCGGAAATACTCGCTAATGATATTACTCATATGAATTTGAAAGCATGACAATCGCTCCAAACGATTCACAGCAATCAGAACCGATTCAGTCCAGACCAGGCAAGGTATCACGTACCGTGACGTTTATCGCTCGAAGCATGGCGGTCACACTGGCCGTGCTGGCGATTCTCGCCTGGTGGATACCATCCAATCTGGTGAGGTTAGTCAGCAAGGAGGAATTTATTCTGCTGGGTCGTTATGGTATCGATCATTTCAACGTCGCCTTGTTCCTGAGCGTGTTGGCGATGGTATCCCTTTATCTGACTTTCGCGCCTGCGTCGCAACGAGGGCAGCGTCGAATCAAGGTGGTTGCGATAAGTCTGGTTGTTATCGTGTCGATATTCGTTGTTGATCTGGTACTGCGATTCGGCTTCGACGATTCAGCCTATGTGTATGTCGGCGAATTGCGTCTGCGCCCACCCAACATGCAGCTTGATATTGTCTATGAGGATCGACCGCTGGCGCAGCGTAGCTTGCCACAGGTCAAGCCGGGTTATCCAAATTATTCAATGCGCATGACTACCGATGCGGATGGTTTTCGAAACCCGGACACCGTTAAGGAAACGGATATCCTGTTGCTCGGCGATTCGTTTACCGAAGGTTCGCGAGTCGATAATGACGATGTCTGGGGACGGCGTCTTGAACGTGCCAGTGGCCGAAGCGTTTATAACCTGGCGAATTCCGGTGATGATCCGCAAAAGTATTACGCCAAGTACGATACTTATGGTACACAACTCGGCGCTGATACCGTCGTGGTAATGCTGTACGAGGGTAATGACTTCAGGCGCAAGCAACCGTTCCAGCATAGTATCAAGGCGTATGGCCTGGGAGAGAAAATCGATAATTATTTTCGATTCGCGCCGCTTAGGGTGCGCTATGAACGGTTACTCCGTAATCTGCTGGGACCTGTTGGCGCAGATGCGCCGATTGACGAAGATGGTGTACTCGAATGGTTGCCGTTCAAATGGCGGGTGAATGACCACACAAGCTGGTATTACGTCCCACCCAAACGCATTGCCCTGCTGTTTACCGACACCGCGGATTTCGCAGCAAGCACCGGCTGGCATACTGCTCGCGATGCGGTTGATGCGATTATTGCTCGTGCCACGCAAAAAGGCGCGCGGGTGGTGATTGCCTATATGCCGACCAAGTCGCGTGTCATGTTGCCGCTGGTCATTAATCAACTCGATGGCAGGCGCGTGCTTCGCTACCTGCAGCTTCTCGGAGAGCGATTACCTCCCGCGCTGGATGATGTGCGTGATTCTGATCAGCTTGAACAGGCACTGGAACGTCACGAAGCAAGCATTGAAAAAGTGGTCGGCAGTTACTACCACAAGCGGGGTATTACTTTTGTCAGCCTGACGGCGGCCTTGCGGCAGGCATCGGCCTCGGGAGTACAGTGTTATTTCACTTACGATCAGCACCTGACACCCGACGGACATCGTATTATCGCCGATGAGCTGCTCAATGCGCTGGGCTTGAATCCGTCCGGCTGAAGGATTAGTACTTCAGTTTCTGGCTGTGAATCAAATTGACATGCCAGGCGGCAGAGAAAATTTGTAATCTTCCTCTGGCGCGACGTTGTTTGAATCGTTGCTGCCACTGGTGTCTAATGTCGAGTAATCTTATCGGCATCGAATATTAGTATCGAACGCAATCAATCACCGGAACCGTGCCATGAATACGAGCCTGTCCAATTCAATCAAAATCACCACTCGAAAGTATGCGTCCCGAATTGCTGCGGCGCTGTTAATGACGCTGTCAGTCGTACAGAGCGCGTATGCCATCGATTCATATAAGCTCCAGGAGCTGGTCGAACGCGCTCGCTTTACGCTCGAGGTTTTCAATTCTGATGTTGGCATGCAGAAGTTCCGGGAATTCGTGCCATATGCCCACGCCATGATCATTGTTCCCGATTATATCAAGGGTGCGTTCGGCATCGGTTTCTCAGGCGGTCGTGGTGTATTGATCATGCGTGACAACACCACTGGTGAGTGGAGCTATCCGGCATTTTATTCACTGCGTTCGGCCAGCATCGGGTTGCAGATAGGCGGCTCCAATGCCGAGATGATATTGATGGTTATGACCGAAGAAGGCCTCAATACGCTCAACAATACGTCGATTACCCTGGGTGCAGATGCATCGGTCGCCGCCGGACCGGTTGGCTATGGTGTTGAAGGCGAAACGCCCATGACTTTCAGTGCCGACTTCGCATCATTTTCAAGAACCAAGGGTGCATTCATGGGAGCCTCGTTATCCGGCTCTACCCTGGTGGTCAAAACCGACTGGAACGAGATGTACTACGGCCGACCGGTCGAGCCGCGCGATGTGCTCATGGGACGGGCCAGCAATCCGCGTGCTGACGGGTTGCGTGAGGCAGCGGCTAAATTCTTCAATGACAACGCACGCTAATCATAAAAGATGATTATCGAAGGTCTATTGTCGTCGGCAAAAAATATGGCTGTTACCGACATCGCCAGGCGGTGACTCGGCGTGATCGATCACCACGAGATCTTCAAATAATTGCAACAGCTCACCGGGTGCCAGCGTGTAGTCGGAATTGATTCCCGGTCGTTGCTTGAGAAAATCGCGATTAAACGTACGCGCATACAGCATCCCGCCAGGATTAAGATGCTGACCAAGACGCGGCATCAATATGCGATTGAGATAGTGCGTCACTACAATCAGATCAAATGAACCCGTTAGAGGGTACTGATCGAGATCGGCGACGATCGGCCGGATGACGACTCCACAGCCCTTGGCCAGTTGCAACGCCAGACGCATGCCTTCATGGCTGCCATCGATCGCTGTCACACGGAATCCTTTGGTAGCCAGCCACACTGCGTTGTGTCCCGATCCTGATGCGAGATCAAGGGCATCGCTTCCCGATTGATGTAGCGGCAGGTCGTTACGTGCACTCAGCCATGGATCCGGGTCCGGTACTGCGGCAATCTCGCGATCCCGAAACCTGCTATTCCAGCGATCGAGGTCTTCTTTCATGGTTTGGTAGTTCTTGTCTCGTTGAATAATGCGGCAACATGTTGGGCGATAGCGAGGCTCGAGGTCAGCCCCGGACTCTCAATGCCGAACAATGCAACCAGTCCGTCGATACCATGTTCACTCGGCCCATGGATGGCGAAATCCGCCACTGGTTCGGTGGCTCGGTATATTTTCGGTCGCACGCCGACAGTGTCCGGTAACAGTGAGTCAATGTGAATGCCTGGCCAGTAGCGCTTGATCGCGTCGACGAATCGTTGTCGTCGCTCGTCGCTATTGTCGAAGGTGTAATTCGGACTGTCGATCCACTCATTGTCCGGCCCGAAACGGGCGTTACCCTGGGTATCCAGGGTGAGATGGGTGCCAAGCCAGGCGCCGTCGGGCATCGGGTAGACCAGATGCCGGAAAGGTTGTGCGCCGCTTAAGCGATAGTAGTGACCACGAGCAGGGTAAGTGGCAAGAGGCTGATAGTCGTGCCGATAATGAAAACGTCCATTGGCTATTGAACTGGCGCCGAGACCCGCGGCGTTAACAAGTTGTCGGCAACGAATCGTATCTTCACTTCCACCACTTGAAAAGTGCACCATAAAATCGGGATCACCCTGTTCGATGACGTTGACCTCGGTGTGGGTTGCCAACTCACCGCCGGCAGCACCAAGGGCAGCTTCAAGTGCTTGCACATACTGAACCGTGTCGATTACGCCGGTGTAAGGTGACAGACAGGCCGCAACGCAATTGACCTCGGGTTCGAGCTTTTGAACTTCTGCGGCCGCAAGCCAGACGAGATCGTCAACGCCGTTGGCCTGTGCCTTGTCGACAAGTGCCTTGAGGGTGGTGATCTCGTCTTTCGAGCATGCAACCAGCAGTTTGCCGCAGCGAACCACATCGACGCCGGTGTCCGCGCAGAAACGATAGAGAAGCTGCTTGCCGGTGACACACAGGCGGGCGCGCAGGCTCCCGGGGGTGTAGTAGATTCCGGCATGAATCACGCCGCTGTTGCGGGTACTGGTTTCAAGTCCAGCCGCTTCGTTGCGCTCCAGAACGATCACTTCCTGCCCCTGACGCGCCAGTTCTGTGGCGGTGGCGAGACCAATAACACCGCCGCCGATGACGATTGTATCGATACGCATTAGCCAACCTTGGCGGCGTGAGGTGATTGCGCGGCATCCTCGATAATCATGTCAGCCGCTTTCCAGGCGACCATCAAAGTCGGTGCATTGGTATTGCCGGAGGTCACGTTCGGGAACACCGAAGCATCGACGACTCGCAGGGCATCGATATGATGGACTTTGAGTCGCGGGTCGACAACGGAAGTCTTCGGGTCGATGCCCATGGCGCATGTGCCGACCGGATGATAGACCGTATCGGCACGCTGACGAAAATCGTCAATCGCATCGCGATCATTCATTTGTGACGGATCGGCGGCAGTGGGCCGCTCGATGATTGCTCGCATGGGTTCCTGGTTGGCCAGTCTGGCAATAAGCCGTGTTCCGCGACACACGGCGTCGAGATCGGCGTCATCTTTAAGGTAGTTCGGCAAAATGCGTGGCGCAGCCAGTGGATCGATCGATTCGATCTCGATACGGCCACGACTCATGGGCCGGCAGGGTTGAAAACTGAGCAGAAAACCGGGATACGGATCCGGTTTCATGAGATCACGACTTCCGCTGGTAACACGGGTATAAGTGATGGGATTAAAGTAAAGCTGCAGGTCGGCGACATTCAGGTCGTTGGAGGATCGCACGAAGCCGCCGTATTGATTGACGCCAAGTGCCAGCGGTCCACGGCGCGTGCCGGCATAACAAATACCCGCCCACAGTTTGCCCCACCATGGGCTCAGTGCGTTGTTCAAAGTAGCCACACGCGATCGGTAGAAAAACGTGGTGGCGAGATGATCCTGCAGTCCTTCACCTACGGGAAGATTCTGAACCATGGGTATCGACAATCGTGATAACAACTGCGCGGGCCCGATACCGGAAAGCTGCAGGAGCTGCGGAGAATTGATTGCGCCGCCACAGACTATGACCTCACGCTGACAGTAGCTGCGCAGGGTGCGACCACGAAGCAGCCATTCAACACCAATTGCGCGTTGTCCGTCGAACAGGATTCGGCTGACGTGTCCCCCTCGGACGATATCGAATCGCGCTCTATGAACGACGGGATGCAGGAAGGCATCCGCGGCTGAAAAACGCCGTCCGCGGTGGGCGGTTATCAGGTATCGGCCAACGCCTTCACCTTCGAACATGCACGGATTATGTTCGAAGCCGAGCGCGTTTGCGGCAGCAATGTAATTTGAGCCGAGACGGTGATAAGCGGCTCCCGGGTCGGTCACTCGCAGCGGGCCGTTTCCGCTGTCAGTACCGTCGGCGTGGTGGATGCGTTCAATCGCCGGGAATGCGCTGCGTACGTTTTTCCATGACCAGGCAGGTCCGGCGGTTTTCGCCCAATCATCGAAGTCGTTTGCCTGGCCGCGATAATAAACCATGGCGTTGATCGAACTCGAACCGCCGACCACCTTACCCCGTGGCCAGTAACTTGAACGATTATTCAACGATGATTCGCTCTCGCTTTGGTAACACCAGTTCACCGCTGGATCAAAGAATGTTTTCCCATAGCCGATCGGCATACGAATAAACAGACGGCGATCGGATCCGCCCGCCTCGATTAGGAGAACTGAAAAGCCCGCACGGCAGAGTTTCGAAGCGACCACACAACCGGCGGAGCCGGCACCGACTATGAGGTAATCGTAATTGCCTTCGACAGTATTCATTGACTGGTCGAGCCCGGTAGCTATCGGGTCGGGGTAAAATGACGCGCCCAGGTGTCGGCAGTCTCTTCACGGCGGGCAATCGCGGCTGCGATACGTTCCACCCGACCGATATTTGACGGCCGCCAGTCGTCTTGCTGTGCCCATCGACTGACCACCGCGATATAGATGTCAGCCAGGCTGAAGCCATCCGTCAGTAACCACGGATCACCCTCGATATTTTGTTCGATCACCTTCAAGCGGTCGCGCCACATTTCCCGTGCGCGATTACGAATCCCGGGCGCGGTTTCATCGTCGGGGGAAAATCGTTGTGGATAGTCGTTTATCTCAACCAGTGGATAAAGTTCTGTTGCCACAAAGCACATCCATCTCAAGGCCTGTGCGCGTGCTGCGCTAGCTGGTGGTGGTAACAGGTTGGCACTACGATGGCGTTCGTCGAGGCTGACTAAAATGCACAACGATTCGGTGAGCCGTTCGCCTTGTGGCGTGATGAGTGTGGGTAATTTACGTGCCGGGTTAACCGATGCATAACCGCTACCGCGTTGGTCGTCGGCATCCAGATCGACGTTGCGAATTTCGTAAGGAGCCTTGATGACATCCAGTGCGAGTTCTATCAAGGCTGAACCGGAACGGCGATTACCATAGACGATATAGCTCATCGGGATTTTAAACCCATGCAGCCGCTCAGTTGCTCAGGACGATCGAGTCTCCGATGATGTTGTATCAGGTCATCCAGTCGTGATTTGATGTCGTCCGGAAACGGTGCCGAACGACGTTGCTGCATGTCGACATGCAAGGCTACCTGTTCGAGCGTAGCGAGCAAGTGACCATCAGCAGCGTGATACATGTAAAGGAAAAAGTGAATACGCTTGTTATCGGCAGCCAGCAACTGACCGCACAGTCTCAACGGATCCTGCCGATGCGCCTCGGCCAGATAGTGAACATTAATCTCGAGAGTAAACATCGATGCATGGCGTTGTTCCAGATAAATTTTACCGACGCCGATTTCATCCAGCAGCACATCGACTCCGCGATCAAAAGCGAGTACATACCAGGCAACGTTCATATGGCCGTTGTAATCGATCCAGTCATCTTCAACCTCGAGGTTCTTGAGTTCCAACGGACCCACCGGGGCTTCGCCGGTTCGTAGCCCGCTACACCACGGGCAATCCCAGGTCGTGCCGATTCTCGCACGACGTGATGCGCCATCGATGACAAAGCTTCGCTCCTGCCATGGGGGTGAATGTCGGACATGCTGGCGATGACCGCAGTCAAGATGGATGATGTAATCACCCGCCGAATCCTGGCTGAAACCACTGACCAGATTAGATTCTGTTTGCTGGATCATTCGTGTCACGGAAGGTTGAAGTAGATATCGACCAGATCGGCCAGTTTGATCAATGTTTCAAGACGATCATCGTTCATTGCGACAAGCGGCGCATCATCACCGGTTAACGCAATCGCCAATGAACGCGCAATACGTCTGCCTTCACCCGAGGTGAGCGTGGTAGTAATGTTCGCACCCAGATCATCTGGCAGATCATTGGCAATGGCCACGCCAAAACCAGGCAGGGTTGAGCTTTGATGAATAATACGAAGATCATCAAAGCCATCGGCTGGGTCAAGGGTAAGATAGCGCGTGGTCTGAATTGTTGCCGCCTGACATTGGCCGTTGATTAACGCACGTATGCGTCGACGGTGATCGGCCACCGGCAATAGCACCGGTTCGCGTGACGGATTGTCGATTTGTCCGAGCAGATGCAACGAGTAAAGATCCGGAATTCCACCGGTGCATAAAGGTTTGCCGGCAAGGTCGGATAATTGGTAAATGTCGTTATCGCGTTTACTCACCACCACGACATAGGATTGATTCTGGCTGAATATGCCGACCGGTTGCATCAGGTTTAGCGCAGACAATGCGCCGAGCACATGCGGTCCTTCGAAAACCACCGTAAATCGTCCGGATTGCAGGTTGTCCATGTAGCTTAGAGGATTGCTTGCAGGGGCGAGTAAAAACAATTGCCCAGTGTTTTTATTGAGAAGATCAAGCAGGTCGGCTGTAAGGGCCTGTGCGGTATCGGCGTCGATGGCGGGTGGTATTGATACCTGGTATTTGCTGCCGGCATAAACATTCTGCGGGCTTGCCCACCCCCAGAGAGTCATCAATACACAGATGACGAGAGAGCGCAGCGTCTCAGCTCTGGTCAGATGATTGATTGACAGCTTCGCCAGAACCTATAAGCTGATTGATCGAACGATTGATTCGTTTGTTCAGGTACCAGCCGTAATAATCCATGGTTGTCACCCCAATCATTGGATCAGCCAGATTGTTTCCGTGGCCGTCAACGAAGCGAACAGTTGGCACCAGTTGGACACCATTGAGTCCGGCGAAAGAACGATGGCTTGCGCGCTTCCCTGAAAAGTCAGTGAGATTGTAATCGCTATCGATCACCACTTCACGCAGGATAATCCGCGAGGCATAGCGTGGGTCGCTCAACAGATGCTGAAAGAACTCGGCCCTTACAGCATCGCAATACTCACAGTAGGTGGCACTGTAAAATACGATAACGGGTTGTGAAGCGGCAAGCGCGCCAACACCATCTGCCTGTAAATCCACAGCGCGTGGTACATCGGCAGCATAACTGACACTCGACAGCCACAGCACAAATGCAAGCAGACTTTTCATGTAAATAACCAAAAAGCGCAATATTATGAATGTATGTAAACCAAAATTATGGCACGGTCAGCATCGATGACGCCACACCAGTCGATGAGAATATATTAATTTGGCGCAGGAGAATTTCATGACGTACAGGCTTCTTGTGCTGCTGGCACTAATCTCATCGGCACCTGTCGAAGCACGCTTTGAAAGCGAGCAGCACGATTTTGAGTTGGAGGTAATCGCAGATAACCTTGATCATCCCTGGGCTTTACAATTTTTACCCGGAGGGGATTACCTGGTAAGCGAGCGCCCGGGTAACCTGAAACGTATCAGCACAACGGGTGAGGCGTCGATGATCGCCGGTGTTCCCCCGGTTGCTCAACGGGGTCAGGGTGGTTTGCTCGACATACGGCTCGATCCATCGTTTGCCGATAACAAGCGATTGTATCTGTGTTATGCCG
>BQJD01000048.1 GCA_021604525.1 marine bacterium B5-7 | reverse complement strand
GGGGTCGTTAAACGGGGCTGATTGGGCGGAATCAGTAGCACGCGCGACGTGCAGGAGCAGCAGCCATCCTCTGAATAGTCGTAGAGATTTTCATGGGCTACATGTTGGCCAAACTCAGTCGATATTCACTTTGTCAGTATTCGAAACGCCGGATTCGGTCGGTTCGCGGTCGGTTTCTTGATCTTGTCGTTCATCGTCCGTATTATTCCCTGTGTCAGCCTCCTGTTCAACGGGACGCGTTGAAACAGTACCCTCGGCCACGCCCATCGTCCGATCGGGGGCGCTGGCTCCTCACGCAACGCGGTCAACAACCACCGCTTCGCCTCGCCCTTCCAGTCCAACGCAATAACAGTCCTGGTATTCTGGTCCGCCAACGAAACCCGATTATCATCCGTTTCACTAAAAAACAGCATCACCCTCTGAAACAGTCTCACCATCTTTAATATTCAACGGTTCTTTGTCTGACTCTTTGACCTTGGCCGTTTCCGGCGTTATATTTTCGTCGCTGCTCTGACCCGAGCGTCTGGTGGTATCCTCCCGGCCCGTAGAGGGGGTATCACGAAACGGGGCTGACTGGCCGGAATCAGTAGCACGCGCAACGTGCAGGAGCAGCCGCCTACCCACCTCTGCATTTACGATCACTTGTTCCAGAAAACGTGAATGCTTTCTTGTAAAGACTTCTAACTAAAATGACTCAGTAAGACTGATAACTCTGGGGTAACTATTGGGGTTAACGAGCAGTTAAGCTATAAGATTTGATAAACCGCAAGGAGGCGGGAACCATGCCAAGAAGATTAAGTAATAGGGAGCTTACTGAACGTGGGGCTATTTGTCTCGACACTTGCGGAAAATGGCAACTCTGGCAATTGCCAAATAATGGTAGCGAGTGGTGGTCATTCCTATTCCGAATGGAAAGGAAACAGAAGGGCGTAAAGTCATCATTTCGACTTAGCTGGAATGGTGATAGGTTTGCGGATACCTCAGATTTTTAACGGGTAAAAAACAACGACCCCGCCGCCATACAATGGTTGTTTGAGGTTATGGAAGGATGTTTGTACTGGAACAACATGCCCATTTTTTAACACGATGATTGAGCTGTAACGGTCAGTATTCGATCTGACAGATTCCGGAATCAGGGCTTGACCAGAACGGACAGCATCAAGAAATCGTATGACTGCTATTTGCCCAAAACGGACTATTTGTTGTTAGCCGTTCACGTCGCCGTAGCATCCAATTTCTATTTGAATTCGCTTAGGGAATTGGCGGAGCAGAACGGAGGCCACCATTAGTCGAGAACGGGTTTTCACCACGACTCAGTCCGACAGGAGTGTTCTCACCAATGTGTGTTTCGATTGAAAAAATTCGTTGTAACTTAATTGAACCGGTTTTCGAAACCCTTCGACTCATGGGTATAGCAACAAATAAGTTGCCATTAATGTAACTATCCACTTTGAGGAACATATTCATGAACCGCAAAATTCAAAAATCGAAGCCCAGAATCTCACTATTAGTGATCGGTATGCTGGCGAGTAGTCTTCCAGTTCCCTCTCTGGTAACTGCAGACCCTCCAAAACAGCAGTCCGTCACGAATCAGAAATCGCTGGCACCTGCAGGTGTGCGCAAGGTCCGAAGGGCTCAGACTTCCGATGGCGACGTTCACTGCTACGAGAGCCCAAATAAGGTAATTAATGATGATTCGGTCTGGTACGAGGTACCCTGCGATAAGTGAGTAGTTGTGCTTGGCGTCCAAGGAGGAGTAAAGGGTAGAGAGTAAAGGGGACGGAGGGATTAAAGGGGGGTGGTTGTCCTGGATCGCAAGGGCCGCTTCGAGTATGCAACCGACGGTTCTGTGGGGTCAAGTGGCTCCACAGAATGGCCGGTTTCGGACTAGACTTCAGTATTCTCAGCCATTTCCAGAGCGTCATCTACCTCTATGCCAAGGTATCTGACGGTACTTTCCAATTTGGTGTGACCAAGCAGTAACTGAACCGCGCGAAGATTTTTCGTTCGCTTGTAGATTAAAGATGGTTTTGTACGCCGGAGCGTGTGGGTGCCATAGGTCATCGGATCAAGTCCAATCCTTGAAATCCAGTTTTTCACAATCCGCGAATACTGCCGGGTTGATAGATGTTCAGATTGGCTCATACGACTTTTGAAAAGATAGTCATCTGATCGCAACTTGTGGCATAAAATCAGAGCCTCCACAGAATCTCTGGTCTGCTCAGTAATTTCAAACTGAACCTTCTGGCCTGTCTTCTTTTGAAGAATCATAGCTCGACTTGCGACGCCACCCCCGTGCGAAATATCCCCAACCCGCAACGAAAGTAAATCACAACTCCGAAATTTGCTATCAATGGCCAGATTGAATAACGCCAGTTCTTTTACGTTTTGTTCGATTTCTAGTCTTATTCGAATTGCCCACACCTCCTTGAGTTTCAATGGAGGCTTTTGACCTACCAGTTTATCTTTGTTCCACGGCCGGTGTGTTTCAGGTGGTGGTAATTCAAATCGCATTTTGGTTCCCCTATCGGGTTTAAAGAAACCAAATTATGAATCACACTTTCTCTACAACCCCTGAAAGCAGCCACTTCAGAAATGAATAATGTGACGCTGTGTTGCCCGGAGCGGTCACTAGCCGGCTGACAGCAGGCAAAGAAAAACCGCCCCAAAGGCGGTTTCCTTAAAAAAGAAGCGAAAAACTGCGGGACTCAGCTTTCACGCATCAATGCACGGGAAAAACCCCTCAAGCATTAGACTACCATTACCAGCGCAGGAGGAGTAATCGACGTCTTGTGTTGAAGATTGCTGGCCATCTGGACACGGACACATTATGCCCGAATCTTGCAAAATCGCTACTTCGCCGGGGTTGAGAGTGACAGGCCCATCGGAAAAATCATTACGCAACGACTCGAAATTTCCACAGATCGGACTTATAAAGGGTCCGTCAAGATTGACCAATACCGGAACATCACCGACGTTGGTAAACGTACTGGTCAACGTGACCTGCTCGCCTACTTCTGCCGGACTGGGGTCTGAACTCACAGTCAATTCGATATCAGGGTTCATTCCCAGGCAAGTGGTCTGCGCAGGGCCAGTGGTCTGCACAGGGCCAGTGGTCTGCGCATGGCCAGGCAATACCACGGATTCCACGACCGGTTTCGACCAGTTTGATGGCAGTTGAGTGGCCGCAACGGCACCGCTGCCGAGGGTCAGGGCTTTCAGAAGGTCGCGTCGTTTGTCTTGCATATTACAACCCGTTTCGTTTTGATAGATTCGAAGGAGGAGAATGACGGTTCTGAGTATACACCGGACAGTGTCAGTTTTTATCTAAACCGAATATCCGAAATCGCCGGATAAAGTTCCGATTTTAACAATTGAGCTAACGAAAAAAGTGCTCCAAATTTTAAGCTGCTTAAATATTTAGCACAATTATTGATACGAAAAATATGGCCTTGTAAACGAGTAATGTTCATCGCTTATAAATACTTTTGCTTTTCAATCATACGCTCGTATAACTTAAACAAATGTTCCATACGTTTTATTTCTGTTGTAAACGGCTGCGATCGGTAACATTTATCAACTGCACGATCGAGTTTATGATGGGACCATACCAGCTCTGGTGGAGTTGTACGCGGATCATATAAGTCGGCAGGAGTGCTCTTTGGGTACAACGCTCTGGCATTGAGCACTTCCTGTGCCGCTTTCTCGACTAATTTGATCTGCTCATCGGCTGCATCAGTTGGCCACGGATAGTTGTTGTACACAATGCCAACGGAGTAGCGATAGTCACTTTTTAGGCGTCCCGCCGTGTATCGCATCCATGTCATGTGCATTGCCGACGACAACACACAAAATGATAACGGGTCGCTTCGCTAGATATCTTTACGAGATTGCTTGCAAGAATATCAGGGGACATAAAACCGATTGGTATGTATCGCCTCTTCTCCGACGACACTTCTGGAATTAGCAAATACTTACTTTCTGGCATATTTTCGACATGAAAACGAGTTGGGGTATCGGCAATTTTTCTGGTTGAGGCACTTATGCTCTTTAGTCGATACTGACGGACCGTTCAACCCTCTCCAAACAAGCAGGCATTTTCCAGAGTTCATCCAGCTTACTGTCACCGAGCCACAAACACCAGCGCTCAATATTATTTATGTGCTCCCTTGATCCAACCTGTTGATTTGCATCGAAAACTGACTCATTTAGGGGCATAATTTGCATCGAAATTTGACCCACGTACAACTCCTCCTGCATCGAGTTAATGCAGGAGAAAACTGGAGTGATCGACGTGGCGTTATTAAGTGTAATCAGGCGATGGCATTTCCGTGAGGGAAGGCCGATCAGAGAAATATCAAGAGCGACCGGGCTGAGTAGAAATACGGTCCGCAAGTATTTGGCCAGCGGGGTGGTTGAGCCCCGTTACCCGAACCGCAAGAGTCCGACCAAACTGGACGATTACGAGCTGACCCTGACCAGCTGGCTGTTTCGAGAATCTCGGCGGCATCGCAAGCAGCGCAAGACGGTGAAGCAGTTGTGTAATCCCCCAATTGTAACTGAACATAGAATGTAGAGTTCATGTGGTGGCCAGGCGTCGTGTTTGCTGGACGTTAAATGGCCGCGTCGGTAATAGCTGGTCGAACCTGCACTTGCGCTCGCACGGAGAGATTAATGGCAGGGAAACCAGCATTACTGGTGCGGTGAACGCCTCAGCCTCAAGGTCCCAGCAACCCACTTCCCCGTTACTCGATATGAACAATCAGTGCGGACACATCCATCTGGCTAATGACTCTGGCTGTATGACCTCTCCCCTCGGTATCTTCCATCAACAGCACATCGCCTGGTCCGAACGTCATTCTTGCTCCATCGCTCGCATCACCCTCGATCTCACCGGAGAGCACTACGAACAGCTGCCGCCTGGGTGTCTGGTGAAAGTCACTCTGCCAGTCCGCAGGAAATCTCACAAAGATATAACGCGTTGATTCGATCGGCCTGGACACATCCAGCGGGGGCGCCGGAGGGGCATATTCCATCGGTGTGCAGGTTTCCTCGATTTCATCAAAATGACTTTCGCCATCGTGATCCGCATATAACCTGAAGTATTTCATACGTGACTTCCAACAGTTTTTCCAAATTCGGGAATCGAGTGCACCAATAACTTACGAACGATTCGTTTGGCTGGATTCTATCGTCTATTTCCGTTCCGGGACCGGTATTAGCCAGATGCTGACCGGGTCCTTGATATGGGTTTAATCACAAGTAGTATGATCTAAAAATCTTTATTGCATTTTCCGCAAACGTGTCCCTGGCCCCAATCTTCGTGCCCTTTTCGCATCTTGCATTCCCCAAGTCCGACCGTACAAAAATTGTGTTTCTGGCGACACGGTTCGAAGCTCAAGGAAGAT
This sequence comes from marine bacterium B5-7, assembly GCA_021604525.1. Taxonomy (GTDB): domain Bacteria; phylum Pseudomonadota; class Gammaproteobacteria; order Arenicellales; family CAJQKF01; genus BQJD01. Next base: position 20,348 of record BQJD01000048.1, on the reverse strand, counting down.
TCCGAATCTTCGCTACCAGATTCATCATTGTCAGTGTCTGTCTCATTCTTTGAATTTGTATTCATTGCTTAATCCCCTAACTGTTTACAAAATAATCTTCATACGCATCTAACGATTAGTGAACACTACATGGATCCGACAATCCGGTTGCTGTCATATCGAATACTCAGGGTGGAGTCATTGTAATCCATTGAATTAACAGAATCATTCCCTCGAATGATGAGACGCACCTGGAAGTTGAATCCGCGTTCCTACGGGCGAGAGGATTCTCGATACTAACAATGACTCGCATTTTTATTGTGATATTGTTTCACCATAACAAAATCCGCTAACAGCGGGGAGGTTAAGATCAATGACTCATGTATCGATAAAAACACATGATGGTAGTGATTATTCACTGACCGAAGAAGATATTGCGGGTCTGGCAGCCGGTTTGCGAGGACAAATTTGTATTGATGGTGACTCGGGATTCGACGAGGCGCGTACGTTGTGGAACGCCATGGTCGATAGACGTCCAGGTCTGGTAATTCGATGTGCCGGTGCGGCCGATGTACAAAAGGCCGTCAAGCTTGCCAGTGAGCATAACCTTTTGGTCGCCGTTCGAAGCGGGGGTCACAATATTGCGGGTAATGCGGTATGTGACGGTGGCCTGTTGATTGATTTGTCGACCATGAATTCCGTATGGGTCGATCCACATAACAAAACTGCACGCGTCGAACCCGGCGCATCGCTGGGTGATGTAGACAAGGAAACTCAGGCTCATGCTCTCGCGCTTCCCGTTGGCATCAACTCAACAACCGGGATTGCAGGGTTGACCCTCGGTGGCGGTTTCGGCTGGACCACTCGCAAGCTTGGTATGACCATAGATAATCTCATCTCGGTTGATGTGATAACGGCTAATGGAGAAATGATGCGTTGCAGTACCGATGAGAATCCTGATCTTTTTTGGGCTTTGCAAGGGGGCGGCGGCAACTTTGGTGTTGTAACGTCGTTTAAGTTCCGTTTGCATCCAGTAGGTCCTGAAGTCCTGTCAGGCCTCGTTATCCATCCTTTAAATGATGCGCCAGAGCTTCTGAAACGCTATCGGCAAATTGCGGATGAGGCACCCGATGAGTTGACTTGCTGGGTAGTGATGCGCAAGGCACCACCGTTGCCGTTTCTTCCGGAAGAGTGGCATGGCAAAGAGGTGATGATATTTGCACTTTGCTACTGTGGTGATATGAGTGAAGGCGAAAAAGCGGTGGCTGAATTACGCGCGCTTGGTAATCCCATAGTCGATGTGGTTTCTCCCCATCCATTCACGGGCTGGCAGGCTGCATTCGATCCCCTTCTGGAACCCGGCGCACGCAACTACTGGAAAAGTCACGATTTCATCGAATTATCCGATGATGCAATCTCAACTATTCTCAACGCAGTCGGTAATCTTCCTGGACCGGAATGTGAAATCTTTATCGCACATGTTGGTGGCGCGATGAGCAGGGTAGCATCAGATGCCACTGCCTACCCGCAGCGTAAATCCCATTTTATTATGAACGTTCATACGCGTTGGCGAGAAGCATCTGACGACGAGAGATGTGTTGGTTGGGCACGGAAACTTTTCAAGGATGTATCACCGTATGCAACAGGAAGCGTTTACATCAACTTTATGCCGGATGACGAAGCTGACCGAGTCAAGGATGCATATGGAGAAAACCACTCTCGACTCGCTGGGATAAAAACGAAGTACGACCCCACCAATCTGTTTCGACTGAATCACAATATTGCACCTGGATAGTTATTTTTGCATAACGTACCCCGGCCGTTGACCAGCGGTCGGGGTACGGCAACCAAAATCCCTGGACCTGGAAAGCGGCCTGAAGATATAAGCCAAAAGCTATTGGACTTGCCATAGGGAGATAGCATGACGGAAAGCCGAAAACGATATGTTGTAAATAGCAAAGGTGGTTCTGCGGCTAAACCACGAGCCGAGTTGGATCTTGTAAAACGAGAGCTGCAAGAGGCACTGGATCGACAAGTTGCAACTAACGAAATCCTGCATGTCATCAGCAGTTCACCAAGCGACGCGAAACCTGTCTTCGACGCGATCGTTCGAAGCGGTTCAAGATTGTTTCCGGGTGCCGCCATCAGTGTGGCGCTTCCAGTAGGCGACATAGTTGATGCTGTCGCAGTTGCAGATGAAGACCCTATCCGCGCTGAAGCATGGCGTCGACGTTTCCCATTTCCACTGACACGCGAGTATATGCATGGCGTCGCGATATTGGAGGGACAGGAAATTGATATCCCGGATGTCGCGAAGTCGTCGAACAAGGATAGCGCCGGCGCCAGGAACTTCCTCGCCACCGGTTATAGCGCGGTCACCATGATGCCCATGCTGCGTCACGGCAAAGCGATTGGAGTTCTTGGCGTCGTTCGACTTAAACCAGGTTCACTGTCAGAACAACAACTCGCGCTTTTACGAGCATTTGCTGCCCAGGCCGTGATTGCGATTGAGAATACGCGAATGGTAAATGAACTCCGGAATACCAATTCAACTTTGGAGAATGTTTCGCATCAATTGGCAAAATACATCTCACCGCAGCTTTATCAATCCATCATCAGTGGTGATCAAATTGTCACCATTGAGTCAACGCGTAAGAAGTTGACCATATTTTTCTCGGACATCGTCGGTTTCACCGAAGTTGCAGACCAGCTTGAGTCGGAGGAATTAACCGCACTACTCAATGAGTATCTAACGGAGATGTCCATGATCGCGGAGGAATATGGCGCGACTTTCGACAAATTCATTGGCGATGCCATCATGTGTTACTTCGGTGATCCACAAAGCAAGGGGGTGAAGGCGGACGCTGAAGCCTGTGTACGCATGGCGTTGACAATGCAGAAACGATTGAAACAGCTACAGGCAGGCTGGCGCGAACAAGGCTTGATCGACCGCCCGTTCACTGCGCGTGTGGGCATCAACACCGGCTATTGCACGGTAGGTAACTTTGGCAGCTTGAACCGTATGGACCAGACAATAATCGGACGCGAGGTGAACCTTGCTGCCAGGCTGGAATCCCACGCAGAATCGGGTGGAATATTAATTGCTGCCGAGACCTATTCAATAGTCAAAGACTGGTTGCTTGCCGAAGAGCAAGAAGCAACGACCATGAAGGGATTTTCCAAACCGGTAAGAACGTATCGTGTTCTCGGCACATATGAAGACCTCGCGAAAGACGAGAATTTTTTTCAATCTGAAGACGACGGCGTGACAATTTCCATTCAAGGCAATTGCACCGACAAGCAAAAGGTAAAAGAAGCTCTCAAAAGAACGTTGGAGCAGCTAGACAAATCGTCCGATGAGTAATGGCAACACACATGAATTCCGGGACTGAATCATTGCAAGGCAATAGCGATCATTCTCAAAGAGAGCGCAATATTCCTCGGTAATTTCTGGAAGATCGTTTTGGGTCAACGTCGAAATTGGATACCACAACAAATTTCTACGAAAGAAAACCAGTATTCGTCGGACAAACTTTTTTCAAAACCCTCAGTGGCCCCTCCAGGTCTCTGATTTCCTGAATATCCCACGCTGATCAACCGTGACAAGCGGTAGCCGTTAATACAGCAGAAAGGCGTTATTTCAAGGAATTAACGGATATTTCCCTGCCCTCCACGGCTAACATCGTCAAGTACGTTTGAACCTCGAGGGCACTAATTTAAGGGGAATCGGGCATGATTGATATTGTATACGCTATATGTATACAATCTGCGTATGCAGAAATCTGATACTCCCAAGTCCTACTCGTCTTCATCTACGGTGAAACCGCTTTCCGACCAGTCAGAGGATGGAACCGGCCTCGCTGAACAACTTGTCGCTGCTATGCGCGAACGCATCGTTCAATGGCACTACCCTCCCGGGTATCGGATTACGGAGGAAGATCTTTGCCGGGAATTCGGTATCAGTCGAAGTCCCGTCCGTGAAGCGCTCAAGGTGCTTGCTGCAAATGGTTTTGTCGAACAACTTCCACGGCGCGGATACGCGGTACGACAACTCGACGTTCGCGAGATCGAGGAACTCTACGAAGTTCGACTGGCCCTGGAACTGATGGTCGTGGAACGCCTGGCGTCACGTGACACAGCGGCTGCTGAACTCGAAGAAGCGTATAGGGAATGGACAGCACAACTCGATAATGCTTCCAAGGCGTCGAATGAAGAACTTGCACGCCTCGACGAATCGTTTCACGAGGGCCTTGCCAAGGTGCTTGGCAACGAAACCCTGCTGCGTGAGCTGCAGTCGATCAACAAACGTCTGCTGATATTTCGTTCAATAGATTTCGCACGCCCTGGGCGTGTTGAAGAGACCTGTCGGCAACACCTTGCGGTACTGGATCGAATTGTTGCCAAAGATGTGGCGGGTGCTCGCATAGCGATGGAACGCAACATAATGGCCGGCTGCGCGATCGTGGAAACATCGATTGCCGATGCCCTCGCGCGTGCCTACGGGTTGAAGTCCCGTGGCGTGGAACATCGCTAGCCCGGTTGATAATCAATATCGATCCGACAACGGATCGTATGACTGTTTCCGGCAAAACCGGAACGTAAGGAGGATGGTCAATGAATAACAATGTAAATTCCGGTGGGTTCAAACCGCGTTTGTGGGTTTCAGGAGACTGGAACGCTTTCTTCGGGCTTTTCACCAACGTTCTTCTCAACGTCATCGTTCTGACCACTCTATGTCTTTACGTTCTGAAAATGCCGGATGACATCGTCTTTGGCCGAATTCTTCCGGCACTCGGCATCGCACTGCCAATCGGCAATCTGTACTACACCTGGCTCGCCTATCAGATGGCCAAGCGGGAGGGCCGCAGCGATGTAGCCGCCATGCCTTATGGGCCAAGCGTGCCACATATGTTTATCGTGGTCTTTGTCATCATGCTCCCCGTATTGATCAAGACAGACTCGGTAATCCTCGCCTGGCAGGCCGGCCTTGCGTGGGCATTCATCATCGGCGTCGTCGTACTCATTGGCGCATTCGTTGGCCCCACAATACGCAAGTACACGCCACGTGCAGCCATGCTCGGCACACTCGCCGGTATATCGATCACTTTTATCTCGATGCGTCCGGCCTTTCAGATGTGGGAAGTGCCATGGATCTCGTTCGTCGCATTCGCGATCATTTTGATCAGTTGGATGGCCAACGTGCGACTTCCGTTTGGAATTCCCGGCGGACTGGCAGCGATTATTGTCGGTACCATATTCGCGTGGATTGCTGTGGCGCTCAACTGGAGCGGTGTCATGGAACCGACCGCAGTTGGCGAGGCCATTAACCAGTTCGGGTTATACCTGCCAATTCCATCGACTGATGTGTTAACCGGGCTAAGCGATGTATTGCCGTTGCTGGCGACCGCGATCCCACTAGGTATCTATAACTTCACAGAGGCGATGAACAACGTTGAAAGCGCATCCGCTGCAGGTGACGATTACAATCTTCGCAAGATACTTTTCGCAGATGGCATCGGTGCGGTAGTCGGTTCATTTCTTGGCAGTCCATTTCCGCCCGCCGTGTATATCGGCCATCCGGGCTGGAAGGCAGTGGGTGGACGCATCGGCTATTCACTTGCAACCGGCGTGGTGATCGCAGCGGTTCTGTTCTTCGGTCTGACGGCGTTGTTTCTGGCCGTGATCCCGCTGGTGGCCATTCTTCCAATTCTGCTGTTCATCGGTCTTGTCATCGGTGCCCAGGCATTCCAGGCATCGCCCTCTCGACATGCGCCTGCCGTTATCCTCGCGCTCGTTCCGAATATCGCAATCTGGGGTAAGACCCAGGTCGACAACGCCCTGGGCGCGGCTGGGACTAATGCAGTGACGGTCGGCTATGACGGTCTCTCCAGCACCGTGGTCTATCAAGGAATGGAACTGGTTGCCGGCGGCGCCGTGCTTGCCGGTCTGATGCTCGGCGCCATCGCCGCGTTCATTATCGACAAAAAATTCCGCTGGGCAGCCGGTTATGCCCTTGTGGCTGCCGTGTTCGCATTCTTCGGTTTTATCCATGCCGAGGTGCTCGCCATAGCTGCCCAACCGGGTATTGCCCTTGGCTATCTCATGATTGCCGGTGTCTGCATGCTGGTGGATAGATGGAGCGACGAAGAACCTATCTCCGATCTTGAGGAGGAAGAATGACGACTAATAAAAACACGGACGAATCTTCCTCTTTCGAATTATTCGTAAACGGCACACTCATGCGTGGCCTTGAACTGCACGAAAACCTGTCCGGCGCCACGTTCCTTGGCGAGTTTCGTACCGTGCCGCGCTACCGGATTTACTCGATCGACGATATTCATCCCGGAATGTTCGAGGTTGACGAAGGTGGCGTATCGGTGCTGGGTGAGCTCTACGAGATCCCCCAGGATGTATGGAATCGCGTCGAGGCAGGCGAGCCCCCGGGGCTGTATCGGGGTCGCGTGAAGCTTGAGAACGGTCGCGAGGTCTGGGGAATTCTTTACCCGCGTGAACTGGCCGAGGGCGAACATCGAGACATATCCGACATTGCTGACTGGCGGATCTACTCCGCTTCTCGTGACAGTGAAAATTGATCGGGGGGTTTAGTCAAACAACCCGTTTGGCTGATTGTGCGCATGGAGACAATGATGAACAACTTAACGATAAATGCTGAACCCTATCCACTGGAATTTGATCCTCGAAAAATTGCGCTTTTGATCATCGACATGCAGCGCGATTTCGTCGAACCGGGTGGCTTTGGCGAAATGCTGGGTAACGATGTATCGCAGTTGCGATCGACCATCGAGCCATGTTCCCGTGTACTGGCCGCGGCGCGTGCTGCGAATATTCCAGTCATACATACTCGCGAGGGACACCGACCGGATCTGGCCGATGCACCGCCGACCAAGCTTGCGCGCGGCGGGCTCAAGGTGGGAATCGGTGACGAAGGACCGATGGGCAGGGTTCTGGTTCGCGGAGCGCACGGACATGACATTATTCCCGAGCTCTATCCCGTAGATGGCGAACCGGTCGTAGACAAACCCGGAAAAGGCGCGTTCTACGAGACCGACCTGGATTTGATTCTGAAAAATCGTGGCATCGAAACAATGGTCGTGTGTGGGGTCACAACCGAGGTCTGCGTTCACACGACCGTGCGCGAGGCGAACGACCGCGGTTATGAATGCGTGGTGCTTGCAGACTGCGTTGGTTCCTACTTCCCCGAGTTTCAACGTGTCGCACTGGAGATGATAAAAGCCCAGGGCGGTATTTTCGGGTGGGTGTCGGACGCCGACTCAGCGATAGATGCACTCAGTCAAATTCATAAAGACGCTACATGAATCGCCTGCACGCCCTTTCCGTTGGCACACATGCCGAAACGGGACGTTTTTCAGGGGTCGTCCATAGTGTGTTTTCACGAGCCTGCAACCTCGCGCTCGATGACGAACGCTTGCTCTGCGTTATTGCATCTGAACACGGTAATGCACCTAACGCGGTATGCGTAGATGCGCCGCCGCGATTCGCCTTCGACCATAGTGTGTCACCAGGCGATCGTGCCGGCTGCCGTGCCGGTGTGCTTCGCATCGGCGCAAGTGCCATTGAGGTCCGACTGCATGATGTTCCGCGCTGGCACACCAGACTCGACAACATCGACACCGACTTGAGTCAACCTGAAGTACGCACGGCCTGGTGGGTCGTACGCCGTTGTCTTTCTCGTCACGGTACGATGCGCTCCTATCCCGGCTCGGATGTTTTACTGAAGCGCCTGAAGGATCTGTACCATGCTGCCCGTCAATGCAACGTGGCACAGGGACGGGCTGCGGTCGATGCCCTTGTTGGTGTCGGGCCCGGACTCACACCCGCCGGCGATGACATGCTGGTGGGCTTTCTTGCCGGTCTGTACGCGACTGGTGACAAACATGAAGCCCTTACAAAATTTATCCACGAGATCGAATTGTCAGTACGTAACGCGGCGATACATACCAATCGGGTGAGCGCAGAGTATTTGCGTCTTGCAACCCACGGTGCGTTTGCAGAACCACTTGCAGATCTTGTTATTACAATCGCTCGAGGAGAGATACCCGACGTTGTTAAACCCATTGCTGACCGTGCGCTTGCAGTAGGCGCGAGTTCCGGATGCGATGGTGTTCGCGCGATGTTGATAGCGCTCGCCGCCGGTTGCCGCGAGAGACGAACTGGAGACGTAGTGCAATGATTACCGAGACAAAGGTATTTCCGAATCTGTATCGTGACTCAGTCACACTCATGCAGGTTTCATCCGCTTTAGCCGGCCGCGACGGAATTGTTCAAGCTCAGGCCGTCATGGCCAGCGAGGGCAATCTCGAACTGTTGCGCGCAGCGTCGCTGATCACCGAGATCGAAGGCTTCAATTCAGGGGACTTGATTGTAGTCATCGAAGGTGACGAACAAGCAGTCGCTGATGCCCTGGATGATGCGTCATCACTTCTTTACAGGGAAAATCAATCGCGCGACGGTGCCCGCAAGAAAATTGCACCTCGCTCAATTGAAATGGCAATCGCAGAGCATCCCACCGGCAACCTCGCACTTATCTCGACACCTGGAGAATACGCCGCCGCGGAAGCTAAAAAAGCACTCGCCCTTGGGTTGAACGTCATGATGTTCAGCGACAACGTGACGATTGAAGATGAACTTGAACTTAAACAACTGGCCAATCATCGTGAACTCATGCTGATGGGACCCGATTGCGGTACCGCGATCATTGATGGCACGCCACTGGGATTTGCCAACGCAGTACGTCCAGGCAGCATCGGCGTCGTTGCTGCCTCCGGTACCGGCCTTCAGCAAGTAACCTGCCTGATTGATCGACGTGGCCAGGGAATCTCCCAGGCGATCGGTACAGGTGGCAGGGATTTAAAGGCAGCCATAGGCGGCATGACCATGCTTCGCGGCCTTGAAGCACTCGGCAACGACTCGGATACACGCGTTATTGTCCTGGTTTCCAAACCACCCGCCCCTGATGTAGCGAAAAGGCTTTTCGATGCGGCTGCAAATATTGATAAACCCGTGGTAATCAACTTCCTCGGTGCCGCTGCACTAGAACAAGGCAGTGCAAATATCCACACTGCGGCAACGCTGGACGACGCAGCATCTATCGCCGTGGCGCTAGCAGAAGGTCGTGATCCATCGGACGTGGCAACAACCAGTGGTTCAAACATATCGAGTGAAAGTGAATACCTGGACACATTAACACCGGAGCAACTATACATTCGCGGACTCTTCAGCGGCGGCACGTTTTGCTACGAGTCCACGCTGTTGCTCTCGGCCACTTGTGACCCGGTATGGTCCAATACACCGCTTGATAAAAAGTTCGACATCGGCGACCCATGGGTTAGTCGGGAACACACACTGATAGACCTTGGCGACGATGTATTCACCCGCGGTCGACCACACCCGATGATCGATCTTTCACTACGCAACGAAAGGATGGTTACGGAGGCTGCCGACCCGACCGTGGCCGTGTTGTTGCTCGATATAGTCCTCGGCTACGGAGCCCATGACGATCCCGTGGCGGAGCTGGTGCCGGCGATCCAGGCAGCACAACAGCGCGCGGCCAGGGACGGGCGAAAAATCATATTCGTCGCTTCGGTTTGCGGAACCTCTCTCGACCCGCAGGGGCTCGAACGACAGGAATCCGCACTTCGAGACGTGGGTGTCCTGCTTGCCGACAGCAACGCCGGTGCGGCTCGCATTGCGGCACGGATAGCGGCCCATCAACAGTCACGTTTCGAGACTTCAAATCGGGAAATAAGCGGATGACACATTTGTTTGGAGAACCACTGGAAGTCGTTAATATCGGCCTTGCCTCATTTGCCGACAATATTCTCACTACAGGCGGCACAGCCGTGCAGGTGGATTGGCGACCACCCGGCAACGGTAACGAAGACGTAGCTCGATCACTTGCTAATTTAATTGCCCATCCTGATGTGGAAGCAGCCAATCGGATCGCATACGCACGTTACCTGGCTGCCCGCCCTGTTCTGGTCGGCGTCGGGCGTGCACGTGAAACAATTCCCGGAATGACTGACAGAACGATTCTGCATTCCGGTCCACCGATAGCGTGGGAAAATGTATGCGGTCCGGTGGAAGGTGCTGTCATTGGCGCCGTGATGTACGAAGGCTGGGCAACCGATGTAGCCGGTGCGCAGGCACTGCTGACGTCAAACGAGGTTACCCTGTCACCGTGTCACCATCATGCCTGTGTTGGCCCCATGGCAGGTATCATCAGCCCGTCCATGCCGGTATGGATCGTTAAAAATGAAGAAGGCGGCAACATCGCCTTTAGTAATTTCAACGAGGGATTGGGCAAGGCGCTTCGCTTCGGCGCTAACGGAGAAGAGGTGATCGACCGCTTGCGCTGGATGCGGGATGTACTCGCCCCAACACTTGCCAAAGTGATTGATCACATTGGCGGCATCGAGTTGAAGCCGTTGATGGCCCAGGCGCTGCATATGGGCGATGAAATACATAACCGTAATGTAGCTGCTTCATCACTTTTATTCCGGCGTCTGTTACCGGCGGCTTTACGCACCGATGTCAATCCGGCGGATCTCGCGGCAGTAGCGGATTTCGTCACGGGCAACGATCATTTCTTCCTCAATCTGTCGATGGCCGCCTGTAAAGCGATGCTCGATGCGGCTGCCGACGTGCCTCACAGCAGTCTCGTGACAGCGATGGCACGTAACGGCGTCGAGTTCGGAATCAGGTTAAGCGGCTGCGGTGACCAATGGTTTGTTACAGACTCGCCGGTTGTCGATGGACTCTACTTTGCCGGCTATTCATCCGCCGATGCTGCACCGGATCTTGGCGACAGCAGCATCACCGAGACTGCGGGAATTGGCGGTTTCGCGATGGCTGCATCTCCGGCTATTGTTCAATTCGTCGGTGGTACACCGGACGATGCCATTGCGAATAGCGAGGAGATGACAAACATAACACTTGGTAGAAACGAAGCCTTCACCCTGCCCTCACTCGATTTTGCCGGAACCCCAGCGGGTATCGATGTACGCAAGGTGGTCGATACCGGAATCGCACCGGTTATCAATACAGGCATCGCTCATAAAGCGCCGGGTATCGGCCAGATTGGTGCGGGTATCACACGAGCGCCAATGGCATGCTTCTCATCTGCCCTTAACGCACTTGCGCAATCTCTGGAGTAGGAGAAGTATCATGGCATCAGCCGGAAAACTCGCAGTGATCGCAGTCGGCGGTAACGCGTTAATTCAGGACGACAAACACCAGACGATACCGGATCAGTCTCTGGCGGTGGATGCCAGCGCATCCCATATCGCCGACGTCGTCGCCTCTGGCTGGCGGGTTGTGGTTACCCACGGTAGCGGTCCGCAAATCGGTTTTATACTTCGTCGCTCCGAACTCGCCCTGGCGGAAGTGCCGCCGGTACCCATGGACTACGCATGTGCAGACCTGCAAGGTGCAATCGGCTACATGTTTCAGCGCGCGCTTCGCAACGAGTTTCGCTCAAGAGGCATGGATGCACGCGCGATTGCAATCGTCACCCAGATTCTCGTCGACCCTTCCGATCCCGCATTCGAGAAACCAGGCAAACCGGTTGGCTCCTATATGGACGAAGCCACCGCGCAAACACGGGCAGCAGAACTCGGCTGGGTTGTTGATGAAGATGCAGGGCGCGGCTGGCGACGTGTCGTTGCCTCTCCACAACCCCGATCAATCGTTGATATCGATCCGGTTCGCGATCTTCTCGCCGCAAACTACACGGTCATTGCATGCGGCGGTGGCGGGATTCCTGTCGTCGAAAACGATGACGGAAAAATCATGGGTCGAGAGGCTGTGATCGATAAAGACTATGCCTCGGGATTACTTGCAATGGAATTGGGTGCTGACGTCTTCGTCATCTCGACCGGGGTCGAGCAAGTCGCCATCAATTTCAATACACCCGATGAAAAATGGCTGTCACGACTAAGCGTATCCGAAGCACGTGCTTATGACCAGGACGGTCAGTTTGCTGAAGGCAGCATGGCACCGAAAGTTCGTGCCATTATCGACTTTGTCGAGCGTTCAAATGCGCAAGGGTTGATCACCGATACTGCAAATATGGGACGGGCCTTGGCCGGCAACGGCGGTACGATGATCGTACCGGGCTGAAGTTTCAGCCCGGCGATGATCAAACATGAATCGGTAAGTCAGTCCGCTGCAAAGCAGTAGAAATAACCATTGCCGCCTGTACTGCGTAAACCTTCCTGACTGCAGCCCCGTGAGGCATGGGCTGAATTCCAGGAGGTATTACCACCGCCGTTACGGTCGTGATGACCGACTTGTGCACTACCTTCATCGCTGCTGGTCCAGTTATTACAGGTGTGATCCTTGTCGTCAGGGAAGTAAGCCGTGCCATCATCCTGCGTGCCAGTGAGAATATCGTGCTCATTACGATCAGCAGATCTTCCCTTGATGCGATCACCGTTTTCGTCCAGTGCCGTTTCCAGAGTGATGGTTTTATTGTAAAGGTGCAAATCAGTGAGGTTGGCCGCGATCAACAAACCCTGCGCGTTATACCACGGGCCCTGACCAATACGGCTGCGTGCGGATACTCCGCGTTTATCTGGTTCCTCGGTGCTGAGATAAGCGCGCCAGGTACGTTCCCCGGCTCCGGCTGCAGTTGCCAGATTTTGACAATGCGCATCGGCGCCCTCAAGACCACCGAGGTCAGCACCATTACCCACACCGACACTGGTAACGAAAAAACTCATGGATCGGTCCTCGCCTTGCCCCATGGCCGGACTGGCGATAGTTACTGCGATTAAGACGACTGCTGCCGTATGTAGTTGCATGGTCTCGCTCCTGATGTAGGTGCTATATGGACGTAAAAGAATAAACCAATCCTTAAGTGAGTAGAAGATATTTAACCGGCTTGTGTGAATGATGCTGGCATACAAGCTTGTATGTATATAATTCAGGATATCACGCTTTGAATGACACTATTCAGCCAGTAACTTCTACCTGTTATATATCACGCAATATTACTCCCTCGCCTTAAGGCGAGGGGTTTACAGAGCCCCTATCGAGGACTCTAAAAATGAAAACAAACATTCAAGGGGCTTTTTTAAATGTGCTGCTACCTGATTCTCCCAATGCAGACTTGCTGTCTGGCGGCGCTTGTTCTCGTACATTCATACCATAATCGCGTAATACCGAAGCGACACGCAGGCGATAGTCATTAAAATATTTAAATCGACCTTTTGACTGAGCCGATCGATGCTCGACAAGATTACGCCAGGTAGCCACGGCCTCTTCCGATTCAAAAAAGCTCAAGGAAAGAATTTTTGTCGGGTCTGTCAAACTCGAAAACCGTTCTACCGAAATAAATCCATCGATTGATTCGAGCAATGGGCGAAGCACTGCAGCTTCATCCAGGTATGCCTGTTTATGATCAGGATTCGGGATTACTTCAAAAATTACCGCAATCATATTAAATATTCTCCGCAGAGGTTCTATAGTCTGAAACCAGGAATAGTAAATGGTATTTATTAATAATTATCAATGAGATAGATAAATATCAAAATTGGTCAGATTCACTACGGATAATAACCATTGTATTATTATGTTTATCTACTTTGAATACATTCGAAATACCGATCAGAATCAATTTTAATATAGCCCAATCAATCATTGACAAGGTGGAGCGAGGAGGCTACGGTTAGTTTTAGTGTCCTGATACAACATAATGACTTTAAGATATTTCACTACTTTAAAGCATTACAAAAATACGGGAATAAGTACTTTAAACTAAAGATTCCCTTTGGTGGGCTTTTGGATGATAAAGAGTTGTATCCTGATATTTCATGGGGCTGCGGTATTCTGGCTGGGTACTTTTGTTTTGGTCTGCCCAATTTTTGCCTTGGGACAAACACTCAGCCTGAATATCGAAAACTTCGAGGTGGACGGACCTAATCCATTTTCTGATAGATACACAAGAAAACTACTCGATCCCTATCTCGGCAAACACGACAGCATTGAGCCTGTCCAGCAAGCGGCTTCAGCGCTTGAATCTGCACTACGTGACGCCGGTTACGCTTTTTATATTACAGCGGTGCCGCCCCAACCCATCACCGCTACAACAATAAAGCTGCGCATAACTGCTTTCCCGATTCGCGAAATTATCGTTTCGGGAAATTCACATTTTTCTGAAGAAAACATCCTGCGCAGTGTTCCCGCGCTCAAGGTGGACGAGTCACCTAACACCAAAGATATATCCCGATCTCTACGTGTTGCCAACGTACATCCACGTAAGCGGCTTAAACTGCGATTCGCGGCAGCAGACGATAATAGCGGCGTGCCGGCTCAGATTACCGTCCGTGACGCCAAACCGGTATCACTATTTCTGTGGGCCAATAATACGGGAACCGAAGATTCAGGCGAAAACCGTGTTGGAGTTGGAGTTCAACACGGGAATATTTTTAATCGTGATCATGTCGGCATTGCGACATGGACAACCAGCCCTGACCAGGATGCGGATGTCAGCCAATTCGGATTGAACTACCAGATACCCTTGTATCGTGCAGGCGGTCTATTATCCATTCTCGCAGCTCGATCGGATATAGACACCGGCATTGTCGCCGAAGTATTCAACGTTGCCGGTAAGGGCGACGCTTACGCAGTTCAGTACACTCAGTTATTCCCTAAAGTCGGTCGATACCAGCATCAACTGTCTGTTGGTATGGAAGACAAACTATTCGATAACGATATTGATTTTGAAGGAAGCCCGATAGGTGTTGACGTACGTAGTCGCCCTGGTCTTATGCGCTACGTTGGATCGCACAGCAGCGACCGTACCGACCTGGAATTAAATGCCGGCTACTTTCACAACATCAACAGTGGAAGCTTCAACAACGACGAAGATTATGCAGCATCCCGCTCGGGTGCAGATAGTAATTGGCAGCTTGTACGGCTCGGTGCTGCGCTTCAGACCCGATTCGGCGGATGGACTCTATACCTTCGTACGGATGGGCAATATACGGATGAGCCTCTCATTTCCGGAGAACAATTTGGACTGACAGGTGTTGATGCCGTGCGTGGATTTCAGGAGCGCGAATTAACGAGTGACCGCGGTTACTTCGGAACGTTGCAGATATGGACACCGACCTGGCGTAATGTTCAGTTCATCGTCTTTGTCGATGGGGCAAGCGGTAGAATTATCGATCCGCTTCCAGGGCAACTGGCACGCGAAACCGTGTCAAGTGCCGGCGCCGGAGTTCGCTGGTCATGGCGCAAATACCTGGCGTTATCGCTCTACTGGGCCAACGTTATCGATGGCGCAAGCCCCCTCGGGCCGGGCACCACTCGCGATGGTGACGATCGCATACACTTCAGCCTTGTAATGAGCTATTAATGGGAATGGGATATGACACAAATTTGGTTTAGTCGTTTTGCTTTTATTGCAGCCCTCATGGTTGTTGCCGATCAATTGTCAGCAGCTTCAGTTGCCGGTTCAGTGTTATTGGCTAAAGGTGCTGTAACTGCGACTGGCGATGATGAGGTAGCTCGATTCCTCGCCCGTGGTTCTGAAGTGAATATCGGAGACCGGATAACCACCGCCGATAAGAGCTTTGTCGTTATCGCCTTCAATGATAAAACCAAGACGACACTGCGTCCCAACACCGAATTTGTCATCGAGAAATTCAGCCTCAACGAAGCTGATAAAAAGGATGAAGCGATTTTCGAATTAGTGCGTGGTGGGCTTCGCGCGGTCAGCGGCCTGATTGGCAAGACAAACCCCGATGGCTTCCTGGTCAGAACAAGCGATGCTTCAATGGGTATTCGTGGAACTGCGTGGGATGTACGCGTATGCGATGCCGAGGACAATACATGCGCTGAAGACAATAAACGCATTACGGCAGGCAAGCCAAGTGCTGCTGCTAGCCTTGCTGAAACGAAATGTCTCGACTCGATTGATCTTGAAGGCCAACCGCCCGGTGTTTACTTCGCAGTATATGAAGGGCGTATCTTTGTGATGCGTGACAATAAGACCCTGGAGCTTGGTACGGGTGATGCGGGTTATGCAAGTCGTACTGCTTTTGGCTGCCTGAGTGTCCTTCCGGCATTCCTGATCGATGACCCGATTGTTTTTCCGGACAATATTGATGAGAGTACGCCGGACTTTCTGGAGTTACGCTGTGAGTAACGCGAGCTTTTCATGGTCTATAGCGATACGACTCGCGCGACCTGAAAGTTACGCAGCACTTATCAAGGGTGCTGCAATTGCAGCTCTGTTAGCGGGTACTGCAGAGGCCAATCCGAACGGGCCTTCCGTAGTGCATGGCGCGGCAACATTCAGCAGCAAAGGTGGCAGCCTTTCTGTGACTAACACACCCGGTGCCATTATCAACTGGCAGGATTTTTCGGTCGGTTCGAACCAGATCACCCGTTTTAATCAACAAAATTCTCTGTCCTCTGTTTTAAATCGCGTTATATCAGCGAACCCTTCGAAAATTCTCGGCGAGCTTTCCTCCAATGGGAGGATCTTTCTGATCAACCCGAACGGAATTCTGTTTGGACGCAATGCACGAATAAACACAGCGAGCCTCGTGGCTTCGACACTCAACATGTCGGACGCCAACTTTATTGCCGGTAATTACCAGTTTGAAGGCAATGGTGGAACAATCGACAATCAAGGGTACATAAAAACCGGCAAGGACGGCGATGTTGTCTTTATCGCACCGGATATCAAAAACAGCGGAATCATCGAGACAGATGGCGGCCATTTACTTCTGGCGGCTGGCAAGTCGGTCAATCTGACCAGTTTAAATGATGACCACATTACCTTTGAAGTTCGGGCGCCTGAAGGCGAGGTTTTGAATCTTGGATCGTTATTGGCCAACGGCGGTTCAGTCAGTATTTATGCCGGCACATTAAGACAACGAGGCGTGATCCAGGCGAACCGCGTCTGGTCAGGTTCCAACGATGGCATGATCTATCTGTTTGCGGAAAAGGAAGCTGATATTGGCGGCAACATCAGCGCCAGCGGTGGAACATCAACCTCAGGTGGCCGGGTAACCGTATTGGGTGACCAGGTGAATTTGCGTGGCGCACGTATCGATGCAACCGGTACCTCAGGTGGTGAAGTTTTAGTTGGTGGCGATTACCAGGGTCGCGGCTTCGGTCCCAAGGCCACCAACACACTTGTTGATTCCGCAAGTCGAATAGACGCCAGCGCGACCACATCCGGAGATGGCGGCCGCGTAATCGTGTGGTCAGAAAATCATACACAAGCTCATGGCGAGTTGCTGGCACGTGGCGGTCCATTTGGTGGCGATGGTGGCTTGATTGAAACCTCCGGCCGCAAGAGTCTGGAATTCACTCGGGCTGCGGATGTTAGCGCATCAAGGGGAAACCCCGGCACCTGGTTGCTGGATCCTGAAGACATAGACATCGATGAAGCGCGTGCGGGAACGATTGTAGACGCATTGAATAACGGCAGTAACGTCGCGATAAAGACCAGCGATAGTGGTGAAGGCGAAGGCAATATTACAGTCAACGCACCAATCACCAAAAGCGAAGGTGACGATGCGTCTCTTACCATGACAGCCCACAACCAAATTGATGTTAACCAACCGATTACATCGACCAGCGGTAAACTGGATGTCAGTTTAAATGCCGGGCGAAAAGTGAATATCGACGCCGAAGTCCGAACCAACGGCGGCAATTTAAGTAGCGTTATTACAGGCTCGGCCGTTGCTCCCGTAGAAACCGACGATACAGTCGCGGCTGATGACCCGGTTGAAAACACACCAACCGATATAGAAGTCGCAGACACCCATATCGATACGCCCACAAGCGAACCTGCGCAGCAACCCGAATTATTTGAAGGCGATACTACATCAGACGTGACGCCTATTGAGGTTGTTACAGAGACTCAACCAGAGCCTGCACTGGAACTGGAAACCGAACTTGATGATGAGTCACTGGATAGCTTTTCCTTTGGTGCCAGTGTGACCGCAATGGTCGATACGGGTGGTGGCGATATCGCAATCGATGCCGGTGATAACGGCACCGCGCTTGTCAGCGCCAGCCTTGATGCATCGAACGATGAGAACGGGGCGATCGGCGGCAATATAAAAATACTCGGCGCAAACGTCTTATTGGACGAAGGCGCATCAGTTGATGCGTCCGGCCATTCGGGTGGCGGAGAGATATTAATCGGCGGTGATTACCGGGGCGGTAATCCCGACGTTCGTAACGCATCTCAAACTTACGTTGCAGACGACGTCAACATCAATGCCGATGCAACCTCTACAGGGAACGGGGGTCGGGTAATCGTCTGGGCGGACGACTCCACACATATGAATGGAAATGTTTCTGCACGAGGCGGTGCTATATCAGGAGATGGTGGATTCGTCGAAATATCAGGCAAAGGGTTGTTGAGTTTCTCAGGCAGTGTCGACCTGTCAGCGACCAACGGTTCTGCTGGTACCGTGTTATTTGATCCGGAATATATTGAAGTAATAACAGGTGGCGCGGATGGCGCGAGTGGCGGAGATATTTTTTCTGGAGATCCGCCGGCAGTTGGCGTGTGGTCCGTTGACCCGACAGACCTGGATTTGGTTGATGCGAACATTATTCTGGAAGCAACTCAGAATATTACATTCACCAACGATCTGGATATCAGCGATGTTGCCGTCTCCCTTACTGCAACGGCCGGCAACGACATAATACTTGACGCAAATATTACCGTTGATGGATTCGCAAAACTTGAAGCGCAAGCCGGTTCCATTTCCGGTACAGGATTGGTAACGGCGACTTCAGCCGAATTGATCGCTGCAACAGGAATTGGAACTCAGGCGACACCGTTAGAACTTGATGTGGATACCCTGGCGGCAACCACTGGCACAGGCGACATTGCCATCAATAATGCTGGTGCCATTGCCATTGGTGATGTGGGTGGAACTTCGGGTGTTTCGATTACTGGTGGCGCCGGCAAGATTGAGATAAACGCCGCAAGCCCTGTTTCAATTACAAGCGACATCGTCAACGTTGGAACCGGTGGGATCACAGTCATTGCGGGTGACAGCGTATCGGCTGGAGATAATCTGACAATTGCAGCAAATATAATTGATACCGGTGGTGGCGGCGTTGCGTTAATTGCGGGCGATGACGTATTGCACAACACAGGCACGATAAGCACGACCGGATCCGCAGGTGTCACTGTAGCGGCGGATAATGAAGGTGCCGGTATTGCCGATGGTGATCGCGGTTCAATCGCGATGAGTGATAGCGCAGTAATTAATGGTGGCTCTGGTCTGGTAACACTGACGGCGTATGAAGATATAGCTCTGGGCGGCGTATCAACAACAGGAAATGTTATTGCAACCAGTACCGCAGGCGCAATTATTGACGGTGGAGATACGAACACGGATATTTCTGCATCCACTGCGACATTGTCAGCTGCCACTGGAATCGGTAGTGCTAATCCCCTCGATGTGTTGCTCTCATTTCTGGGCGTAACAGTCACTGGCGCAGGTAACGCAGCTATCGATGAAGGTGATGGAATAGTTCTAAACGACACAAATGTGAGCAACGGAAATTTTGCACTGAACGCCGGCGGTGCCATTACTGATGGAGCTGGCGCTAGTATTACGGTTAGCGGCAATGCCGATTTTGATTCAACCACCGATGCCGCGATCACCTTAAACGACACCCTGGCCTTCGGTTCACTGACTTTCGACGGCGGTGCCGTCACCATTGTCGAGAACGATGCCACGGTATTATCCGGCACCAGCAATGCGACGTCGCTTGACCTCGATTCAGGTGGTTCCATTACAGACGATGGCACGGCTAACGTAACGGTAACCGGCAATGCCAGTTTTGATTCAACCACCGATGCAGCGATTACACTCGATGATACTTATTCACTGGGTAACCTCACCTTTGACGGCGGTGCGGTCACCATTGTCGAGAGCGATGCAACGGTATTATCCGGTACCAGTAACGCCGCGTCGCTTGATCTGGATTCAGGTGGTTCCATTACAGACGATGGCACGGCTAACGTAACGGTAACCGGCAACGCCAGTTTCGATTCAACCACCGATGCAGCGATTACACTCGATGATACTTATTCACTGGGTAGCCTCACTTTCGACGGCGGTGCGGTCACCATTGTCGAGAACGATGCCACGGTATTGTCCGGTACCAGTAACGCCGCGTCGCTTGATCTGGATTCCGCGGGTTCCATTACAGACGATGGCACCGCCAATGTGACCATCACGGGTAACGCCAGTTTCGATTCCACTACCGATGCGGCGATTACCTTAAACGACACCCTCGCCTTCGGTTCACTGACTTTCGACGGCGGTGCGGTCACC